>NZ_JACHYY010000002.1:0-919600 GCF_014193155.1 Rhizobium sp. BK098 | reverse complement strand
GGGCTGATCTCCTGCACGCCGGCCGGCGCCATGCTTTTGGTACGTTCGATCCACGGCGAAGACCTGTCGGGGCTGAATGCCGTCGTCATCGGCCGCTCCAACCTGTTCGGCAAGCCGATGGCGCAATTGCTGCTCAATGCCAATGCGACGGTAACGACGGCGCATTCGCGCACGAAGGACCTCGCCTCCGTGGCAAGGGGTGCCGATATTCTGGTGGCGGCCGTCGGCCGTCCGGAGATGGTGAAGGCGGATTGGGTGAAGCCAGGTGCGACCGTCATCGATGTCGGCATCAACCGGATCGCGGCACCGGAGCGCGGCGAGGGCAAGAGCCGGCTGGTGGGGGATGTCGCTTATGGTGAAGCCTCAGAAGTCGCTGCCGCCATCACTCCGGTTCCGGGCGGTGTCGGACCGATGACGATCGCCATGCTGATGGCCAATACCGTCATCGCGGCCCATCGCGCTGCAGGTAAGAAGCCGCCGAAGTTTTAAGCCGGTGCGACGCCGGTCGAGGCGCGCACGATCAATTCGGCCTTCCACAATTCCTGTGCTGGAAATGTTTCCGTATGCTTGATTTCGCCGATCAGCCGTTCGGCGATGCGCACGCCGGCTGCACGCAGCGATGAACGGGTGGTCGTCAGCGGCACGGTGAAATTTTCCGGCTTAAGCAAGGTCAGCACGTCGTCATGGGCGATCATCGATATATCCTCGCCAAGCCTGAGCTTAGCCTGGTTGATGGCGCGAACCGCACCGAGCGCCAGCACGGTACTGGAGCAGAGCACTGCAGTAGGACGCTTGTCCCTTTCCATTTGCAGGATGCGTTCCATGGCGAGCAAGCCCTGTTCATCCGTCATCGGCGTATGGCTGGTGCAGGCTTCGTCGAGCGCGAGGCCACGCTCGGCAAGGGCCGCATCCATGCCGTTCTTCCGGCGAATGGCGAAATCGAAATAGATCGGGCCGTTCAAGAGGGCGAAGCGCCGGTGTCCGAGCTGCAGCAGCAGCTTCGTGGCGTCGTAGAAGGCGGCTTCATTGTCGATGTCGAGAAATGGATAGTCGGGTTCGGAACCGATCGATCGTCCATGCACGAGGAAGGGCATGGATAGAGACTTCAGCATCTCCAGGCGCGGATCGTGACCACGCATATAATTAACGAAGAGGGCATCGACATTGCCGCTGGCCGCCAATCGCCTGAGAGCGCCGACTTCATCGTTCGGATCCGCGGGCGTCAGGACGAAATGGAAATCGTGCCGCAACGCCTCTTCTCCCAGCCCCGTCAGGAACTCGCTGAAATGCACGTCCGAAGAGTTGCCGGGCGAGGTCGGCATCACAAGTCCGATCGAACCGGCCTTACCGGTCGCAAGTCTTTGGGCTGCCTTGTTGGGTCGATAGCCGGTTTCCCGAACCGCTTTGAGAACGCGCTCGCGCGTTTCGTGATTGACTTCCGGATATCCGTTCAATGCCCGGCTGACTGTCGTCTGCGACAGCCCGAGCATCTGCGATAGCTGTTTCAGATTCACGGTATTCCAGCTCCTCCCACTACAGGCAGCCAAGATGCCGAGCCAACCTCCCGAAAAGCCGCGAGCATTCAAAGCGCTTTCAATTATGTAGCAGGAGAAGTGTGCGAGACAAGGCGATTAGCAAGAAATCGATGCACATTCTATGCTGCAACGCGAGATTTGCTGTGTATATCGCCCCGAATTTGAAAACCGCTTGACTTTGGCGCGCTCTCAATGGATGAGAGAGGTAGCCAAAGCGCTTTGAGGAATGGGGCGCGTAGCACGAGAGTGTGTTTGGGCTCATGGGTTTCGTTATTAGGGAGGACAACGCATGAAAAAGATGTTCTTGATGACCGTCGCTGCCGCCGCTCTGGTGGCCGGTACGGCGATGGCGGCCGATCTGAAGTTCCAGCCCGGCCAGGACTCCAAGTTCAACTGGAAAAGCTACGACGAGTTCAAGTCGGCGCATGCCGACCTGAAGGGCGAGACGCTGACCATCTTCGGCCCCTGGCGCGGCGAGGACGAGGCTCTCTTCACCAGCGTCCTCAACTACTTCACCGAAGCGACCGGCGTGAACGCCAAATATTCGTCCTCGGAAAACTACGAGCAGCAGATCGTCATCGACACGCAGGCCGGTTCGCCGCCGAATGTCGCCATCCTCCCGCAGCCGGGCCTGCTCGCAAACCTTGCCAGCAAGGGTTACCTGACGCCGCTCGGCGATGATCTCGCGAGCTGGGTCAAGACCAATTACGGTGCCGGCGATAGCTGGGTCGGTTATGGCACCTACAAGGGCAAGGATGGCAAGGATGCCTTCTATGCCTTCCCCTACAAGGCCGATCTGAAGTCGCTGGTCTGGTACGTGCCGGAGAATTTCGAAGAAGCCGGCTACAAGGTTCCGACGACCATGGAGGATCTGATCAAGCTCTCCGATCAGATCGTCAAGGACGGCGGCACCCCCTGGTGCATCGGCCTCGGTTCTGGCGGCGCGACCGGCTGGCCGGCAACCGACTGGGTTGAAGACCTGATGCTGCGCCTGAACACGCCGCAGGATTACGATCACTGGGTCGATAACTCGCTTAAGTTCAACGATCCAAAGGTCGTTGCGGCGATCGAGGAATTCGGCAAGTTCGCGAAGAACCCGAAATATGTTGCCGGCGGCGTTGCAGCTGTTGCCTCGACCGACTTCCGCGACAGCCCGAAGGGCCTCTTCACGGTTCCGCCGAAGTGCTACCTGCACAAGCAGGCATCCTTCATTCCGTCCTTCTTCCCGGAAGGCACGAAGCTTGGTCAGGATGCGGACTTCTTCTACTTCCCGCCCTCCGCCGCGCATCCTGAACTCGGCAAGCCGGTTCTCGGCGCCGGCACGCTCGCTGCCATTACCAAGGATTCGAAGGCTGCACGCGCCTTCATCCAGTTCCTGCAGACGCCGATCGCCCAGGAAGTCTGGATGGCCCAGTCCGGCTTCCTGACGCCGTACAAGGCCGTCAACACCGCGGCTTATGCCAACGACACACTGCGCAAGGAAGGCGAGACCCTGACCACGGCCACCACTTTCCGCTTCGACGGTTCCGACCTGATGCCGGGCAAGATTGGTGCGGGTTCGTTCTGGACCGGCATGGTGGATTTCGTCGGCGGCAAGTCTGCTCAGGATGTAGCCGACGGTATCCAGAAGTCCTGGGACGCCATCAAGTAAGACATCATAGCCCTATCGCCGCCGGCAACTCGCCGGCGGCGCCATGCCGCATATGACGACGCGCCCTTCAGCGCGGCCGATGCCCGACTGATGGACAAAAGTAGATAATTCGGGGAGGGAAGGGATGTTTTCGCAGATCGTATCGGCGATTGCCGCCATGATATTCGGCGTTGCCATTTGCGCCGCTTATTTCTGGTTTTCCAACAAGCTCTTGGACTTGATCTTTCCGGCAAGGGAAGGCGATGAGGTCCATCGGGCGGCTGTCAACCTTCGCCGCCGCGGTCTTATCCGCCCCTGGCTGTTCCTGGGGCCGGCGCTGTTCCTGCTTGTCGTCTATCTCGTCTATCCCGTCGTCGCGACCTTCATCCTGTCGTTCTACGGGCCTGATGGCAGCAAGTTCGTCGGCGGCGCCAATTATCTCTGGGCGCTCAACGATACCGAATTCCGCCAGTCGATCTTCAACAACATCCTTTGGCTCGCCGTTGTGCCGGCGGCCTGCACCTTCTTCGGTCTCGTTATCGCCGTAATGACCGACCGCATCTGGTGGGGCAATATCGCCAAGGCCGTCATCTTCATGCCGATGGCAATCTCCTTTGTCGGCGCTTCCGTCATCTGGAAATTCATCTATGAATATCGCGGCGGCACGGATGCGCAGATCGGCCTTCTGAACGCGATCGTCCAGCTGTTCGGCGGCACGCCGGAAGTCTGGATCACCATTCCGTTCTGGAACAATTTCTTCCTGATGGTCATGCTGATCTGGATCCAGACCGGTTTTGCCATGGTCATCCTCTCGGCGGCGCTGCGCGGTATTCCGGAGGAAACCATCGAAGCGGCTGTCATCGACGGCGCCAATGGCTGGCAGATCTTCTGGAAGATCATGGTTCCCCAGGTCTGGGGAACGATCGCCACAGTCTGGACCACCATCACTATCCTCGTCCTCAAGGTCTTCGATATCGTTCTCACCATGACCAATGGTCAATGGAACACGATGGTGCTTGCCAACCTGATGTTCAACTGGATGTTCCGTGGCGGCGGCGACAGCGGCCGAAGCGCCGTCATAGCGCTCGTCATCATGGTCGCCGTCACACCGATCATGATCTGGAATATCCGCCGCGCAAACGCAGAAACGAAGGGGCGCTGACATGATTGGGAATCTCGGCCGTATCGGTCCCGCACGCATCTTCGTTCATGCCGCGGTGCTGCTCATCGTCCTGCTCTGGCTGCTTCCGACGCTCGGCATCTTCGTCACGGCGCTGCGCGACAAGGACCAGATCGTCGCCTCCGGTTGGTGGACGGCTTTCTCCGGTTCGTCGCAGACGGCCGCCGTCCGCCTCGACGGCCCGGACAAGGCAAAGCAGGACGGTGCCAATTACGTCATCGCCGGTACGGTTGCCGGTCAAGGCAACAGCGGCAACGGCAGGATCCAGTCCTTCGGCCTGCGCGTGCAGGAGCCGGCCGCCTATAAGATCGGCTCGCCAGCCGATCTCGGCAATGGCGAGACCCTAACAGTGAATGCTGACGGCAGCTATCGCTACCAGAAAACTGGTCCCTTTGAGGCCGATGCCCGCAGCAAGCGCATCTACCTGACCATTGCCACACCGCCGCAATTCACCTTCGACAACTACCGCAACGTACTCGGCGGCGAGGGGATCGGCCAGTCCTTCATCAATTCGCTGACGGTAACGATCCCCGCAACCGTCATCCCGATCCTGATCGCCGCCTTTGCGGCCTATGCGCTTGCCTGGATGGAGTTTCCCGGCCGCGCGATCCTGATCGCGCTCGTTGTCGGCCTGATCGTCGTGCCGTTGCAGATGTCGCTGATCCCGCTTCTGCGCATCTATAACGAAATCGGCCAGATATTCGGCGTTCCGTCGAAGACCTATCCCGGCATCTGGCTGGCGCACACGGCTTTCGGCCTGCCGCTGGCCATCTATCTCCTGCGCAACTACATTGCCGGCCTGCCGAAGGAAATCATCGAATCCGCCCGCGTCGACGGCGCTAGCGATTTCGATATCTTCGTCAAGATCATCCTGCCGCTGTCTTTCCCAGCATTGGCCTCCTTCGCGATCTTCCAGTTCCTCTGGGTGTGGAACGACCTTCTGATCGCGATGGTCTTCCTCGGCACCGACAAGGATCACCTCGTGCTTACGGCCGCCCTCAACGCGCTGCTCGGCTCGCGCGGCGGCAACTGGGAAATCCTGACGGCATCGGCCTTCGTCACAATCCTTATCCCACTCCTCGTCTTCTTTGGTCTGCAGCGCTATCTCGTGCGCGGTCTGCTCGCCGGGTCGGTGAAGGGGGGCTGATCCAAAAACACGCACTTA
This sequence comes from Rhizobium sp. BK098, assembly GCF_014193155.1. Lineage (NCBI taxonomy): Bacteria > Pseudomonadati > Pseudomonadota > Alphaproteobacteria > Hyphomicrobiales > Rhizobiaceae > Rhizobium > Rhizobium sp. BK098. The sequence goes on along the minus strand of NZ_JACHYY010000002.1, from coordinate 914,090 downwards.
CTACAGGACCCACTCAGCATGAGCATTGCTCTTCAATCGGCTTCGGAAGTTGACAAGGACTGGTGGCGCGGCGCCGTGATCTATCAGATCTATCCGCGTTCCTATCAGGACTCCAACGGTGACGGCATCGGCGATCTTAAGGGCATCGCCGTCCGCCTGCCGCATGTCGCGTCGCTCGGCGTCGATGCGATCTGGATTTCGCCCTTCTTCACCTCGCCGATGCGCGATTTCGGCTATGACGTCTCCAATTACGAGGACGTCGATCCGATCTTCGGTACGCTTGCCGATTTCGATGCGATGGTGACGGAAGCCCATCGCCTCGGCATCAAGGTGATGATCGATCTGGTGCTGTCGCATAGCTCGGACCGCCATCCCTGGTTCGTCGAAAGCCGCTCGAGCAAGGATAACTCCAAGGCAGATTGGTACGTCTGGGCTGATGCCAAGCCGGATGGCACACCGCCCAACAACTGGCTGTCGATCTTCGGCGGTTCGGCCTGGGCGTGGGATCCGACCCGCATGCAATATTACATGCACAACTTCCTGACCTCGCAGCCGGATATGAACCTGCACAATCCCGAAGTGCAGGATCGCTTGCTTGACGTCGTCCGTTTCTGGCTCGACCGCGGTGTCGACGGCTTCCGTCTCGACACCATCAATTTCTACTTCCACGACAAGGAATTGCGCGACAACCCGGCGCTGGAGCCTTCGCGGCGCAACGCCTCTACGGCACCGGCCGTCAATCCCTATAACTTCCAGGAGCATCTCTACGACAAGAATCGTCCCGAGAACCTGGAATTCCTGAAGCGCTTCCGCGCCGTGCTCGACGAATACCCGGCGATTGCAGCCGTCGGCGAAGTCGGCGATAGCCAGCGCGGCCTCGAAATCGTCGGTGAATACACATCCGGCGGCGACAAGATGCACATGTGCTACGCCTTCGAATTCCTAGCGCCGGACGCTCTTTCGCCGGATCGCGTCGAAGAGGTGATGAACGACTTCGACACGGCAGCTCCGCAAGGCTGGGCCTGCTGGGCCTTCTCCAACCACGACGTCGTGCGCCATGTCAGCCGCTGGGGCAATCTGGTGGCCGACCGCGATGCTTTCGCCAAGCTCTATGCGGCGCTGCTGCTGACCCTGCGCGGTTCGGTCTGCCTGTATCAGGGCGAGGAACTGGCGCTGACGGAAGCCGATCTCGCCTATCAGGATCTGCAGGATCCCTACGGCATCCAGTTCTGGCCCGAGTTCAAGGGCCGCGATGGCTGCCGCACGCCTATGGTCTGGGACAGCCAGGTGGCGCAGGGCGGCTTTTCCACCGTCAAGCCCTGGCTGCCGGTGCCGGTCGAACACATTCTGCGCGCCGTCAGCGTCCAGCAGGGCGATGAAAATTCGGTGCTGGAGCAGTACCGTCGCTTCCTCGCCTTCCGCAAACAGCATCCGGCCTTCGCCAAGGGCGAAATCGCCTTTTCGGAGCCGCAGGGCGACGTGCTGATCTACACCCGCACTTATGCCGGAGAGACCATTCTCTGCGTCTTCAATATGAGCCCCGTCGAAACGCTGGCAACCCTGCCTGATGGCAATTGGCAGGCGTTGACGGGACATGGATTTACCAGCAACAACTACGGCAACAAGATCGATATTCCGGCCTGGGGCGCCTATTTCGCGCGTCTTGCCTGACCTTTGGGAGGAGGAAGCATAATGACTGGACTTGTTCTGAAGGATATCAAGAAATCCTACGGCAGCGTGCATGTGCTGCACGGGATCGATCTGGAGATCAACGAAGGCGAGTTCATCGTCTTCGTCGGGCCCTCCGGCTGCGGCAAGTCCACCTTGCTCAGGATGATCGCCGGGCTGGAGAGCATCACCGCCGGGGATATGATGATCGCCGGCCAGAAGGTGAACGAGGTGCCGCCGTCACGGCGCGGCATCGCCATGGTCTTCCAGTCCTATGCGCTCTATCCGCATATGACCGTCTATGACAACATGGCCTTCGGCATGCGCATCGCCGGCGAAAGCAAGCAGGAGATCGATCGTCGTGTGCGGGCGGCGGCGGCAAGCCTGCAGCTCACGCAATATCTCGAGCGTCTGCCGAAGGCACTCTCGGGCGGTCAGCGGCAGCGCGTTGCCATCGGCCGCGCCATCTGCCGCAACCCCAAGGTCTTCCTGTTCGACGAGCCGCTGTCCAACCTCGATGCCGCCCTGCGTGTGGCGACCCGCATCGAGATCGCCAAACTCAGCGATTCGATGCCCGAGACGACGATGATCTACGTTACCCATGACCAGGTGGAAGCCATGACGCTGGCCGACCGTATTGTCGTGCTGTCGGCCGGCCGGGTCGAACAGGTCGGCGCTCCCCTTGAACTCTACGAGCGCCCGGCCAACCTGTTCGTTGCAAAATTCATCGGCTCGCCGGCCATGAACATCATCCCGGCAACGGTAACCGAAACAGGCGCTGCGACGACGGTGACACTGACCGGCGGCAAATCGGTAACGTTGGACGTGCCGACGGAGGCCTCCGAAAAGGGCAAGGCCGCCAGCTTCGGCGTACGTCCGGAAGATCTTCGTCTCGCGACGGGCGATGACTATCTCTTCGAAGGCGAGGTTTCCATCGTCGAGGCGCTCGGCGAAGTGACGCAGCTCTATATCGAAGGCCTGGTCGATGGCGAGCCGATCATCGTCAAGATCCCCGGCATTGCCGATATTCATCGCGGCCAAAAGATGCGTTTTGCCGCCGACCGTCAGAAGCTGCATCTTTTCGACGCCAGCGGCCACTCCTATCGCAAGTAGGCGCTTACCGGATGCCCCGGCCCAAGTAAAAATGAACAACAAAATTCATCTTGGGCGGCGCACTCAAACCTTCTGTTAAAGACCGGCTGATAGTCTTCTCTTCATAATATACTTCAGGGGTCTACCAAGATGGCCGCGTTCGGCAGAGCTAATTCAGGTCAGCATTTCCTTAACAAGGAAGAATCCTTCATGTATGACCGCGAAGTGCGGTTTCGCATGGAAGACACCATGAATGCCGCCCGCCTCGAATACACTGAAAAGGGCGTGATGAATCTTGCGTCCCGCCGCTGCGATATTATCCGTATCTCGCAGAGCAGCGCGGTTCTTGCGATCCTCACCCAGTATAATCTGCCGAAGCAGTTCTATCTGGATATTCCTGACGCCCGCATCACCAAGGTCGGTTGTGTGCTGATGAAGGTCTTCTCCAACAACACGGTGGAAGTTCGCTTCCTGCGGCTTCTTACGGAGAAGGAAATGAACAAGATCTTCGTCTACAGCACGCACCCGGCTCATAAGAACCGCGTGCTCGACATCAGATCCTGATCAACGACCCACAAGAAACGGCTTAGCGCTGCGTTCGGCTGACGGATCAGATTTCCGTTCGGCATTTTGCGAGCGCATCCTCAAGATACTTGATCAGCGGTAGCCTGCCATTTTCCTGCAGCCATTTGTTGACCGAGAGGCGAAGCGGGCTCACTCCGATCATCGAAACCAGCTGCAGACCGTCGCGGTCCCTGGTCGGAAACAATTCGCACAGGGCTTGGTAGGCGATTTGCTCAAGCTGCAAAGAGTTGCCCCGCGAACGGGCGCGCAAGGTCTCGCTTTGGCGTAAAAGCTTGGCAGTCTCCAGAAGCCGAGGCGCTTCCGCCTCGATGCGGGCCACGAGTCCCAGGGTGGCTTGATGGACGACCTCAATGGGTCGCCCGGCCGACGCATTCTCCATGATGCCAGTCCGCAGTGCGTCCATATATCGGCGCTGATGCGCCAGAAGAATATCGTCCTTGCTTCTAAAGTAATAAAAGAAAGTCCGGCGGGAAATCCCGGCTGCTGCGGCAATCTCGTCGATCGTCGTTTCCTGATAGCCTTTCGCGAGAAAGGATTTCATTCCGACGTCCGCTATGCGTTGAAAGGTCAGGCGGCGCTTCTGTTCACGCAGCCCTTCCGGCTTTGGGGTTACATTATGCATCGGGCCATTCTGGCATGAGTCGCAACGCCGCTCAAATCATCGGCATGCCCCGCAGGCCGTTCCCGGCAATCTCAATCTTTGGTGAAATAAATTCTCCGCTTCGCTTCCCGATTGCCGCAAATTGGCCGATATTAATATTGCACTTAGTGCGATATTTAATGTTGATGCTGATGTTCATAACCCGGTGCAGGAGCGCAATCATCAATGCCAGTCGCTACAATCTCAAATCATGCTGTAAGCAGACCCTATGGCCCATCTGCCGCTGAAAGCCATCGGAGGGCTGATATGTGGTCGATTGCCCTCTTGATGAGCCTGCTGGGCGGCTGTGCCTCCGCGCCGCTGGATCGGGCGGGATCTTTGCGGTCCTATGAAGGGCTGACCCGATCGGATGGGCTGGTTGCGCACTCGCTTCTTAGGGTAAGCAAGGACGATGTTCTGGCGGCCAAGACCGTGAAGATCATTCCCACCGCCTTTTCGATGCGCGCCGAAACCGCTGCTTTCACACCCAAACAGCGCGATCTCGTCACCAATGCCGTCGATAGAGCGCTTTGTTCCGGATTGAGTGAACGTTTCGCCGTCGTCGGTCTATCTGAGCCGGCGCATCTCACCATTCGCGCCGTCGTGACGCAGGTGAAGGCAACCAATGCAACCGCCGTCGGAGTCTCGAAAATTGCCTCCGTGGGCAAAAGCGTGTTGCTGCCGGGTGTACCGGTGCCCGTTCCGCGTATTCCGATCGGCATGGGCAGCCTCTCGCTCGAAGCGGAGGCTTTCAATCCCCAGGGTGTACAGAAGGCTGTCATGATCTGGGGACGTGGTGCAAACGCATTCTTTGATTCGGGCACCATCGCCAAGGAAGGAGATGCCTATAGCCTCGCCGCCAAATTCGGCGGCGATTTCAGTAAGATGTTGGTCAAGGGCAAGACGCCGTTCGGCGCGGCGCCCTCCTTCCCATCCAGGGCGAAATTGGCGTCACTCATCGGCCGGGCACCGAAATACGACGCCTGCAAGGTATTCGGGAAATCGCCGGGCGTGACAGGCTTCGTGGGCGGGCGCCTCGGCCTTCCGCCGGCATGGACGGACAAGGCTCCGCCGGAAGCAGGAACTGCAGCATCCAAAGCGCCTTGATCAGCCTTCGATGCCGTCCTGCCGAAATCCGGCGGACAATCTCAGTGGCGGAACAGGACGCTTGCACCCTGATCCGCCGGTCCCGCGGCGTGGCGGAACGGAACGAAGAGCTCCCGGCCCATACCGAATTCATTCTCCGAGAGATCGGCCACGACCGGCTCGCGCTCCGCCATATCGGCGGCATCGACCAGCACCTCCAGCGTACCGGCAATCGCATCGATGCGGATGATGTCGCCTTCCCTGATGCGGGCGATCGGGCCGCCCTCGACGGCTTCCGGTGTCACATGGATGGCGGCAGGCACCTTACCCGATGCGCCCGACATACGGCCGTCGGTCAAGAGCGCTACGCGGAAACCACGGTCCTGCAGCACGCCGAGCGCCGGCGTGAGTTTGTGCAGCTCGGGCATGCCGTTCGCCTTCGGTCCCTGGAAGCGGACGACGGCCACGAAATCGCGGTTCAGCTTGCCGTCCTTGAAGGCCTGTTGCATTTCCAGCTGATCGTGGAAGATCACGGCCGGTGCTTCGATGATGTGGCGCTCCGGCTTGACGGCGGAGATCTTGATGACCGCCTTGCCGATATTACCACGCAGCATCTTCAGGCCGCCATTGCTCTGGAAAGGCGTGTCGATGCTTGCCAGTACCTTCGGGTCGTGGCTTTTTTCCGGAGCCGGCTCGCGTACGACGTTGCCGTCGGCGCCGAGCTTGACGTCGATAGAGTAGCTGCCGAGGCCCTGGCCGTAGACGGTGCGCACGTCGTCGTGCAGCAGCCCCTTCTTCAGGAGCTCCTTGATGAGGAAGCCCATGCCGCCGGCGGCGTGGAAATGGTTCACGTCCGCAAGCCCGTTCGGGTAGACGCGGGCGAGCAGCGGGATAATGTCCGAAAGCTCGGAAATATCCTGCCATGTCAGCACGATGCCGGCCGCACGCGCCATGGCGACGATATGCATCGTATGGTTTGTCGAGCCACCGGTCGCATGCAGGCCGACGACGCCATTGACGATCGAGCGCTCGTCGATCATCTCGCCCGCCGGTGTGAACTCATTGCCCATGGCGGTGATTGCGAGCGCGCGCTTGGTCGCCTCGCGGGTCAGAGCTTCGCGCAGCGGCGTGCCGGGATTGACGAAGGAGGCGCCCGGCATGTGGAAGCCCATGATCTCCATCAGCATCTGGTTGGAATTAGCCGTGCCGTAGAAGGTGCAGGTGCCGGGACCGTGATAGGACTTCGATTCCGCTTCCAGCAATTCGGCGCGGCCGACCTTGCCTTCGGCATAGAGCTGGCGCACGCGCGATTTCTCGTCGTTCGGCAAGCCCGAAGTCATCGGCCCGGCCGGAATGAAGACGGCGGGCAGATGGCCGAAGGAGAGAGCGGCAATGACGAGGCCGGGGACGATCTTGTCGCAGACGCCGAGGAAGACGGCCGCATCGAACATATTGTGCGACAGGCCGACGGCCGCCGACATGGCAATCAGGTCGCGCGAGAAGAGCGAAAGCTCCATGCCCGGCTGTCCCTGCGTGACGCCGTCGCACATGGCCGGCACGCCGCCCGCAACCTGGGCAATGCCGCCCGCTTCGGCCGCCGCTTCGCGGATGATCGCCGGATAGGTCTCGAAGGGCTGATGCGCCGAGAGCATGTCGTTATAGGAGGTGATGATCCCGAGATTGGGCACCTGGTCTCCCGCCAGCGCGTCTTTCTCGGAGGGGGAACAGATGGCGAAGCCATGCGCAAGGTTGGCGCAGCCGAGCACGGAGCGTTGCGCTCCCTTGGTTGCAGCACTGCGCAGGCGGTCCAGATAGCGCTCGCGCGTCGGCTTTGAGCGCTCGACGATACGTGCGGTAATCGCTGATATGCGGGCGTCAGCGGCCATGGTCGATCTGCCTCCGTCTGTTCTGCGCGGTGCCCTTGATGCCTATTCGTCAGAGGGCATGGCGCGGGGTCTAAAAGTCAATGCTTTGCCGCTGCGCCCGAGGGGCACATGGCGCAGCACGGGTTGCTGTGTCTGTCAGGGTTCGATGACCAGGCCTTCAGGCCGTATCACGGAGCCCAATAAATCTCGACCGGAGAAGCCGCCCGGCGCAGCATGGCGCGGATCGGCATCTCGGTTTCTTCGCCCGGTGCTTCGGCCTTGGCCAAAACGTCCTTCTTTCCTTCTCCCTCGATATGGAGCACCAGCAATCGGGCATCCTGAAGGCTTGAGAAAGTGAACGTCAGCCGCGGCTCACCGGCACCTTCCGCTTCCATCGTGATGATACCACGGGGGGTGTTCGGATCGAGCGCGGTCTTGAGATTGCTGCCGCCCGGAAAGAAGGAAGCCGTGTGGCCGTCATTGCCCATGCCGAGGATGGCGACATCGAAGGGATGGCCGATAGCCTTGGTCTTTTTGGTGGCGATGACCGCGGCCTCCTCGACGGAAGCCGCAGCCTGATAGAGCGGAAGGAATTTGGCGGCAGCCGCCTTATCCTTCAGCAGGTTTTCCTGGACGAGCAGGTGGTTCGAACGGGGATTGTCTGATGGCACGAACCGTTCGTCGACGAGGGTGACCATCACCTTGCCCCAGTCGATCGAGTGCGATGACAGCGCTTGGAAAAAGGCCTTCGGCGTCGAGCCGCCGGAGACCGCGATGCTTGCGGAGCCGCGGGCGGTAATCGCAGCCGAAAGGGTTTCGGCCACCTTGTCCGCGAGCTTGCCGGCGAGTTCGGCACCATTGGCAAAAGCATGCATGTTGGCTGTCATCGTTGTCGTCCCGGTTTAGATATCGTCGTGCCAGGTGCGGCCGTCACGCTCGATGAGCGCAATAGCCTGGCTCGGACCCCAGGTGCCGGCTGTATAGCCCTGCACCTGCTGGCCGGCGTGTTCCCAGCCCTTGAGGATCGGATCGACCCACTTCCATGCGGCTTCCACCTCGTCGCGGCGCATGAACAGCGTCTGGTTGGAGCGGATGACGTCCATCAGCAGGCGCTCGTAGGCATCCGGATTGCGGACGTTGAATGCAGACGCGAAGCTCATGTCGAGAGAGACGTTGCGCAGGCGCATGCCGCCCGGACCCGGGTCCTTGATCATCAGCGACTGCTTGACGCCTTCGTCCGGCTGCAGGCGGATGATGAGCTGGTTGGCAACGATGCGGCCGGCGGCCTGATCGAAGATGGTGTGCGGAATGTGCTTGAAGGTGATGACGATCTCCGACATGCGGCCGGCCAGGCGCTTGCCGGTGCGGATGTAGAAGGGAACGCCCGCCCAGCGCCAGTTGCCGATCTCGGCCTTGATGGCGACGAAGGTTTCGGTGTTGGAAACGCCGCCTTCCAGCTCGTCGAGATAGCCCTTGACCGGGCCGCCCGCCGAAGCGCCGGCGCGATACTGGCCGCGAACCGTCGCCTGCTCGACGTTGGAAGCATCGATCGGCTTCAGTGCGCGCAGAACCTTGAGCTTCTCGTCGCGAACGGCTTCCGAATCCATGGAGGAGGGGATTTCCATTGCGGTCAGGCAAAGCAGCTGCAGGATGTGGTTCTGTACCATGTCGCGCAGGGCGCCAGCCGTGTCGTAATAGCCGGCGCGGCCTTCGAGGCCGACCGATTCAGCAACGGTGATCTGCACGTGGTCGATGTGGTTGGCGTTCCACAGCGGCTCGTAGAGAGCGTTGGCAAAGCGCAGCGCCATTAGGTTCTGCACGGTTTCCTTGCCGAGATAATGGTCGATGCGGAAGATCTGCTCTTCCTTGAAGACCTTACCGATGGTGTCGTTGAGCTGCAGAGCCGAGGCAAGATCGCGGCCGATCGGCTTTTCGACGACGATGCGGGTCTGCTTGGTGATCAGCTTGTGATCGTGGATCTTCTGCGAGATGTCGCCGAAGATGCCCGGAGCGACAGCGAGATAGAAGGCGCGCACGCGCTCCTTGCCTTCGTCCAGGATCTTCTTGAGCTGATCCCAGCCGGCATCGCTGCGGGCGTCGACGGGCACGTAGAACAGGCGAGCCAGGAACTTTTTGACCTCGGCGTCGTCATATTCGCCTTTTTTCAGGTGTTCCTTCAGGGCGGCATCTGCAAATTTGCGGTATTCTTCATTGGAAAGCGCGCTGCGCGAGGCGCCGATGATGCGTGTCGGCTCGGAAAACTGGCCTTCGACCTGACGATGGTAAAGAGCGGGCAGGAGCTTGCGTTCGGCAAGGTCGCCGCTGCCGCCGAAAACGACATAATCAAATGGTTCAACAGGAATGATCTGGCTGCTCATGAGCTATCTCTCAATCGGTCTTGGTTGAGGCCCCTTTTAATCTAATCGATTTAAAAAGGCCAGTGTGCATCGCAAAAATCAGATGCGGCTTTTTGGAGCGGATTGCCGGCGGAAGAAATCATCCTCCGGTTTTTAAAACCTGTCGCGCAACGCAAACCACGAGAGCGCCAGGAACAGCAGAGGCGCCCGCATGCGCGCACCGCCGGGGAAGGGCGGTATGTTCAACTCTCTGAAGAGATGAAGTTCATCCGCATTCCCGAGAACCGTTTTCGCATAGAGTTTACCGCAATAATTTGACAGCATCACCCCATGGCCGGAATAGCCGCCGATGGAAGTGACGCCAGGCATGACCTCGCGCACGAAGGGCTGGCGCGGCATGGTGATGCCGACCGAGCCGCCCCAGGCATAATCGATGCTGATATCGCCGAGAGCCGGATAGATTTCGGTGATCTGCCGGCGGATGTGCTGCGTTATGTCGCGCGGATTGTCCGCCGTATAGGCCTCGCGCCCGCCAAAAAGCAGGCGTCCATCCTTGGATTTGCGGAAATAGCGCACGACGAATCGCGAATCGGCGACGGCCTCGTTACCAGGCAATACCGCCGGAAAGCGGTCGAGCGGTTCGGTCGCGCCGATGAAGGACCGAATCGGCATGACGTGACTTGCCGTCACCGGCTCCAGATTGCCGATATAGCCGTTGCAGGCGATCAGCACCCGGTCGGCTGTGATCTCGCCGCCATCCGTTTCGATGATCGTCTTGCCGCCGAATTGCCGGAAGCCCTTCGCCTTGGTCATTTCGAAGAGAGACGCACCGGCCTCTGCCGCGACGCGGGCAATGCCGATGAGCAGTTTCAGCGGATGGATATGGCCCGTGCCCATATCCCGAACGCCATAGAGATAGAACGACGAACCCAGCCGCTCCTGGGTTTCGGCCTCATCCATGAACGTCATGTGCGGATAGCCATAGCGGGTCGCTGCGATCTCCGCACTGTCCACATAGTCACGCTTGTCGCTGCGCTTGTGCGTGACATTCATCTGGCCGGGCAGGAAATCCATGTCGATGCCATGCTCGGCGGAGAAATCGAGAAGATGCCGCTTGGCGTCCTCGGCCAGATCGAACAGGGCCTTCGACCGCTCATAGCCGATCTTCTCTTCCATCTCTTCCGGCCACCAGCGCTGGCCGGTGCCGAGCTGTCCGCCATTGCGGCCGGAGGCGCCGTCGCCGAAGCGGTTGGCATCGATCAGCACGACCTCCGCGCCACCTTTGGCAAGATTGTAGGCGGCCTGAAGACCGGTATAGCCGCCACCGATAATCGCGACATCCGCGCGGCGCGAGCCGTCGAGCTTCGGATAGCTCGCACGCGGGCCGACGGTCGCTTGGTAGAAGGAAAGGCCGGGCGCGATCGGGCTTTGCCATGTTTCCTGCAGCGTCATGGGCGCCTCCTTCACACGTTGAGCAGAAGGAATTCCCGCTCCCACGGGCTGATCACCTGCATGAAGGTTTCAAATTCACCCCGCTTGACGCCGGCATAGATGTCGATGAAGTCCTTGCCGAGCACCTCCTCGAAGGCCGGCTCGTCCTCAAGCAGAGCAATGGCTTCCAGAAGGCCGCGCGGCAGGTCGATCGAGCCTTCATTGGCCGAATCCTCGGTCGGCGCGGTGGGCTCCACCTTTTTCATGATGCCGAGCAGGCCGGAGGCGAGCGAGGCGGCGAGCGCCAGATAGGGATTGGCATCGGAGCTCGGCAACCGGTTCTCGACGCGGCGGGCCTGCGGATCGGAAACGGGAACGCGGAAGGCCGTGGTGCGGTTGTCGTAGCCCCAGGCATTGTTGACCGGGCAGGACATATTCGGCGCCAGCCGGCGATAGGAATTCACATAGGGCGCGAGCATGGCGAGCGCATTCGGAACATAGCGCTGCATGCCGCCGATGAAATGAAAGAACTCCTGCGAAGGGCTGCCGTCCGGATTGGTGAAGACGTTCTTACCGGTCTCGATGTTCACGACCGACTGATGGATATGCATCGCCGAGCCGGCCTGGCTCTGCATCGGCTTGGCCATGAAGGTCGCGTAAATGCCGTGCTTCAGCGCCGCCTCGCGAATGGTGCGCTTGAACATGAACACCTGGTCGGCAAGTTCGATCGGGTCGCCATGGCGCAGGTTGATCTCGAGCTGCGCCGGACCCTCTTCATGGATCAGCGTATCGATCTCAAGACCCTGCTTCTCGGAGAAGTGATAGATATCATCGATCAGTTCGTCGAACTCGTTGATGCCGGCGATCGAATAGCCCTGTCCGCCGAGGATCGAGCGGCCGGAGCGGCCCTTCGGCGGGTGCAGCGGATAGTCCGGATCGTCATTCTTGGCGACGAGATAGAACTCGATTTCCGGCGCCACCACCGGCTTCCACCCGCGCTCGCGATAGAGCCCCATGATCCGCTTCAGCAGATTGCGCGGCGTGTAGGACACCGCATGTCCTTCGGAATTGACGATATCGCAGATCACCTGCGCCGTCGGATCGCTCTCCCAGGGCACGACCGAAAGCGTCGAAAGGTCCGGCACCAGCTTCAGGTCGCTGTCGCGCGGTTCGTAGCGGAAGCTTTCGGTCTCCTCCGGATACTCGCCGGAAATCGTATGGCGATAGATCGCCGAGGGCAGTGCCAGCGACGTATTGGAGGTGAATTTCGAGGTCGGCATCATCTTGCCGCGCGGCACGCCGGCGAGATCCGGCGTGATGCATTCTATGTCCTCGATCCCGCGTGCCCGCAGCCATTGCGCCGCTTCCTTCCAGTTTGCTACGCCGCGTGCCGATCTCAGAGAAGGAGGTACTGTAGGGGCTTTCGAGACGGGTATGGAAGCTTTCAGCGGGGTCTTTCTCGCGGGCATAAAACACCGTATTTGGGTTGATCGACGACTGCATCATAACTGCAGTTTGCCAATTGGCGAGGGGGAAAACCGCTCGGACTTTCGCCGTATGATGGAAAAGTGACGAGAGCGCGCGGCGAAGAATGAAGGGCTGAAGCGTGGCAGGCAGATATGATGTGATCGTCCTCGGTGCGGGCGCAGCAGGCATGATGTGCGCCATCCGCGCCGGCCGGCGCGGGCGGTCCGTCCTCGTGCTCGACCATGCTGCGGCGCCGGGCGAAAAGATCCGAATTTCCGGCGGCGGCCGCTGCAATTTCACCAACATCCATGCCGGGCCGAAGAACTTCCTGTCGGCCAATCCGCACTTCGCCAAATCGGCGCTCGCCCGTTTCACACCGCAGGATTTTATCGCCATGGTCGAACGCCATGGCATCGCCTGGCATGAGAAGACGCTCGGCCAGCTCTTCTGCGACAACAGCGCCAAGGACATCATCCGCATGCTGACCGACGAGATGCGCGATGCGGGCGCGCAACTGCGGTTGCGGACGGAAATCGGCGATATCGATCAAACTGCCGGCGGCTATCGCCTCAGCACCTCGGAAGGCGCCTTCGAAGCATCCTCGCTTGTCGTCGCCACCGGTGGCAAGTCGATCCCAAAGATGGGCGCCACTGGCTTTGCCTATCGCATCGCCGAGCAATTCGGCCTGCCTTTGGTCGAAACCCGGCCGGGCCTCGTGCCACTAACCCTCGATCCACAATTGCTTCAGCGGTTGGCACCGCTTTCGGGCATCGCCGCGCCCGCGGAGATCCGCCACGACAAGATGGCGTTCCGCGAGGCCCTGCTCTTTACCCATCGCGGCCTCAGCGGCCCCGCCATCCTGCAGATCTCCTCCTATTGGCGCGAGGGTGAGGAGATCACGGTCGTGATCGAGCCCGATATCGATGTCTTTGCGCTTCTCAAGAAAGCCAAGCAGGGGAATGGCCGACAATCGGCGCAGACCGCTCTTGCCGAAATCCTGCCGAAGCGGCTGGCCCAGTATGTCGTCGAGAGCGAAGGTATCTCCGGCAACATGGCCGATCAATCCGACAAGCGCCTGCAGCAGCTCGCGGCAGCCATCCAGTCATGGAGCCTCAAACCCTCGGGCTCCGAAGGCTATCGCACGGCGGAGGTGACGCTCGGCGGCATCGATACAGCTTGCCTCGATTCGCGGACGATGCAGGTAAAGACCATTCCCGGTCTGTTCTTCATCGGCGAATGCGTCGATGTGACCGGTTGGCTCGGCGGCTACAATTTCCAATGGGCGTGGGCTTCCGGCCATGTCGCCGGCGAGGCGGCCTGAATTGACCTTGCCAACAGGCCGCGAAACGGGCAAAGAGCATCTCCAGCGCGAAAATACTCAATGGAGACAATCATGACGTTTAAGGCTCTGATATGCCGCGGCACAGTTCTTTCAGGTATCGTTACGGCCATGGCGATGCCACTTGGCATGCTTGCCGTCACGGTGTCCGACGCGAGCGCTGCTTCTGCGCAATGCAAGAAGCTGGATCCGAACGGTCAGGATGCGGGCGGCGATACGAATTTCGCCATTGCGATCCGCGACAAGAAAGGCGATGTCGTCAAGAAGATGCTGGCATGCGGCGCCAAGCTGGACATGAAGACGACAGAGGGCTGGTATCCGCTCCATACCGCGGCCTATTACGGTCCTCCCGAAATGATTGATTTGCTGGTTTCCAAGGGCGCCGACGTCAACGCGCCCGGCGATTACGATGGCTGGACACCGTTGCACATGGCGAGCCAGCAGGATGATCCGGCCGTCGTCAAGGCATTGTTGAAGAATGGCGCCGACAAGACCATCAAGTCTGCCTCCGGCAAGACGGCTGCGGAAACGGCGACGGATCCTGCTATCGCGGCATTGTTGAAGTAGCGCGCTTCGGCCACAATTCCCGCATCTATTACGGTTAGCCGCAAGGCTTGCGGCTAACATCTGGTTTTCACGTTTTCTTTTCCTACATTTCTGTTTTGTATATTGCCTGTTGCGAAAACGGCCTTTTGCCGGTTATCGTGTCAGTGCGAAAATGGGAATATACTCATGAACAGAACACATCGTCGTGCTCGCGCCATTGCAATCGCTCAAACCCGTGACAATGCCAAGCTTCTGGCGGCAAGACTACTGATGTTGGCGACTGGCGCTACGGCCGCTTGCATCGCCTACCTCGCCATCCGCGGCTTCTGATTAAAGCCGCCCCATTGTTTCTGGCCGCCATCGAGCGGCGGCGCTGCTTCGCGCATATAGATAGGCTTCATCGCCCGCTTTTCAGCGTTTGGTTGTGTGACGGTGGTCGCATTACATCTTTATCTGAAAATTAATTAATCACCCACACAATCTCATTCGATTTCTTGGGGCGCTTCACCGCAAGCTGGAGCCGAAGCAATGATTGCTTCCTGACTTATACTCAGGAACCCCGCCTGCGGATATTTCAAGAACGATGGTTATACATCCGGTCAGCGCCGAGGCGGCGTCGACGGGGGAGCGGTGTGAGGTCTGGGCCAAAATGTTCATTGACAAGATATTGTCGCGTTTCAACATCAGGACGAAGGTTCTGATATTCGTCCTGCCGTTCGTCATCAGCATTTCCGCCGTGGGCCTTACCGGGCTTTATGCGTCGGGCCTGCTTCAGGGACGTATGGAGATTTCCAACAGCGTCCTGCAGTCCTTGACGGGGTTCAAGAACCTGTATGGTTCCATGGATGATTTCCTGCGCATCACCAACACTCGCCAGCGCGACAAGCTCTATGAAGACATCAAGTCGCAGCAGAGCGTGCTCAATTCGACGCTGAGTCAGCTCGCTCCGGAGGCGGAGGGCCGCGACAACCTCACCGAAGCGACGACAAAAACCGCCGACATGTCCAACCTCGTCGGCAGGCTGTGGTCGCTGCACGAACAGGAACTGTCCCTGCGCAAGACGATCGACGACGGCCAGCGCGCCCTGATCAGCGCCCGCTTCAACGTCAATTTCAACAGCCAGCAGCTTGAAGACCAGATGCGCAAGGATCAGGCTGATGCGACCTCGACCCTGCGCTCGGCCGATCGGTTGCTGAAAGGCGGCGACCTGTTGGTTGCCGTGGCGCAAGACTTCAATAATGCGGCGACGCCGGCTGACAAGGTCAAGCTTCTGAAGGATCGTCTGCCGGATCTGAACAAGGCGCAGCGGTCGATCGACCTCGCATTGCCGCAGAACCAGAAGAGCGTCGTCCAGTCGCTGACGGGCACGATCAAGGATCTCGCCGCCTTTACTGAAAGCACCGATGCTCCGACCGATGACACGATCACCAATATCGGCCGGCTGCTCTCGCGCTTCCGCCAGACCTCGACCTACACGCAGCTGACGGCGACGCAGATGATGCGCCAGGCGACCACGACCTTCGTGTCCCTCGACGCCCGCGTCGCACAGACCAATTCGGTTCTGCAGGACACGCGTCGCCTGCAGGATTCCATCTATTCCCTGCAGCTCGTACTGGCGGATTTCAACGCCAATACCAACAAGGACAATCTCGTCCGCCTGCGTCAAGAGGTCTCCAAACTCGGCGGCGATATCGATACGCTGAACCAGAGCGCCAAGAGCATGGATTTTGCCGGCGACATCGACTCGGCCATTCGTCCGGCAATCAAATCGATGGATGACGCCGGCGGTAAGCTGGTCGATACGATCAACCAGCGGATCGCCGAATATGCCGGCGCCCGTCAGCAGCTCGATCAGGTCTGGGGCCAGCTCACCGCCTTCGCCGAGACGCAGAAGCAGAGCGCCGGCAGCGAGCGCAACCAGGCAAATTCAATATCCATCCTGGCAACCGCACTCGGCATCATCCTCTCCATTGCCGGCGGCATCGCGCTCGTCCTGACCCTGCAGCGACCGATCGGCCAGATCACCGCCGCCATGCGCCGCATTGCCGACGGTTTGCTCGAAACTTCGATCTCCGGCGAGCAGCGCCGCGACGAAATCGGCGATATGGCCCGAGCCCTCGGCATCTTCAAGGAAAACGCTATCTCGAAGATCCGTATCGAGGAACAGAGCGACGAGGAGCGTGCGGCCGCAGAGCACGAACGTCAGCGCAACGACGCCGAAAAGCGCGAACTCGACCGGCAGATCGACTATGCCGTCAGCGAGCTTGCTGCCGGGCTCGAGCGCCTTGCCCAGGGCGATATTTCGGCAACGATCGAAACGCCGTTCATTGGCCGTCTCGAACAGCTTCGCCAGGATTTCAACAGTTCGCTATCGCGCCTGCAGCAGACGCTGAGCCAGGTGCGCGACAATGTCGAGATGATTCAGAGCAACGGGAACCAGATGGCTGCTTCTGCCGAGGCTCTGTCGAAGCGCACCGAGCAGCAGGCGGCGTCTCTCGAGCAGACGGCCGCGGCCGTTGACGAGATCACGGTCACCGTCCGTTCGTCTGCCGAGCGTGCCAAGGATGCGGATGCCATCGTGCGCGAAGCCAAGCGCAGCGCCGATGACAGCTCTGTCGTCGTCGGCAACGCCATCGACGCGATGACCCGGATCGAAGATGCATCCCGCAAGATCGAGCAGATCATCGGCGTCATCGACGAGATCGCTTTCCAGACTAATCTCCTGGCGCTCAATGCCGGCATCGAAGCTGCCCGTGCCGGCGACGCCGGTAAAGGTTTCGCCGTGGTCGCCATGGAGGTGCGCGAGCTGGCACAGCGCTCGGCCGCTGCCGCCAAGGAGATCAAGGGTCTCATCAACAAGTCGACCGAGGAGGTCAGTTCCGGTTCGCAGTTCGTGCAGGAGGCCGGTTCGGTACTCGCGCAGATCAGCAGCCAGATCGTGACGATCAGCCAGCATGTGGAAATGATCGCCCGTGCCAGCCACGATCAGGCGAGCGCCCTGCAGGAGGTCAACTCGTCGGTCAATCACATGGACCAGATGACGCAGCAGAATGCCGGCATGGTTGAAGAAACTACCGCCGCCAGCCGGGAGCTTGCCGCCGAGGCCGATGCTTTGCTGCACCTCATTCAGCAGTTCAAGATCGAGGCTGGTTACAGCGCGAATTACACGCGAGAGCAGGCGGCAGCCTGACTGCAGCCATCATTGCCACTGCAGGCGGAGCGGCAGATTTCCGGCCGGTCCGCCTTTTTCATTGCCTTGCGCCGGATGCCCGAAGCGACCAATATACGCTCAATCCATATGAAGAGCCGCGGCGGTTCGAGCCCGTAGTCGAGGTAGAATAGATCCTCGTCGCAGCGCCATTGCTCTTCGCGCGCCAGGCTCTGTATTTCTATGGCTTTCGCCAGGGCCATGCTGTCTATCATGGGATGTCTCCTTCCTGTGAGGCATCCCTTCAACTACACATCCGAATTTTCTTTATAAACAGCCATGATCGTCTTATGTTTTTCAATTATGAAAAATTCGTCATGGGATTCGTATCAGCTTTTTCTCGATGTGGCTCGCGGCGGCGGCTTGACGGGCGCGGTTCCTTCAAGCGGTCTCAGCCCGGCAACGATCGGTCGGCGCATGCTGGAACTTGAAGCGCAGATCGGCCGTCCGCTCTTCGAGCGCAGCCAGGCGGGCTACACGCTGACCGGCGACGGTCAGACGCTGTTCGATCAACTGCTGGAGATGGAGGCGGCCGCTCGCAAGGTCGATAGCTGGCAGCGCGATGCCCAGGGCACGTCCGTGGTCCGCATCGCTGCCGGCACTTGGGTCGGCTGGCTGCTCAGCCAAAATATGCCGACGATCTGTTCGGAGCGGGACGGCTTCCGCATCGATCTGCATCTCGGCGAGCGCCGCGCCAGCCTCGCCCATCGCGAGAGCGATATCGGCATCCGTGCCTTCGAGCCGGAAGAGACCAATCTCGCCGCCGTCAAGATCGGTGATGTCGCCTATGCCGCCTATCAGGCCCGCAATATGCGCTTTGTCGGATCGCAGCGCTGGATCGCGGTGGCGGAGGAGGAAGCGATCTCAGCCTATCTGCGCTGGCCGCATCAGAATAGACGCGAGGAAATCGCCTTCACGGTCAGCCGCCCGCGCTCGTTGCACGATCTGGTGCTCGCCGGATCCGGCATTGCCGTTCTGCCCTGCTTTGTCGGCGATCACGAGCCGCGGCTGGAGCGGGTCGGCGAGGAAATCCCCGAGCTGCGCCACCGGCAGTGGATCGTCATGAACAATGCCGACCGCCACCGCCGGGAAATCCGCACGGTGGTCGACCGCATGATCAAGCTGTTGAAAAGCCACGCCGAACTCTTTGCCGGCAAGCGCCCGACCTATCTGTGAAAGAGCCAACGGCAATTGACCGCCGGTTCGTGCTTCTTCAACGGGCCGCGTCGCCCCAGCGATATTCGACAGTGGCTTCGTCAAGCTTGGTTTTGAGCTCCGGATCGAGCTGCAGATCGATGGCGGCCAACGTGTCCGTCAGTTGTTCAGGACGGCTGGCGCCGATGATGGCTGAGGTGATGACCGGATTGGCCGCAACCCAGGCGACGGCGAGCTTGGTAAGCGATTGCCCGGCCTCTTCGGCAATGCCGCGGAGCTTCTCGATGGTCGCGAATTCGCGCTCGTGCCAATAACGCTGCAGATAGTTGCTGCCGGCGCTGCGAAGCTGTGCACTGAAGCGGCCTTCTGTCGGCGCGACATCATGCTTGTGCTTGCCGGTAAGGAGGCCGCCGGCGATCGGGTTATAGGGGATGACGGCGAGACGTTGTTCTTCGGCAAGCGGCAGCAGTTCGCGCTCGATCTGGCGGAACAAGAGATTGTAGCGCGGCTGCACTGAGACGAAGCGGGCGGTGCGCAGGAAATCGGCGCGGCCGAGCGCCAGTGCCAGCCGGTAGGCGAGGAAATTCGACACGCCGACATAGCGAGCCTTGCCCGAGCGCACGATGACGTCGAGCGCCTCCAGCGTCTCGTCGATCGGCGTTTCGCGATCGTCCGAATGCAGCTGGTAAAGGTCGACATAATCGGTGCCGAGCCGCCGCAGCGAAGCGTCGATGGCGTCGAGGAGATGCTTGCGCGACGCACCCTGATCCCAGGGAGACGGGCCGACCTTTCCGACGGCTTTGGTCGCGACGATGAAACGGTCGCGCTTGCCCTTCAGCCAGCGCCCGACGATCTCTTCGGTGCTGCCGGCAAGCTGCTCGCCGCCGCCGAGCGGGTATACATCGGCCGTGTCGATGAAGTTGACCCCGGCATCTGCCGCCTTGTCGAGAATGGCATGGGCGATATCTTCCTGCTCGATCTGCAGGCCGAAGGTCATCGTGCCCAGGCAAAGACGCGAGACGCTGAGACCGGTATTGCCGAATTTCTGATACTGCATGATGAACCCCTGCTGATGGGTTTGAGTTTGCCCGCTGAGCGGGGCGGCGAAACAGGTTTGAAAATGTTCGCGAGCGAGAACGTCGCGATGTTAGCAAAGCCGGCTTCCGTGTTCACGCGTGAAGCAGGCCTTGAGTTCACGATTGCGTGCGAACGGCAGCCATTTGCAGAGCGCTCGATCGTTTTTGGGTAAAAAAGCTAAAGCGCGCGCTGACCTGCCTTTTTCCCTTGTCGCCTTTCGATTTCCTTTCTAGTCTAACGGGAAAAACAGAGGGTTGGGCATCGGCTGGATGCCCTTGAACAAAACAGGAGAGACTATGAAGTCCATGTTCGCACGGCTTGCAGCAACGGCTTTTGCGGTCGTTTCGCTGGCGACGGTCGCTCAGGCGGAAGACAAGGTCGTCAATATCTACAATTGGTCCGATTACATCGACAACTCAATCCTGGCGGATTTCACCAAGGAAACCGGCATCAAGGTCGTCTACGACACCTTCGACCAGAACGAGACGCTGGAAACCAAACTGCTGGCCGGCAAGACCGGCTACGACATTGTCGTGCCGACGGCTTACTTCCTGCAGCGCCAGATCAAGGCCGGGGTCTTCCAGAAGCTCGACAAGTCCAAGCTGCCGAATATCTCCAACATGTGGGATACGGTGCAGAAGCGCATTGCGACCTACGATCCCGGCAACCAGTACGCCATCGACTACATGTGGGGCACGAGCGGTGTCGGCTATAATGTCGACAAAGTGAAGCAGATCCTCGGCACGGACGATGCGCCTGATATCAACGTGATCTTTGATCCGAAGCTCGCCGCCAAGTTCAAGGATTGCGGCATCTACGTGCTTGATTCCCCGACCGACGTCATTCCGGCCGCGCTGCGCTATCTGGGCCTCGACCCGAATTCGACCAAGCAGGAAGACTTCAAGAAGGCCGAGGATCTCCTGACCGCGATCCGTCCCTTCGTGCGCAAATTCCACTCCTCCGAATATATCAATGCGCTTGCCAATGGCGATATCTGCCTGGCGTTTGGCTATTCCGGCGACGTGCTGCAGGCCCGCAATCGTGCCGCCGAGGCGAAGAACGGCGTTAACATCGCCTATTCGATCCCGACAAAGGGCGCGCAGATGTGGTTCGACGTCATGGCGATCCCCGCCGATGCGCCGCATGTCGAGGAGGCGCATATTTTCCTCAACTATATCATGAAGCCTGAGGTCATCGCCAAGGCGAGCAATTTCACTTCCTATGCCAACGGCAACAAGGCGTCGCAGCAGTTCGTGAGCAAGGATGTACTGGAAGATCCGTCCGTTTATCCGACCGACGCAGTTCGCGAGAAACTGTACACGCTGACCCCTTGGGACTCTAAAACGCAGCGCGTCGCGACGCGCTTGTGGACAAAGGTCACGACAGGCCAATAAATCGAAGCGGCCCGGACGGCAACGTCCGGGCCTTTCCTTATGAGGACAATGCCGGAAATCACGAGCGCGCCGGGATGGGGAAGAGCCGGCGCGACGAGCGCCCGTAGGGGCATCCATTTGGGGATAGATAATGAAGTCACTCGGTAATATCCGGCGTTCCTTTGCTCCTTGGACCGATCCTTCGGCCAAACCTTACATTTCCTTCAAGAACGTGACGAAGAAGTTCGGTGATTTCACCGCCGTCGATAACCTCTCCCTGAATATCTACAATCGTGAATTCTTCGCTCTTCTCGGCGCATCGGGCTGCGGCAAGTCCACGCTTTTGCGCATGCTGGCGGGCTTCGAGCAGCCGACAACGGGCGAAATCGTGCTCGATGGGCAAGATCTTGCCGGCACGCCGCCCTATCGCCGCCCCGTCAATATGATGTTCCAGTCCTACGCGCTGTTTCCCCATATGTCGGTGGAAAAGAACATCGCATTCGGCCTGCGCCAGGATGGCATGCCGAAGTCCGAGATCGACGATCGCGTCGGGCAGATGCTGAAGCTCGTCAAGCTGGAGCAGTTCGCCAAGCGCAAGCCGAACCAGCTCTCCGGCGGTCAACGCCAGCGCGTGGCTCTGGCCCGCTCGCTTGCGAAACGGCCTAAGGTGCTGCTGCTCGATGAACCCCTTGGCGCGCTCGACAAGAAGCTGCGCGAGGAAACCCAGTTCGAGCTCATGGATCTGCAGCAGAGCCTGGGATTGACCTTCGTCGTCGTCACCCACGACCAGGAAGAGGCGATGACCATGGCCGACCGTATCGCGGTCATGAGTCACGGCAAGGTCGTGCAGGTGGCGACGCCGGCCGAGATATACGAGGCGCCCAACTGCCGCTTCGTCGCCGACTTTATCGGCGATGTGAACATCCTCGACGGCAATGTTACCTCGGCACAATCTGGCATCGTTGAGATAGCAGTCGAATCGGGCTTCACGGTGCGCACGGCTTCCGGCGACATACCATCGGCTGGAAGCCGCGCCAGTCTCGCCATCCGCCCGGAAAAGCTTCGGGTTTCGCCGCGTCCGCCGGCCAATGCCTCGGTCAATGCGGCAGAAGGCGAGATCTGGGACATCGCCTATCTCGGCGACATGACCGTTTTCCACGTTAAGCTGAAGAGCGGGCAAGTGGTCAAGGCCTCGTCGCTGAACGCAGTCCGCGCCGTGGAAGAGCCCTTCGCCTACGACCAGAACGTCTGGATCTCCTTCGATGAAAATGCCGGCGTCTTGCTGAAGGATTGATTATGAAAGCGCTCGGCTCCTCCATCTATCAGCGCCTCGTCATCATCGTTCCCTATGCTTGGTTGCTGCTCTTCTTTCTCGCGCCCTTCCTCATCGTCTTCCGCATCTCGCTGTCGACGAAGGCCCTGTCGGTGCCACCCTATGATCCGTCCTTCGCTTGGACCGACAGTTTCGGCGACTGGTGGGACAAGCTGCAGACCATGTCATTCGACAATTACATATGGCTTGCCGGCGATCCGCTCTACATGAACGCCTATATCGAGAGCCTGCAGATTGCCGGTATCTCGACGCTCCTGACGCTGATCATCGCCTATCCGATCGCCTATGGCATGGCGCAGGCGCCGCGCACGATTCGGCCGACGCTGCTGATGTTGGTCATCCTGCCCTTCTGGACGAGTTTCCTCATCCGCGTCTATTCCTGGATGTCGATCCTGAGCACGACGGGCCTCCTGAACCAACTGCTGATGGCGCTCGGCATCATTCATGAGCCGCTTGTCATCCTGAACACCAATACCGCCGTCTATATCGGCATGGTCTATTCCTACCTGCCCTTCATGGTGCTGCCGCTTTATTCCGCGCTGGAAAAGATGGACGGCACGCTGATCGAGGCAGCGCAGGATCTCGGCTGCACGCCGATCGGCGCCTTCTGGCGCGTCACCTTTCCGCTTTCGCTTCCCGGGGTCATCGCCGGCTGCATGCTGGTCTTCATTCCCGCCGTCGGCGAATTCGTCATCCCCGATCTGCTCGGCGGATCGCAAACCCTGATGATCGGCAAGGTGCTGTGGACGGAATTCTACAGCAACACCGACTGGCCGCTGGCATCGGCGGTGGCGACCATCCTGCTTCTGGTGCTCGTGATTCCGATCGTCTTCTTCCAGCATTTCCAGGCTAAGGCCGATGAGAAGGGGAGATAACAAATGATCCGCTGGTCCCGCTTCAACATCGTCTCGGTCACGCTCGGCCTGGCCTTCCTCTACCTGCCGATCCTGCTGCTGGTGATCTACTCCTTCAACAGCTCGCGCCTCGTTACAGTCTGGGGCGGCTTCTCGACGCAATGGTACGTTCATCTTTTCAGCAATGATACGATGCTGAATGCCGCGTGGCTGACGGTGCGCATCGCGCTGCTCTCGGCGACGATTGCAACGGTGCTCGGCACATTCGCGGCGATTACCCTTGTGCGCTACACGCGTTTCCGCGGCCGCATCCTGTTTTCGGGAATGATCTACGCGCCGCTGGTCATGCCTGACGTCATCACCGGCCTGTCGCTGCTGCTGCTCTTCGTGACGTCGGGCGTCGATCGCGGATTCTGGACGATCGTGATGGCGCATACGACGCTGACCATGTGCTTCGTCGCCGTCGTCGTGCAGTCCCGCTTGCTCACCTTCGATCGTTCCATCGAGGAAGCGGCGTTGGATCTCGGCGCACCGCCGGTGCGCACCTTCTTCGAGGTGACGCTGCCGATCATCGCGCCGGCCGTCTTCTCCGGCTGGGTGTTGGCGCTGACCTTGTCGCTCGACGATCTGGTGATTGCGACTTTCGCCTCCGGTGCCGGCGCCAAGACTCTGCCGATGCTGATCTACAGTCAGGTAAAGCTTGGCGTGACGCCGGAAATCAACGCCATCTGTACCATCCTGATCGGCGTGGTCGCCGTCGGGGTCATCTGCGCTTCCATCGTGACGAAACGTCGCGAGGTTCAGCGACAAAGGGATGAGCACGCCGCTGCAGCAGCTTGAAGTGCTGCAGGCAAACGGCGCGAAGAACTATGGCTGTTGTATCGGCTTTTGCAGAAGCGTTGCGACCGGCGAAATCACCGGGTTCGGCCAACTGCCGCCAATGAAGAAGGGCAGCATCGGCAATTCGTCGGCATCGGATGGTGAGGTCGCCTCGATCGCACCGGAGAGGGCCAGCCCGTTGGTGCGGAACGGAACCACGCCGTTGAAGGTGATCGTTTCGTTGCGGCCCGTAACGGTTGCGTTCTGTACCTCGGCGGAGCCTTTGGCAAAACTTGCATCCGCGTTGATGCTGTCGAAGTCGAAAGACGAGTCGGCGATGTCGCTCATCCGGAAGAATGCCTTCTGGGCGGCAAGCGTCCGGAAGGTGGCGAGATTGAATTGGCGAAACGACCCTGCCGACGAAGCGAAGTGCAGCGTGCCGGCGACGTCGCTGAGCGTGGCCACCCAGATCGGCTTCGAGGTGCTGAGCGAAAGATCCAAGGACGCTGATGAAGGCATCGGCAATGGGCCGATCAGCTTCAGGCGCGTGAAGAGCCCACCGAAATCGGCGTTGCGAATCGATATCTGCAATTTGCCGCCGCCGTCGAAATCGCCCGGCGCGACCTCAAGATGCGCGGTCAGGGAACCATTTTCGAAGCCGCTGTCGCCTATGTCGAATTTCGCCTTGCCGCCTAACACCAGCAGGCTGGCGCCGATATCATCGAACTGGAAGGGGCCGAGAGCCGCCTTGTTCGATGACAGCCGCAGGTCAAGGTCGAGCCGCTGCAGCGGGTTGCCATTCAGCAGCGCATCGATGGCGGTTTCAGCTGCAAGGCGCATGGAGAAGGCGGCCAGGAAGGGATTGAGGTTCATCTGGTCGAAAGCCAGCGTGCCGGAAATCTTCGGTTTGCCCGCTTTCGTGTAGTTCAGGTCCATGATGCCGGAGGCAGCGGAATCGTTGACTTTGAAGCTCAGATTGTTGAAGCGCAGGCCGTTTTCGATCGCCGCGATGTTGGCGGTGAGCGAGATATTCTTGAGGGCATCTGCTGCCGGCAGGCGCTGACCGCTCCAGGCGATGAAGGAGGGAACGTTCGGCACGTTCAGATCCAGATTGCCCGAAAGCGCCGAAAAGTCAGCTATGCTGGTGATGCCCGTATAGGTCCAGTTGATCAGCGGCGAGACGAAGCTGGTCGTGGTGTTCACATTCTTGCCGGCGAAGAAGAGCAGGGGCTGCGGCGAATCGAAATTCAGCTTGATGTCCTGACCGTTGAAGCGGGCAAGGATAACGGCGCTTAGCGACTGGGAAAGTCGTGGCCATGCGATGTCGGCGTTGACGGCGTTGAGCTTGTAGATATTCCCGCTGCGCTCGTCGGCCATCTCGATGCTGCCGTCCTCGATGGCCAGCATGCCGATGGCCGCATCCTGTTCCTTGCTCATCCGCATACCGTCGCCGGAGGAGGCCCCGGCCTGCTCGATCGCCTTGGAAAGCCGGCCTTCGTTCGTCCAGTCGATCAGGCCATTCTCGTCGCGGCGGATGTAAAGGGTCGGGCGCAAGAAATGGAATTCGTGAAAATGCGCGTGCCCGCGGATCGCCGACCACAGCGAGAAATCCGCGGAGAGGCTATCGACGTGACCGAGGATCTTGCCGTTCCTCGACGGTTCGCGGATGGTGACCTGGTTGAGCGTCACGCGTGGCGTCGGCCAGAAATCAAGTGTCGGATCGCCTTCGATCTGGGCGCGATATCCCGTCCATTCCGAAAGTGCCTTCTCGATGCCGGAGCGTACCAGGCCGCTTGAAATCAGGAAAGGTGCGGTCGCTCTGAAGACAGCGAACACGATGAGGATCGTGAGAAGAATGATGCCGGTCGTGCGAGCAAAGGCAGGCAGCCAGCGCGAGGCCGAACGCATCGTCAACCGCCACTTGTTGTTTTTCGAAGCTCTCATGATCCCGAGGAGACTCTTGAACTGATAGGGATAGCCTGCCTGAGTTTGCCGGATATAGGAAATGTTTGCCCGATGCAAACATCACGCTCTGGCAATGCCCACAACACCATGTTTTATAATGCGCTGCAACATCGCTATATAGAGCGAAAAGCGGGGAGAGAAATATGCAGGATCAGCAGCCGCTCTGGACGCCGTCGGAGGAATTTCGCAACCAGAGCCCGATGTTTGCCTTCATGCAGGAGTGCAACCGCCGCTTCGGCCTCTCGCTGGCAGATTTTGCCGGCCTCCATGCCTGGTCTATCGCCAATCGAGAAAACTTCTGGTCGGCGGTATGGGATTTCTGCGGCGTGAAGGGCAAGCGCGGCGAGCGGGCGCTGATCCATGGCGATGTCATGCTGGATGCCCGCTTCTTTCCCGATGCCGAGCTGAACTTCGCCGAAAACCTATTGTCGCGGAGCGGCGAGGGCGATGCGCTGGTCTTCTGGGGCGAGGACAAGGTGCGCAATCGCTGGTCATGGGACCGGCTGGCCGCGATGGTATCTCGCCTGCAGCAGGCCTACCGCGCCGAGGGCATCGGCAAGGGAGACCGCGTGGCGGCCATGATGCCGAACATGCCGGAAACCATTGCCTGCATGCTGGCGGCCGCGTCGATCGGCGCGATCTGGTCCTCCTGTTCGCCGGATTTCGGCGAACAGGGCGTTATGGATCGTTTCGGCCAGATCGAACCGAAGCTCTTCATCGCCTGCAGTGGCTATTGGTATGGCGGCAAGCTGCAGGATGTTACTGCCAAGGTCAGCGCCATCGCTCAGCGCCTGAAAGCGCCCACCGTCATCGTGCCCTATGCCGGCAATGCCGAGGCGGTCGTGGCGGCAACGCCGGGCGCGCGAACCCTCAACGATCTGGTTGCCCCCTTCGAGGCGAAAGCGGTCGAGTTTGAGCCCGTCTCCTTCTCCCATCCGCTCTTCATCCTGTTTTCCTCGGGCACGACGGGTGTCCCGAAGTGCATCGTGCATTCGACCGGCGGCGCGCTGCTGCAGCTCCTCAAGGAACATCGCCTGCATTGCGGCGTCGTGCCAGGCGAGAAGGTCTTCTACTTCACCACTTGCGGCTGGATGATGTGGAATTGGCTGGTGACCGGCCTTGCCGCCGGCGCGACGCTCTGCCTCTACGACGGATCGCCCTTCGCACCCGATGGCAACATTTTGTTCGACTATGCGCAGAAAGAGAAATTCGCGCTGTTCGGCACCTCGGCCAAATATATCGACGCCGTCCACAAGAGCGGCCTCACGCCGAAGACCTCGCACGATCTCTCGAGCCTGCGGCTGATGACCTCCACCGGCTCGCCGCTGTCGCCGGAGGGCTTCACCTTCGTCTATGAGGGCATCAAGGACGATGTCCAGCTCGCCTCCATTTCCGGCGGTACCGATATCGTCTCCTGCTTCGTGCTCGGCAACCCTTTGCAAGCGGTCTGGCGCGGCGAAATCCAGGGGCCCGGCCTCGGCCTTGCCGTCGATGTCTGGAACGACGAAGGCAAGCCGGTGCGCGGCGAGAAGGGCGAGCTCGTCTGCACCAAGGCCTTCCCCTCCATGCCGGTCATGTTCTGGAATGATCCCGAGCGTGCCAAATATCGAGCCGCATATTTCGAGCGCTTCGACAATATCTGGTGCCACGGCGATTTCGCGGAGTGGACAGAGCATGGCGGCCTCATCATTCACGGCCGCTCCGACGCCACACTCAATCCCGGCGGCGTGCGCATCGGCACGGCCGAGATTTACAATCAGGTCGAGCAGATTCCCGAGGTTCTCGAGGCGCTCTGCATCGGTCAGGATTGGGACGATGACGTCCGCGTGGTGCTTTTCGTCCGCCTTGCCGCCGGCGTCGCCCTGACCGAAGACCTGGTCAAGGCGATGAAAACCCGCATCCGCACCGGCGCTTCGCCGCGCCATGTGCCGGCCAAGATCATCGCGGTTACGGATATCCCCCGCACCAAATCCGGCAAGATCGTCGAGCTTGCGGTGCGGGAGGTGGTGCATGGCCGTCCGGTCAAGAACAAGGAAGCGCTCGCCAATCCGGAAGCGCTCGATCTCTTCGCCGGGCTGGAAGAACTCAAAAGTTAAGGTGGGCCTTAAAACTGAGGGGCAAACGATGACCATCGTTTGCTAACCTCGCGTTAAGAAAGCTTGGTCAAAAGTAAAGGCCAACTTGAGACCGTTCGCATGAGCTGGAGCGGATTGGAGCCACTCTCGGCTCTCGAGACATGAAGTTCCCCGACTCGAGCTGGCTTTTCGACAGCATAAACTTCAAAGGCAGCGCGATTCGCTGCCTTTTTTTCGTTTCGCCCCGTACGAAAACGCGTCCGCTCTGTACATTGTCGCCTTGAGCAAGTATGTGCACGCGTGAAGAAGAGGTTCGCGACGTGCGAGCCACGATGATCGCCGCCTGATGGCGCGCGAAGAATTCCGAAAGACAGATGATGACTGAATTCGAAGGCATCGCTCCTGCGATTGCCCAGGCTTTGGCGAAGCGCGGTTACGAAACGCTGACGCCGGTGCAAAAGGCCATGCTCGATCCGGGCCTGGCCGGCAAGGATGCGCTTGTCTCGGCCCAGACCGGCTCGGGCAAGACGGTTGCCTTCGGCCTGGCGCTGGCGCCCGGCCTGCTTGACGGCGCGGAACGTTTCGGCCGCGCAGGTGCGCCACTGGCGCTGGCGATTGCACCGACCCGCGAACTGGCGCTGCAGGTGCAGCGCGAGCTGGAATGGCTCTATGGGCTGACGGGCGCCACGATCGCCTCCTGCGTCGGCGGCATGGACATGCGCACGGAGCGCCGCACGCTCGAGCGCGGTGCTCACATCGTCGTCGGCACGCCGGGGCGTCTCTGCGATCACATTCGACGCAATTCGCTCGATATCTCCGAACTCAAGGCCGTCGTGCTCGACGAGGCCGACGAAATGCTCGATCTCGGTTTCCGCGAGGATCTGGAGTTCATTCTGGAATCCGCGCCGTCCGATCGTCGCACCCTGATGTTTTCCGCCACCGTGCCGCGTTCGATCGCCAAGCTTGCCGAAAACTATCAGCGCGATGCCGTCCGCATCGCGACCGCCTCTGAGGCCAAGCAGCATGTCGATATCGATTATCGCGCGCTGACCGTCGTGCCGAGTGACCGGGAAAACGCCATCATCAACGTGCTGCGCTATTATGAGGCGCGCAATGCCATCGTTTTCTGCTCGACGCGTGCTGCCGTCAATCACCTGACGGCTCGCTTCAACAATCGTGGCTTTTCGGTCGTTGCGCTCTCAGGCGAACTCAGCCAGAACGAGCGCACCCACGCCCTGCAGGCCATGCGCGACGGCCGCGCCCGCGTCTGCATCGCAACCGACGTCGCCGCCCGCGGCATCGATCTGCCGGGGCTGGAGCTGGTCATTCACGCCGATCTGCCGACCAATCCGGACACGCTGCTGCATCGCAGCGGCCGCACCGGCCGCGCCGGCAACAAGGGCGTCAGTGCCCTCATCGTGCCGCTCAGCGCCCGCCGCCGCACCGAACGCCTGCTGGAAGCTGCTCGCATCCGCGCCACCTGGGCAAAGCCGCCGTCAGCCGATGAAGTGAGCCAGCGCGACGATGAAAGGCTTCTTGCCGATCCGGTCTTTGAAGCGCCGCTTGCCGAAGACGAGGAGGCGATCGTCCGGCAGCTGTTGGAGCGCCACGGCGCCGAGCAGGTTGCCGCAGCATTCCTGCGGCAATACCGCGCCGGCCATTCCGCGCCCGAGGAATTGCAGGACGTGCCGGCCGAAGGTGAGCGCCGAAAGCCCCGCCGCGACGATTTTCCGGTCACGCCTCGCGATGAAGGCTCGTCTGCTGGACGCAACGACTTCACCGATGGTCTCTGGGTATCGCTCTCTGTCGGACGCAAGCAGAATGCCGAGCCGCGCTGGCTGATCCCCATGCTCTGCCGCAACGGCAATCTGACCAAGCGTGACATCGGTGCCATCAAGATGCAGCCCGAGGAAACCTTCGTCGAGCTCTCGACGGAGAGTTTTGAGCGCTTCCTCGCGGCCATTGGCCCTGACAAGACGCTGGAGCGCGGCATCAGGGTCAAGCCGCTTGCCGGCATACCGGATTTCCAGACCAAGCGGGAAGGCGGCTTCGCAAAGAAGAAGCCCTTCGCTGAGAAGGGCGCCCGTTCGAATGACGGCCCGAAGCCGAAATGGAAGTCCGACCGCAAGCCGGAGCGGTCGAATGCAGGCGAGGGCGGTGTTTCCGAGCGTTCCGACAAGAAGCCTTGGGCGAAAAAGCCCGGAAAGCCGGGCTTCGCCAAGAATGACGGGCCGCCAGCAGGCAAGCCGAATTCGAGGGCCAAGCGCAAGGCCACGCGGGCTCAGGGAGAATAATCTCCGTCGCCGAGTTCAAGGGGGCGGCCGCCCCCTTGGCGCTATCTCCGCATCCCCCGGCAAGAGGAGGCTGCTATTCCGAGCGCCATTACTCGAAGAAGATCAAGCTTGCCGGCGATGGTGGTAGTGGCTTTACCGTCACATTATGAAAACCGGCACGCCTAGCCATCTCGGTCAGGCCCTTCTGCGTGTAGGCCTCGCCTTTTGGTGTACTGGCCAGCATCTCCCATGAGAAAGCAGCTGGGAAGGGCGGCGAGACGAGATCGTCGTTAGGCACGAAGTCCACCGCAACCACCTTGCCCTCGGCGCTCAAGGTAGCCCGGCTCTTCCTAAGCAATCCGGCGCAGGTTTCCAGGTCGAAGTGATGCAGGAAGTTCGGCAGCAGGATAAGATCATAGTCCGTGCCCCAGTCGACTTCGAATGCGCTGCCGGCAATGACCTTGTAGCGTTCGGCGACGCCAAATTGCTGCGCATTACGTTTGGCCAATTCCAGAACGGAGCCCCAATCGACCGCAACGATCTCGGCCGAAGGAAAAGCCTTCGCCATCTCGATTCCGAAAAGCCCGTGCCCTGCGGCGATATCGAGTATCTTCCTTGGCTGCATGGGCAAGTTGGCCATTTCGGTGGCGAGGCTGATCGCGCTGCCGCCAGTGAACGAGCCCATGCCGCGAGCAAATTTCACCCACACCGGATTATCCGGAGACATGTTTGCCAATCCAATGGACCCGCCGTTGCGGACATAGGAAGCCGGATTGTCCAGGATCTGCTTGAGGATCTCCGGGGCGGCCAGGAATTCGATGGCCCCGCCCATATAGGCTGGTGAATGCCGGTCGAGGAAAACTCGGCTGGATGGGGTCAGAGCGTATTGATTGCCTGTTTTCGTGAGAAAGCCGTTCACAACGAGATAGTCGCACAGAATGCGAACGCCTCTTTCATCTGCATTTGCTGCGGCCGCCACGGATGCTGCATTGCTGCCGACACCAATCAAGGTAAAAAGATCGAGTTCAATGGCGGCTACGATGGCGGCCGTCTTTCGGCACGCAAACATTGCATCGACCACTATATTGGGCGAAACTTCGCCGACGTCTGCTTCTACTGCCGTCGATGACATTGGATCCCCCTTATGTGCCCAATGACCGACCGGAATAGTCGGTCGTAAGGATGAACTATCTCACAAAAGGCGCCTGACTTTAAGTTTGTTATCGATAATACTGAAAAGATACATCAGATATTCTTGGCCTGCGGCGCGGGCGAAGTTGTCGTGGCAGAACTTCACGACAACCGCGACGTTACGGCCAATCTGCAAGTGGCTGCCGAAGCCAAGAAAATGTTTGTCCGGTGCAGCACGCGGTTATTCGGCTTGACATTTAAAGCGCGTCAGGCAGAAAATTGATCATGGGGCTGCGATCACCCCACGAGGCTACGGCTGAAGAATCGCGTCCGTGAAACCGAGCCAACGGAGGACGCGCTATGCCGTCATTTCTGGAAATTACACCCGACAAGCTCAATCGCATTATCGGCACGCTCAATTTGCCGACGATTATCGATGTCCGTAATGACGAGGATTTCGCTGCCGATCCCCGTCTTGTTCCCAGTTCGATCCGTCGCGACTATCGACTGGTAGCCGACTGGGCGAACGAACTGGCGGGGCCCACCATCATTCTCTGTCAGAAAGGACAGAAACTCGCCCACGGAGTTGCTGCCCATCTGCGCGTCGTCGGAAAGGAGGCAGAGGTCCTCGAAGGCGGGTTCGAAGCGTGGCGCAGCGCGAAGTACATGCTGGTCGCCGATGAAAAGCTGCCTCCCCGCGATGCCAAGGGGCGGACCGTATGGGTAACGAGGGCACGGCCGAAGATCGATCGTATCGCTTGCCCATGGCTGATTCGCCGCTTCATCGATCCCTCAGCAATCTTCCTGTTCGTTCCCGCAGCCGAAGTTTCGGCCGTCGGCGATCGCTTTAAAGCGACACCATTCGATATAGAGGATGTTTTCTGGAGTCATCGCGGCGAGCTGTGCACCTTCGATGTCATGATCGAGGAATTCGGCCTCGGCACAGAACCTCTCCTTCATCTTGCAACCATCGTTCGCGGCGCCGATACCGCCCGGCCGGACCTGGCACCTGAAGTGCCGGGGCTGCTTGCGGCCTCGCTTGGGCTTTCGCGAATGTTCAACGACGACCTGCAGCAGTTGGAAGCCGGCATGGCGCTTTACGATGCCTTCTATCGTTGGTGTCGTGATGCGACGGAAGAGACGCACAATTGGCCAAATCCGAGGAAGATGTAAGAGACTATGACCGACCTCGCGAAAAATGTAGCCGAGCGATCAAGCGCGGTTGATCGGGACGTCGTTCCCCTCCATGAGGCCATTAAGGTCTGGACCCGCGTTGCTGCCCTGAGTTTCGGCGGACCGGCTGGGCAGATCGCCGTCATGCACCGTATCGTCGTCGACGAGAAGAAATGGGTGGGAGAGCACAGGTTCCTTCATGCCCTGAACTACTGCATGTTGCTGCCGGGTCCGGAAGCGCATCAGCTTGCCATCTATATCGGCTGGCTGTTGAACAGGACCCTGGGTGGGATGATCGCCGGCATTCTGTTCGTCCTGCCAGGCTTCCTGGCAATTCTCGCGCTCAGTTATGTCTACGTCCTGTTCGGAAACCTGACTTTTATCGAAGGGATGTTCTTCGGGCTCAAATGCGCCGTGCTGGCGGTCGTCGTCCAGGCGGTCTTTCGCATCGGGAGCCGAGCCCTCAAGAGCAGGACTATGGTTGCTTTGGCCGCCGCTGCCTTCGTGGCGATCTTCTTCCTGCATGTTCCATTCCCCGTCATCATCGTTGGAGCCGGGATTATCGGCTACCTGGCCTCTCGGGCAGGGGTCGCCGCCTTCAAGATGGGCGGCGGGCATAAGTCGGGCTCGGGGACAATTCTGGAAGACAAGGACTCCGTTCTTGGCGAGGAGATCCCTTTGCACGCTCGACCAAACCTCGCCTGGTCTTTGAAGACCTCGGGTCTGCTGGCCGCCGCATGGCTCATTCCGGTTGCGGCCCTCCTGATGACGCTCGGCCCCGACAATGTCTTTTCCAAAATCGCGATATTCTTCAGCGAGATGGCAATCGTGACCTTTGGGGGCGCCTATGCCGTGCTGGCATATGTCGCACAGGAGGCCGTGCAGCAATTAGGCTGGCTGCGGCCGGGCGAGATGCTGGACGGTCTGGGGATGGCGGAAACGACCCCGGGACCGCTGATCATGGTCACGCAGTTCGTTGGTTTCCTGGCGGGTTATCGCAATCCCGGCACCCTTAGCCCCCTTGCGGCGGCGACCTTCGCTGCCATGCTGACAACGTGGGTCACCTTTCTGCCGAGCTTCCTTTGGATTTTTGCAGGTGCGCCGTTCATCGAGAAGATGCGCGGCAATGTCGCGCTGACCGGCGCCATGTCTGCGATAACGGCAGCTGTAGTGGGCGTCATCCTCAATCTGGCGATTTGGTTCGGACTCCATGTGCTGTTCCGAGAGACCGCAAGCTTCACCTACGGCTCCTGGACGATGGATGTGCCCGTCCTTACCTCGCTTTCATTGCCCTCGCTGGTGCTGACCTTACTTGCCGCCATCGCCATATTTCGCCTGAAGATGTCGGTGATATCGACCTTATTGGCATCCGCAGCTTTGGGCGTTGGCTGGACTGCTTTCGTTTCTTGACGGAAGAGGCATTCGCCGCGGCGGTGGCCCGGAGTGAGAATTCGTATCGTCCTGTGCATTTGCGGGGATTTCGTGCCTAAGGCAGAATGCCGCCTTCGACCAGGCAGCGAATGGAGTGGTGTACCCATGCTCATCGGCTCGTGTCATTGCGGCAAGGCGGGCTGGACGCTCGAAGGCGATCCAGGCTCGATTACCGCCTGCAACTGCACGCTCTGTCGGCGCTACGGCACGCTATGGGCCTATGATTACGAAGGGGAGCGGGTCTCCGTCACGGGCCAGACTGCCTCCTATATCCGCGCCGGCAAGGACAGGCCGTCTCTCGAAATACTGTTCTGCCCGTCCTGCGCCTGCGTGGTGAGCTGGCGCGGCCTGAGGCCGCAAAAGGATGGCCGCCGGCGCATGGCGGTCAATGTTCGGCTGGCGCCGCCGGATCTCGTTGCCGACCTGCCGATCGATCACTTCGATGGGCTCGACACGTTTGAAGATCTTCCTTCCGACGGACGATGCGTGCGCGATCTCTGGTTTTGATCGCGAACCAAGATTGTCTCAGTTCGCCAGCACCCGTGGCGAGGGGAAGGTGATCTCAACCAGCGTACCTTCGTTCGGAGCCGAGTTGATCGAGAAAGTGGCGCGGTTGGCGTCGACCATCGCCTTGGTCAGAGGCAGTCCCAGGCCCGTGCCATCGCCGCGCTTGCGGGAATTGGTGGCCACCTGCCGGAAGGGCTTCATCGCCTGCTCCAGCTCCGAGCGTGTCATGCCGACGCCGGTATCGCGGATGCGCAGGACGACGCTGCCATTGCCCTCATACGCAGTCGACACGACAATCTGGCCGCCCGATGGCGTGAAGCGGATGGCGTTCGAAAGGATGTTCAGCGCAATCTGCTTGATCGAGCGCAGGTCGGCCACGACATTCGGCACGGCTTGCGACAGAGCGGTGCGGATGATAACGCGCTGGCTGTTGGCCTGCGGCTGCACCAGCGACACCGCTTCGGTAATCGCTTCGTTCAGGCCGACCGAAGCGAAATCCAGATCCATCTCGCCGGCTTCGATCTTCGAGATATCGAGAAGGTCATTCACGATGTCGAGCACGTGACGGCCGGAGCGGCCGATATCGGTCGCATATTCGATGTAGCGTGAGTGACCGATCGGCCCGAAGCGCTCGCCGGCCATCATGTCGGAAAAGCCGATGATGGCGTTGAGCGGCGTGCGGATTTCATGGCTCACTCGGGCAAGGAAATCCGTCTTGTGGGCATTGGCGGTTTCGGCGGCACGCTTGGCATTGCGCAACTCTTCTTCAGTGCGCTTCCATTGCGTGATGTCACGGATGACGGCGCAGTAACCATTTGATGAGTTCAGCCGGCCCATGGTCATGAACAGCGGCACGAAGCCGCCGGAAGCCTCGCGTCCGATCACCTCGCGACCGTCGTTCAGCACGCTGGCGACGCCATGGCCCGAAAGGCCGCCGAGATAATCGAGCACCGCCTTCTGGCTTTCATGGGCAAAGAGCATGACGAAGGGTTTGCCGCGGGTTTCCTGGTCGTCATAGTTGAACAGCGCGCTCGCCGAGCGGTTCATCGAGCGGATCTCGCCCTCCTGGCCGATGATGATCACGCCATCCGTCGCCGTCTCCAGCGTCGAGCGCAGCTCCTCGATCTCCACCTGCAACTTGGCGACCTTTTCGAGGATGCGCTCGGGGCGGGCTTCTTCAGGAATTGGCTGCGGCGGTGCCGGCGGCTCGCTTCTTTCCACCGGCATCAACGCCAGCATCAAGGCTGTGCCGTCTTCCCACCGGATCGACTGCAGCCGGGCCGTCACAGGCACGAGCGCATCGTCGGCGCGCACGACCATCATCGCGCCGGGCTGCTCGGTTTTGCCTTCTAGGTCGTTGCGCTGCAGCAGCGCATCCAACCCGCCGACCTGTTCGAGTTCATCGAGGCTGTCATAGCCAGTCAGCCGCAGGAATTCAGGATTGCCGTGGATCAGCCGGTCACCGGCGTGGATGAGGATCGCGAGCGGTAGCTGGTCGACGATGTCGGACGACAGGCCCGTGCGCATCTTCACGCGTGACGGAATGGCGTTGTTCAGGACATCGAGGGGGTCGAAATCTTCCTCCGGCTCGGCTGATGCCGGCGCAACTTCGGTGGTGGCCTCGTCAGCCGTTTTCGGGCTGTTATCATCCGCCGCTTCAATGAAGGTCACGACCGGCGGCGATGCTTTTTCTTCTACACCCGGTATAGCCGGCTGGTGGTCGCCGACGTGGCCATTTTCATCGCCCGTTTCGGAGGTCTCGGAAAGGAT
Source organism: Rhizobium sp. BK098 (assembly GCF_014193155.1). Taxonomy (NCBI): domain Bacteria; kingdom Pseudomonadati; phylum Pseudomonadota; class Alphaproteobacteria; order Hyphomicrobiales; family Rhizobiaceae; genus Rhizobium; species Rhizobium sp. BK098. The sequence goes on along the minus strand of NZ_JACHYY010000002.1, from coordinate 877,870 downwards.
TTCGTCTGCCGCATTCGGTTGCGGCGGGGTGTCGGCACCGTCCTCATGCCGTTCGTCACCAGGCTGCTCCCCAGACGGTTCCGCGCGTTTGCCCAAAGGTTCAAGCTGTCGGGCTATTTCGCGGAAGGCTGCCTGTTCGCTGAGTGAAAGGCCGGTCTGCGTCAATGTCCGGCGCTCATGCAGGCGAACGACCTTGTCCGACTCGCGACGGTTCGGCGTGTCGGAAATTCGCAGGGCGGGCGGTTCGTAAGTGGGAGCCGGGTCGGCTTCTGCGCTATCCTGAGCGGAGCTCTCTAGTTCTTCTGGCGCCGGAGGGGATTCAACTTCGGGGGCGAGGTGCTCGTTCGATACCGCCTCTGCTTCCGGGGGAATTTCGGCATCCGTCGCGGCGGCGTCAGCCGCCTGCGTGCCGAGAGCCATCCCGCGTTTCATCGGATCTTCGACGGCATCCGCCAGGCGGACGACGCCAAAGCCCCTGAAGCCGTCGAATTCGCGGCTGCGCGTATAGGTCGGCAGGGCGGCAAGGTCGACCGGCACGGTCAGGCTCGTCCCTTCCACCGGCCAGTAGATCGTGCGGCCGGACCATGTGTCGCGCCGCGCCAATAGTTCCGCGATCTTGCCGTCCGGATCGAGATTGAAGCGGCGGGCCACATCGGCAAACGCCGTGCCGGCAATCTGGGCGGCATGCGGCCCCACCGCATCGGCAAATTCGCGCGAAACCTCGCTGAAATGGCCGGCGGCATCGATCTTCCAGACGAAACGAGTGGCGCGTCCGTTGCGCTTGAAATTGAAACCTTGTGCGGGCGTGTTTTCGGTATCTGCATGGGCTTCGCGCGAAGACGGCTCTGCAGCTGCCGTCGCCTCTGCGGCAGCATTGTCTCCGCCATCCCTCACGGTTTCCGGCTGATGCTCATCGGCATGAGCTTCGGTTTCGGCCATTTCGTCGGTCGCGATATCCGCATCGCCAGCCGCTTCCGTTCCGGCTTCGATCGAGCTTCCGGCGGCCGAGACCGCCTCCGCTTGTTCGTCCTCCCGATATTCCGGGGTTTCGTCCAGCTCCTCAATGCCGGCCACCGCATCGATGACGTCGCCGAAGGGTGCATTCGGAGCGAGGGATTGTTCTTCGTCCGGCACTGCTGCCTCGAGCTCCTTGCGGACTTCCTCCGCCTGCGGTTCGCTGGCCGCAGCGGGGCGGGCTTCGTCGGCAAGACTTTCCGTCGGGTCGAGATGGCCAAGCACCGTTTCGACGACGAACAGCAGGTGCAGCGCCGGGATTTCGGAAAGCTTGCCGATGGCGGCGGGCAGATAACCACGCCCGGTCGGGATCGGTCGCTTGATCAGCCGATCCGGCTGTGCGCCGGCCATGGTCGTCATCATCCGCGCGGTCTGCGGCGTTACGCCAAGCGTCCTGAAGCCGGCTGAGGCGGTAACGATCTCGCCATCGCGGCCGATGACGGCCATATGGGTATCGGGATCGTCGAACCCATCGATCATGCGCTTGGCGCATTCGGCTGATGTGAGCGGCTTTGAGGAGACCGGAGAGGAGAACAGCACCGCTTCTTCGCCGGCCTGGATGCGGATGAGTTCGACAGCCGCATTGACGACGGCCCGCTGGAAGCCCGAAGCCATGCGGATCAGAAATGTGCGCTGGTCGCCCACCGCACCGAGGCCACGCGCGGTCGCCTCGATCTGGCGAAACGAGATGTCGCCGGACTTCGGTCCCTGCTCGATGAAGTCGTAAATGATGTTATAGCCAAAAAGGTTGGCGCCGGCGGCGTTTGCCCATAGCACGCGATCCATGCCGGTCGAGAACATGACCATGGCTTCACCGCGCGCGAAGCGCTCCCGAACGCGCGGATGCACGGCAATGTCAATGAACGGATATTGAATTGCGGGCATTTTCCAACCTGTTTTGCGGGCGTAACCGCCTCTCGTGATTTAACGGTTTATTAATAACGGCACCCCGCTTTTCGGTCCAGCGAACGGTCCATTTTTCGGCCGGAAAGGTTAACGACTTGTGCGGCGCACAATTATGTTGCACTGCACAATAATTTATATTATATACTCCTCACACAGGTTCACGGCGGCCCCCGCAGGGAGGCCCTTTTAGGAGCATAATCATGGCTACTGTAAAGAAAGACGACGTTTTTTCAACGGCGGCATTCGACCCGTCCAAGTTCTCCGAATCCTTCCGCGACTTCGCGGAAAAGGGCGCTGCCCAGTCCAAGGAAGCCTTTGCAAAGCTGAAGGCCGCCACCGAAGAGGCAGGCAAGACGGTTGAAGCAACCGTTCAGACTGCACAGGCTGGGTCCGTAGAAATCGGCCTCAAGGCTATCGACGTTCTGCGCACCAATGCTGAAAGCTCGCTGGCTCACATGGAAGCCCTGCTTCGCGTCAAGTCAGCGGCGGAACTCTTCGAGCTTCAGACCGCTTTCATCCGCAAGCAGGCCGAAGTTACCGTCGAGCAGGCCAAGTCTATTCAGGACACCACCAAGAAGGTTGCTGAAAAGCTGGCAAAGCCCGCCAAGGACGCCGCTGAAAAGGCAATGGCCTCCTTCAAGGCCTAATCATTTCCGACAAGCCTCCCAAGGCACGAATGTCCCGTTCCCAGGTGAAAGCCTGGGGCGGGACTTTTCGTTTACAGCAGAAGCCGGCCTGGCCGGTATCTGGCTGCGCATCATCATTTGGATATCTGCAAAGCTTTTTCATATTGCGGGGAGATAGGACTTGAAATAATTTCAAAGTCCTCGTATGTCACCCCCGTTCGCGGCGACGCGAGCAAGTGCGGTTGTAGCTCAGTTGGTTAGAGCGCAGGTTTGTGGCACCTGAGGTCGGAGGTTCGAGACCCCCCAACCGTACCATTTTCTCCCCGGTTCGTTCGTAGAAGATACCGACGCCTTTGGCCTCGCGGGCCTACTTCTTGTCTTCAGGCTTCTTCGAGACATGGCCGGGCGATATCGGATCGCTTGCCGGAAAAGTCTCCTCCAGCGCTTCCTCCAGATAATCGTCCTGTTCCTTGTGTTCTTTCTCGTCCAGTTTCTGCTGCTTCTTGTCGCTCATCGTCCTGGCTCCTGATCTCTCCGCGAAAATACTAAGCTTCACCCGGCCTTTGTCCAGAAGCAAGGCGTGAGGGTGGCGAACCGCGTCTCTATCGCAAACGCTGCTCGCATGCCCAAATTATCTTGGAACCGTCGGCATCGCTCATCGTTGTGTCCATATCGGCAAGCAGACGAAAGGAGCGGGCATGTCTGTACCGAACGAGCCTATTCCCGATACGCCTCCGATGCCGGAGCCAGGCTGGGCGCCGAAGCCGCCGATCGGAGAGCCGGAGCCGGACAGGTTGCCGGATGAAGTTCCCGTGCCCAACCCCGACGAGAACGAGGAGCCGCCGAAGCATGCGGAGGCTCAACCGCCGCATGCACCATCATGGTGGCGCAGCTTGATGCCGTGACCATTGCCTCCGAGCCGGAGGCGCCTCCATCGGCGTTATTTACAGGAAGATCCGCCGCTCCTCGCTGACCAGCTCCTGCAAAAAGTCCGCGACAGTGCGCACACGCATGAGATCGCGGGCGCTTTCATGATAGGTCGTCCAGTAGGCACGCTTGATGGAGACATCCGGCAGAATACGGGTCAGCTCCGGAAACTGTCGGGCAATATAATCATGCAGAATGCCGACGCCTGCGCCGGAACGCACTGCTTCCGTCTGGCCGATGGCTGTGGAGATCTCGAAAGAGGCGTCCCAGCTGCGCATGATCTCGCCGGAAAAATTGAGCGATGCCGTAAAGATCAGGTCTTCGACATAGCCGACGCGCGGATGCAGCTTCAGCGCCTCGACGCTGTCGGGCAATCCTGCCTGCTCGAGATAGGCTTTCGAGGCATAGAGCCCGAGCGTGTAATCCGTCAGTTTCGATGAGACCAAACGTCCTTGCTCCGGCCGTTCCAGCGTGATGGCGATATCGGCCTCGCGCTGCGACAGCGAGAAGGAGCGGGGAACGGGCACGAGCTGAATGCGCAGCTCCGGATAGTGGGCGATCAGCCGCCCGAGCCGCGGCGCGAGGAAAGAAACCCCGAAGCCGTCGGGCGCGCCGATGCGCACGGTCCCTGTGATCGCGCTGTCGAGGTGACCGACGCTTGCCTGCGCGCGCAGCATCTCAGTTTCCATGCGCTCTGCCGCGTGAAGGAAGATTTCGCCTTCCGCCGTCAGGTCGCAGCCATTGGTGCGGCGCACCAGCAGCCGCGTCTTCAGCCGTTCCTCCAGCGTCGTCACGCGGCGGGAGAGGGTGGCGTGGTTGACGCCCAGCCGTTTCGAAGCAGCCAGGATCTGGCCCGTGCGCGCCACAGCCAAAAACATGCGGACGTCATCCCAATCCATCAGCACACATCCTTTTGCGCGTTCGGCCTTTGGTCTCGCGCATGTCGTTATCGCAAAAACCGCTATACACTTTTACGCGACATGCTTTCGGACTTTAATTTTTGCACAACGGTTGCTTATAACAGCTCATTGATTTGTGCAAATTGAAGTGCCATCCTGTCAGCATCCAAGAAAACGAGGAGGCACATCCATGCGTGAGATCGGTCATTTCATCGGCGGCAAGCACGTCGCCGGCACGAGCGGACGCACGAGCAACGTCTATAACCCGGCAACCGGCGAAGTGCAGGCAACCGTCGCGCTCGCGAACGTTGACGAACTGCGCGCAGCCGTCGAAAATGCCAAGGCTGCGCAGCCGAAATGGGCCGCCACCAACCCGCAGCGCCGCGCCCGCGTTTTCTTCAAGTTCGTCGAACTGCTGAACCAGAACATGGATGAGCTGGCGACCCTGCTTTCTTCGGAGCACGGCAAGACGGTCGAGGATTCCAAGGGCGATATCATCCGCGGCCTCGAAGTCTGCGAATTTGTCTGCGGCATTCCGCATCTGCAAAAGGGTGAGTTCACCGAAGGCGCCGGCCCGGCTATCGACATGTACTCCATCCGCCAGCCGGTCGGTGTCGGCGCCGGCATCACGCCGTTCAACTTCCCAGGCATGATCCCGATGTGGATGTTCGCGCCGGCGATCGCGTGCGGCAACGCCTTCATCCTGAAGCCGTCAGAGCGCGATCCGTCCCTGCCGATCCGCCTTGCTGAACTGATGATCGAAGCCGGCCTGCCGGCAGGCATCCTCAACGTGGTCAATGGCGACAAGGCTGCCGTCGATGCCATCCTGACGGATCCGGATATCGCTGCCGTTTCCTTCGTCGGCTCCACGCCGATTGCCCGCTACGTCTATGGCACGGCCGCCATGAACGGCAAGCGCGCACAGTGCTTCGGCGGCGCCAAGAACCACATGATCATTATGCCCGACGCCGATATGGACCAGGCCGTCAATGCCCTGATGGGCGCCGGCTACGGCTCTGCCGGCGAGCGTTGCATGGCGGTGTCGGTCGCGGTTCCGGTCGGCGAGGAGACGGCCAACCGTCTCGTCGAGAAGCTGGTTCCGAAGATCGAATCCCTGCGCATCGGCCCCTATACCGATGAGAAGGCCGACATGGGCCCGCTGGTCACCAAGGATGCCTATAACCGCGTCAACGGCCTGATCGACCGTGGCGTCGAAGAAGGCGCCAAGCTGGTCGTCGACGGCCGCGGCTTCAAGCTGCAGGGTTATGAAGACGGCTATTTCGTCGGCGGCACGTTGTTCGACCACGTCAAGCCGGAGATGGACATCTACAAGACCGAGATCTTCGGGCCGGTTCTGTCGGTCGTTCGCGCCAAGAACTACGAGGATGCCCTCGACCTGCCGATGAAGCACGAATACGGCAACGGCGTCGCCATCTACACCCGTGACGGCGATGCGGCTCGCGATTTCGCTTCGCGCATCAATATCGGCATGATCGGCGTCAACGTTCCGATCCCGGTTCCGCTTGCCTACCACTCCTTCGGCGGCTGGAAGGCTTCGAGCTTCGGTGACCTCAACCAGCACGGCACGGACTCGATCAAGTTCTGGACGCGCACGAAGACGATCACCGCGCGCTGGCCGTCCGGTATCAAGGATGGCGCCGAATTCGTCATGCCGACGATGAAATAAGCACCGCAATCATTGGCTTCCATCAGCCGTCGTCCGGAATTTTTTCGGACGGCGGCTTTTTTATTGCGTTTGTTTTCGATGGAGTCATCTTGTCAGGGCCGCTGTTTTCATTTAGAACAAAACAAGAACAACGGGAGGGCCGCGCGATGGCCGTGACCTATCAGATCGACTATCTCGAATTTCCGTCGAAAGACGGCCTGAAGACCCGCCGCTTCTTCGAAGAAGCCTTCGACTGGAGCTTTGTCAGCTATGGACCGACTTACCATGTCATCGAGGCAGCCGGAATAGATGCCGGCATAGACGGGGACGCGGGGGAGGCGGCCGGCACGCCTTTGCCCGTCGTGCGCACCACCGATCTGGAAGCTGCTCAACGTGCCGTCGAATTCGCCGGCGGCGTCATCACCCGCCCGGCTTTCGATTTTCCTGGTGGACGTCGCTTCCATTTCCGCGAGCCGGGCGGCTGCGAAATGGCGGTATGGATTTCCGTGCCATAAGTGAGTTGGCGCCGTTGTGGCATTAAGGTTGCAGTCTTGCTGCAAATTGCCCGTTCGCGCCTCAAGTGCGGTAAGCCTGTATTTTTCCGTTGATCGGCGGTCGTTTTCCTGATCTCAAATGCAATGTTAAGGCGAGTGACGTGCCGCGCAACACGTCGCCCAACGTCTGGTGCTTACTTGGAGTGCCGGTGGGAACGCTCGTCCTCTTGTGGGGTAGGGGAACATAGCATGGCAGTTGTTGAGCAAGATTATCCGCTGGGCGGAAGCCCTTTTTTCCAAAGAGCTTCCTTCACAGGCAACGCTTCGGAATATTTCGGCATCTGGATCGTCAATATTCTGCTGACGATTGTTACGCTGGGTATTTATTCGGCCTGGGCAAAGGTCCGCCGGAACCGGTATTTCTATGGGAATACGGTCATTCTGGACCACAGTTTCGAATATCATGCCAAGGGTAAGCAGATATTGATCGGCCGGCTGATCGTATTCGGCGTTTTCTTCGTGTTGAATGTACTTTCGCATATTGCGCCGCTGGCGGTTTTGGTGATCTGGCCCGTCTTGCTGGTGGTATTCCCATGGTTCCTCATGCGCGGCCTTCGGTTCAATGCGCGGGTTACGAGCTATCGCAATGTGCGCTTCGATTTCGTTGGGACCTATGGCGGTGCATTCAAGGCAATCTTCCTCGGCGCTCTGGTAACGATTGTATCGTTTGGGCTACTGTCCCCGATCGCAAGCCGATGGTTCTATAAATATATCTTCGACAATCTGCGCTATGGCGATCGGCCGTTCTCGACCGAGCCGCGATTGGGCGCGCTCTACGAGGCCCTCGTCACCGTAATCGCGATTATGATCGTAAGCATCGTGATATTGGGAGTTGTAAGCGCTTTCGCGATCGGTTTCAGCAGCAACTCGATGGGACCGGGAATGGGCAGCCTCAGCCTGTGGCATTGGATGATTGTGCTTATTTTCCCGATTTACCTATTCGCTGGTCTTTATTACCGCGCGACGGTGCGCAACATCGTCTGGTCGGCGGCAACGGTCGATCATCGTCATGAGCTCAGAAGCGATCTTGGTCGCCGGCGCTATGCGTGGATTGCGATTTCCAATGTCGTCGTCACCTTGGTAACTCTCGGATTGATGCGCCCGTGGGCGGCGGTGCGCATGCAGCGCTTCTTGGCAGAGCATACGGCGATCAGTATCAATGGCGAAATCGGCGTCGTGTTCGACCAGATCCGCTCGACCGGCAACGCGATCAGCGCGGAATATCTCGATGTCGATGGATTCGACTTTGGCTTCTGATCCGCAGACGATCGCGACGGGTGTCTGGCATCCGCCGCATTCCAGCCGGGAGGTTCCGTCCCGGCTGATGGATATCGGCGGGTCTCTCATGGTGCTCTCGTCTGAAGAGGATGAGGAAGACAAGCGGCTTGCCTGGGGTATCCGCTCGGATATCGAGGTCAGCCCGCGCGTCGGCTCCATCCCGCGTCGCATTGTGTTCGGAAATGAATCGGTTTTTGAAACCTGCGATAATGACGCCGTCGATGCTTACCTGCGAAGCCGCGGCGAGGGACGCAGTGGTTTCGTTCATGGACTTGAGATCGTTCGTCCCCGTCTGATCGCCTTCGCTCTTGCGACGATCGTCCTTGCTTCGGTCATCTATCGCTATGCCCTGCCGATCTTGGTGGAGGTTGCGGTGCTGGTGACGCCGCCCGTGGTGCCGGAGATGATGTCGGCAGGGACGCTGAAGGCATTGGACCAGGTGAGCTTCGGCCCCAGCAAGCTGCCGGCGGCACAGCAGACGGAAATTCGCAATGATTTTGACACGATAGCCGCAAATGCGGAAGGTGGTGCCGGCCGTTATCATCTGAATTTCCGCGATGGCGGCCTCATCGGTCCGAACGCCTTCGCGCTGCCGGACGGAAACCTCGTTCTGACTGACCAATTGGTCGAACTCGCCGGCGGTGATAAGGAACTGATTGCCGCCGTGCTTGGTCACGAGATCGGTCACGTCGAATACAGGCACAGCCTGCGTCAGCTTTACCGTGCCGCGGGTGTTGCGGGTCTCGTGCTTCTGATAGCTGGTGACGTCGGTTCCGGCATTCAGGATCTGTTGACGCAAGGCGGCGGCCTACTTGCGCTTTCCTATTCCCGCGAGGCGGAAGCACAGGCCGATCGCCGCTCTGTCGAGTTGATGCAGGCGGCGGGCATGGATCCGACGGCACTCTCACGGTTCTTCGATATCCTTGAAACGAAACTTGGCGATCATAGCAGTACCAGCATGCTCTCAACCCATCCGGGGACGCCCGAGCGCAAGCAGGCGATCCTTGGTTATGCCAGGGAGCTGGAGGAGAAGGGGACGAAGCCGAAGGGGTGAGGAGCTCAGGCTTTCTAAATAAGCTGAATATGAATTTCATATTTTGGAATTGTTCAAAACTAAGAAAGCCACTATATACGGGGCCAGCCCCCTAAGCAGCCTTGATTCCAGGAGATCGGCATGCGTTTGACGAAACAGACCAATTACGCAGTGCGCATGCTGATGTATTGCGCCGCCAATGATGGCCATCTGAGCCGAATTCCGGAAATCGCCAGGGCATACAGCGTATCTGAGCTGTTTCTCTTCAAGATTCTGCAGCCGTTGACCAAGGCTGGCCTTGTCGAAACGGTGCGTGGCCGCAATGGCGGCGTGCGCCTTGGCAAGCCGGCGACCGATATCAGTCTGTTCGATGTCGTCCGTGTTACCGAAGATAGTTTCGCCATGGCGGAATGCTTCGAGGATGGCGTGGTGGAATGCCCACTGGTCGATAGCTGCGGCCTCAACTCGGCGTTGCGCAAGGCGCTCAATGCTTTCTTCGACGTTCTGACCGAATATTCCATCGACGACCTTGTCAAGGCTCGCCCGCAGATCAACTTTCTCCTCGGCCTTACCGACAAAGATCACAAGGCGATTGCGAAGAAGCCGGTGGTTGCAGCCCCGGCCGCCTGATCAGTCCTCTGAAATTCGAACATGTTTCAGTCCGCAGTTACCGCCGGTAGCTGCGGATTTTCGTTTGTATTGCCTCCTATCCGGGCAATAGGCGGTTGGCGGATTGAAAGAGCAAAACGGCAAATCGTTCTGAATCTGCTAAGGGCGTGCAAATTTTTGCCAGAAAATTACCAATTCAGAGGTTTTTTCGTTCAAAAATTTCCAAACTCTAGAAATTGGAAAAATTTTAGGCGGCGCTTGTTGCTTTCAAACTTAAAATAAAGTTCCATCGGCGCGATCCGGATGGGAACCTCTGGTGGTGTCCACGGCTTCAAAAGAATAACAATCTGGGAAACGATATCATGAAAAAGATTTCTGTCCTGCTGGCAGTGACAGCCTTGGCTTCGGTCATGGCGACGTCCGCCTGGTCAAAAACGCTTGTCTATTGCTCGGAAAGCTCGCCGGAAGGTTTTGACCCGGGTCTCTACACCGGAGGCAATACTTTCGACGCCTCGTCGCGCACGGTCTATAGCCGCCTTGTCGAATTCAAGCATGGCAGCACCGAAATCGAGCCGGGCCTTGCCGAAAGCTGGACCGTGTCTCCGGACGGCAAGGAATACACCTTCAAGCTCCGCAAGGGCGTCAAGTTCCAGACCACCGACTTCTTCACGCCGACGCGCGACCTCAACGCCGATGACGTGATCTTCTCGATCGGCCGCCAGCTCGGCACGGACAGCCCCTGGGCGAAGTATGTCGCCGGCGGTACCTACGAATATGCCGATGGCATGGGCTTCCCGAAGCTCATCAAGTCGATCGACAAGGTTGACGATCTCACCGTCAAGTTCGTCCTTGACCGCCCGGAAGCTCCGTTCCTCGCCGACCTCGCTATGGACTTTGCCTCGATCCTGTCGAAGGAATATGCCGACAAGCTGCAGGCCGACAAGAAGATGGAGCAGATGAACCAGCAGCCGCTCGGCACTGGCGCATTCACCTTCGTCGCCTATCAGCCGGATGCCGTCATCCGCTACAAGGCGAACGAAACCTACTTCAAGGGCAAGGAAAAGATCGACGATCTCGTCTTCGCGATCACGCCGGACGCCTCCGTTCGTGCGCAGAAGCTGAAGTCCGGTGAGTGCAACATCATGCCGTATCCGAATGCGGCTGATATCAAGGATCTGAAGGCCGACAAGAACCTCAAGGTTCTCGATCAGGCTGGCCTGAACGTTTCCTATCTCGCCTACAACACGCTGGTTGCTCCGTTCGACAAGGTCGAAGTACGCAAGGCCATCAACATGGCTGTCAACAAGCAGGCCATCGTCGATGCCGTTTTCCAGGGCTCCGCCAAGGTTGCGACCAACCCGATCCCGCCGACCATGTGGTCCTACAACAAGGACATCAAGGACGACGCATTCAATCCGGAAGAAGCCAAGAAGCTGCTCGAAAAGGCCGGCGTCAAGGATCTCAGCATGAAGATCTGGGCGATGCCCGTGTCGCGTCCCTACATGCTGAACGCCCGTCGCGCTGCCGAGCTGATGCAGGCGGACCTTGCCAAGATCGGCGTCAAGGTCGAGATCGTCACCTATGACTGGGCGCAGTACCTGAAGCTCTCCTCCGCCAAGGACCGCGATGGCGCGGCCATCCTCGGCTGGACTGGCGACAACGGCGACCCGGACAACTTCCTTGACACGCTGCTCGGCTGCGATGCCGTTGGCGGCAACAACCGCGCACAGTGGTGCAACAAGGAATTCGACGGTCTGGTGAAGAAGGCCAAGCAGACGGCTGACGTCAAGGAGCGCACGAAGCTCTACGAAGAGGCTCAGGTCGTCTTCAAGCGCGAAGCACCGTGGATGACGATCGATCACTCGGAAGTCTTCATGCCGATGACGAAGAATGTCACGGGCTACTTCCAGGATCCGCTCGGTATTCATCGCTTCGACGGCGTCGATATCGCCGAATAACGAAAAATCTGTGAGAATGCCCGGCTAGTATCGGGCGAACCGGCGGTCAGACACTCTGTCTGACCGCCGGAAAAATTTGGACATCTGCCATGTTGCGATTTCTTTTCAGCCGGCTAGCGGTGCTGATCCCGACATTCCTCGGTGTATCGATCGTCGCCTTCTCTTTCATCCGCCTGCTTCCCGGCGATCCTGTCATGCTGCTGTCGGGCGAACGCGTCATGTCGCCGGAGCGTCATGCGCAGATCTCGCACGATCTCGGCTACGACCAGCCGATGGTCGTGCAGTACGGCCGATATATCTGGAATGCCCTTCATGGCGATCTCGGCACCTCGATCACGACAAAGCGTGACGTGCTGACCGACTTTTTGACCTTCTTCCCGGCCACGCTCGAGCTGTCGATCTGTGCCATGATCCTCGCGATCTGTCTTGGCATACCAGCCGGTGTTTTCGCCGCCGTGAAGCGGGGCACATGGTTCGACCAGAGCGTCATGGGCGTCGCCCTCGTCGGCTATTCCATGCCGATCTTCTGGTGGGGCCTGCTGCTTATCATCGTCTTCAACGGCTATCTGCACTGGACGCCGGTTTCGGGCCGTATCGGACTCATCTATTTCTTCAAGCCGATCACCGGCTTCATGCTGATCGACAGCCTGCTGTCCGGCCAGAAGGGCGCCTTCTGGTCCGCTTTCAATTCGCTGATCCTGCCGACCATCGTGCTTGGCACGATCCCGCTCGCCGTGATCGCGCGCCAGACGCGCTCGGCGATGCTCGAAGTGCTCGGCGAGGATTATGTGCGCACGGCTCGTTCCAAGGGCCTCTCGCCGCTGCGCGTCGTTTCCGTGCACGCATTGCGAAATGCGATGATCCCCGTCGTCACTACGATCGGCCTGCAGGTCGGCGTGCTGCTCGGCGGCGCCATCCTGACGGAAAGCATCTTCTCCTGGCCGGGTATCGGCAAATGGATGATAGATGCGGTCTTCAAGCGCGATTATCCGGTGGTGCAGGGTGGCCTGTTGCTGATCGCCGGCATCGTCATGCTCGTCAATCTCGTCGTCGACCTGCTCTACGGCTTCGTCAATCCACGCATTCGTCACTAGGAGCGGCCCATGAGCACGGTTAGCGTCAAAACGGTTAGTGTCAAATCCGACCGTCCTTCCGCTCTTGCGGAGTTCTGGTATTATTTCTCTCGCAACAAGGGCGCCGTCATCGGCCTTGCGATCTTCCTTTTCGTCCTGTTTCTGGCGATTTTCGCCGGTCTCGTGGCGCCGCATAATCCCGATGTGGCCTATGGCAGCGACATGCAGCGCCTGCCGCCCGCCTGGGCGGAGGGCGGCAACAGCAGCTTCCTACTCGGCACCGATGCCAATGGCCGTGATCTCCTGTCGCGCCTCATCTATGGCACACGCTTCTCGCTGTTCATCGGCCTCGTCGTTGCCTCGCTTTCTGCACTCGCCGGCATCCTGATCGGTCTCGTCGCCGGCTATGTGCGTGGCCGTGTCGATACGATTATCATGCGCATCATGGACATCATCCTCGCGGTCCCCTCCCTGCTGCTCGCCCTGGTGCTGGTGGCTATCCTCGGACCGGGCCTGACCAATGCGATGATCGCGATCTCCATCGTCAACCAGCCGCATTTCGTTCGTCTGACCCGCGCTTCCGTCATGGCCGAGCGCGACAAGGAATATGTCATCGCCTCCCGCGTAGCCGGCGCCGGCCCGCTGCGGCTGATGTTCAAGACTATCCTGCCGAACTGTCTGGGACCGTTGATCGTCCAGGCGACGCTGGCATTCTCCTCCGCCATTCTCGATGCCGCCGCGCTCGGCTTTCTCGGTCAAGGCGCTCAGCCGCCGACGCCGGAATGGGGGACGATGCTGGCGGATTCGCGTGAATTCTTCCAGAGCAACCCTTGGCTCGTTACTTTCCCCGGTCTCTGCATCCTGATCACGGTGCTCGCCATCAATCTGATGGGCGACGGCCTGCGCGATGCATTCGACCCGAAGCTGAAGAGGTCGTAATGGCACTCCTCGATATTGAAAACCTCTCCGTCGAATTTCAGACCTCGTCCGGCTTGTTCCGGGCCGTCGATGGCGTCTCGCTGACGTGCGACAAAGGAGAAATCCTGTCGATCGTCGGCGAATCCGGTTCCGGCAAGTCGGTCTCCATGCTTGCCATGATGGGCCTTCTGCCCTGGACGGCGAAGATCACCGCCGACCGCATGATGTTCGACGGCAAGGACCTGCGCGGTATCTCCTCGCGTCAGCGTCGCAAGATCATCGGCAAGGACATGGCCATGATCTTCCAGGAGCCGATGTCGAGCCTTAATCCGTGCTTCACGGTCGGCTTCCAGCTCGGCGAGACGCTCCGCATCCATATGGGCCTTGACCGCAAGGCTCGCCGCGAACGCTCGATCGAACTCTTGAATCTCGTCGGCATTCCAGCCCCTGCGGATCGCCTGTCGAACTTCCCGCATCAGATGTCCGGTGGCATGAGCCAGCGCGTCATGATCGCCATGGCGCTCGCCTGCAATCCGAAGCTTCTGATTGCCGATGAGCCCACGACCGCGCTCGACGTGACGATCCAGGCGCAGATCCTCGACCTGCTCGTGCGCCTTCAGCGGGAGCAGGGCATGGCGCTCGTGCTCATCACGCATGACATGGGCGTCGTCGCCGAAACGGCAGAGCGCGTACAGGTGCAATATGCCGGCCAGAAGGTCGAGGAGCAGCCGGTCAAGGAACTGTTCCGCGATCCGCACCATCCCTATACGGCAGCCCTTCTTTCGGCTCTGCCGGAGCGCGCCGAAGTCGGCGAGCGTCTGCCGTCGATTGCCGGCGTCGTTCCCGGTCAGCACGATCGACCGACGGGCTGTCTCTTTGCGCCGCGCTGCTCCTTTGCAACGCCGGAATGCGACAAGGGCGTGAAGCGCCAGGGGCCTGAACTGGGCGTAGCCCTATGCAATTATCCGCTGCAACATGGCAAGCCACTCGGCCACCCCGGCATTGTCGCCACGCAAAAAGCAGGAGGTGCCGCATGACCGGCGCTGTTCTCGAAGGGCGCGATCTCGCCCGCTTCTACACCGTCAAGCGCGGCACCTTCAAACCGGAAGCGACCGTCAAGGCGCTGAACGGCGTCAGCTTCAGCCTGCAGTCGGGCCGCACGCTCGCTGTCGTCGGCGAATCCGGCTGCGGTAAGTCGACGCTCGCTCGCCTCGTGACGATGATCGAAAATCCGACGGCCGGCGAATTGCTGATAGACGGCAAGCCCGCCAGGCTCGGCGACCGCAGCCTGCGCAGTGCCGTGCAGATCGTGTTTCAGAACCCTTATGGCTCGCTGAATCCGCGCCAGAAGGTCGGCTCCATCCTGGAAGAGCCGCTGAAGATCAACACGGATGATGATGCCGCCACCCGACGCCGCAAGGTGGAGGAGATGATGGCACGCGTCGGTCTGCGTCCGGAACACTATGATCGTTACCCGCATATGTTCTCGGGCGGCCAGCGCCAGCGCATCGCCATCGCGCGTGCTCTGATGCTGCGGCCGAAGGTGCTGGTGCTCGATGAGCCGGTGTCCGCACTCGATCTGTCGATCCAGGCACAGGTCCTGAACTTGCTGATGGATCTGCAGAAGGAGATGGGCCTTGCCTACCTCTTTATCTCGCATGGCCTTTCCGTCGTCCGTCACATCGCAGACGACGTGATGGTTATGTATCTCGGACGTCCGGTGGAAACCGGCACGGCGGACGAGGTCTTCAACCGGCCGCGCCATCCCTATACTGCGGCCCTTCTGTCGGCGACGCCGATCGCCGATCCGGATCGCGAAAAGAACCGCATCCGCCTGCAGGGTGAATTGCCGTCGCCGCTCAATCCGCCGAAGGGCTGCCACTTCAATCCGCGCTGCTGGCGTGCCCAGGACAAGTGCCGGCAGGTTGAACCGGAACTGGCGGGCGACGGAACGCATAAATTTTCCTGTTTCTTTCCGCTGGATTGATCCAAGTTGCGAATCGGGCATGGCTGAAGAGCGACCGTGCCCGGTTTGAAATCAATCATTTCGGATAGGCCTATGCGCGATAATCAGGACACCCCGCTTGCCATCATCGTCATGGGTGTGAGCGGCAGCGGTAAATCCTCGATCGGTGAGGGTGTGGCGGCCAAGCTCGGCATCCATTTCATCGAAGGCGATGCCCTGCACCCGGCAGCCAATGTCGAGAAGATGAGCAAGGGCATTCCGCTGACGGATGAGGATCGCTGGCCGTGGCTCGAAAAGATCGGCCAGGAAATATCGGCAAGCCTTGCGAAAGGCGAAGGCGTTGCCGTGACCTGCTCGGCGTTGAAGCGCGTCTATCGCGAGCGCTTGCGGGCATCCGCCGGCGGTCACCTCTATTTCATCTATCTCGAAGGCTCCAAAGAGCTGCTGACGAAGCGCATGGGCGAGCGCAAGGGGCATTTCATGCCGACCTCGCTGCTCGAAAGCCAATTGCAGACGCTGGAAGTACCGACGGGCGAGCCCGGTGTCGTCACCGTCGACATCGACGCCACGATCGAAGAGATCGTCGATGCGTCTGTCAGAAGCCTCCGGGCAATCCTCTAAAGCAATTCCAGGAAAAGTGCGTAGCGGTTTTCCGTCCGGAATTGCGTGAGATAGAGCGGCTCAGGGTGCAAACCGGCCCGGAGCATAAGCCGAAATATCGATGAAGGGCTTCTCGCCGGTGATGAGCTCGGCGAGCACGCGGCCGGTCACCGGGCCGAGCGTCAACCCGTGATGGGCATGCCCGAAGGCGAACCATAGGCCGTTATGGCGCGGTGCCTTTCCGATGATCGGCATCATGTCGGGCGTGCAAGGCCGTGCTCCCATCCAGGGTTCCGGATCGAGCCGCTCGCCAAGCGGGAAGGTGGTGCGCGCGACGGCTTCGGCACGGTCGAGCTGGACCGGTGTCTTCGGAGCATCGCGCAGGGCGAATTCGGCACCGGTCGTCAGCCGGATGCCGCGGCTCATCGGCGCCAGCAGATAGCCGCGCTCGGCATCCAGCGTCCAGTTGTTGAGGATGGCGTCGCCCTCGGTGGCGTAATGCATGTGATAGCCGCGCTTGACGCCGAGCGGGAAGGCATAGCCGAAGCGTTTCGTGACGATATCGGCCCAGGGGCCGAGTGCGACGACGACGTCCTCCGCGTCGATCGATCCCTCCGCCGTCACCATTCTCCAGGCCGAACCGGCCATTCCGAGTGAGACGGCATCTCCCGTCGTCACACGCCCGCCAATACTTTCGAAATATCGGCGATAGGCTGATGTCAGCCCGTGCGGATCGAGCACCGACCAGGGGTCGCGCCAGCGAAGCGCGCCGGAAAAATTGCCTCTGAGATGCGGCTCCATGGTTGTGATCTCCGCACCGCTTAGCGCGTCGTAACCGATCCCGAATTCGCGGTTGAGTCGTTCGGCCTCGGCAAACTCGGCGTCGCGCTTTCCGTTCGAACGGAACAGCTCCACCCAGCCGTTCTTGCGAATGAGCTCTTCGGCATGCGAGGCTTCGATGAGATCGTTGTGCTCGCTGACGGAATGTTCGATCAGCGGCGCATAGGCGCGCGAAATCATCTCGTGGCGCTTGGTATTGGAGTTCCACCAATAGCGTGCGAGGAAGGCGATTTGCGCCGGCAGAGCGTGCAGATGATAATGCGCGTCGATGCGATTGTTGAAGGCATAGCGCAGCAGCAGGCCGAATTGCTGCGGGAAGCCGTAGGGCACGACGCCCTCGCGCTGAATGAGGCCGGCATTGCCGAAGGATGTTCCCTGGCCCGGTGGCTGGCGGTCGACGAGGACGACTTGCCGCCCCCGCCGCTGCAGATGGATTGCCGTCGAAACACCGACGATGCCTGCACCGAGAACGATTGCGTCCTTTGTCATTTTATCCTGCTATCCGCATGCCTATTGCATTGCCGCTCGATCGTTCCGTATTGTCTGACCGCGCTCTAAGCATCGAAAATGCCTGCCAAATTTCAGCGGCGCAATTGAAAAATGCGGTCAGGCCGCACTCTGTTTCAGGCAGGCGTTTTCGGCGCGGATGCGGATCACAAGAATGATGCCGTTGAGCAGCGAAAAGATCGCGGCGTAAAGCGGCATGCCGAAGGCGAGCGGCAAGACAGCGATCTCGCCGACGACGACGGCATAGTTGGGATGGCTGAGGAAGCGATAGGGTCCTTTCGTCACCAGCGCCGCGCGGGGCAATATGATGATGCGCGTCGTCCAACGATCCCTCAGTGTCGCCAGTACCCAGAGGCGCAGTCCCTGCAGCACCATGAAGAGCAGGAACCAGACGAGATCGACAGGCCGGCCGATGGCGAGCAGCCACAATCCGATCAGCCAGGCCGCATGCGTCGCCACCATGAAGGGATAGTGCTCCGCTGCATATTCCCGGGCGCCGCGGGCAAGGAGTGCTGCGGTGTTATGCCCTGCATAGACGAGCTCCGCCAGCCGCTGCAGCGTCACGAAAGTCAGAAGTGCGATCGATGGCCACAGCATCAGGCGACCCTCCTCAAGGTGATGCAGCTTGCCGAAAATCCCGGCCCCATGGCCAGCAGGGCGGAACGCTCCGGCAAGCCGGCCGCAATGGCGCGCTCCAGCACGAACAGCACGGTGGGCGAAGACATGTTGCCGTAGTCGCGGATCACCTCGCGTTCGATATCGAGCGAGCCTTCTTCAAGGCCGAGCGCGCTTTCGAGTGCCGCCAGCACCTTGGCGCCGCCCGGATGACAGATGAAGCGGTCGATATCGGAGATCAAAAGCCGGGATCGCTCCAGAATGCCGGCAACCGCGCCCTTGAGATGCGTCTCGGCAAAGACCGGCAGCGATTGTTCGAGGATGATACCAAAGCCGGTATCATCGATCTTCCAGCCCATGATGCCGAGGCTCTCGGGGAAAAGATGTTCGCCGGTCGATTCGATTTCCGCAATGCCGCTTTCGCCGGCCCGCAGCACACAGGCCGCTGCTCCGTCGCCGAATAGCGCGGTGGCAATGATGTTGGGCCGTGTCAGTTCGTCCAGCCGAAAGGCAAGGGAGCAGAGTTCGATCGAGACAAAAAGGACAACGGCGCCTGGCCGGCTTCGTGCCATCTTCGTCGCCACCGCAAGACCGGATACGCCGGCTGCACAGCCGAGCCCGAAGACCGGTACACGCTCGATATCGGCACGGAAGCCCATCAAGCCGGCCAGCCGCGCGTCGAGGCTCGGCGTCGCAAGCCCGGTGGATGAGACTGTAACAACGCAGTCCACATGCCGGGCCTCAAGGCCGGCGCGTTGCAGCGCTGCAGCCGCCGTCCGGCGGAAAAGCTCCGAGGCCACCTCGGTATAGGCCGCCATACGGTCCTGCCAGCCATGCGGCTGTTCGAACCAGGAAAGTGACCGCACCACATGGCGCTTGCGGATGCCGGTGCTTTCGAACACGCGCGCGAGATATTTGAAATCTTGAAAGCGGCTCGAGAAGAGGCGGCTCGCAGTCTCGGCGGCGTCGGTCTGGAGGATGATATTGTCGGGCGTTGCAGAGGCGACACTTAGAAGTTTGACGGTATCAGTCACGAGTTTCTCCTGCGCCCTTGAGGGGCGTGGGATGGAAACACGTCGTGAGGGTGGTCTATTCGATGCCGGAGCAGTCACGAAAGAGTGACGGCGTCCCGCATTGGGATGCGCCGAAAAAATTTTTCGCATCGTCCGAATAAAAGATGCCGATGGTGTGTTCTCCCCTCGCAACGTTCATTTTGCCAAGGAGACATTCCATGACGACCAAAGCAATTCGCCTGGCTTCCATCGCTCTCGGCGCAAGCCTGACCCTCGGCGCTTTCGCCATCCCGGTCTTTGCTGCCGGCAACGATTCGAGCACGACGCCGACCTGCAAGAAGGGCGAGATCTACGATCAGAAGACCAAGAAGTGCGTGAAGCAGCAGGGTGCCAACGTCACGGACGAAAACCGCGCGGATTATGCCTACTCGCTCGCCAAGAAGGATCATCGCTACGAGGAAGCCCTGGCTGTCCTCGACACGATGAAGAATCCGAATACGGCAGAAGCGCTGAACTATCGCGGTTACGCCACCCGCAAACTCGGCCGTACCGACGAAGGCATCTCCTATTACCAGAAGTCTGTCGCCATGGATCCGAAGTACACGCTGGTTCGTGAATATCTCGGCGAAGCCTACGTCATCAAGGGCCAGATGGACCTCGCCAAGGACCAGCTGAGCACGATCAAGACGCTCTGCGGCAATACGAGCTGTGAGGAATATCGCGATCTTCACGCCGCGATCATGAATCCGTCCAGCCTGTGATCGCAGGTCAGCGCCGGGGATAAAGACGGGAAGCAGGGAGCTTTGCGAGGGATATGGGAGTGATGCCAGTCGCTCGTGGCGCAATTTCCGCTTATAGTCTGACGGCAGCGGAGCCGCCAAAAAGATCGGCGGCTCCCGGACATGCGGGAATGGCGGAGGCTGTCATAGCGAGCGAAGAGGATATCAGGGCGGGACTGTCCCAGCATCTGACGCGGCTGTGGCGCTATGGTGTGGTGCTGTCGCGTCAGCGTGACGTGGCCGACGATCTCGTGCAGGCGACCTGCGTCAGGGCTCTGGAGCGAGCGGCTCAGTTCACATCGGGCACGCGGCTCGATCGCTGGCTCTTTGCCATCCTGCATTCGATCTGGCTGAACGAGGTCCGCTCGCGCCGTGTGCGCATGGGACAGGGCTTTGTCGATGCCGACGAGACGCTGGTTTTCGACGGTGCTCGGCAAACCGAAACGCATATTTTGGCCGGGCAGGTGTTGCAGCGCGTTCAGGCCCTTCCGGAGGCGCAGCGCACTGCGGTGTTCCTGGCCTATGTCGAAGGGCTTTCCTATCGCGAGGTGGCTGACGTTCTTGATGTGCCGATCGGAACGGTCATGAGCCGGCTGGCGGCGGCGCGGGCGAAACTCGCCGAGGGCATGGGAATGGCGGCTGACGGGAAATCGTCCGGAGGTGAGCGACTGGGGAATGGAAATGAGTGAATCGCATAAAGGACAGATGCCCTCGGACGAGCAGCTCACCGCCTTCATCGATGGCGAGTTGAATGTCTCCGAGCGCGGGCGGATCGAACGATTGATCGCCGACGACGAGCGCGTGGCGGAGCGATTCGATTTTCTGTCGCGCAGCACCTTGCCCTTCGCAGAGGCATTCCAGCCGATGCTTGCCGAGGCTCCGGCTGCGAGGCTGGATGCCATGCTTGCCGGCATTCCCTTGAGAGAGGAGAGCAAAGCCAGCACTGCCGGCATCGGCCGCCGCGGTTTCCTTGCGGCCGTCGCCGCAAGCTTCGTCGCTGCCATTGCCGTCGACCGTGCCGTGATCGGCATCGGCCACCGGCTTTCGAAACCGGACGAAGATGCGGAATGGCGTGCCGTAGTGGCGGAATATCTCTCGCTCTATACGGCGGATACGCTGAGTGCTCCGGCCGGTGATCATGCGCAACAGGTTGCGCAATTGAATGAAGTCGGCGCCAAATTGAATCTGTCGCTGGCGCCCGAAGCCGTCGCCATGCCGGGTATCGAGTTCAAGCGTGCTCAGATCCTGAATTATGACAGCAAGCCGCTGGCTCAGATCGCCTATCTCGATCCGGAAAGCGGACCCATGGCGCTCTGCATCGTCCGATCCGCCAAGGGTGCGGCGGCGCCGGACATGGAAAATCGCAAGGGCATGAATGTCGTCTATTGGTCGAGCGCCACCCACGCCTTCATGCTGATCGGGCATGCGCCGATCGACCGGATGGAGCAACTTGCGGCTGATATCAGGGCGCATCTGGTCGCGTGAGGGCTGTTTGGCGCGCGACTAAAATGACGTGATTCAAAAAGAATTTGGCGAAAACCCATCCTGCTGGTATTCTTTGCCCAACGAAAATCGAACGAGCGCCAGCAGCATACCCTCAGGGGCCTTGCGCGGCGCGGTGGAAAAGATACGTGAGTGACCCCGACAGCGGCCTAGCGCCGCAGGCAGACGGGGCGTCGGCAGCAGAGCGCAGGAAGGGTAAATCCTCCCGGCGCGCGAAGCGTAAGCGCGGTCACGGCCGTCCGAACGCTCATTCTGCGGAGGCCACCCAGGCAGGCAAGTCCAGCCAGGTGGCGCAACGCCCAGCAGAGGATGAGGCCGGCTTACCGGCCAAAAAGCGCAAGCGCCGGCGCCGTGCACGCGCAGCCCAAGGTGGCGCGCAGCCTGCTTCCCAGACACAGCAGCTTTCGGCACCGGCTGAGCATCGTGCCTCGCCGGATCATGGCCATCCGTCTTCGCATAAAAGCGGCAAGAACCGACGCAAGCATCGCAGCAAGCGTGGCCTGCAGGGCCGGCCTCTGGTGCATGAGAAAGTGGCGCAGATCGTCGCGCCTGCCAATGCGCCTTCGAACGCGCATGCGCCAGTGGCCCATGACGAGCATCGCCAGATCAGGCAATCGCCGCCGCGCCGCGAAGGGCAGGGCCAACATCACCACTATGCCGACGCTGATTCCCGGCCACTCGACCTCTATGCGGCCCTCGACCTCGGCACCAACAATTGCCGCCTGCTGATCGCGCAGCCGACCCGCCCCGGCCAGTTCCGGGTGGTCGATGCCTTTTCGCGCATCGTGCGCCTCGGCGAAGGACTTGGAGCCAGCGGACGTCTGTCGAGCGATGCCATGGATCGGGCTGTGGAGGCGCTGCGCATCTGCGCGGCCAAGCTGAAGACACGCGAAATCCGGCGCATGCGGCTGATCGCGACCGAAGCCTGCCGCGCGGCGGACAACGGCGAAGCTTTCCTTGCGCGCGTGACAGAAGAAACAGGACTCCAGCTCGAAATCATTGATCGCGAGACCGAGGCACGGCTTGCCGTTTCCGGCTGCTCGTCGCTGGTGGGACCGGAGGCGCGCTCCGTCGTTCTGTTCGATATTGGCGGCGGCTCCTCCGAAATTGCCGTCATCCGTATCGGCGAGAATCGCTCCAGCCGCCTTGCCAATCACATCACCCATTGGACCTCGCTGCCCGTCGGCGTCGTCACGCTCTCCGAGCGGCATGGCGGTCGCGATGTAACGCCTGAACTGTTCGAGACGATGGTGTGCGAAGTTCAGCGCATGCTCGAGCGTTTCGATTGCCCGCCGGTGCATGGCGCCGCACGCGACAGCGGCGACTTCCACTTGATCGGAACTTCGGGCACGGTGACGACGCTTGCCGGCGTTCACCTCGATCTGCCGCGTTACGATCGGCGCAGGGTCGACGGCGTCTGGCTGTCGGATGACGAGGTGAGCGCGATGCAGGCCAAGCTCTTGTCTTGGGATTTTGCCGGCCGCGCCGCCAATCCCTGCATCGGGCCGGATCGCGCCGATCTGGTGCTGGCGGGATGCGCCATTCTGGAGGCGATCCGCCGCCGCTGGCCGAGCCCGCGTATGCGCGTTGCCGATCGCGGCCTACGCGAGGGATTGCTGACCGACATGATGGCAGACGATGGCGTTTGGCGGCGGGGCCGCTTGCGCCGGGGTCGTCGACCGAGGGATATGAAGGGGCCGCAGACGTGACCAAGCCAACCATCGCAGGCAACCGCACGGGCCGCAAGCTCGGCCAGCGCGTCAAGAAAAAGAAGCTGAAGGCTTCGTCGCGCCAATGGCTGCAGCGCCATATCAACGATCCCTATGTGCAGCGCGCCCAGCTTGAAGGTTACCGCGCCCGCGCCGCGTTCAAGCTGCTGGAGATCGACGAGAAGCATCAGATCCTCAAGGGTGCTCGCCGCATCATCGATCTGGGTGCCGCTCCGGGCAGCTGGTCGCAGATCGCCGCCAAGGTGACCGATTCGACCGAGGAGGATATCCGCGTCGCCGCTATCGACTTCCTCGAAATGGCGCCGATTCCTGGCGTCAGCATCCTGCAGCTCGACTTTTTGGAGCCGGATGCGCCGCAGCGGCTGATCGATGCGGTCGGAGGTACGCCCGATCTGGTGCTGTCGGATATGGCCGCACCGACGACCGGTCATCACCGGACCGACCACCTGCGCACGATGCATCTCTGCGAAGTGGCAGCGCATTTCGCCGTCGAGGTGCTGGCCGAAGGCGGGCATTTCCTCGCCAAGACCTTCCAGGGCGGCACGGAGCGAGACCTGCTGACCTTCCTCAAGCAGAATTTCCGTCAGGTCGTCCATGTAAAGCCCGGCGCATCCAGAGCCGAGTCGGTGGAAATGTTCCTGCTGGCGAAAGGCTTCAAGGGCCGGAAGCTGGAAGGCGAGACGGAAGAAGAGCAATCCGCCGCCGACCGCTAAATCCGGCAACCCTCAATCGCTAAACTGACGAAACCCTCATTGCGCTGCCGTTTGGCTGAAGCGCAATGAGGGCTGGACCATCACTTTGCGGCCGTCTGCTCCACCTGCGGCTGTACCACTGCGACACGCTTGAGGCCAGCCTTGTGGCCGGAAACCATGGCGCCAGCGCTGCGATCCATGCGGATGAAGGGGATGGTGGCGACCACGGTCAGGATCGAAATGCAGAAGAACGCGATATGGAAATCGCGAACCTGTAGCTGCGTGCCGCTGAAGAAGGTCGAGGCTTCCAGGATCATGGCGGCGACGGCAACGCCGAGCGCCAGGCTGATCTGCTGCATGACCGAGCTCATCGATGTCGCCTGGCTTGCCTGCTTGTCGGTGATATCGGCAAAGGCGAGCGCATTGATGCCGGTGAAAAAGAACGAGCGCGAGAAGCCGCCGATCAGCAGGATGCCGACAATGATGAGATGCGACGTCCACGGCTGGAAAAGGCCGGTGCAGATCGTCGTGACTGTCGTGACGGCAGCAGCCGAAAGCAGCGCCGTCTTGAAGCCGACGGCGGTGAAGACGCGGCGCGCGATGAACTTGGTAGAGATCGCACCGATCGCGCCGGCAAAGGTGATGAGGCCGGACTGGAACGGATTAAGGCCGAAGCCGAGCTGCAGCATCAGCGGCGTTAAGAACGGCATGGCGCCGATGCAGATGCGGAACAGCGTGCCGCCCGTCACCGAGGCACGGAAGGTGGCGTTCTTCAGCAGCGTGAGATCGAGGATCGGCGCCGGATGTCGGCGCGCATGGCCGATATAGAGGAAGCCGCAGACGAAGCCGATGACGACGGCCGAGATGCCGATATACGGCGGCAGCGCCGGCAGGCTGATGACGGACATGCCGAAAACGACCCCGGAGGCGGCAAAGGACGTCAGCAGGAAGCCGATGACATCGAGCTTCGGTGGCTTGGTCGCTTCCACCTCAGGCAGGAAGATTGACGCCAAGATCACGCCGAGGATGCCGACGGGAACGTTGATCAGGAAGATCCAGTGCCAGGAAGCATAGGTGGTGATGAAACCGCCGAGCGGCGGGCCGGCAAGCGGGCCGACGAGCGCCGGGATGGAAAGCAGCGCCATGGCCGAAACCAGGTCGCTTTTCTGCGTGGTGCGCACCAGCACAAGGCGCCCGACCGGAGTCATCATCGAGCCGCCAACGCCCTGCAGGAAGCGGGCGAAGACGAATTCCAGCAGGCCGCCCGAAAAGGCGCACATGATGGAACCGATGACGAAGACGCAGATGGCAACACGGAAGATGTTCTTCGCGCCGAAGCGATCCGCCATCCAGCCGCTGATCGGGATGAAGACGGCCAGCGACACCATGTAGGAGGTCAGGGCCAGCTTGAGCGTGATCGGGCCGACATGGAGATCGTTGGCGATGGCCGGCAGCGCTGTCGCGATGACGGTGGAATCCATCTGTTCCATGAAGAGAGCGACGGCGAGGATCAATGGAACGATGCGATTCATAGGCATTTGCCTCGATAGGTCTGTCTGCGGTAAGGCTATCGCTATTGGCGCGATCAGCCGCTCTGTAGTCCTATGCGAGGCCGCTGCCAATCCCGGATCTTGCTCCATGAATGCTTGGGGATCACGTCTTCGTGATGGCCGCTGTCGCTGGCGCGAAACACAGGGTTTGACATATGCTAAGAGCATGTAAATGCTAAACGCATAAAACATCGTTCGGTGTATTAGCGGATTCGGATCGTCTTGTCATGACCAATTTTCGGTCAAGCAGCATGTGTTCCAGGGCCCTTGCTGCCGACGACGTCGATAGGCGCAGCTTACGTTGCGCGTCAGCACAAGGAGTAAGTTCATGACTGCCGTCCTGCCCCCGGATACGCATCAGTTCAAATTGGGATCCTGCACCGTAACCGTCGTCAAGGACGGCGCCAGCATCATGGATAATCCCTGGGAGACCTTTGGCTCGAACCAGGCCCCCGATACGGTTCGCAAATTGCTGGAGCAGAATTTCCTGCCGACGGAAAAGCTCGTGAACAGCTATGCGCCCGCCATCATCGATACCGGTTCCGACGTGATCGTCGTCGATACCGGCTTTGGTGCAGCCGGACGCGCGCGTGGCCTCGGCCGTTTTCGCGAGGGGCTGAAGGCCGTCGGCTACACGCCGGAACAGGTCACCGTCGTCGCGCTCACGCATCTGCATGGCGATCACATCAACGGACTGATGGAGGAGGGCGGCCCGGCGTTTCCGAACGCTCGCTACGTTACCGGCGAGATCGAGTATGGGTTCTGGACGGATAAGGCGCGTGAGGGAACGCCGGCGGAAGGCGGGCATAAGGCGGTGCTCGCGAATGTCGTGCCCTTCGCCGAGAAGATGACCTTCCTTAGGGATGGCGATCAGATCGTCAGCGGCATGACCGCCATGCTGGCGCCGGGCCACACCCTCGGCCATCTCGTTTTCCACCTGGAATCCGGCGGCAGGCAGCTCGTCATGACCGGCGACACCGCCAATCACCATGTCCTCTCGCTCGGCCGCCCGGACTGGGACGTGCGTTTCGATATGGACAAGCCGCAGGCGGCCAAGACCCGCCGCCGCATCTTCGACATGATCGCCGCCGACCGCATCCCCTTCCTCGGCTTCCACATGCCTTTCCCCGCCGTCGGTTTCGTCGAAAAGCAGCCGGAAGGCTTCCGCTACATTCCGAAAAGCTACCAGTTCGATGTTTGAGGACAGCGACTCGACGGCGGGATGTAAGCTCAGGAACGGTCGCGAAAGAGACCACTATCTTGATGCATAACGGCACGGATGGCGTCTGCAAAAGCAGCAGGCGCCTCTTGCGGCAGATTGTGTCCGACCCCTGCAATAATGCGCCGCTGATAAAACGCGGCCTTGCAATTCCGCGCGGCGTGGTCGATTGCATCAGGTGGATCGACACTGTCGTCGGCACCTTGCAGAACAAAGGTTGGCACGACGATATCAGGTTGCTTGGCTAGTTCTGCCTCTATGGACTGCAGCTCTGGATCTCCGGGAATGCCGCCGAACCGATGTCGATAGGAATGAATGACGACATCGACAAAATCCGGATTTTCAAATGCCGCAAAGCTCTGTTCGTAAGTTGCGTCATCGAAAGTCCATGTGGGAGACCATAGCTGCCAGATGAAACGGCAAAGCTCGCGGCGTTTCTCGGTCAGTCCTCTTCGGCCACGCTCCGAATGAAAGTAATATTGATACCAATAGCGATATTCCTCTTCAGGCGACTTGGGTTGGGCGGCGGCGGCGATGTTCTGAATGTTGTATCCCATTCCGCAACTGACCAGCCCGCGAACGCGCTCGGGCCAGAGTGCAGCAACGATGCACGCCGCGCGGCCACCCCAATCATAGCCGCCAAGCGTTGCTGAAGAGATGCCAAGTGCGTCCATGAAAGCCAGAAGGTCCGCACCTAGAGCGGCTTGTTCTCCTGACCGGAAGGTCTCGTCGGAAAGGAATCGCGTCGAGCCGAATCCACGCAAAAACGGCACGAAACAATGCCATCCATCTACAGCAAGTTGCTCAACTACCTGGTCATAAGCATGAATGTCATATGGAAAGCCGTGCAAAAGGATCACCGGCTGGCCGTCGAGTGGTCCGCTTTCACGATAGGCAATTTCCAGAACGCCGGCTGTGACCTTCTTCATGTGCCATTCCTCTTCCGGCCAGATGCGCATGTGATTTTTCTAACATGACAAAACCGGTTTTTGACAACAAGTGGAAATCTTCAAACTCGCGCGGCGCGGAAATTGCTTGGCCGGATCGGTTCTTGCAACGTGGCTGTTCGGACATGAGCATGCCAAGGCTAGCATACCTGCCCATTGCTTTTTGCTATTCCCTTCCTGTCATAGACGTGTTACCAGCCCTCGCCAACTTCCAAGCAACACTTGCAAGATCGCCCGGTAGACGATTCGTTCCGGGCTTTCATGTTTTTCACAGACGAAGGAATTGGCCATGGCACGCATCATTGAAACGTCAACCGGGTTGGATGCTCTGACATTCGACGACGTGCTCCTGCAGCCGGGACACTCCGAGGTCATGCCGGGCCAGACGAATATCGCCACGCGCATCGCCCAGGACATCGAGCTCAATCTCCCGATCCTCTCTGCCGCCATGGACACGGTGACGGAAAGCCGCCTTGCGATCGCCATGGCTCAGGCCGGCGGCATGGGTGTTATCCACCGTAATCTGACACCGGTGCAGCAGGCCGAAGAGGTCCGCCAGGTCAAGAAGTTCGAAAGCGGCATGGTCGTCAATCCGGTCACCATCGGTCCGGACGCAACGCTCGCCGAAGCGCTCAGCCTGATGAAGGCGCATGGCATTTCCGGCATTCCGGTCGTCGAAAAGTCGCACCGCCTCGTCGGCATCCTCACCAACCGCGACGTTCGCTTCGCCTCCGATCCCCAGCAGAAGATCTACGAGCTGATGACCCGCGAGAATCTCGTGACGGTCAAGGACGGGGTTCAGCAGCATGAAGCCAAACGCCTGCTGCACACGCACCGCATCGAAAAGCTACTTGTCGTCGATGGCGACAGCCGTCTCGTCGGCCTGATCACCGTCAAGGATATCGAGAAGTCACAGCTGAACCCGCACGCTTCGAAGGATGCCCAGGGCCGCCTTCGCGCCGCAGCCGCCATCAGCGTCGGCGACGATGGCTATGAGCGGGCCGAGCGCCTGATCGACGCCGGCGTCGACCTTCTGGTCGTCGATACCGCCCACGGTCACTCGCAGCGCGTTCTCGATGCCGTCACCCGCGTCAAGAAGCTGTCCAACTCCGTCCGCATCATGGCCGGCAACGTCGCCACCTATGATGGCACTCGCGCGCTGATCGATGCAGGCGCGGATGCCGTCAAGGTCGGTATCGGCCCTGGCTCCATCTGCACGACCCGTATCGTCGCCGGCGTCGGCGTGCCGCAGCTGGCCGCCATCATGTCGGCGGTGCAGGCAGCGCAGGATCAGAACATCCCGATTATCGCCGATGGCGGCATCAAGTTCTCCGGTGACCTGGCAAAGGCGATCGCCGCCGGCGCATCCGCTGCGATGATCGGTTCGCTGCTGGCTGGCACGGATGAAAGCCCCGGCGAGGTCTATCTCTACCAGGGTCGCTCCTTCAAGGCCTATCGCGGCATGGGCTCCGTCGGGGCCATGGCGCGCGGCTCGGCGGATCGCTACTTCCAGGCCGAGGTTCGCGACACGCTGAAGCTTGTGCCGGAAGGCATCGAAGGCCAGGTTCCCTACAAGGGGCCTGTCTCTGGCGTGCTGCATCAGCTCGCAGGCGGCCTCAAGGCAGCCATGGGCTATGTCGGCGGCGCCGATCTCAAGGATTTCCAGGAGCGCGCCACCTTCGTGCGCATCTCTGGCGCCGGCCTGCGCGAAAGCCACGCCCACGATGTCACGATCACCCGCGAAAGCCCGAACTATCCGGGTGCAGGTGGCTGATAGATGGCTGATCGCGCTTCTGGCAACGTCAGGTCCCTCGAGGGCCTGACGGCGATCCTCGCAGCGCTTTCGCTGGCACTGCTCGCCTGGATTTATGCCGGTTTCATGCGCGCCTTTAGCAATGCCGCAGCCGGCCAGCAGATGCTCGATGCGCATATCGGCGGCTATGAGCGTGAAGACGTCGTCGCCATGCTGCGCTATCTCAAGGATCACCCCGATCCGGCTGCGATCCTGCATTCCATGTATCTCGGGCCTGAGCTGATCTTCCCGCTGGTGCTGGGTGGATTGTTGTTCTGCCTGATGCGGCTCGTCGGCCCCGGCGGCTTTTTCTTCGGCCGGCCGATTCCACCTGGCGCGACCGCAGTCATCTTCTGCTTGCCGATCTTCTACGCGCTTGTCGATTATGCCGAGAATATTGCCGGCCTGATGCTCTACCCGCCGGCAACGCCCTCCGATGCCACGGTATCGCTGCTGGCCGGCCTGCTGCCCATCATCGTCAGGCTGAAATTCCTGACGCTGGTTGTGACGGTGATTCTGCTGGCCCGCTTTGCGATTTTTCGCTACCTCTCGCCGGACGGCTCTAAACCGTCCTGATCGACTATAGCGCCGCGCGTCATACGTGACGCGCAAAGGTCGCTATAGCATTTTAGATCTACTGTATAGCTTTGTCCTTAAGTCGATTCCGATTTAAGGACAAAGCTATACAGTGGTTCAGTTTTCGGAAGTTTCAAAGGAGTTGGCGGCGTGACAGGCTATGAAATGTTCTGGCCCATGATGGCGCATGCGGTACTGGTCTTCATCCTTTATGCGCTCCTCGGATGGCGCCGCCGCGTGCTGGTGAAGGCCGGCCGCATCCAGCCAGCGCAATTCCGCGAAAACCATACAGCCGACGAACCGGCGGAAAGCCTGGTGGTGCGAAACAGCCTCGCCAATCAGTTCGAGCTGCCCTTGCTTTTCCATGTCGGTTGTATCGTCCTCTACACCGCTCAGGCGGATAATCTGCCGGCCGTAATCCTCGCCTGGATCTTCGTTGCCACGCGCTACGCGCATGCCTTCGTGCATGTGACCAGCAACGATCTGCGCTATCGCAGCCCGCTCTTCACTCTCGGCTTTGCAGCCCTGGTCTGCATGTGGGGCTGGCTTGGCATCTGGCTCGCCTTCTCCTGAGGCTGCCTGCATTCCGTAAGCCGCAACCTGCGGTAACGCGTTTGTGTTTTTCCTTTACCGTTACGCCGACATCGGTTGACCTATCTTGTCAGCGAATGGTGGGCTGCTTGTTGCCTACCGCCGGGGAAATAGGGAGAACAGGATCATGAGCACGGAAAAGCCGGTCGTGACGCAGGCGATGATCAACGCCTATGACGAATACACGCATCTGACGCTCGATCGTCGGGGTTTCATGGAAAAGCTGACCAAGCTTGCAGGCTCGGCGGGTGCCGCCGCTGCCATCGCGCCGCTGCTCGCGGCCAATAAGGCCAGCGCCGAGATCATTGCCGCCGATGACGGCAGGCTGGACGCAAAGGATGTGACGTTCGCCGGCAGCAAAGGCGAGATGAAGGGCTATCTCGTCCGCCCGAAAGATGCAGCCGGCAAGCTCGGCGGGGTCATCGTCATCCACGAGAATCGCGGCCTCAATCCGCATATCCGCGATGTCGCCCGCCGCATGGCGCTGGAAGGCTTCGTGGTGCTGGCGCCCGATTTCCTCTCCCCGCTCGGCGGCACGCCCGAGGACGAGGACAAGGCGCGCGACATGTTCACCAATCTCGATCCGGCATTGACGGCCGCTAACGCCGAGGCGAGCCTGACCTATCTCGCCAAGACGGATGGCGCCAACGGCAAGGTCGGCGCCGTCGGCTTCTGCTGGGGCGGCGGCCTCGTCAACCGTTTCGCGACCATCTCGCCGGAGCTGAAGGCGGGCGTTGCCTATTATGGCGCGCAGCCGCCGGCGGACGACGTGCCTGACATCAAGGCTGCCCTCCTGTTGCACTATGCCGGGTTGGACGATCGCATCAACGCCGGCATCGAGGCCTATCGCAAGGAGCTGCAGTCAGCCGGCAAGACCTTCGAGATCTTCGTCTATGAAGGCGTCAATCATGCCTTCAACAACGATACCTCGGCCGCCCGATACGACAAGAAAGCTGCTGACCTGGCCTGGGGCAGAACCGTCGATTTCCTGAGGAAGTACCTGTCCTAGAACGACGCGGATTGAGCATGCGGGCTCACCGATTACCGGGGTCGAAACCATGTCTTGGCCCCGATTCCGGAGTTCATTCTGACTCCTAAGTGATGATTAAAATTGGACTTTTCCCGTTTACGCGCATTGAACCCCTCAGGTGTCATAGCGTCGGCCGCGCTTGAGCGTCGTTCAGTGCGAGAATGAAACGGGAAGAGAATGAATCCGGATAATCCCGACCGTATAAACTTTCGAAAGAGGCCGCAGCAGGAGCGCAGCATCCAGCGTGTCGATGCCATCCTGTCGGTTGCGGCCGCGCTGATCGCCGAGAAGGGGGTGAGCGCGATGAAGATGACCGAACTGGCTACTGTTGCCGCAATCCCGATCGGCTCCGTCTATCAGTATTTCCCGGACAAGGCGGCGATCGTCCGTGCCTTGCTCGAACGCCATTCCAGCCGAATCCGGCAAAAGGTCGGAGAGGCTTTTGCTTTCGTGGCATCGCTCGATCATGCCATCGAGCTCGTCTGCACCATGATCGACTGGTATTATCGCGAGTTTCGCAGCGATCCCGCCTATATCGGCGTCTGGCTCGGCACGGATATCGACAGGGATATCCTCCAGCTCAACATTCAGCACAGCAATCGCGTCGCCGAAATTTTCCTGGAAAGTATTCGGCCTTTCCTGCCCGCTGAAAGTCGCATCGACCTTGAGGCACGCACGCAGCTGTTCAGCCATCTGATCGGCGCATCCATCCGCTTCGCCATCGTGAGCGAGGACGAGATGGCGCTACGTATGCTGTATGAATTGAAGCAGGTGATCCGCGTTACCTTGCTGGCAGAGCCGGCGCAGTAACGATTCCCGAAGGCGATTGGCTGGTGATCCCCGAGCTCACCAGCCCGGCAGAATGTGCCCGGCGCGCAGTCGCGGATAGAAGCGCGTATAGGTTTTCACCTCGCCATCGAGATCGTCATCCACCGCAGCCGGCGTGATGTTGTCCAGGCAGGCCGAGATATGTGCGGTGATGGCGTTCATCAGCGATACGGACAGGCCGGCCCGCTTCATGATGCCGATTTGCACCGGCGGCAGCGGTGGGAAGCCATCGGCCTGGGTCAGCACCTTCATGCCGGTCCTGAGCGCCGATTCCGGCATGACCGAAACCGCCATGCCAGCGAGCACGGCCGCGGCAACGACGGTGCAGGACCAGCTGGTGAACAGGATCTGATAGTCGCGGCCGCCGGCGTCGAGCGCCGAGCAGGCAAGCTGGCGCCACTGACAGTCGCGCCGCCCGACGGCGAGCGGAATGGGCGCATCGTCGCGCAGCGGATGATTGGCCGAGCCGACCCAGCAAAGTGGTTCCGTTCGCACGACATCCGACATGCGTTCACGCGGATTGTGGGTGACGAGCGCGATATCGAGCTCGCCGCGATGCATGCGCTCGGCGAGATCGACCGAGGGTTCGCAGACGATGTAGAGCTCGACATTCGGGTGCGTCTTGGCAAAACGGCCGATGATTTCGGGCATGTAGCGGTCGGCATAATCGTCCGGCGTGCCGATGCGCAGCGTGCCCTCGAGCCGATTGTCGTCGAAAGCCGCCATCGCCTCGTTGTTCAGGCGAATGATGCGGCGGGCATAGTTCAACAGCTTGTCGCCTTCCGCCGTCAGGCGGTTGCCGCGGCCATCCTTGATAAAGAGTTGCTTGCCGACGCGCTCTTCCAGCCGCCGCATCTGCATGGAGACGGCCGATTGCGTCTTGAACACGCGGTCGGCTGCCTTGGTGAAGCTTCCGGAATCCACGATTGCGATGAAGGTCTGCAACTGATCGATATCAAGCGGCGCGGACATGGGTTCACCTATAAAGGAGTTTGATAGTTATCATTAGAAACATTCGTTGGACTGATCAATAGGGCTTTGGCATCTTCTGAATGCAATTCAGCATACCAATCGAACAGAAACACCTGTCGAATTCCTCCCGGCCTACGCCCCTTTTCCGGATCATCGGAAAGGGGCTTGGCTCGCGTGTGCCCAAAGAAAGGAACACGGAAATGCGCACGACAGATCGGACCCTTGACCTCGGCCTAGCAACGCCATCGCTGTCGCTGACGGCACGCGTGGGGCTTGCTTTGAGCAATGTCGCATCGATCTGGCGCGCAATCCGAAATCGTAAGGAAATCGAATATCTGAATGAGTTGAACGACACTCAGTTGAGCGACATCGGCCTCACCAGGCAGGATTTGAACGCCGCGCTGACCACCTCGACCTTCTTCGGGGATCCGTCCGGCCATCTCACCAATTCCGCGCGTCGCTGCGCGCGCCTCTCCGCCTTCAGCAGCTTTAGAGGCTGATGGTGGACGATAGTTTCCCCGCAGGGTGATAGCCAATAAGCCCTGCCTCTTTCCCGGTGTTCGGCCCAAGGGCCAACACCGGGTTTTTTCTTTCTGAAGACCGGGTTTTCGTCATGGATCACGCGCGGGCAAGTTGCCTCCTGCAGCAACTGTCTTATCTAACGACTTGATCCGAACAGCAGGGAAGTGATGATGGCAACGGTGATCTTCTTCCACTCCGTCTATGGTCTGCGGTCGCTCGAGCATGAGGCGGTCGAGCGTGTGCAGGCGGCCGGGCACAAGGCCTTCGCGCCGGATCTCTATGATGGGCTGATCGCCCGATCGATCGAAGAAGGGTTCGAATTCAAGGACGAGATCGGCTGGGAAACGATCTGCGAGCGCGCCGAATGGGCGCTGGCCGGGCTGCCGGCCTCGACCGTGTTGGCCGGCTTTTCAATGGGGGCCGGCGTTATCTCCAGCCTCTGGCCCAAGCGGGAAAAGACGGCCGGCATCCTTTTGCTGCATGGCGTCGCCCCGATCGCCGAGAACACGCGCAAGGGTCTGCCCTTGCAGCTGCATCTGGCCGAACCGGACCCGTTCGAACCAGAGGAAGACGTTGCCGCCTGGCGGCAGGCCGTCGAGCGCTCCGGAACCGCTGCAGAGATTTTTCGATATCCGGGCGGCGGCCATCTCTATACCGATGCCAGCCTACCCGATTATAACGCCAGGGCTGCCGATCTCACCTGGAAGCGTGTCATAGACTTCCTTGGCGCCATCGATGCCAATGCGTGAAATGCCCGCATCTTCACTCGCAGGACTTGAACTGAAGATGCCGCTCGCCTAGTTTATGAGCATCGTTGATACCAACAGGATGTGTGCAGCAATGGATTTCACCTCGACCGCAATGCCGTTCAGCCTTGCCATCGAGGACATTCATGTTCATGCCCATATCCATCGTTCTATCCAATCTTTCGTGGTCCACGCCTGACGGCCGGCCGCTTCTTTCTAATCTCGATCTGAGCTTCGGCGCTGAGCGCACCGGCCTCGTCGGGCGCAACGGCGTCGGCAAAACGACGCTGATCAAGCTCATCTCCGGCGAGTTGCAGCCGCAATCCGGCAGCATCTCGTTCAACGGCCGATTGGGAATCCTGCGCCAGAGCGTGCAGGTGGAGGCGGACGAAACCGTTGCCGATCTTTTTGGCGCAAGCAAAGCCCTTGCCGTGTTGAAACGGGCGGAAGCCGGCGAGGCGACCAATGACGAACTCGTCTTGGCCGACTGGACGCTCGAGGCGCGCATCGCCGCAGCCCTTGATCGTGTCGGGCTTGACGTCACTCCGGAAACGCCTCTCGTGGCCCTGTCCGGCGGACAGCGCACGCGCTGCGGCCTGGCTGCCCTTATCGTCGACGATCCGGATTTCCTCATTCTCGACGAACCCACCAACAATCTCGATCGTGACGGTCGCGCCGCTGTCATCCATCTGCTTGCGGGCTGGAGGGCAGGCGCCATTGTCATCAGCCATGACCGTGAGCTGCTCGATACCATGGATGCGATCGTCGAACTGACATCGCTCGGCGCCTCACGCTATGGCGGCAACTGGAGCCAATATCGCGAACGTAAGGCGCTGGAGCTTTCCGCCGCCGAGCATGATTTCGCCGAGGCGGAGAAGCGTATCGCCGAAGTGGAGAGAAGCGCCCAGGCAGCCGTCGAGCGGCAAGCGAGGCGGGACAAAGCCGGCCGAAAGATGGCGGCAAAGGGCGGTATTCCGCGCATCATGCTCGGCGGTTTGAAGGAGCGGGCCGAAATGACGAGCGCAGAAAAGACGCGGCTTGCCGAACGCCGCCGCTCCCAAGCCCTGCAGGATGCCGCCGCCGCCCGCGAAAAGATCGAGATCCTGCAGCCCCTGGCCGTCAAGCTGCCGACATCGGGATTGCCGGCAAACAGGATCGTCCTCAGGATGGAAGGCGTCACCGCTGGCTACGAGCCAGAACGGCCGATCCTGCGCGACTTCAATTTCATCATGACGGGGCCGGAGCGTGTTGCCGTCGCCGGGCCGAACGGCTCAGGCAAAACGACACTGCTGGCATTGGTCTCCGGCGCGCTAAAACCCGGGAGCGGCACGGTGCGGGTCGTCCATTCCGCCCTGCTAGATCAGCGAGTGAGCCTGCTTGATCCATCCCTTTCGATTCGCGATAATTTCCGGCGGATCAACCCGGATGCGGACGAAAATGCCTGCCGAGCCGCCCTGGCGCGCTTCATGTTTCGGGCTGATGCCGCGCTGCAGATTGTCTCCAGCCTGAGCGGCGGCCAGCTTCTGCGGGCCGGACTTGCTTGTGTACTTGGCGGCGCGATGGCGCCTTCGTTGCTGATCCTCGATGAACCGACCAATCATCTGGATATCGACTCCATCGCCGCGGTTGAAGCCGGGCTGCGGGCCTATGACGGCGCGCTTCTGGTTGTCAGCCACGACGAGGTGTTTCTCAACAATATCGGCATAGAGAGACGGCTCGAGCTCTCTGCCCGAGCCTTCTCGGATCGGTGAGAGGTGCGTCAAGCGTGGTCGGCACCGGCGATGCGATCGAGTTCGGCGATCGCATCTTCCGGAAGCTTCAGCTCGGCGGCCGCGATATTCTGCCTGAGGTGAGCAAGCGACGAGGTGCCTGGGATGAGCAGGATATTCGGCGCGCGCTGCAGCAGCCAGGCAAGCGCCACCTGCATTGGCGTGGCGTTCAGGCGCGCGGCCACATCGGAAAGCGCCGATGATTGCAGCGGTGTGAACCCACCGAGCGGGAAGAAGGGCACATAGGCGATGCCGTCGCGTTCCAGTTCATCGACCAGTGCATCATCCGTGCGCTGCGCCAGATTGTAGAGGTTCTGCACGCAGACGATCTCGGTGATCTTGCGCCCCTCGGCGATCTGGTTGCGCGTGACGTTGCTAAGCCCGATGTGACGCACCAGACCCTGCCGCTTGAACTCCGCAAGGGCGGTCAGCGGTGCCTCGATCGAACCCTCGGTCGGGTGATGTGGATTGATCATGACGCGAAGGTTGACGACATCGAGCACGTCGAGCTGCAGATTGCGCAGATTGTCGTGCACCGCCTGCTTCAGCTCATCGGCGGAAAAGGCCGGCAGCCAGGAGGCATCAGCGCCGCGCCGCGCGCCGATTTTGGTGACGATGACGAGATCGTCGCGATAGGGATGGAGCGCTTCCCGGATCAGCTGGTTGGTCACATGCGGACCGTAGAAGTCGCTGGTATCGATATGGTTGACGCCCAAGGCGATGGCCTCGCGGAGGACTGCGAGCGCGGTGTCATGGTCCTTCGGCGGGCCGAATACTCCGGGGCCTGCTAGCTGCATGGCGCCGTAGCCGATCCGTTTGACCTTGCTGTCCCCAAGGCTAAAGCTGCCGGATTGATCGATGCTGGACATGCTATCTCCTTTTCAAGATGAAATAAGAAATAGGCTCAGTCTTAGTGTGTGATAATCGGGCGCAATCCGCACGGCCCGTGCGGAATAGCGAACAATGGAACGGAATACGATCAGCCGAATGTCACTTCTGTTCTGGGGCTGGCTTGTCCTCGGTCTTCAAATAGCTGTCGAAGATCGCTTCCATGTTCTTTTGATAATTCTTCTGCACTTCCAGGCCGCTATCGAACATGGCGTTGAACATCTCGGTATAAGCGGCCATGTCGACCCCGGCAGCGGGCTTTGCCTTCGGCTCTTCCTTTGGCGGCTCCGATGGCATCGGGAAGTTCTTCATCATGTCCTGAAACGCCTTGGCGAAGGGATTGTCGAGGAAAGGATTGGTCGGCGCCGGCTTCTCGCGCTTGACGGCATCGGCGCCGAACATCAGCTCCATCGCCTGGGTGAAGGGATTGTCGAAGATGCTTGCCTGCGGCGTCGGCTGCTGTTTGGGCGCAAAGCCGATGCTCTGCAGCCAGCCCTGCATCATTTCGCCCATATCGGTGTTGAGAAAGGGATTGGTCATTTGCGGGATTTGGCCGCTCGTCTCCTTGAACAGACCGCCCATCAGCGTATCGGCCATGGCGGGCAGCATGCGCTTGTAGATTTCCTGCCCGATGCCGGTCATCTGCGCTGCCTGCGCCGCGATCGCACGGGAAACGTCTTTGGAACCAAACAGCCGTCCGAGCACCGCATTGCCGTCGGCAATGCCCTCGGGCGTAAAGGCCTTGGTCATGTCCTCGAAATATTTAGCATAGGAGCCCGAGCTGATGTCCTGCATCACGCCCATGAAATTATAGGGATCGGTGGCGCTGCGCTTGAAGCCGGAGGAAAAGGCAGGCATCAGCGCGGCCATCGCCTTCGCCGCCTGCTCCTGCGCAAGACTGAACTGCTTGGCCATGGCCTCCGTGGCGGCGCCATTCTGTGCCTGCATCATCATGTCGAAGAGTGGCAGCATCGAAGTCCCTTTCCCCGCTATGAGGCCGCTTCGGAATCAGGCGGCGCTTGATTCCGATAGTATAGCGGAAAAAAGAGGGCGCATACCGGTTTCTGCCGTGAACTCGCTAGGCCGCGACGGCAGATAACCGCCTATCAGTATTGATATTCCTCGAAGATCGGTTCGACAGACTGGTTCCAGCGGCCATTGTAGAGCATCAGCAGATCGTCAGCGAGTGTACCCTTCTTGGCAAGCACCTCGTCGAGCGGCGAAAGGAAGACGGTTTCGTCCTGGCCGTCGCCATTCAAGCGCTTCCGGTTCTTCAGGCCTAGGCGCGAAATGCCGACCACTTCGCGTGCAATATCAAGTAGACCGTGGCCCTTGATGGAAGCCTTCAAGCCCTGCGCCGGCACCACATCACGCAGTGCGTTGACCTCTTGGAAGTTCCAGTCCTTGGTCAGCTCGTCGGCCGCCGTTAGCGCCTCATCGTCATAGAGCAGGCCGACCCAGAAGGCCGGCAACGCACAGATGCGGCGCCACGGGCCACCATCTGCGCCGCGCATTTCGAGGAAGCGCTTGAGGCGAACATCCGGGAAGAGGGTGGAGAGATGGTTCGTCCAATCGCCCATCGTCGGTTGCCAATCGGCGATTTCGCCCTTGAGCGCTCCATCCATGAACTGGCGGAAAGTGACATGCGTACAGTCGTGATAACGGCCGTCGCGAACGACGAAATACATGGGAACGTCGAGCGCCCACTTCACATAGTCTTCGAAGCCGAAATCGTCGCGGAACGTGAAATCGAGCAGGCCGCCGCGGCGGTTGTCGGTATCTTTCCAGATTTCGCCGCGCCAGGAAGAAAGCCCGTTCGGCTTGCCCTCGGTGAAGGGAGAGGAGGCAAAGAGCGCTGTTGCCAGCGACTGCAGTTTCATCGACACGCGCATCTTGCGGCGCATATCCGCTTCCGAGGAAAAGTCGAGATTCACCTGGATGGTGCAGGTGCGATACATCATATCGAGACCCATGGTGCCGACCTTCGGCATGTAGCGGGTCATGATGTCGTAGCGCGATTTCGGCATGCGCGGCGTTTCGGCAAGGGTCCACTTCGGACTGCCGCCGACACCGAGGAAACGGATGCCCATCGGTTCGGCGATCTCGCGCACCGTCGCCAGATGATTGTTGGATTCCTTGCAGGTCTGGTGGATGGTTTCGAGCGGCGCGCCGGAAAGCTCGAACTGACCGCCCGGCTCGATCGAGATCGCGCCCATGCCCGTGGGTTCACCGAGCCCGATGATGTTGTCGCCGTCCATGATCGGATCCCAGCCACTCTTCTTCTGCAGTCCCGTGAGGAGCGCGGAAATGCTGGCTTCGCCGAAATAGGGGACCGGGCTGTTGTCGGCGCGAAAGAACACGAATTTCTCGTGCTCGGTGCCGATACGGAATTTCTCCTTCGGCTTGTTGCCGGCGGCCAGATAGGCCGTCATTTCCGAGACCGAGGAGAGCGGAGTCTGGTCGGTGGTATCGCGCGCCATGGTATTACCTTAGATCTCGGAGAAGAGCCCGCGCCAGCCGCAGGTCAATTGGAGGGTGATTGACGCGGATTGACGTACGGTGCAAGTGAATTTCTTTCAAGGGTCGTTCAAAAAAATAGGATTTTATGTCTCGCAAGCGCATCACGCCAGTGGCAGGCACAAGCATATTTGCACAAGCGTTCAAGACGCCTCTCTATTCACGCCGCTAGTGTTGCTTCCGCTGACATCAAGCGGAGCACATCGATGAACGGTCCGAACGCCCTTTACTATTCCATACTGACACTGCTGCTTGCCTCGGTGGTCATCATGGGCAGCCCAGGCCCGTCCACGATCAGCGCGACAGCGATGGGCGCCGCCTATGGTTTCAGGCGGTCGCTCGCTTACGTTTCTGGTCTCATCGCAGGCACCGTAGCGGTCTTGCTGGCCGTCGCCGCCGGCGTCGTTGCGATTCTGCTGTCCGTGCCCCACGGCGCATTGCTGCTGACGGTGGTTTCCGCCGTCTATATCCTCTACCTCGCCTTCAAGATCGCCACGGCGCCGCCGCTGTCTCGCCGCGACGATCACGTTGCGGCGCCTGCCTTTTCTGGTGGTTTCCTGCTCGCCGTCGCCAATCCCAAGGCCTATCTGGCGATCGCTGCCGTCTTCGCCACTGTCAGCCTGTTTCAGGATCGGCGGCTGCTCGACACCACCGTCAAGATCGCGCTGCTCACGGCGATGATCGTTGCCATTCACATGGTTTGGCTGCTCGTCGGTGCTTCGCTATCCCGTTTCCTCCGATATCCGAAGATCTCGCGGATCGTCAACATCTCGCTCGCAATCCTGCTGGTCGTTGCGACCATCGTTGCAGTCTTGGAGTAAAGGGTCAGTTCCAGTCGCCGATTGCGGCTTGGATTACCGCCATGGCGGCAACGGCGGCCGTATCGGCGCGCAGGATGCGCGGCCCGAGCGGAATGGCGGTGACGAAATCGAGGCTGCGTAAGAGGGCACGCTCCTCTTCCGAAAAGCCGCCTTCGGGGCCGATCAGCAGCGCCCGATGGTTTTCTTTTACCTGCGTCAGCAGCGGCAGCGGATTTTGTCCGGTATCGCCTTCGTCGCAATAGATGATGCGGCGCTCGCGCGGCCAGCTTGCCAATAGATCGGCAAGCTTAACCGGCTCGGCGACGTCGGGAATGCCAAGAATGCCGCATTGCTCGGCAGCCTCGATGACGTTGGCCTTGACCTTGTCGAGATTGGTGATCTTCCCTTGCACATGCTGTGTCATGACCGGCTGCAGCAGGCCGGCACCCATCTCCACGGCCTTCTGAACGAGGTAGTCGAGGCGCCCAACCTTCAGCGGCGCGAAGAGATAATGCAGATCGGACGGGGCCGGCTGCGGGCGTGTCTCCTCGATCGGCGTCAGCAGGATGCGCTTGCGGGTGGGGAAGGAGACACTAACTTTCCACTCTCCGTCGCGGCCGTTGAAGATCAGGAGTTCGGCGCCATCCTCCATGCGCAGCACATTGGCGAGATAGTTGAACTGATCATGATCCGTCTCGATGGCAGTATCTGCCTTGATGTCGGACGTCACATACAGCCGCTGCATGCGGAAATTGGCGCGCATGGATAATTCCCGGAATTGCTTAGAACAATGAGATAGAGCGGTTCGAAGGCCGGTGGGAACCGAACCGCTCTAAATGAAGAGCGCGACCATAACCCAATAAACGACGGCGGCAAGCAGGGCTGCGACCGGCACGGTGATTGCCCAGGCGGCGATGATGGTCATGAAATGCGAGCGGCGCACGAGCCGGCGGCGATGAATCTCATCGGGATTGCGCTCATCGGTGGCTTCCGGCTCGCTCCAGGGTATGCCCGCCGCCTCGGCCTTTTTGCGCATATAGTCAAATCGCCGCTTGGAACGGACGGTTGACCACTCGCGAAAGAAGCCGACGCCAAAGACTGCGCCAACGGTAATGTGGGTCGAACTCACCGGGAAACCGAACCAGGCGGCCACGATGACGGTGAGGGCCGCGGACACGGCGACGCAGTAGGCCCGCATCGGATTGAGTTTGGTGATCTGCTCGCCGAGAAGACGAATAAGCCGCGGGCCGTAAAGCAGAACGCCGACGGAGATGCCGCAGCCGCCGATCATGACCACCCAGAAGGGAGCCTTTTGGGTCGTCGTTTCAGCGAAGACATTCAGCGAGCCGCCAAGTCCGATATCGCGGACGATCGCGGCCAGTGGCCCGATCGCGTTGGCGACGTCGTTGGCGCCATGCGCGAAGGACATCAGGGCTGCCGAACAGATCAGCGGCAGGCGGAAAAGCTTGCGCAGCGAGCTATTCTTGTTTTCGAGCCCGACCGATTGCGCCTTTACCAGCGGTCGCGCCCCGAGCCCGACGATGATGCCGACCGCGAGGCCGATCGTCAGATTGAGGATACTGGGTATCGCGCCTTTGGGTTCGAGCTGGACCACGAGATAGCCTGAGAAGGCACCGGCCATCAGCCCGATCAGGATGGGAATCCAGTATCTGGCGGCGGCGATCTTGTCGTCGCGATAGATGATGCAGGTCTCGATGAAATAGAGGATGCCGGCGGCGATGGCACCGCCGAGAAAGGGCGTTACAACCCAGCCTGCGGAAATGGCCGCCAGCGTGTTCCAGTTCACGAGCTCGGGGCCGACAGCGGCTGAACCTGCGCCGACAACGGCGCCGACGATCGTATGCGTGGTCGAAACGGGCGCTTTCAGCCAGGTGGCGAAATTGATCCATAGGGCTGCGGCGAGAAGTGCCGCCATCATCAGCCAGGCAAGCTTGCCGACACTGATGATGCGGTTGGTGTCGACGATATGGGTCGAGATCGTGTTGATGACCGGGCCGCCGGCGATCGTCGCGCCGAGAATCTCGAAGATCGCCGCCATGACGAGCGCCTGCGTCATGGTGATCGCGCGCGCACCGACGGCGGCGCCGACATTGTTTGCGACGTCCTTCGCGCCGATGTTCATGGCCATGTAGCCGGCAAGCGCCACCGCGGCAAAGATCAGTGTGGCCCCCGGTTGGTCGAGCACGTAGATACCGGCAAAGACCATGGCGAGGCCGAGAAAGATCAGGCCGATGCCCGGCGCCACCAGGCGCCTCGTGACGTGATGGGTCGCGTCCTCGACATAGGTGAATTTGTCGAGGTCCTTGTCGAGCGTCCTTTTTGCAGGCGTGGCCGGTCGGTCGGGCATTCAATTCCCTGGATCAAAACTCTCGTATTGCGCTGACCGATGAGGCGCGCAATATCTCCCGGGCACACTGGCACAGTTTTTTGTGACGAATGTGGCTTATTTCGCCTGGATCGCAGCGGAAGCTGCCGTCATTCGCTCGGCGAAGGCAAGAATGAGATCGTGCAGCTCCGGTTCGCGAACACGTTCGGCGGCTTCCTCGAAGGAGACCCACTCCATGGAGCGCTCGCCCTTTTCCTTGAAGTTCTTGACGAGTTCGCTGACTTCGAGGGCATAGACCTGCACCCGGCACGGCACCTGAATGCCGTCCTTCAGCAGCTTGTCGTAGCCGAACGAGCCGAGCGGCTCGGTTTCCACCACACCGCGCACACCTGCCTCTTCATAGGCTTCG
Organism: Rhizobium sp. BK098; assembly: GCF_014193155.1. Taxonomy (NCBI): domain Bacteria; kingdom Pseudomonadati; phylum Pseudomonadota; class Alphaproteobacteria; order Hyphomicrobiales; family Rhizobiaceae; genus Rhizobium; species Rhizobium sp. BK098. Next base: position 834,661 of record NZ_JACHYY010000002.1, on the reverse strand, counting down.
CGGGCGGCAACCTCGTGGGAGAGCTTGCCCGGCATCGGCCATCCCTTGGGGATGACCCAACGACCGGTGTCGCGGCTGGTCAGCAACAGCATCTCAAATTGACCCGTCTTCTTCTTCACCCGATAGCAGAGCGCAGCATATTGCTGTCGCGGCGGACGCCGAAACATGAGTTGCACATCATTTGCTATACGGCTGAGAAAGGCCAATTGTCGGTTCACCTTTAGGAGTTGGAGTGACGGCTTGATTCTATATTATCACTTTGGGGAAAAATTTTGCGTTCCACAGAACGCTATATGGTATTTCCCCACATATTTATTGAGTGCTACGTAGATAAAAATACAAAGATTTGCCTTCTGATATTCGCCAACGCTTATGCTGAAAGCGACATTCCACAGCGTTTCCGTGCCGCAGATGGCGCAATTGCTTGGATGTGGCTGCTATCGTTTTGGAAAGAGAGAAAAAATTTATCATGTCCGGACGCATCCCGCCTCGACGCTTGCCGCCTTTGAACGCGCTGCGTGCCTTCGATGCGGTGGCGCGCTGCGGCAGCATTCTGAAGGCGGCTGATGAGCTTGGCGTCGTGCGCGGGGCTATCAGGCAGCAGCTGACCCTGCTGGAGGCACATTTTGGTGTGCCCCTGTTCGACCGGGAGAATGGCCGGCTGGTGCTGACAGCGAAGGGCCGGGCATTCGCCGATTCCGTTGGCGTCGCCTTTGGCATCCTGACGCGGGCCTCCGCCGAACTTTCCGTTGGCCAACGGCGGTCGATCCGGCTCGGCGTTCCCTCGGCCTTTGCCGTCTGGTGGCTGATGCCGCGTCTCGCGGCGCTTCAGGCGGCACTTCAGGATATCGATATCGACATCGTGCCGATGGCTACGGTCGAGCCGCTTGCCAAGCGCGCCGACCTGGAAGCGGTCATCATGGGCGGCGAATACCGGCCGATGCGCGATATCACGGCCATTCGTTTCATGGAGGATGAGTTCGGTCCCGTCACAACGCCAGATATCGCCGATCGCCTCGGGCTTGCCAGTGGGGTTTCGGCACTTGCCGGAGCCGTCGGCCTTGCCAGCCGTTCCGCCCCGAGCCTGTGGGAGGATTGGTTTGCCGAAAGCGGTCGCGCGCCCATCTCCTTTGCCGTCGATCGCGAATTCGAGGATCTGCTGCTTGCGATCGGCGCCGCCCGCTCGGGCCTCGGGGTCGCCATCGCCCCACGCACCGCCATTGGCGAGGATATCGATCGCGGTACTCTGGTCGCCCCCTTCGGCTTCATCCGTAGGCCGGCGGGCTACAGCCTCAGCATTCGCAGCGGCGACGTGAAGGACCCGGCACTGGTACGATTGGCGGATTGGCTAAGCGAGACAGGGGCCGAACCGGCTTAGCAAAACATCAAAACGAAGCGCATCGACATGGCAGATTTTCTGCCATACAGCGCATTGCAATGTCCATCGACACCTCCTTTGCGATCATGCCAGATCGCGGCATCGAACCAACCGGCAGGAGCGCATCATGGATCAGTCTTCTTCTCTTTCGCGTATCGACTGGGTGGCGCGCAGCTTTCGTCTGCTGGCGGCCACAGCAGCGGAATTTCGCAACACAAAACCCTTTGCCGGCTTCACCATCGGCACCGGCATTCACCTCGAGCCGAAGACGGTTGCGCTGCTGATGACGCTGCATGCCGGCGGCGCCGATCTCGTCTGCACCGGCAATCTCAACAGCACCCAGCCGGAAACGGTGGACTATCTGCGCGCTCAGGGCATCAAGGTCTTTGCGACGCAGACCCGCGACGCAGAGGAGCATGGTGCAAGCCTCGATGCGATCCTGGCGGAAAAGCCTGACCTCCTGCTCGACAATGGCGGCGATCTCTTCGCCCGCGCGGCGGACAGGCCCCATGCCAACCTGCTTGGCGGCACCGAGGAAACCACATCCGGCCGCACCCGCCTGATGTCGATGCGCGATAAGCTCAACATGCCGATCCTCGTCATCAACGATAGCCCGATCAAACAGTTCGCCGAAAACCGGCATGCCGTCGGGCAAAGTCTGTTCGAGAGCTATCTGCGCTTCACCAACCGTTCCACCAACGGTAAACGTGTGACCGTCTTCGGCTACGGCGCTTGTGGCAAGGGCACGGCGGCGTGCTTCCGCAACGCATTCGCCGCTGTTAGCGTCGTCGATATCGATCCGGTGACCACACTCGAAGCTCATCTCGATGGCTTCACAACGCCGCCGCGTGAATCAGCGATCCGCTCTGCCGATGTGCTGGTCACCGTGACGGGCTATCCGGACATTATCACGGTTGCCGATCTGCCCTTGATCAAGGACGGGGCGATCCTGATGAATGGCGGCCACTTTCCGCATGAGATCGATGTCGAAGGCTTCCGCAGCAGTCCCGATGTTGTCGGCGTCGATAGTTACGAATCTGAGCAGATCGAGACTGTTCGCATGCGAGACGGCCGAGCCTTCCACATTCTCGGCGGCGGCCACATGGCCAATCTGGCCGGTCCGCGTCCGCTGGGGAACACCGTCGAATCCATGGATCTCGGCTTCGCCCTGCAGGCGCGATGCCTGGAGCGGGTCGCCAAGGGCGGCCTCGGCAAGGAGGCCTGCGTCATCCCCGTTCCCACGGATATAGATGCCCTGGTCGCCTCCGCCTATCTCGATCTGGCGCGATAGGCATCAGGCTCCGGACAGCGCCTGCGGCAGCAATCTTTCGTAGAGTGCCGCCATCTCGTCGCCGAAGCAACAGAAGATGATTTCATCGAAGGCACCATCCTTGCTTTCGGCAAGGGTGGTGCGGATCGCAATCCTAGCCGCCTGCTCGGCGGGAAAGCGATAAACGCCGGTGGAGATGGCCGGGAAGGCGATGGTCTTCAGACCGTTTTGCCAGGCAAGGTTGAGGCTGTTGCGATAACAGCCGGCAAGCAGCTCATCTTCGCCACGGTTTCCGCCATTCCAGACGGGGCCGACCGTATGAATCACATGTTTTGCCGGCAGGCGGTATCCGCCTGTTATCTTTGCCTGCCCTGTCTTGCAGCCGTTCAGAGTCCGGCATTCCGCGAGGAGATCCGGCCCGGCGGCGCGATGGATCGCCCCGTCTACGCCACCGCCCCCGAGCAGGCTGCTATTGGCCGCATTGACGATGGCATCGACCGAAAGCCTGGTAATATCGCCAAGCATAACGGTGAGGCGCGTCTTCGAGTTGAGATCAAGATCGGAACGGATGCTCTCGGGCGCGGCCATGACGGTCTCCTCGATCCTCAAAAGGGTTCTCATCGCTCCCAATAGGGAACAGGCCCGTAAAGTTCCGCCAGAAAATCGATGAAGACGCGCACTTTTGCCGGCAGGAATTGTCGGCTGGGGTAAACGGCCGAAAGCGTGACGTTGTGCGAGCCCTCATAGGCCGGGAGCACCTGGACGAGGCGGCCGTCGCGCAGCTCCGGCCCGATATCCCAGGTGGAACGCAGCGCAATGCCAAGGCCGGCAATGACGGCTTCGCGTACGACCTCGCTGGAATTGGTGATGAGCCTGCCCTCCGGCCGAAAGATCAGGCTGCCTTTCGGCCCCTCCAACCGCCAGGGGTCGAGATTGTGCGCGGGCAGGCAGGTATGCCGGCGCAGATCGTCGATATCCTCGGGCATGCCATGGGCGCCGATATAGGCAGGGGAGGCGCAAAGCACGCGGCGCACCGGCGCCAGCCTGCGCGCGACAAGACTGGAATCCGTCAGCTCGGCAATGCGGATGGCAAGATCGAAACCGCCGCCGACGATATCGACGAATTCGTCACTGAGAACGAGGTTGAGCGCCAGTTCGGGATGGGCCTGCATGAAGGATTTCAGATGCGGCGCGATGTGGAGACGGCCGAAGGATGTCGGGGCGGAGATTTTCAGCGTGCCGTGCATCTGGGAGGAGCGCCCGGCAATGTAGGCTTCCGCCTCTTCCAGCCCGGCGAGGATGGCGAGCACGCGGTCGTAGAAGCCCTGGCCCGCTTCCGTCAGCGAAATCTGCCGTGTGGTGCGCTGCAGGAGCCGGGTGCCGAGCCTGTCTTCCAGGCGCTTGATGCGCTTGGAAATGACGGCCGGCGAAAAACCGAGAGCACGACCCGTCAGCGACATGCTGCCGGTCGCAACGACGCTGGCGAAGATTTCGAGATCTCCCAAATTGGTCATGCAGAATTATTTCCTGTTTTGGAATAAGTGCTTATCATTTGCTCCAAACTTGGGAAAGCGCTAAGCCTGTAATGCGCTAAATGAGGGCTGCGTTCGACATCGGATGCAGGAGGAGGACGGCATGGCCGAGGCCATTTCATTTCTGGAGCCGCGTGCGGATGTTCTGGCGCGCCGAGGTGCGATCGTCGCCGATTTGACCGATCTGCTAGCGCCGGAATGCCTAATCCACGAGCCGCGCGAACTCGTGCCCTTCGAAACCGATGCCTTCGTGTCCTATCGCCGCCTGCCGCTTGCCGTGGCCCTGCCACGCTCGACGGCGGAAGTTGCGGCCGTCATGAAATATTGCCATCGCTACGGCATTCCCGTCGTGCCGCGCGGCGCCGGCACGTCGCTTTCCGGCGGCGCGATACCGCAGGAGGATGCCGTCGTCCTCGGCCTCTCCAAGATGAACCGCATCCTCGATATCGATTATGCCAATCGCACGGCGACCGTGCAGGCGGGGGTGACGAACCTGCATGTCTCCGAAAGCGTCTCCGCCGACGGATTCTTTTACGCGCCTGACCCGAGCTCGCAGCTTGCCTGCACCATCGGCGGCAATATCGGCATGAATTCCGGCGGTGCGCACTGTCTGAAATACGGCGTCACGACCAACAATCTGCTCGGCGTCAAGCTTGTCCTGACTGATGGCACCGTCATCGATCTCGGCGGCAAGGCGCTAGATGCGGCGGGCTACGATCTGCTCGGTCTGGTCTGCGGCTCGGAAGGCCAGCTCGGCATCGTCACCGAGGCAACGGTACGGTTGCTCGCCAAGCCGGAGGGCGCCCGGCCGGTACTCTTCGGTTTCGACAGTTCCGAAGAGGCGGGCGCCTGCGTCGCCGACGTCATCGCTGCCGGCATCGTACCTGTCGCGATCGAATTCATGGACAAGCCGGCGATTGAGATCTGCGAGGCCTTCGCCAAGGCCGGTTATCCCCTTGATGTCGAGGCTCTGCTGATCGTCGAGGTCGAAGGCTCCGAGGCGGAAATGGACGATATGCTTGCGAGCATCGTCGCCATTGCCCGCACTCACAAGGTCAAAACGGTGCGCGAATGCCAGTCGGCAACGGAAGCGGCCTTAATCTGGAAGGGCCGGAAGTCGGCCTTCGGCGCCACCGGCCGCATTGCCGATTACATCTGCATGGACGGAACCGTGCCGCTGAGCCAGCTCTCTTATGTGCTGAAGAAGACGGGCGAGATCGTTGAGGGCTATGGTCTGCGCGTCGCCAATGTCTTCCATGCCGGCGACGGCAACATGCATCCGCTGATTCTCTTCAATGCCAACGACGCCGAAGATGCCGCCAAGGCGGAAGCGGCGGGCAACGATATCTTGCGGCTCTGCGTCGATGCCGGAGGTTGCCTCACCGGCGAGCACGGCGTCGGCATCGAGAAGCGCGACCTGATGCGCCACCAATATGCGGATGTCGATCTGGCGCAGATGATGTCGGTTCGTGCAGCCTTCGACCCCGGCTGGATACTTAACCCATCCAAGGTCTTCCCGCTCGACGGACGCAACGCCGCATGACCGAATTTCATCCGAGAACTGAGGAGGAAACGGCCTCCATCATCGGCGATCATGCCGCGCGTGGTGCGGCCCTAGCAATCGTCGGCGGCAATACGCGATCAGGCTTCGGCAATGCGGTTCCGTCCGAAGCGGTGCTGTCGTCGAGCGGCCTTGCCGGCATCGTCGCCTACAATCCGGGTGAGATGGTGATGACGGCCCGCGCCGGCACGCCGGCCGCCGAGATCGAGGCCGCTCTTGCCGAGGCCGGCCAGATGATGGCCTTCGAGCCGATGGATCACAGGCCGCTGATGGCAACCGAAGGTGAGCCAACGATCGGCGGCATTTTCGCAGCCAATGTCTCCGGGCCGCGCCGTTTCGTCAGCGGTGCGGCGCGCGATAGCCTGCTCGGCGTCCGTTTCGTTAACGGCAAGGGCGAGATCGTCAAGGCCGGCGGGCGGGTGATGAAGAACGTCACCGGTCTCGATCTCGTCAAGCTGATGGCCGGTTCGCACGGAACGCTCGGCCTTTTGACCGAAGTAACGTTCCGGGTGCCGCCCAAGCCGAAGACCGAGGAGACGATTGTCCTCTCCGGTCTCAACGATGCGGAGGCCGCCAATGCGATGGCCGCGGCCATGGCTCTGCCGCTCGAGGTATCGGGCGCCGCCCATTTGCCGCTGACCGTCTCCTGGTCTTTTCTCGACGGCAAGCTGCCGCAGGGGGAGGCGACTGTGCTGCGCGTCGAGGGTCTTCCGGGTTCCGTCTCGGTCCGGGGTGAAAAGCTTGCTGCCGCCATGGGCCGGCTCGGCTCGGTGAAGCGCCTTGAGGAGGATGACAGCCGCAGGCTCTGGCGCGAAATCCGCAATGTGAAGCCCTATGCCGATGGTACGACGCGTCCCGTTTGGCGTGTGTCCGTGGCACCCAGTATCGGCCACCAGCTCGTCGCAGCACTTCGCCTGGAAGAAGGCGTGGATGCCTATTATGATTGGCAGGGCGGGCTCGTCTGGATGCGCATGGAAGCCGGACCGGAAGGTGATGTGCTCAGGCGCTACATTCATGCCTTGGGCGGCGGACATGCCACCTTGATGCGCGCCACCCCTGCCCAACGTGCGACCACGCAGGCCTTCCAGCCGCAACCCGAAGCCGTGGCCCTGCTGTCTGCGCGCGTGAAGGAAAAATTCGATCCGGCCGGAATTTTCAATCCAGGGAAGATGGCGTGATGAAATCTGGTTCCTGTCGGCGATGGCCCCTCACCCTAACTCTCTCCCCGCAGGCGGGGCGAGGGGACGACCTCGTTTGCGGCGCCTTATCGGCTCGAGAGAGGTTGAGGAGTGACGGAGGATGCGCCAATCCCCTTCTCCCCGTCAAAACGCGGAGAAGGTGGCCGATAGGTCAGATGAGGGGCGTGGTCTTGCTCGAACGGGGACATGGGTAAATGCAAACCAATTTCACGCCCGAACAGCTTGCCGACCCGCATGTGGCCGAATCCGAGGCGATCCTGCGCAAATGCGTGCATTGCGGCTTCTGCACAGCCACCTGTCCTACCTATGTGACGCTTGGCAACGAACTCGACAGTCCGCGTGGACGCATTTACCTCATCAAGGACATGCTGGAAAACGGTCGGGCAGCCGATGCCGAGGTGGTGACGCATATCGACCGCTGCCTTTCCTGCCTTGCCTGCACCACGACCTGTCCGTCCGGTGTCGACTATATGCACCTGATCGACCATGCGCGTGTCCATGTCGAGAACACCTATAAGCGCCCGCTGATGGATCGGCTGACCCGCAATGTGCTGGCAGCCGTCTTGCCTTATCCCGGCCGTTTCCGGCTGGCCTTGCGGCTTGCGAATTTTGGCCGGCCGTTCAAGGGGCTGTTGAGACGCGTTCCGGCCTTAAAGGCTTTCGCCGCCATGCTCGATCTCGCGCCCCGCAGCATTCCCGCGCCGTCGCCTTTTGCAAAGCCTGCCCGCTACGAGCCGCAGGCGGAGCGGCGCGGTCGTGTGGCGATCCTGACGGGCTGCGCCCAGCCGGTGCTCGATCCCGAAATCAACGCAGCCACCATCCGCCTGCTGACGCGCCTCGGCGTTGAGGTCGTGGTGCCGGAAGGGGAGGTCTGCTGCGGCTCGCTGGTTCATCACATGGGCCGCGAGGAACAGGCGCTCGCAGCTGCCCGCGCCAACGTCGATGTGTGGCTGCGTGAGATCGAGGCCGGAGGGCTGGACGCCATCGTCATCACCGCGTCGGGCTGCGGCACGACGATCAAGGACTATGGGCATATGCTGCGCCTCGATCCGGCCTATGCGGAAAAGGCTGCGAGGATTTCAGCTCTCGCCAAGGACATTGCGGAATATCTCGCAAGCCTGGATCTCCCGTCGCATATGCCGCGCGGCATCGCGGTCGCCTATCATTCCGCCTGCTCCATGCAGCACGGGCAGAAGATCACCATGGCGCCGAAGCTCTTGCTGAAAGCCGCGGGCTTTACGGTGCGCGACCCGGCGGAAGGGCATCTGTGCTGTGGTTCGGCCGGCACCTACAACATCATGCAGCCGGAAATTTCGGCCGAGCTGAAGGCGCGCAAGGTCAGGAACATCGAGGCGACGAAAGCCGATATCATCGCGACGGGCAACATCGGCTGCATCACGCAGATCGCGACGGGAACGGGCATTCCCATCCTGCATACGGTGGAATTGCTGGATTGGGCCTATGGCGGCGAAATGCCTGTGAAACTGAAGAGCCTGCAGCCGGCCGCCGCTTAGAGCATTTCCGGGAAAAGTGTAGAGCGGTTTTCCGTCCGGAATTGCGTACTAATGCAGCTTGTTCGGCGCGGGCAGGCGATGAGCCTGCCATTCGACTTCGAACCGATCGGCGGCAATGCGCGTCATGCTGATGCGATCCTGCCCTTCCTCGAAGAAAATGCCATCCACCAGGCCGGTAATGCCATCGTAAAATGAGCCTTCGACGAGGCTGGTGATCTCCAGCATGTCACGTCCCACTGCAGTAAAATCGACAACCGACATGCATTGCCGGCGACCATCGGCAAACACATCGATCAGCCGCGGAACATCGCCGGCGATATCGACCTCATAATAAACGATGACCGGCTCCTCGTTTTCCGGATGGATCCAGTCGCAACGATAATAAGAGAAGCTCATGCGTTGGATCATAGCACAAGACCCTCCATGCCTGAACCGGTTTGAGGGATCGATTGCGACTTCAGCCTGAGGAACGTCAGAAGTTGAACGACACGCCGAAGTTGAGAGCGTGGGTGAAAACCTTGGTCTTCAGCGTGTCGCCGCTGTCGATCGAGACGTTGTTCACGAAGTTGTAGTTGCCCTTGTATTCGACGAAGGTCGACCAGTGCTTGGCGAATTGGTAGCTGACGCCCGCCTGCGCCTGCAGCGAAGCGCCGCCGAACTGGTAGTCGAAGGTCGTGCCCGACGAGCGGGTGACTTCGACATGCGGCACGTTGATGCCCGCGCCGAGGCCGACATAGGGTGTCCAGTTGCGGCTCGAATCCTGGAAGCGATAGAGCGCGTTCAGCGTTAGCATGTTCAGGCCATCGGTGAACTCGAAATGCGACCAGCCGGGCGTATTGCCGAGATCGCCATAGACCTTCGCATGGGTATAATCGAGCGACACGCCCCAGTTCGGCTTGTCGAACTGGTCAAGCCACCAGATGCCGCGGAAGCCGAAATAGGGCGGCATCTTGAAGGATTTTCCGGACCAGTTGGGGTCGAAATCAGCGCCGTCCGACGTGGTCACATTGCTGCCCGTCGCGCCCTGTATGCCGCCGTAAGCGGAAAACTGCATCTCAGCCGAGGCAGAGCTTGCGGCAAAGATGAATGCGGAAGTCGCAAGCGCGGCGAGGGCCGGCTGCTTGATGCGAAATGCACGATGCATATGAAATCCCCGGATGCCAAAGTGCTGCCATCTAAGCGTGCTTCCATGACACTTCTATTGCAGTCATGAGTGAACAGGCACGGCTTAGGCGGGAAAACTGACGGTAAACTGAAGGCGACGAGCCATTTTTCGGCGGGGCATCGTGATAAGTTTCAGGCTGTAACACCGGCGCAACAGTGTCTCCATCCGCGCCTGCACGCAATAAACTATTGCAAGCGATACGGGCGCCTTCCCCGGCGCGAATGATGTCATGCCAGGGAAGAGCGCCCGCTATGTTGGTGCCTGATTCGGGTTGGATTCTATCAGCCGCCGAACAGAGTCCTCAGCACATCGACGCCGCGATCCTGATAGCTGACTTCGCCCTGCTTGTTGCCGGGACCGACGACGATGACCTTAGTGCCGACGGGGACGCGATCATAGAGATCCATCACGTCCTTGTTCATCATGCGGATGCAGCCGGAGGACATGTTGAGGCCGATGCTCCAGGGCTGGTTGGTGCCATGGATGCGGAAGGCGGTGTCGTTGCCGTTGCGATAGAGATACATGGCGCGCGCGCCGAGCGGATTGTCCTCGCCACCTTCCTGGTAGGCCGGCAGTTTGTGGCCCTTCTTGGCTTCGCGAACGATCATTTCCGGCGGCGGCGTCCAGCCGGGCCATTCCGCCTTGCGGCCGACCTTGACGACGCCGGACCAGCCGAAACCATCGCGGCCGACGCCGATGCCATAGCGTCTTGCGCGATTATTGCCTTCGACGAGGTAGAGATACTTGTTGTTGGTGTCGACGATGACGGTGCCCGGCTCCTCGTTCGTCGCCAGCCGCACCATGCGCCGCTGGAACTGCGGCTTCACCTGGCCCTGCGGCTCCATTGCGACCCGGATCACGTCGGTGCGGGCGACCGGCGCCGTAATAGGTGTCGAAGCGGTGAAGGCTGCTGCGTTCGATGCTGCAAGAAGACACGCCGCGACGACACCTGCCGTCACGATCGACAATGCTGCTTTCATAATTCGCATTCCCCTCGTTGAATCCGGTAGGAAATTACCGGAACCAACGAAGGGATCAAGATCAAAATGACCAATGTTGGGTACGTTCAGGAAGAACTGCCCTCTTGTCTGTCGCCGATCGGACTATAGTCTGAACTATAGTGGAGGGTTTTCCCATGCGGCGAATACTGCCCCTCCAATGGAGTAGTATCGCCGCACAGGGCGGGACTTTTTCGAGATTACATGACGGTGACGCGGGTGCCGACCTTTACGCGGTTGTAGAGATCGATGACATCCTCGTTGCGAAGGCGGATGCAGCCGGAGGAGACGGCATTGCCGATGGTCCAGGGGGCGTTGGTGCCATGGATGCGATAGAGGGTGGAGCCGAGATACATGGCGCGTGCGCCGAGCGGATTGCCTTCCCCGCCTTCCATGTGCGCCGGCAGATAATGGCCCTTGGCGGCTTCGCGTGAGATCATTTCGGCCGGCGGCGTCCAATCCGGCCATTCCTGCTTGCGGGTCACAGTGTGGGCGCCGGCCCATTCGAAGCCCGGCTTGCCGACGCCGACGCCATAGCGCCGCGCCTTGCCGTCATCCATCACGAGATAAAGAAAGCGGTTATTGGTATCGATGATGATGCTACCGGGCTTTTCCTTGGTCTGGTAGTCGACGATCTGCGGCAGGAACTGCGGATCGATCTGGCCTCGGACTGCCGGATATTGCGGGCGGGCCATGGCGACCTGCTGCACAGCCGGGCGCGCAAATAGCCCGCGCGGCTGCACGACCTGACGCACCTGCGGATTGGCCGGCTGCTCCATTCTGGGATCGACTGCGCGCCGCGCCATTGGGCGGGGATAGACGACCGGCTGCACGTTGCCGCCACCGAGCTGCATCACCCAGGGGGCGGTCAGATCGGGACTGACGATGACAGGCGGGCGCGACTGATAGCGATCGTCGGCAAAGGCGGTGGAGGCAAGCAGGCTCAGGGCGCCGGCGGCACACAGAACGGCATGTTTCATCATCGGACAAACTCTCTACACATGGGCCGAAGATGGGCGCGAAGCACCCGGTCGAAACAATGGTGCCACTTGCACGCGAGCGAATGGTAAACATCTATTCATCAAAATGCCGCGAAGCCGATAAAGCTTTGTCAGGGTTACCGCCTGGTTTGGAAAGATGGTTTGCAAGTGGTAAATCATGAATCGGAATGCGCGGTCGTCGAAGTCAGTCTATGAATTTAAGCATTTGATTGATCTCAATTTATCCGATAGTGGCTTACCGGTTTCCGGTAGCGCGTGCTGAAATAGGGGACGAATCGCGAAAATGGCCGAAACGGGCATCATCACCGGCGAAGATGGCAAGGACCGCTGCTTCTGGCACGGCAATCTGCCGGAGTATCAGCGCTATCACGACGAGGAATGGGGTCGGCCCGTCGTCGACGACATCAGGCTGTTCGAGAAAATCTGCCTCGAAGGCTTCCAGTCGGGCCTCTCCTGGCTGACGATCCTGCGCAAGCGCGAGAATTTCCGCGCCGCTTTTGCCGGCTTCGATTTCGAGAAGGTCGCCAAGTTCGGAGATGCGGATATCGAGCGCTGTCTCGCCGATGCCGGCATCATCCGCCATCGCGGCAAGATCGTCTCCACCATCAACAATGCCAATCGCGCCATCGAGCTGCGCGACGAATTCGGTTCGCTCGCCCGCTATTTCTGGAGCCATGAGCCGACCGCTGCCGAGCGCCCGGAGATCTTCGACCTTGCCCATCTTCGCGCAAATCCGACGACGGCGGCTTCGATGCGGATTTCGAAGGATCTGAAGAAACGCGGCTGGACCTTTGTCGGCCCGACCACAGTTTATGCCTTCATGCAGGCCATGGGCCTGGTCAACGACCACATCGAAGGCTGCTATTGCCGGAAAGAGGTGGAGGCGATGCGTTGCGCATTGGTGCGGCCGTGAAAGCTGCGCTTCTCGGTCTTTCGCTGACGATGGTTGCGCTGTTGGGCGCCGCAGACGCCCATGCTCAAAGTGATACCCAGCAACAGCAGCTGCCGCAGCTCGATCGTGGCGAAAAGCTCGAGAAGATCGCCCTGCCGGCAGTCCTTGAGAGGTTGACGGGCTGGACGAAGTTCGGCAAGGGCAAGGTCTACATGCTGCCGCTGAAGAAAGGCCAGCATGTGCGGATCACTTTCAGCTCCAAGAGCAAGTACGCCTATATGGCGATCTTCGATCTCTCGTCGAGCGGGGATGAATCCTTCTTCGGCACGGATGAAGACGGCAATACCGCCGACGTGACCCTCAATGAGGATACGACCTGGCTGCTCAAGCCCTATTATTCGCGCGTCACGCGCCGGCGCGGTCTCGGCGCGCCATACGAGATCCTCATCGATCCCAATCCGCCGGCCGCGCAGCAGGCGCCGGCCGCGCAGCAGAAGGACCAGGGGCCGATGCTGTTTCCGCCGCGCTCGAAGCAGGGGCAGTAAGGATTACCGCAACGCTTCGATCACGCCATGCAGCTCGCCGAGATGGCCGATCTTGCGGAAACGCGGCGCTTTGGTCGGTTCCTCGACATGCTCGAACGACCATGTGAGCTCGTGCGGAACGAAGACGCCGTAACTGCCGGCGGCAAGCGCCGGCACGATGTCCGATTTCAGTGAGTTGCCGATCATCATCGCCCGTTCCGGCCCGTCCCCCACCTTGGAGAAGATGCGGCGATAGGTCGACGCGTTCTTGTCCGAGACGATCTCGACGGCATCGAAGAGATCGCCGAGCCCGGATTGCGCAAGCTTGCGCTCCTGATCGAAAAGGTCGCCCTTGGTGATCAGGACAAGCAGATATTTTCCCGAGAGGGCCTCCAACGTCTGACGCACATGCGGCAGTGTTTCGACGGGATGGGCGAGAAGATCGCGGCCGATATCGAGGATCTGGGCGATGACGGTCGATGGCACTTCGCCCTCGGTGATCTCGATGGCCGTCTCGATCATTGAGAGGGTAAAGCCTTTTATTCCGAAGCCGTAGTGACGAAGATTGCGCTTCTCCGCCTCCAACAGGCGTGCGGAGATGACGTCGCTTGGGGCGTGATCGGCAAGTAGCTCGGTAAATTGCAGTTCCGTCAGCCGGTAGAACTGTTCGTTCTGCCAGAGCGTGTCGTCGGCGTCGAAGCCAATTGTCGTTAGGGGGCGTTGCGTCATCGGGGGTGTCCGTTTTGCGCATCAAACAAAAACTGGAGTCTAATCCGCGTGCGCCCCGATGCAAGAGCATGCGTCGGTCACCGCATCGTGATCGGCCCGAGGTCTCGCGTTGAAAATGGTTTCGGGTGCATTATGTGCTTGTTGTCTCGATTGCCGCGGAGCTTGAGTCCGGCCTCGACGACCGTCTTATGACCTCCCCAGGGCAGCCCCGACTGCGGTTGTCGTGCCGAGGCCAATTCATAGCGAAATGATAGCGTTCACCGGCCGGAAGAGTCTTCCGGCTGACCACAAGGGAATTTCTCCTATGCGTTACAATCAACTGGGCAATACCGGCCTGTTCGTCTCCGAACTCTGCCTGGGCACGATGACCTTCGGCGAAGCCAATCCCAACACTCCCTGGGGCTCGATCGCCGATGTCGACCAGGCGCTGGCCGACAAGATCGTCGCAGGCTCGCTTGCTGCCGGCGTCAATTTCATCGACACCGCCGACGTCTATTCCTTCGGCAATTCCGAAAAGCTGCTCGGCCAGGCCCTGAAGAACCTCGGCGTTCCCCGCAAGGATGTCGTCATCGCCACCAAGGTCTATGGCGTCATGGGCGACAAGCCGAACGATCGTGGAGCCTCGCGTGGCCATATCATGGACTCCGTGCAGGCCAGCCTGGATCGTCTGCAGACCGATCATATCGATCTCTATCAGATACATGGAACGGATATCGTGACACCGATCGACGAGACGCTGCGGGCGCTGGATGATCTCGTTTCGCGCGGTCTGGTTCGCTATATCGGCGTTTCCAACTGGCAGGCATGGCGCATCGCCAAGGCGCTCGGCATTTCCGAACGCCGCGGCTTTGCCCGCTTCGAAACGGTGCAGGCTTATTATTCCATCGCAGGCCGCGATCTGGAACGCGAGATCGTGCCTGTCATGGCTGAGGAAAAGCTGGGGCTGATGGTCTGGTCGCCGCTGGCAGGTGGTCTGCTCTCGGGCAAGTATGGTCCGGGCGCTCCCGGCAATGGCGAGGGACGGCGTGCGAGCTTCGATTTCCCGCCCGTCGACAAGGACCGCGCCTGGGCTTGCGTCGCCGCCATGCGCGAAGTGGCGGAAAAGCACGGCTCCAGCGTCGCCACCGTGGCGCTTGCCTGGATCCTGGCGAAGCCTTTTGTCACCAGCATCATCATCGGCGCCAAGCGTCTCGATCAGCTCGACCAGAATCTTGCCGCCGTCAAGCTGAAGCTCGATGCCGACGATATGGCTAAGCTCGACGAAGTCAGCGCTCTTGCGCCCGAATATCCCGGCTGGATGCTCGCCCGCCAGAGCGCACAGCGCGTGCCGCAGCCCTTCGAGCCGAAGGGCTGATATCATAGGTCGGGCCGCCAGCTTTTCGCAGCGGCCCGACTCCACGTTAGAGCTCGATGACGATCTTGCCGAAGGGGCCGCGATCGAGATGATCGAAGGCGGCTGGCGCCTCGCCGAGGGCATAGCGATGGTCGATGACCGGCTTCAGGCCAATACTGTCGACGGCACGCACGAAATCTTCGAGCGAGCGGCGATGGCCGACGCTGATGCCTTGCACGGTGGGAGATTTCAACAGCAGCGGCGCCACCGGACCGGAGATGTCGAAGCCCTCAAGGACGCCGATGACGGAAATGCGGCCTTGCGGCGCCACCGCCTTCAGCGATTGGGCGAAATTCGGCCCGCCGGCTATTTCGAAAATATGATCGATGCCCCGATCGTTGGTGAGGCGATAGACCTCTTCCACCCAATCGCTTTTGTTGCGGTCGATGCCGTGATGAGCGCCCAAAGCCTTGGCCCGTTCGAGCTTTTCCTGTCCGGAGGAAGTCACGAACACCTCGGCGCCTTGTGCTGCGGCGATTTGCAGCCCGAACAGCGCAACGCCGCCCGTTCCCTGCACCAACACGCTATCGCCGGGCTTGATCTTGCCGCGCTCCACCAGCGCGAACCAGGCCGTGAGACCGGCACAAGGCAAGGTGCTTGCCTCGGCATAATCGAGGCTCTGGGGCGCCGAGACGAGCCAGTCCTCCGGCATGGCGACATATTCGGAGAGCACGCCGGGATAGAAGCCGCCCAGCGTCCTGTAGGGCGGTGTGCGGGCATCGCCGAGCGGCTTGCCGTCGATCCAGCCGGGATGGAAGGTCGACATGACCCGATCGCCCACGGAGAATCTGGTTACGTCGTCTCCCACCGCTTCGATCACGCCTGCCATATCGGAAGCCGGTACGAAGGGAAATTGGATCGGCAGGCCCATGCCGGTCTCGCGCACGAGCTTGTCGCGATAATTCAAAGAGACGGCCTTCACCCGCACGAGCACTTCGCCGGGCCCAGGCGAGGGAATTGTGGTTTCCGTAAGGTCTAACGGAGCGCCGACGGCGATTGTCTCGAGGGTCCAACGCTTCATGGTCTTTGTCATCATGATCTCCTGAGAGGAATTGAAAGCAATGGACGGAACATATCGTTGCTTTCTAGTCGCCAGTGGCGATATTATTTCCGCGTACTGGTTCCTCAAAGGAAGCAATCATCATGAATGATATGCTCAACGGCATTCCCGAATTCGTGGAGGCGGTCGAGGCCGGCGGCTTTTCGGCAGCGGCGGCGCGCATGAATCTCTCGCGCTCGGCGATCGGCAAGACGATCGCCAAACTGGAGCGGCGCTTGAATGTGCGCCTCTTCCACCGCACCACCCGCATGCAGAGCCTCACCGACGAAGGGCAAGCCTTTTACGAGCGCTGCCGCCGGGCGCTGGACGAGATACAGTCCGGCGAGGCTATGCTGGAATCGGGCAAGCGCGAAGTTACCGGACGTCTGCGCATCTCCATGCCGGTGCTCTTCGGTCGCCGCTGCGCTGCACCGCTGCTGCTGGAGCTGGCGCGTATCCACCCCAAGCTTGAACTCGACCTTTCCTTCAGCGATCGCGTGGTCGACCTCTTCGACGAAGGCTTCGATCTCGCCATTCGCAATGGCGTGTTGCGGGACGAAGCCGGCCTTGCTGCCCGCAAGATCGCCCTCCATCGCATGACGCTATGCGCCTCGCCGGATTATCTCGCCGCCAGAGCTACGCCGCAGACCATTGCCGATCTCGATAGCCACGATCTCGTCGTCTATGCGAGATCGGGGGAAGCCAAGAGATGGACCTTTCTGCAGGACGACGGTGCGGCCGTCGACTATTTTCCGCAGACGCGATTACGTCTGGATGACCTGGAGGTCATTGCGGATGCCGCCGCCGCCGGGATGGGCATTACGTGGCTGCCCTGCTGGCTGGTACGAAGCTATGTGCACGCAGGCAAGCTCATGCAGGTGCTCAATGTCTCCAGCCGGCCCGTCAACGTCTACGCCGTCTGGCCGCAGGTGCCGCAGCTTTCGCTGAAGATGCGCGTGGTCATCGATCTGCTCGCCGCGCGACTGCCTGCGGTCATGGGTTGAGAGCGTGGAAGAGAGAGACGGCACGAATGCCGCCTCCCATTTGCCAGATAATTTACTTGCCGTGCTTCTTTAGCCAGGCTTTCATTTCCTTGATCTCGGCTTCCTGCGCGGTGATGATGCCCTCCGCCATTTTGCGCAGTTCGGGATCCTTGCCGTATTTCAGCTCGATCTTGGCCATATCGATCGCGCCCTGATGATGCGGGATCATGCCTCGGACGAAATCTGCGTCCGCATCGCCGCTGTAGTGGATCATCATGTCCTTGTGCATCTTGCTCATGGCGTCGTTGAAAGCCTTGCTGGAAGCACCTTGGTTTTCCATCGGCTTGCTCATATCCATGCCCTTCATGTCGTCGGCAAAGGCAGGAGGGCTGATGGCAAGGACGAATGCGCCGGCAAGCATCAGCGATTTTGAGGTGGACATAGGTATTTTCTCCGTTTCCGAACGGTATCTGAAATTGAGCGAATAGCCGCTCGTCGATTGAATACAGATGATCGTCAGGCGAAACGGGGAGGGGGTGCTGTCGGCTGAGGCGGAGAACCGGCAAGACGCTGGCCGGGCGCCGGCACTGGATAGGAGAAGGCGTGTTTGCAGTCTTCGATTGTAAGGGTCGGTATCAAGGCAAGGCAGGCGGCGCAGGACGCCACATGCGCCATGCCGCCGGCACAAGGGTTTTCCGGCTTCGTTTGCTGGGGCTCGGCCATGTTGGCGTGGCCGACCATGCCAGGCATATCGGCCATGCCATCATGCATGCTCATGGTCGCCGGCTGGGACATGGCGGAAGCGCAGACAGGGCAATTCGCCAGCGCCGGCATGGCACCGTAAAGCAACCAGGCAACTAGCATTGTCAGGATCGCAAACACGCGCATGAACAGAAACCTAGCCGTGAAATCCGTGAAGGCAAGCGCGAATTGCATCCGCCGAGACACTGAAAGGCGATCAAGGCAGCAGTTTGACTTCCCTGATGATTTCGATCGGCGGAAAGCGGATGCAATCCACCACATCGAAGGTGAGCGTGAACTGGGCTGGCGTTGCGCCCGCCCATCTCAGCGCCTCCTCCCTCGCGCCTGTCGGGATCTTCATCGCAATGGTGCAATGCTGCTGCCAGCAATCCGGGCGGGAATGCTCGTGGCACAGGGCAGGGTCGATCTCGTCGTGAATGACGCGCTGTATCCGCCTGAGCACTCGATCGTCGGTGGGGCGTGCCCAAAGCACCAACATCTCGTTGGGAAAATGGCCGATCCCGGAGAATTCGACCGATATGGGTGGCACACCCACGAAAGCCTTCTGGGCCGCTGTGAAAAGTGAAGGCAGGGCGATATCCTGATAGACCGCGAAGGTCAGATGCGGCGGATAGTTCAGTGCTTGCATCGATGGCGCGCTTTCGAAGCGGCTCGCCTCCCGCCAAAGATCCAGAACCGGCGTGGCCGTTTCATCCGTGCATTTCAAGACGATCGCGTATGGCATGGTTCCTATGCCGCCTTCTCCGGCTTTTCTCGGTTTTGTCAGCCGCTAACATATAACAATCCTTGCCGCATTCGGCCCAATCCGCTAGTTAACCGCGACTGTTCCCATACCGGATTACCCTAGAGATGAGCGACAAACAAAAGAAACCGCAGAAGCTCAAGGCCCGCCTGCCGCGTGGCTTTGTCGATCGTTCGGCGAGCGATATTCGCGCCGTCAACGAGATGACCTCCAAGATCCGGGCCGTTTATGAGCATTATGGTTTCGATCCCATCGAAACGCCGCTGTTCGAATATACCGATGCGCTGGGCAAGTTCCTGCCAGACAGCGACCGGCCGAATGAAGGCGTGTTCTCGCTTCAGGACGACGATGAGCAGTGGATGTCGCTGCGTTACGATCTGACGGCGCCGCTCGCCCGTCACGTCGCCGAGAATTTCAACGAGATTCAGCTTCCCTACCGTACCTATCGCGCCGGCTACGTCTTCCGCAACGAGAAGCCGGGTCCGGGCCGCTTCCGCCAGTTCATGCAGTTCGACGCCGACACCGTCGGCGCGCCGGGCGTGCAGGCGGATGCCGAGATGTGCATGATGATGGCTGACACGCTGGAGGCCTTGGGCATAAAGCGTGGCGACTATGTGATCCGCGTCAACAACCGCAAGGTTCTCGACGGCGTGTTGGAAGCCATCGGCCTCGGCGGCGATGACAAGGCTGCCCAGCGCCTGAACGTGCTGCGCGCCATCGACAAGCTCGACAAGTTCGGCCCCGAAGGCGTGGCGCTGCTGCTTGGTCCCGGCCGCAAGGACGAGTCCGGCGACTTCACCAAGGGTGCTGGCCTCAACAGCGACCAGATCGAGAAGGTGCTCTTCTTCGTCGGCATCAAGGACTATGCCGAAAGTGCCGCCCAGCTTGCCGAGCTTGTCGCCGGCACATCCAAAGGCGGCGAAGGCGTCGAGGAATTGAATTTCATCGGCAGCCTCGTCACCAGCGCCGGTTATCAGGCCGATCGTATCAAGATCGATCCCTCCGTCGTGCGCGGCCTCGAATACTACACCGGCCCGGTCTATGAGGCCGAGCTGCTGTTCGACGTCACCAACGAGAAGGGCGAGAAGGTCGTCTTCGGTTCGGTCGGTGGCGGCGGCCGTTATGACGGGCTCGTCTCGCGCTTCATGGGTCAGCCGGTGCCGGCCACCGGCTTTTCCATCGGCGTGTCGCGCCTGATGACGGCGCTGAAGAACCTCGGCAAGCTTGGCACCGAAGAGGTGATCGAGCCCGTGCTCGTCACAGTCATGGACGGCGATGTCGAGGCCATGGGCCGCTATCAGCGCTTGACGCAACAGCTGCGTGCCGCGGGCATCCGCGCCGAGATGTTCCAGGGCAACTGGAAGAAGTTCGGTAACCAGCTGAAATATGCCGACCGTCGCGGCTGCCCGATCGCCATCATCCAGGGCGGCGATGAGCGCGCTCAGGGCGTCGTACAGCTCAAGGATCTGATCGAGGGCAAGCGTCTCTCCGGCGAGATCGAGGACAATGCCAGCTGGCGCGAGGCTCGCGTGGCGCAGGAAACTGCGCCGGAGGCCGAACTGGTCGAGAAGGTCAAGGCTATCTTGGCGGCGCAGGCAGAAGACCGGAAGAGGGCGGGCTGATGCCCCTGATCAACCTCCCGGATTTTGCCGGCGACCTGCTGGACGAATTCTCCGTTCGCGGAACGGAGAGGGTGGATACGCCCATCATCCAGCCGGCCGAACCCTTTCTCGATATGGCCGGCGAAGATCTTCGCCGGCGCATCTTCATGACCGAAAGCGACACCGGCGCCAGCCTTTGCCTGCGTCCGGAGTTCACCATTCCGGTCTGTCTGCAGCATATCGAAACCGCCACCGGCACGCCCAAGCGTTATTCCTATCTCGGCGAAATCTTTCGCCAACGCCGCGAAGGCGGTCACGAGTTCTATCAGGCCGGCATCGAAGATCTCGGCGATGGCGACACGGCCGGCGCTGACGCTCGCGCCATCGGCGATGCAATCGGTATCCTGAGCCGGCTAGTGCCCGGTAAGGCACTTTCGGTGACCTTGGGTGATCAGGCCGTATTCGAGGCCGTGGTGCAGGCGCTCGGCCTGCCGTCGGGCTGGCAGAAGCGGCTGATCCATGCCTTCGGCAACATGATGCAGCTCGAAACCCTGCTTCCGCGACTCGCAAGCCCGCAGCCGGTTACCGGGCTCGATGCGCACGTACTCGATTTCCTCAATCGCGGCGATGAGCAGGGGCTGATCAAGCACATCGACGCCACTATGCATGCGACCGGCTATTCCACCAATGCCAGCCGTTCGCCGCAGGAAATCGCCCGGCGCCTTCGCGAGAAGCTGGTCCTGTCCGAAACGCGGCTCGATGATGCGGCCTTCCGCGTGCTGGAGGAGTTTTTGTCCTTGAGCGTGCCGCTGGCAGATGCTTCCGCGGCGCTGGCAGGTTTTGCTGACGCTGCCGGGCTGAAGCTCGGGAGCGCATTGAAGAGCTTCGATGCCCGTGTGGCGGCGCTAGCCAAAGCCGGCGTCGACGCTTTGAAGATTGATTATCGCGCCGCCTTCGGTCGTCCGCTTGATTACTACACCGATCTCGTCTTCGAAGTGACGGTGGAGGGATCGAGCGCGGTGCTCGCCGGTGGTGGCCGCTTCGATCGGCTGATGACCCTGCTCGGGGCCAAGGGGCACATCCCGGCCGTCGGCTTCGCGCTCTGGCTCGACCGTATCGAAACCGCGAGGGCAGCCTGATGACAATCACGATAGCGCTTCCCTCCAAGGGCCGGATGAAGGACGATTGCGCCGCGATCTTCGAGCGTGCCGGAATGCCGATCGTCGCCGTCGGTAACGATCGCTCCTATCGCGGCCGTGTCGAAGGTTGGGACGGAGTCGAGATCGCCTTCCTGTCAGCCTCGGAAATCTCGCGAGAGATCGGCAATGGCAGCGTCGATTTCGGCATTACCGGCGAAGACCTCGTGCGTGAGGGCATGGCGGAAGTCGATCGCCGGGTCGAATTCTGCGCAAGGCTCGGTTTCGGTCACGCCGATGTCGTCGTCGCGGTGCCGGAAATCTGGCTCGACGTCGATACCATGGCCGATCTTGGCGATGTCGCCGCCGATTTCCGCACCCGCCATGGCCACCGGCTGACGGTCGCCACCAAATATTGGCGGCTGACGCAGCAGTTCTTCTCCAGCCAGCACGGCATCCAGCTCTACCGTATCGTCGAAAGCCTCGGTGCGACGGAGGGGGCACCCGCTGCCGGCTCGGCCGATATCATCGTCGACATCACCTCCACCGGTTCGACTCTGAGAGCGAACCATCTGAAGGTCCTGTCTGATGGCATCATCCTGCGCTCGGAGGCTTGTCTGGTGCGGGCACGCAAGGAAAGCCACGAGGGTGATCCGATGGTTCAGCGCATCATCTCGGCCGTTCGCAGCGCGCTCTGATTTCCCAAACATTTAACGTAGAAAGGCCCGCCGGAATTCCGGCGGGCCTTTTGTCTTGGGAGACAGGCAGCGCTTAGGCGGCTGCGTAGGCACCGCGGCGAGCGTCGACCGAGTAGACGCCTGCACCGTTGGTGGCGAGCATGATGTAGGCGCCGGCGAGCGTGATGTTCTTCAGGAAGTTCACGAAGTTCAGGCCGTTGATCCACCCATTGGCGGCAGCCGGGAAGTCCGGAACATTGACCGTCGGCAGGTGGAAGACGATGCCGGTGAAGACACAGAAGAGGGCGAGCAGCCAGCCGACGATGCGGACCTGGAAGCCGATTAGGACGCAGACGCCGGTGACGAATTCAAACGCGCCAGCAAGATAGGTGAGCAGCGTTGCGGCCGGCATACCGGCTCCGGCAATCATGCCCGCAGTACCGGCCGGATCGGTCAGCTTGCCGAAACCGGCAAAGATGAACATGAAGGCGAGCAGGATGCGCGCCACAAGAACGATGATGTTGTTGCTATTAGACATAAGGGGTCTCCAGTAAATGGGATCACGTGGCAGTTATTCTCTGGGGATGGATATTCGTGATTTTTGAGGAGTTGGAAAGATAAACAACTGCGCACAATTAGTTCACAATCATTGAACAATGATCCGTCGAGATAGCTCTTTCCATACAAGCCCCATCGGCTATTGTGGCGGCAAATCAGTTGTCAAATCATAGCCTTCAGGAGCAAGCCCATGGCCGATCTTTCATCCTTTCCGATCACGAAGCGCTGGCCCGCCAGCAATCCGGATATTATCCAGCTCTATTCGCTGCCGACACCGAACGGCGTAAAGGTCTCGATTGCGCTGGAGGAGCTTGGCCTGCCCTATGAGCCGCATCTGATTTCCTTCGGCACCAATGATCAGAAGTCGCCGGAGTTCGTTTCGCTGAACCCGAATGGCCGCATTCCGGCAATCATCGATCCCAATGGCCCCGACGGCAAACCGATCGGCCTGTTCGAATCCGGCGCGATCCTGGTCTATCTGGCGGAAAAGACCGGCAAGCTCATTCCGAGCGATGCTGCCAGGCGCTACGAGACCCTCGAATGGGTCTTCTTCCAGATGGCAGGCGTCGGTCCCATGTTCGGCCAGTTCGGTCATTTCTTCAAATTCGCCGCCGAGAAGGTCGCCAATAACTCCTATCCGGTCGAGCGTTATCGCGATGAGGCCAAGCGCCTCCTCGGCGTGTTGGAGAGCCGCCTGCAAGGACGCGAATGGATCATGGGCGATGAATACACCATCGCCGACATCACCACCTTTCCCTGGGTTCGCGGCGTCGACGTTTTCTATGGCGGCCGCGAGGTGCTGGAGTTCGAAAGCTTCCCCTCCGTCATGGCCTGGCTGGATCGCGCTCTGGCACGTCCGGCAAGCCAGCGCGGCCTCAGCATTCCCAAGCGGGATTGATCAGCTTGAACTCGGTAGCTGGTCGGGCGAACTTGGCCGACCATGGCCGATAGTGATTTACTGCCGGGTGGCGAGTTGGCTGCCCGGCTCCAGCTTGAAGCGCGGAAACAGAAAAACGCCGACCATACTGCCGGCATGTTGCTTATCCGCGGCAACGGACTCGCCGACACAGAAGACCGGCCGGCGATGACCACCTGCGCCGAGCGTGGTCGTCGAATAGCAGAAGCAGGAATTGGCCGTAGCCGCCTGCTCGAAAAGATCGAGGATACGGGCCCGATCCTGCAGATCATAGCAATGCATGAGGCTTAGCAGGCCGCATTCTGAAGAACTCAGCCCATGCAGCATTGTGCCCCACTGGCCAAGTTTGATGATGCCGCTTGAAAGATCGCCCGTCCATCCCTCGGAAACACAGAACTGAGCCAGAAGATCGGGGTAATGGCCCTCGAACTCCAATGAGCCCGGCGCAAACGGTGCGGAAAAATCGGCCTTGGCAATCTTGAACAAGATGATCCCCATTTGAGCGCCAGGTCCCCCCTTGCGCTTTATTCAAATTTCCCTGCGTCTTCCGGATTGAATGTCTTCCCGCATGCCGCATCAAAAGCAGAGCATTCGGCTCTGCTGCTTCCATTTTCCGTCATGCTTGGTCCGACTTGGCGATCCAAGCTATGAAGTCATTTCAAGTAAAAAATCCGCGCGCCCCTCAATCCTTAAGATCATAGCCACGTGCAGACGCCGATTAATCGTGCCGAATATAAGTAAAATTTGCGTGCATTGCAGCTAACCCTCTAAAATCGCTGCGCCGCGATTTATAAGAGCTTTTTCGAAAACGACAATGGGGCAATTTGCGTAAATTTGCGCTGCCGCAAAACTTGGCGGCTTTGGGTTGAAGTCGTAAGGCCTAAAACGAAAAGGGCGACCCGAGGGCCGCCCTTCGTCAATTCCGGAATGCCGGATTGAACAATCGTAATAAGGCCGTTGGCCTATCACATCATGTCCATGCCGCCACTTCAGGCCGCTTGGTGGCCTGAAGCACTCGAAGTGCATGGGCGAAGCTTTATGGACATTCCTGTGATGAGGCCGTTGGCCTATCACATCATGTCCATGCCGCCACTTCAGGCCGCTTGGCGGCCTGAAGCACTAAAAGTACATGGGCGAAGCTTTATGGACATTCCTGTGATGAGGCCGTTGGCCTATCACATCATGTCCATGCCGCCCATGCCGCCCATGCCGCCCGGCATGCCGCCAGGAGCATCCTTCTTCGGCAGCTCGGCGATCATGGCTTCGGTGGTGATCAGCAGCGAAGCAACCGAAGCTGCGTTCTGCAGAGCCGTACGAACAACCTTGACCGGGTCGACGATGCCCATGGCGATCATGTCGCCATATTCAGACGTCTGGGCGTTGTAGCCGTAGTTGTCTTCGTTCTTGTCGAGAACCTTGCCGACAACGATCGAAGCTTCGTCACCAGCGTTTTCTGCGATCTGGCGAACGAGCGACTGCAGGGCACGGCGAACGATGTTGACGCCGGCTTCCTGATCCTGGTTTTCACCCTTGACAGTGATCTTCGTGGAAGAACGCAGGAGGGCGATACCGCCGCCCGGTACGATACCTTCCTGAACAGCAGCGCGCGTCGCGTTGAGAGCGTCGTCGATGCGGTCCTTCTTTTCCTTCACTTCGACTTCCGTCGAGCCGCCAACGCGGATCACGGCAACGCCGCCAGCGAGCTTGGCAAGACGTTCCTGCAGCTTCTCGCGGTCGTAGTCGGAGGTGGTTTCTTCGATCTGAGCCTTGATCTGGGCAACGCGGCCCTCGATGTCGGACTTGGCGCCAGCGCCGTCGACGATCGTGGTGTTTTCCTTGGAGATCGAAACCTTCTTGGAACGGCCGAGCATGTCGAGGGTGACGGACTCAAGCTTGATGCCGAGGTCTTCGGAGATGACAGTGCCGCCCGTCAGGATGGCGATGTCTTCCAGCATGGCCTTGCGGCGATCACCGAAGCCCGGAGCCTTGACGGCAGCGATCTTCAGGCCGCCGCGCAGCTTGTTGACGACGAGGGTCGCAAGAGCTTCGCCTTCGACATCTTCAGCGATGATGAGGAGCGGCTTGCCGGTCTGAACGACGGCTTCGAGAACCGGAAGCATGGCCTGCAGGTTCGAGAGCTTCTTCTCATGCAGGAGGATGAACGCGTCTTCGAGGTCGGCGATCATCTTTTCCGGGTTGGTCACGAAGTAGGGGCTGAGGTAGCCGCGGTCGAACTGCATGCCTTCGACGACTTCGAGTTCGGTTTCGGCGGTCTTGGCTTCTTCAACCGTGATGACGCCTTCATTGCCGACCTTCTGCATGGCTTCAGCAATATCGAGACCGATCTGCTTTTCGCCGTTTGCGGAGATCGTGCCGACCTGGGCAACTTCTTCCGAGGTGTTGATCTTCTTGGCCTTGGCCTGGAGATCCTTGACGACTTCTGCAACAGCGAGGTCGATACCGCGCTTCAGGTCCATCGGGTTCATGCCGGCTGCAACAGCCTTGGCGCCTTCGCGAACGATCGCCTGGGCAAGAACGGTCGCAGTGGTGGTGCCGTCACCGGCGACGTCGTTGGTCTTCGAAGCAACTTCGCGGACCATCTGGGCGCCCATGTTTTCGAACTTGTCTTCGAGTTCGATTTCCTTGGCGACGGAAACGCCGTCCTTGGTGATGCGCGGAGCGCCGAAGGACTTGTCGATGACGACGTTACGACCCTTCGGGCCGAGCGTGACCTTCACTGCGTCAGCGAGGATGTCGACGCCACGAAGCATCTTTTCGCGAGCGCTGCGGCCGAATTTTACTTCTTTAGCTGCCATGTTTGAAACTCCTGAATTCGCGTTTTCCGGGCTTTAAGACCCGTCAGCTTTATCGGAAAAGGGAACCGGCCAATTAGCCGATGATGCCCATGATGTCGGCTTCCTTCATGATCAGAAGGTCTTCGCCGTTGAGCTTGACTTCAGTGCCCGACCACTTGCCGAACAGAACGCGATCGCCGACCTTGACGTCGAGTGCTACGACCTTGCCGGCCTCATCACGAGCGCCGGAACCGACGGCGACGATTTCGCCTTCCTGCGGCTTTTCCTTGGCGGTGTCGGGAATGATGATCCCACCCTTGGTCTTTTCTTCCGACTCGACGCGACGAACGACGACGCGGTCATGAAGGGGGCGGAAATTGGTGCTTGCCATTGTCTAATCCCTCGATCAAATGACATTCACGGATCAGCGCGGATCCGTATGGATTTTGTTAGCACTCATCCTCTGAGAGTGCTAGCGACCGTGATTTAGGGGTGGCTTCCGGACGAGTCAAGGACAGCACTGTGAATTTTTTGCGGCGCGCCTCGGCTTGTTTTGAGGATGATTAACGCCAAGGGCGCCGCCACGTAGCATGTCGTTGCAAAGGTTCTTTCATTTTGCCCTCGCGAAGACAGGGTCAGGTCAAGCCTTTTCCAGAGCGTCATCCCGTTGCTTCCGCTGCGCAATCTTGCCGCTCGCCGACCTTGCCCACGCCTGCTGCTCAGGCCTTGTGCGACGCAAAAACCTTGCAAGCCGCTCTTGTAATTTGCCGGCCGGTTTGCGATGTCAGCCCGTAATTTATTTGATGCGAGGACGGCATGGGCAAACGGATCGAGAGCTTTCGCGACATCGGCGGACTTTATGATGTTGCGCTCTGCGATGTCTGGGGCGTGCTCCATAACGGCGTCACGGCTTACAAGGAAGCCTCCATCGCGCTCGAAGCCGCCCGCGACGAAGGCCTTGCGGTCGTCCTCATCACCAACTCTCCGCGTGTTGCTCCGAAGGTCGTCGAGCAGCTGCGTGCGATCGGTGTTCCCGACAGCGTTTACGATCGCATCATCACCTCGGGCGATGTCACCCGCAAGCTGATTGCCGAGGGGCCGAAGAAGGTGTTTCTGCTCGGTCCGGAGCGCGACATTGGTATCCTCGAAGGTCTTGACGTTCAGCGGGTCGATGCCGGCGAAGCGGAAAGCATCGTCTGCACCGGCTTCTTCGATGACGAGACCGAAACGCCTGACGATTATACCGAGATGCTGACGGCCTGGTCGGCCCGTCACGTACCGCTGATCTGCGCCAACCCGGATCTGGTGGTCGAGCGCGGCCATCGCATGATCCCCTGCGCCGGCGCCATGGCCGCCTATTACGAGCGGCTCGGCGGCCAGACGCGCATCGCCGGCAAGCCGCACCAGCCGATCTACGATGCAGCGATCGCGGCGGCCCGCGAGCTCAAGAGCGAATTTCCGCTGTCGCGTGTGGTGGCGATCGGCGACGGCATGCCGACCGACGTGCGCGGCGCACTCGATTACGGCCTCGATCTTCTTTATATCAGCCATGGCATCCACGCCCGCGAATATGTCGTCGAGGGGCATACGGATGAGGCCGCTCTCGGCGCCTTCCTGGCGCGCGAACAGGCCTCGCCGAAGTGGTGGATGCCGCGCCTTGTCTGAGGAGAGTGGCAGTCGATGACCGTTTTCCACCGTAACGAAACCCGCGAACCGCTTCCCGATGCCTTGAAGGGCGGCGTGGTCGCCATCGGCAATTTTGACGGCGTGCACCGCGGCCATCAATCGGTGCTGACGCGTGCGCTGGAGATCGCCAGGGAGCGCGGCATTCCGGCGCTGGTGCTGACTTTCGAGCCGCATCCGCGCACCGTTTTCAAGCCGGATCATCCTGTCTTCCGCCTGACGCCTGCTCCTTTGCGAGCACGGCTGCTGGAAGCGCTCGGCTTCAACGCCGTTATCGAATATCCTTTCGATCGCACTTTCTCGCAGCGCTCGGCGGATGAATTCGTGCATTCGATCCTGATCGACTGGCTGCACGCGTCGGAAGTCGTCACCGGCTTCGATTTTCATTTTGGCCATGATCGTCAGGGAGGCCCCGCCTTCCTGATGAATGCCGGCAGCCATAACGGCTTCGGCGTGACGTTGATCGATGCCTTCCGCGACGAAAACACGGAGGTCATCTCGTCGAGCCGCATTCGTACACTGCTCGCGGACGGTGACGTTGCCCAAGCCGCGGGTCTGCTCGGCTATCGCTATACCGTTCAGGCGCCTGTCATCGGTGGCGAAAAGCTCGGTCGCACGCTCGGCTTCCCTACGGCAAACATGCAGCTGCCACCCGAGACATCGCTGAGGGCAGGCATCTATGCGGTTCGCTTTCGGACGGCCGATGGCACCATCCGCGATGGCGTCGCCAGTTACGGCCGGCGTCCGACGGTAACGGACAACGGGGCGCCGCTGCTGGAAACCTTCGTCTTCGATTTCAGCGGCGATCTCTACGGACAGGTCTGTTCGGTCTCCTTCTTCGGTTATCTCCGCCCCGAACTGAAGTTCGACGGTCTCGATCCGCTGGTCGCGCAGATCCGCAAGGATGAGGACGAGGCACGCGCGCTGCTCGCCGGTGTCCAGCCGCTCAGCGAGCTCGACCGGGTCATCGCCTTCAGCTGATATTTCCCAAGTGGCTGCCGTTCGAATACGGCACCTTGCCGTTTCGAGGGAACTCTCCGACTGCGGGTGTGCATCAACATCCCTGGCAAGCTGTTGAATTCGTGTCCGACAAGGGCCATTGTTCTGCGCCGGTTCTTGGGAGGAGTCATCGTTGACATTACGCAATCAGATTATTGCGCTCGCGCTCGCGCCTCTAGTTATCTCGATCCTGGCAATCACGGCCTTCATTACCTGGCAGTCGGCCAATCTTACCAAGAACAATATCGAGACCTTCGAACAGAACATGTTGAAGGCAAAGGAAACGGAAATCGTCAACCTGACAGACCTCGCTGTCTCGGCCATTCAGGCGACCTATCGGGACGCCGCGCCGGACGATCAGGCTGCGAAGGATAAAGTAGCCGGGATCCTGACGTCCCTTGACTATGGCCCGGATGGATACTTTTTTGTCTACGATTATGATGGGAACAACATCGTTCATCCACGTGAGGGATTTCGCAACGGCCGGAATTGGCTCGATTTGACCGATCCGGACGGGGACAGGGTCATCGCGGAGCTCATCAAGACGGCAAAAGCCGGCGGGGGCCTGCACCAGTACAAATGGGAAAAGCCCTCTACCGGCCGCATGGCCGACAAGCTCTCATTCGTCGTCGGCCTTGATAAATGGCACTGGGTCGTCGGAACCGGTGTCTATTTGGACGATATTTTCACACAGACCGCGGCGGCCAACACCGCCATGCGGGCAAACATAAAGGGAACCTTCATCGTCGTCACATTCATTGCCGTTCCTGCCGTTCTGGTCGTCTTCACGACCTGCATGCTGCTGACGTTCCGTGAGCGACGCATGGCTGATGGCCGGCTCAAGGAGTTGACGCAAAGAGTGATCGATGCGCAGGAGGAGGAACGCGCCCGTCTTGCCCGCGAATTGCACGACGGCGTCTCGCAGAATCTCCTTGGCGTGCGCTACGTCATGGATCTCGCCAACCGCAAAGTGCGAAACCAGGTCGATGACGCCGTCACGACGATCGAGAAGGGTATCGATACCCTTAACAGCGCGATCAAGGACATCAGGCGACTTTCGCATGATCTCCGCCCCCGCGTGCTCGATGATCTCGGCTTGACGGCCGCACTAACCGCACTCGCGAACAATTTCGGTGAGCGGACCGGGATCGCAACCGAGATCAAGGCTTCGGGCTTCACCAGCCTGCTGAAGCCCGAAGCCAATACAGCGCTCTACCGCGTTGCCCAGGAAGCCTTGAACAACGTCGAACGTCATTCCGGTGCGACGCGTCTTACGATCAAACTTTGGAATGATCGGGGGCGGGCGCGCTTGAGAATTTCGGACAATGGTATTGGTTTTGAAGGCGCCGGTGACGGCAAGGGCGGGCTCGGGCTTAGAAACATGCAGGAACGGATGGCGCATTTCCGTGGCCTGCTTCTCGTTCAAAGCACGGCCGGTGGCACGACGCTTATTGCGATGCTGCCGAAATCGGCCAATGCCTTGCCAAGAGCAAAGGTGGATGCGGCATGAGCAGAGGCAGGATCAGCGTTCTGCTGATCGACAATCACCCCGTGGTGCTGGACGGACTGAAAGCCGTGCTGGAGACTTTCGACCACATAGAGGTGGTTGGGACGGCAAGCCTTGCGCAAAGCGGCCTTGAGGTCGGTCGGCGGACACTGCCACAAGTGACCTTGATGGATATCAACATGCCGAAGCTGAGTGGCATCGATGCGATAGAACTCTTTCGCCGGGAGCTTCCGGAGACGCGGATCGTGATGCTCTCCATGCATGACAGCCGCGAATACATCTCCTCGTCGATCATGCGCGGTGCCGTCGGATATATTCTCAAGGACGTTTCGACCGACGAAGTGGTCTGTGCCATTGAGACTGTGGCGGCCGGTGGAACTTATTTCTCGTCAGGCGTTCGCGATATACTGGTGGCGGAGGCGCTGCAAAAAGAGGCCGACCCTCTGACGCCCCGTGAGCGTCACATTCTGGGTTTGATCGTTACAGGCAGGAGCAATCGTGAGATTGCCGAGGAACTTCAGATCACGCCTGCAACGGCGGAAACGCATCGCAAGAATTTGAAGAAGAAGCTAGGCATCGCAACGACGGCCGGCCTGATCCGTTACGCCCTCGACCACGGCATCGCAACCACGGCGGGCTAGCGCATTTCCAGGAAAAGTGCGAAGCGGTTTTCCGTTCGGAATGCGTAGCGAAGCAAAATGCTCCAACGCCCGTCTACCCACTTCTGGGTAGGTTCGACGATTTCGCATCAGCTAATATCTTGTTCGGGCGGCAGACTCGCCGTAGGACTTTAGCAGCGGCTGGCCTTAGGCGGGCCGTTGGGAGGAATTCACATCCGTTAGTCTGGCTCTGCACAGGCAAAGTTCATCGGCTTCGGCCCTTGAGCGCACATTGCAATCGCAGGCTGATACACTCCTTCCGCTCTGACAACTGCAACAAGGTGGCGCGCAGGCACCGCGTGAGAGGTATCGGACATGGATAAACGTTTCGGGACGGCGGCCTGCTGGCTGCTCGTTATTCCCTATATTGGTTTGCTTTGGGTCCCCTTCTACAACAGCCACGATCCTGTGCTGTTGGGTTTCCCCTTTTTCTACTGGTATCAGCTGGCGTGGGTGCCAATCACCGCTATTCTGACCTGGATCGCCTATCGGAGCATGCGCCATGATGACTGATATCGATCCGACTGCGCTTGCCGTCTTCATCTTCTTTTTGGCGCTCGTCACTGTCATGGGCTTTGTAGCTGCCCGCTGGCGTAGGCCGAAGACCCTTGCTCATATCGACGAATGGGGCCTCGGCGGCCGCACCTTCGGC
Source organism: Rhizobium sp. BK098 (assembly GCF_014193155.1). NCBI lineage: Bacteria > Pseudomonadati > Pseudomonadota > Alphaproteobacteria > Hyphomicrobiales > Rhizobiaceae > Rhizobium > Rhizobium sp. BK098. Next base: position 802,796 of record NZ_JACHYY010000002.1, on the reverse strand, counting down.
ACCTGGATCACCTGGTTCCTGGTCGGCGGCGATTTCTACACCGCTTACACCGTGATCGCCGTCCCGGCGCTGGTCTACACGGTCGGCGCCTATGGCTTCTTCGCGCTGCCCTATACGATTGTCGTCTATCCGTTCGTCTTCATGGTCATGCCGCTTCTCTGGAGGCGTGCGAAGGATCATGGTTACGTCACGGCCGGCGATATCGTACACGGCCAATATGGCTCGCGGGCGCTGGAACTGGCAGTCGCTCTGACGGGCGTTATCGCGACGATGCCCTATATCGCCCTGCAGCTCGTCGGTATGACGGCGGTATTCAAGGCGCTCGGACTTCATGGTGAACTGCCGCTCGCCGTCGCCTTCATCATCCTGGCGCTTTATACCTATTCGGCCGGCCTTCGCGCTCCGGCGCTGATCGCCTTCGTCAAGGACATCATGATCTACATCGTGGTGATCGCGGCCATCGCGCTCATTCCGGCGAAACTCGGTGGCTATGCGAATGTCTTTGCCGCGGCCGATGCGGATTTCAAAGCCAAGGGGGCGGGTAGTCTGCTGCTCGGCGGCAACCAGTACGTCGCCTACGCAACGTTGGCGCTCGGCTCGGCGCTGGCGGCCTTCATGTACCCGCATACGCTGACCGGCATCTTCGCGTCCAACAGCGGCAATACCATCCGCAAGAATGCGGTGCTGCTGCCGGCCTACACGCTGCTGCTCGGTCTCTTGGCGCTGCTCGGCTATATGGGCCACGCGGCAAATCTGAAGCTGGACAGCGCCAATGACGTGGTGCCTGCACTGTTCCAGACCTTGTTCTCGAGTTGGTTTGCTGGCTTCGCCTTCGCAGCCATCGCTATCGGCGCGCTCGTTCCCGCGGCCGTGATGAGCATTGGCGCCGCCAACCTCTTCACCCGCAACTTCTGGAAGGCTTACATTGATCCACAGGTTTCCGATGCCGGCGAGGCGAAGGTCGCCAAGATGACATCGCTTGTCGTCAAGGTCGGAGCGCTTCTCGTCATCATTTTCCTGCCGACGCAGTTTGCGCTCGATCTCCAGCTTTTGGGCGGCATCTGGATCCTGCAGACGCTGCCGGCTCTGGTCTTCGGTCTCTATACCAAGTGGTTTCGTGCACCCGCTCTGCTCGCCGGCTGGTTCGTCGGCTTCTTTGGCGGCACCTATCTCGTATGGGATGCCGGCTGGAAGCCGCTGCACATGGTCCCGCTCGGCGAAACCGGCTTCACCGTCTATACGGGGCTGCTGGCGCTTCTCGCCAATATCGTCGTGGCCGTTATCGTAAATGCGGTCGTGCCGGCACGGGCAGCAGCACGAGCCTAATTAGATAGACCCTCAAATTGGCCGCGGGCGGAAACGTCCGCGGCTTTTCTATGGATTGCCGCAACTGTTTCCTCTTCCTTTCCCTGGAAAAAACGCCTATGAACCGGCGACCATGACCCAATTTCGGCTGAGCAACGCGATACGAATTATTGGCCCGGCCTTCCGCGCGCTTTAAGCTGCCGGAAGGTCCGGGTTTTTGGCGTCTCGTTCACGAGGCGCTTTCCGCCGCCGAAAAATCCCCGTATGGCTGCGCCAGTTGAGGCGTAAGACGCCCGAGACACCGAGGCAATTGTCACGACTATGACCGATACCGCTGAAAAGATGGATTACTCCAAGACCCTTTACCTGCCGGAAACCGATTTCCCGATGCGCGCCGGGCTGCCGCAGAAGGAGCCGGAACTGGTGAGGCGTTGGGAGGAGATGAACCTCTATAAGAAGCTGCGCTCTTCCGCCGCTGGCCGCGAAAAGTTCGTGCTGCATGATGGCCCGCCTTATGCCAATGGCCACATCCACATCGGCCATGCGCTAAACAAGATCCTCAAGGACGTCATCACCCGCTCGTTTCAGATGCGCGGCTATGACAGCAATTACGTTCCGGGCTGGGACTGCCACGGCCTACCGATCGAATGGAAGATCGAGGAGAAATACCGCGAGAAGGGCAAGAACAAGGACGAGGTCCCGGTGAACGAGTTTCGCCAGGAATGCCGTGACTTTGCCGCCGGCTGGATCAAGATCCAGTCCGAGGAATTCAAGCGCTTGGGCATCACGGGCGATTTCGACAATCCCTATCTGACCATGAACTTCCATGCGGAATCCCGCATCGCCGGCGAGCTTTTGAAGATCGCCCGTACCGGTCAGCTTTATCGTGGCTCCAAGCCGGTCATGTGGTCGGTGGTCGAGCGGACGGCTCTGGCCGAAGCCGAAGTCGAATATGCCGACGTCGAGAGCGACATGATCTGGGTGAAGTTCCCGGTGGCTGAAGGCCCGGCGCATCTCGCCCGCACCTTTGTCGTCATCTGGACGACCACCCCCTGGACGATCCCCGGCAATCGCGCGATCGCATACTCCTCGCGCGTGTCCTACGGCCTCTATGAGGTCACGGAAGCTGCCAATGATTTCGGCCCGCGCCCGGGCGAAAAGCTTGTTTTCGCCGACAAGCTCGCCGAGGAATCCTTCGCCAAGGCAAAGCTGCAATACAAGCGCGTGAGCGACGTGACCGCCGCTGATCTGGCCGCACTCACCTGTGCTCATCCGCTCGCCTCTCTCGGCTACGGCTTCAAGGTGCCGCTGCTCGATGGCGATCACGTCACCGATGACGCCGGCACGGGTTTCGTGCACACGGCGCCCAGCCACGGCCGCGAAGATTTTGACGCCTGGACGTCGCATGCCCGCGATCTTGAAAAGCGCGGTATCTCCTCCGCCATCCCGTTCCCTGTCGACGACGCGGGCTTCTACACCGCCGATGCCCCGGGCTTCGAAGGTGGCCGTGTCATGGACGACAACGGCAAGAAGGGCAATGCTAACGACCTCGTCATCAAGGCGCTGATCGAGACGAACACGCTGTTTGCCCGCGGCAGGCTGAAGCATTCCTATCCGCACTCCTGGCGGTCCAAGAAGCCGGTCATCTTCCGCAACACGCCGCAATGGTTCGTCTATATGGACAAGGACTTTGCCGACGGTTCGACGCTGCGCTCACGCGCCCTGAAGGCGATCGATGACACCCGCTTCGTGCCGGCTGCCGGCCAGAACCGCCTGCGCGCCATGATCGAGCAGCGCCCCGATTGGGTGCTGTCGCGCCAGCGCGCCTGGGGCGTGCCAATCGCGATCTTCGTCGACGAGCAGGGCAACATCCTGCAGGACGATCGTGTGAACGCCCGTATCCTCGAGGCTTTCGAGCAGGAAGGCGCCGATGCCTGGTTTGCCGAAGGTGCGCGTGAACGCTTCCTCGGCGAAAAGGCCAACGAGGCCTGGACGCAGGTCATGGATATCCTCGACGTCTGGTTCGATTCCGGTTCGACCCACACCTTCACGCTGGAAGACCGCCCGGATCTGAAATGGCCGGCTGACCTCTATCTCGAAGGCTCCGACCAGCATCGCGGCTGGTTCCATTCGTCGCTGCTCGAAAGTGCCGCGACGCGTGGCCGTGCGCCATACGATGCCGTCCTCACCCATGGCTTCACCATGGATGAGAAGGGCGAAAAGATGTCGAAGTCCAAGGGCAACGTCACTTCGCCGCAAGAGGTGATGAAGGATGCGGGCGCCGACATCCTCCGCCTTTGGGTCATGACGTCGGACTATTCGGAAGATCTGCGCGTCGGCAAGGCCATCATCCAGACCAATGTCGATGCCTATCGCAAGCTGCGCAACACCATCCGCTGGATGCTCGGCACGCTGGCGCACGACAAGGGCGAGGTGATCGCCTATGCCGACATGCCGGAGCTGGAGCAGCTGATGCTGCACCGTCTCGCCGAGCTCGACGAACTGGTGCGGGAAAGCTACGACGCCTTCGACTTCAAGCGCATCGCCCGCGCTCTGATCGATTTCGCCAATGTCGAGCTTTCGGCCTTCTACTTCGATGTCCGCAAGGATGCGCTTTACTGTGATGCTCCGTCGAGCCTGCGCCGCCGCGCCTCGCTTGCCGTCATCCGCACGATCTTCGACTGCATGGTGACGTGGCTGGCGCCGATGCTGCCTTTCACCACGGAAGAGGCATGGCTGTCGCGCAATCCGTCTGCGGTCTCGGTTCATCTCGAGCAGTTCGTCATCATTCCCGTCGAGTGGAAGAACGAGGCGCTGGCCGAGAAGTGGAAGAAGATCCGCGCTGTGCGCAGCGTCGTCACCGGCGCGCTGGAAATCGAGCGCAAGGACAAGCGGATCGGCTCCTCTCTGGAAGCTGCTCCGGTCGTCTACGTCGCCGATCCCGAGCTGCTGAAGGTGCTCGAAGGCCAGGACTTCTCGGAAATCTGCATCACCTCCGATATCACCATCCTGGGTGAGCAGGGTCCTGCGGATGCCTTCCGCCTCGACGACGATGCCAAGGTCAGTGTCGTGCCGAAGCTCGCGGAGGGCCGAAAGTGCGCCCGTTCCTGGCGCATCACGACGGATGTCGGTTCCGATCCGGAATACCCGGATGTCTCGGCGCGTGACGCCGCGGCACTGCGCGAACTTGCCGCTGTCAACTGAAGAAAATTGCCGGATGAATTGCCTTTGCGGCGTTCATCCGGTAAAAGCTGCCTGAAAATGGCCAGAATTTTACGGCAGTTGCCGTTGAATGGGGTCCTATTGCGTTTATTCCGGCATGGCTGGGAAGGGTTTTCATGAGAGCGATGCATAAGGTTCGTGTCGGCGTCAGCTTGGCGGCACTTGTGGTTGGCTGCGGCGCCATGTCCGGTTGCCTTAGCAGCCCGACTTACGGCACCGACAAGACGGCCGGCGTCCAGCTCCTGGATGACCTCGGCGACATCGCCTCCGTTTCGGCTGCAACGCCGAAGGACAAGGGCGTGAAGTATCCGAACCGTCCCGGTCTGGTCGTTGCCGGAAGCAAAGACACTCTGACCGCTCCACAGCAGTCCCTGGCAAGCAAGGACAACCCGGCCTGGCTCGAATCGCCGGAAGACGCCCGCAAGCGCCTTGCCGCGGAAGCCGACGAGAAGAAGAACGACGTCAACTATCGCTCGCCGCTGGCTCAGGCTGACAGCGCCAAGAATCACATGAGCGAAGCACAGCAGACGGCAGCCTATCGTGCCGCGCGCCAGGATCAGGCCGGCAGCTATATCGATCAGCGCCGTTACCTGATCGACCCGCCGCAGCAATATCGTCAGGTTGCCGACCAGGCTGCCCTCAACGATCTCGGTACACCCGAGTCGAAGAAGGAAAAGAAGCGCAAGAAGGACGCCGAGGCCGCGCAGCAGACGAGCAACAGCAGCTGGTGGAAGCCTTTCCAATAAAAGCCCTCAAGGCGGCGGCATCAAAACCGCCGCTTTTCAGTCTTCGGAGCGTTTCGCCTGAAAGAAACCTCTGAGGATGTCGGCGGATGCGGTCTCGCCGAGGCCGGAATAGACCTCCGGCGCATGATGGCAGGTAGGCTGGCGATAGAAGCGCACGCCATTGTCGACACCGCCGCCTTTGGGATCCTCGGCGCCATAGTAGAGACGTCGGATGCGCGCGAACGAAATGGCCGCCGCGCACATGGTGCAGGGTTCCAGCGTCACATAGAGATCGGCGCCCGCAAGACGTTCCTGGCCCAATTCCTCGCAGGCCAGGCGGATGGCGACGATTTCGGCGTGGGCGGTGATGTCGTTGAGCTCGCGGGTACGGTTGCCGGCAGTGGTGATGACTTTGCTGTCGAGCACGACTGCTGCGCCGATCGGCACTTCGCCACGCTCTCCGGCACGGCGCGCTTCGGTCAAAGCAAGCTCCATGAATTGATTTGTAGCCGCCATTCAAGTTTTTCCACTTAACCGCAAGGGCGTGACCTGATAGGAACACGCGTTAAAAATTCAGGCAAACAACAAATGACGATGAATGACAAGCCCAAACGGCCTGGGTCTAAACCCTTTGCTGGCGACAAGAAGACGATAAAGCGCGATGGCGCGAAGCCTGCGAAGGCCGCAACCGTCAAGGCTGCGGATGAAACCGCAGTCGAGGATGGAAAGGCCGAGCGCATTTCCAAGGTGATGGCGCGCGCTGGTGTGGCCTCGCGCCGCGATATCGAGCGCATGATCCTCGATGGCCGCGTCAAGCTGAACGGTGTGCTCCTCGATACGCCGGTGGTCAACGTGACCCTGACTGATAAGATCGAGGTCGACGGCGTGCCGATACGTGGCATCGAGCGCACGCGACTGTGGCTCTACCATAAGCCGGCCGGCCTGGTGACCACCAATGCCGATCCTGAGGGACGCCCGACCGTTTTCGATAATCTGCCGGAAGAGCTGCCGCGCGTTATGTCGATCGGCCGCCTCGATATCAACACCGAAGGCTTGCTGCTGCTGACCAATGACGGCGGCCTTGCCCGTGTTCTGGAATTGCCGACCACCGGCTGGCTGCGCCGTTATCGCGTGCGCGCTCATGGTGAGATCGATCAGGAAGCGCTCGACAAGCTGAAGGAAGGCATTGCCGTCGACGGCGTGCTTTATGGCTCGATCGACGCGACGCTCGATCGCACGCAAGGGTCCAACGTCTGGATCACCATGGGCTTGCGCGAAGGCAAGAACCGCGAAATCAAGAACGTGCTCGGCGCGCTCGGCCTTGAGGTCAACCGCCTGATCCGCATTTCCTATGGCCCGTTCCAGCTCGGCGAGCTGCCGGAAGGCCATGTGCTCGAGGTGCGCGGCCGCACGCTGCGCGACCAGCTCGGCCCTCGCCTGGTCGAGGACGCCAAGGCGAATTTCGATGCGCCGCTCTATAACGCCCCGGCCATTGCCGAACCCGAAGAGGCGGAAGCCAAGCCGGCGCGGACGGCCCCGGTTCGCGCGGGCAAGGAAGAGCGACCGCGTCGGGAGCGTCCCGAGGATAAGCGCGAACGTGCGCTCAGCCGTCTCGATACCAAGCGGGATGCCAAGCGTGATGATCGTCGCGAAGGTGGTCGCGATGGTGGTCGCGATGGTGGGCACAAGGACGATGACCGTCAGAAGCGCCAGCCGCTCGGCCCACGCCGCAGCGCCAATGTCTGGATGGCGCCCGGCGCCCGGCCGCTCGGCGAAAAGGCAGCCGCGAAGGCGGCCAAGAATGCAAAGACCGCCTCCCGGCGCGGCGAGCCCGAACGCCCGCAGCGCAGCGGCTTCGACCGTCCGGACGAAGGCCCGCGCGTTCGCATCAATCGCGTCGACGAGGGCGATGGCGAGTGGATCCGTTCGAGCGAGGAAGCTCCGCGCCGGTCGCGTGGCGATGATGAAGGTTTTGACCGCAAGCGCTCTCGCGGAGATCGTCCGTTTGGCGATCGTCCGCGTGGTGAACGTGGTTCGCGGCCAGAGGGTGGCGATCGTCCTCGTGGGAAATCCTTCCAGGGGGAGGCCCGCTCCGAGCGCTCCTTCGGAGATCGGCCCGCGCGTGGCGACCGGCCTTTCGGCGATAAGCCCCGTGGTGATCGACGTCCGCGCGCCGAGGGAGACGAGCGTCCGCGCAGCAAGTCTTTCGGCGGCGAGCAGCGCTCCGAACGTCCCCGCGGCGCTCGCCCGCAGGGGGATCGTCCGTTTGGTGATCGTCCGCCCCGTGGCGACCGGCCCTTCGGTGACCGTTCGCAAGGCGAGCGTTCTTTCGGCGATCGGCCGGCCGGCAAGCCCTTCGGCAAGAAGCCAGGCGGCGGCAAATCCTTCGGCGGGAAACCGGGCGGAAAGCCCGGTGGCTCGCGCGGCTTTGGCGGCAAACCCGGCGGTGCAGGTCGCCCGTCTGGCGGTCCGCGCGGCGGTTCCGGTCGGGGTGGCCCCGGCAGGGGCGGTCCCAAGGGCGGCAGGAGCTGACGCGCGGTGAGGATCGTCGGCGGTGAGTTTCGCGGTCGCTCGCTTGCAACGCCGAAGTCGAACGACATTCGTCCGACGGCGGATCGCACGCGCGAAAGCCTGTTCAACATTCTGAACCACGCCTATCCCGAAGCCATCGACGGCACGCGGATGATGGATGTGTTTGCCGGCACCGGCGCCGTCGGGCTGGAGGCAGCCTCGCGCGGCTGCCGGCATGTGCTCTTCGTGGAAAGCAGCGTCGAGGGCAGGGGTCTCCTTTGGGAAAACATCGATGCCCTCGGCCTGCATGGCCGCACGCGCATGCTGCGGCGTGACGCGACGGATCTCGGCAGTGTCGGCAATCTCGAGCCCTTCGATTTTCTCTTCGCCGACCCGCCATACGGTAAGGGGCTGGGTGAGAAGGCTTTCGCGGCCGCTGCCGCCGGTGGCTGGCTGGTGCCGGGCGCTCTGGCGATCCTCGAGGAGCGCGCCGATGTCACAGTTGCCGCGCCGTCGGATTTCCTGTTTCTGGAGGAGCGAACCTTCGGTGACAGCAAGATGCATTTCTTCCGTTACCAGCCGTTGGCGGCCTGACGGAGGAAGGAGAACAATATGGGCGATTATGCTGATTTCGTCGGCAGCGACTATCCGCTCGCCGCTTCCGGCACGCCGAGCGTCGCAGTCGCTTTCGGCTGCGGCGGTGCGCGCGGTCTCGCCCATATTCACATCATCGAGGCGCTGGACGAGCTCGGTATCCGCCCCGTCGCCATAGCAGGTTCCTCCATCGGCTCGATCATGGGCGCGGCCATGGCCGTCGGCATGAGTGGCGCTGAGATCCGCGATTATACGCTGGCAACCGTCGGCAATCGTCCGGCCGTTCTCAACAAGATCTGGAGCCTGCGGCCAGTCAGCATGCGCAGCATCCGCTTCGGTCAGTTCAATCTCGAACGCATTCTGCGCACCTTCCTGCCGCCGGCCATTCCGGAAAGCTTTTCCGAGCTGCACATCCCGCTGAAGGTGGTCACGACCGATTATTACGACCAGGCGGAGGTCGTCATCGAGAAAGGTGAGCTCTTCCCCGTGCTCGCCGCCTCTGCCGCCATTCCCGCCGTGTTCATGCCGGTCAAGCTCGGAGACCGCGTGATGATCGACGGCGGCATCATGAATCCGGTTCCTTATGAACATCTGGCCGGTCTTGCCGATATCGTCATCGGCATCGACGTCGTCGGTGGGCCGGAAGGCAGCGGCCGACAGGTTCCGAACCGCATCGAGAGCCTGTTCGGTGCCGGCCAGCTGACCATGCAGTCCAACATTGCCCTGAAGCTGCGCCTGCAGGCGCCGCAAATCTTCCTGCGTCCAGCCGTCGGCCGCACCGGCGTTCTCGATTTCCTGAAGGCACGCGATATTCTCGCCATGTCGGCTGGCGTAAAGGACGAGCTGAAATTCGCCCTCGACCGGGTGATGACAGCGAAGAATTAGTATTTAGCCAGTAGCCGCTGGCTGTGTTTCCGCCAGGACCGTACGAAGATTAAGCCCGCTCCGGCTCCTCCTGCGGCAAGGCAACGAGATCGTCTGCATCGCTGTAGGTTTCGGCCGCACGCTTCGGCTTGACCAGCGGCTCCGGCTTGACGGGGCGCGAGTAGAGCATGTCGGTGCCGGCCTGCAGCCCCTCGCTGACCTGCAGCACGAGCCGCTGCTCGTCGCGCTTGCGGATATCCTCGCCGATCTCGTAGGCTTCCGCCTCGCTGACCCCAAGCGCTTCCAGGGTGCGGCGGCCGAAGAGCAAACCGGATTCCAGCGTTTCGCGCAGCTCGTAATCCACGCCTTTGTGTCGCAGCTCGATCGAGTGAATACGGTCATAAGAGCGGACGAAGAGGCGCGCGTGCGGATAATCCGTCTGCACGAGTTCGACGATCTTGTCGGTCACCTCGCGCAGATGCGTGCTGACGACGACGATCTTGGCGCGATCGATGCCGGCGGAGCGCAGCACGTCCTTGCGGGTGCCGTCACCGAAATAGATGCGGAAGCCGAAGCTCGATGCCTGGCGGATGCGGTCGGCGGAGAAATCGATGACGGTCACGTCGCGGCCGCTGGCAAGCAGGATCTGCGCGGCAATCTGGCCGAAACGTGAAAAGCCGATCATCAGCACATCGGAGCCGGCGCCCTCGAAATCCTCGTCCAGCTCTTCCTGCGCGTCGCCCTTGACTAGCCGTTTCGCCAGCGCGGAACTCAGCGGCGTCAGCGCCATCGACAGCGTCACGATGGCGATCAGCATCGATGCCGTATTAGCGGAGAAAAGGCCGCCGCTGGCGCTGGCGGCGCTGAAGAGTACGAAGCCGAATTCGCCGCCCTGCGGCAGGAGGCCGGCAATACGCACGGCATCGTTATGCGGGGAGCCTGTGACGCGGCAGAGCGCATAGATCACGATCGCCTTGATGAACATCATCACCGGAACAGCGAGCACGATCAGCACCCAGTTGTCGAGGATCACGTCGAGTTTCAGCGACAGGCCGACGGCGATGAAGAAAATGGCGAGCAACACGCCACGGAAGGGCTCGATATCCGCTTCCAGCTCATGCCGATAGGAGGATTCGGCCAGCATTACGCCGGAGAGAAAGGCACCCATCGCCATGGAGAGGCCGGCAAGCTGCATCAGCGTTGCCGATCCCATGACGACGAAGAGGGCGGCCGCAATCATCGCCTCGCGGGCGCCGGTGCGAGCGATCACCTGGAACAGCGGCGTCAGCAGATAGCGCCCCGCGATGATCATTGCCGCCACCGCACCGACGGCGATTGCCAGGCTCGGCAAGGGATTGGCGGTTTCCTGCGCGCCGTCGAGCACAGTGATGAGCGCCAGCAGCGGCACGATGGCGAGATCCTGCAGCAGCAGCATCGAGAAGGAGCGCTGGCCGTATTTCGTGTTGACGTCGCCTTGCTGTTCGAGGATCTGCATCGCGAAGGCAGTCGAGGAAAGCGCCAGGCCGAAGCCGATGATGATGCTACCCTTCCAGCCGGCAATGCCGCCGAAATAGGCGGCTACCATCAGTGCTAGTCCGCTGAGAACAACTTGTGCCGTGCCGAGACCGAAAATATCGCGACGCATCTGCCACAGACGCGATGGTTTCAGCTCCAGGCCGATGATGAAGAGCAGGAAGACGACGCCGAGTTCGGCAACGGCAAGCACGGCCTCGCTGTCGCTGATGCTATGGAGGATCGGCCCGATGACGACGCCGGCGGCGAGATAGCCGAGCACAGTGCCAAGCCCCAGTTTCTTGAAGATAGGCGCCGTGACGACGGCACCGCCGAGCAGCAGCAGGGTTTCGGTGAAAAGCGTATTGGGGGCGGACATCGTCTGTTTCTTTCCGTGGGGCAGGCGGTGTTGCGACGCTTGGCCATGATAAACAACCATGCGTGAAGGGATTAGAACAAGAATCGGCTTTGCCGCACTTGATGCTTTATGTAGTGCACAATAAATGGAACGCGAAGGAAAGGCCAAGTCATGACCTCTGAAATCGATTCCGCCGCTCTGCTTTCCCGCGCCAGCCAGTTGATCGATCTTGCCCGGAAAGCCGGCGCGGATGCGGCCGATGCTGTCGTGGTGCGATCGAGGGCCCATTCCGTCAGCGTACGCCTCGGCAAGGTGGAAGGCACGGAATCCTCCGAGAGCGACGACTTTTCGCTGAGGGTCTTCGTTGGCAATCGCGTCGCCAGCGTATCGGCCAATCCAGGCTTCGATCTGAATGCTCTTGCCGAGCGCGCGGTCGCCATGGCCAAGGTTTCGCCGGAGGATCCCTTCGCCTGCCTTGCCGATGAGGCGGATCTCGCCAAGAGCTATCCAGATCTCGAACTGTTCGATCCGACCGAGGTTTCCACGGAGCAGCTACGCGAAGCGGCGCTTGCGACCGAGGCGGCAGCTCTTGCCGTTTCCGGCGTCACCAATTCTTCCGGCGCCGGCGCCTCGGCAGGCATGGGCGGGCTTGTGCTCGTCACCTCGCATGGTTTTTCCGGCCACTATATGGGCTCGCGCTTCGGGCGTTCCGTCAGCGTCATTGCCGGCGAGGGTACCGGCATGGAGCGCGACTATGATTTCGACAGCCGTCTCTATTTTGCCGATCTCGATGCGGCTGAGGAGATCGGCCGCCGCGCCGGCGAGCGTGTGGTCAAACGCCTCAATCCGCGGCAGGTTCCGACCGGCAAAGATGTCACGGTCGTTTTTGATCCCCGTGTCGCGCGCGGCTTCGTCGGCCATATCGCCGGCGCCATCAATGGCGCGTCCGTCGCCCGCAAGACCAGCTTCCTGCGCGACAAGATGGGCCAGCAGGTGCTGAAGGCAGGCCTTTCGATCACGGACGATCCGCTGATCGTGCGCGGCCCGTCCTCGCGGCCCTTCGACGGCGAAGGCGTGTCAGGCAAGCGGCTCGTCATGATCGAGGACGGTGTGCTGAAGTCCTGGTTCCTGTCCACGGCGACGGCGCGGGAAATCGGTGGCGGGCTGAAGACCAACGGCCGCGGTGTGCGCGGCGGCACGTCCGTATCGCCCGCATCCACGAACCTCGCGCTGGAACCCGGCGATATTTCGCCCGAGGAACTGATCCGCAGCGTCGGTACGGGCTTCTATGTCACCGAGCTGATCGGCCAGGGCGTCAATATGATCACCGGCGAGTATAGCCGTGGCGCTACCGGCTTCTGGATCGAAAACGGAGAATTGACCTTCCCGGTTTCGGAGGTGACGATCGCCTCCAACCTGAAGGACATGTTCATGCGCGTGACGCCGGCGAACGACATCGACCGCGATTTCGGCACCGCCGCTCCGACGCTTGCTGTTGAGGGCATGACGCTCGCGGGCCGCTGAGAAACGAGCGGAGATTGGAATTCGTCAATGATCGATAGCAAGGCCGGCCAGTTGAGCGACGTGGACCTGATCGTGGGTGCCGCGCTCGAGGCGGGCAAGATCGCTCTCGGTTTCTTCCGGCAATCGCCGGAAGTCTGGTGGAAGAACAACGGCCAGTCCCCGGTCAGCGCCGCGGATTTTGCCGCGAACGAAAACCTGGCCGCCACGCTTCGTACCGCAAGGCCCGATTATGGCTGGCTTTCCGAGGAAACCGATGATGACGCCGAGCGTCTGAAGCACGCGACCGTCTTCGTCGTCGATCCGATCGACGGCACCAGAGGTTTTCTCTCCGGCCTGGATCTATGGTGCGTCAGCGTTGCCGTCGTCACTAACGGCCGGCCGGTGGCGGGTGTCCTCTATGCGCCGGCGCTGGACGAGCTCTTCGTGGCGACGGCCGGCGGGCAGGCCTTGAAGAACGGCGAGCCGATCAGCGTTTCCCAGAGGGTCGGCGACGATATCAATCGTCTTGCGACCGGCGAGGATATGCTGAAGGGCGTCGATCCGGATTTCCGCAAGACGGTCGAGCGAGTGAAGCACGTGCCGTCGCTCGCCTACCGCCTTGCCATGGTGGCGGACGGACGGCTCGAGGGGACCATCGTCAAGCGCAACTCTCATGATTGGGATCTGGCGGCCGCCGATCTTATCCTGGAGCGGGCCGGCGGTGCGCTCGTGGACCTTTCCGGTAATGCCCTGCGCTACAACCGCGCCGAAGTTTCCCATGACGAGCTTTGCGGCGCATCGGCGGCGCAGCTGCCCGAGTTCCTCCGCCAGTTATCGAACCGACGAGACGGTTGACCTTTCCGTCAAAATCCCGCAGATGAAGGACGGAGGGGGACGACAGTAGAAAGAGACGAAAATGACTGATACCAGCGGCAAAAAGCAGCTCCTGCACCTTGTCTTCGGCGGCGAATTGGAAAACCTCGAAGAGGTCCAGTTCCGCAATCTCAATGAGCTCGATATCGTCGGCATGTATCCCGATTACGCGAGCGCGCTGGTGGCGTGGAAGTCCAAGGCACAGCAGACTGTCGACAATGCCCATATGCGTTATTTCATTGTCCACCTGCATCGCTTGCTGGATCCGCAGGAAAAAGCGGCATCCTGAGGTCGCATTACTCCGAATTTTGCATTTGATATCTCTATCCGGGAAAGCGTTGTCGCTTTAAATCCGGCCATGAAGCAGTATCTTTGACACAATAAGAACGAAAATTCGGCTGCTTATTCGGCCGCGTGGTTATCGGGATTTGGCATAGATGATGATCAGCTGGGATGGGAGGCGGTCGAAATGAGTAGCCTCAGGGCGCGTCTTGCCTTGAGCGCCTATCGTTTCGGCGGAATTGCCGTTTATCCGTTCATCGGGCCTTATCTCGCCGTGCGCGCTGCGAAGGGCAAGGAAGATGGCTCCCGCAGGCTGGAGCGCTCGGGTTATGCCAGTGCCAACCGCCCGCAGGGACCGTTGATCTGGTTCCATGCCGCAAGCGTTGGCGAAACCTCGGCCGTCATTCCGCTGATCCGAGAAATCCGTCGCCGCGACATTCACGTCATCCTGACGACGGGTACGATCACCTCTGCTAAGGTCGCGCATCAGCGGCTTGGCGACGAGGTGATCCATCAATACGTTCCTCTTGATCTCAAGCCTGCCATCAAGCGGTTCCTCGATTATTGGCAGCCCGATTGCGCCATTTTCGCCGAATCCGAGATCTGGCCGACAACGATCATGGAGCTTGGCCGCAAGCGCATTCCGCAGATCCTCGTCAACGCCCGCATGTCGGATCGATCCTTCGCGCGCTGGAGCCGGCATCCCTCGCTTGCCGAGGCGCTGTTCGAAAATCTGGCGCTGGTCGTGGCACAGTCCGACCTCGATGCCGAGCGCTTCCGTGATCTCGGCGCCCTGCAGGTTCTCAAATCAGGTAATCTCAAGGTGGATACGGACGCGCCGTCCTATGACGCGCCGACGCTTGCCGACTACATGAAGCAGGTCGGCGACCGCAAGACCTGGGCAGCCGTCTCCACCTTCGAGGGCGAGGAGGGTGCTGCAGCCACCGTCCATTCGATGCTCAAGGAGCATAACGGTCAGCTCACCATCATCGTGCCGCGCCATCCCGAGCGCTGCGATGCGATCGAGGCGATGCTGGTCGAACAGGGCCTGAAAGTGGCGCGCCGCACCCGCAATGACATCCTTTCGCCCGATGTCGATGTTTTCCTTGGGGATACGATCGGCGAGATGGGGCTTTACCTGCGGATGACGGAAGTCGCCTTCATGGGCAAATCGCTATTCAATGAAGGCGGCCAGAACCCGCTTGAGCCGGCTATGCTCGGCTGCGCGATCCTGACGGGCGGCCATGTCCAGAATTTCCGTGACTCCTATCAGTTGCTCGCCCGCCGCGGCAGCGCCCGCATGGTGCGCGATACCGAGATGCTGGCGCGCGGCGTGCATTATTTGCTCACGAACGACACGGCACGACGCGGTATGATCGACGCCGGCTTCGCAGCCGTGCATGAAATGCGAGGCGCGCTGGCCGCAACGGTCAAGGGCCTGGAGCCCTATATCAATCCGCTTTCGGTCAAGGCGCGGCTGATGCCGAAGACGATGGCGAACGGATAAGAAGGGAAGGGTATGACAGCGGCGAAGCTGGGAGCGATTGCGGGCATCCTTTTCGACAAGGACGGCACGTTGCTCGACTATGACCAGAGCTGGCTGCCGGTCAATCGCGAGCTTGCCAGGATTGCTGCTCAGGACGATCCCATTCTCGCCGATCATCTTCTCTCCGCCTGCGGCATGGACCCGATCACAGGCCACATCGTGCCGGATAGCCTGCTTGCGGCAGGTAACACCCGGCAGATTTCCGAGGGCCTGGTGGCTGCCGGCTCGAAAGTGGATGTCGCGGAGCTGGTGGAAAAACTCGACGCGCTTTTTGCGCATGCGGCCGATTTCTCCTCGCCCGTCACCGATCTCGCGGCCTTCTTCCAGCGCCTGCATGAGCGCGGATACAGGCTCGGCGTTGCTTCCAGCGACAATGAGCGCTCCATCCGCCAGACAGCGCGCCGCTTCGGCTTCATCGACTATATCGATTACATCGCCGGCTACGATAGCGGCTTCGGCACCAAGCCGGAGCCGGGCATGGTACTCGGCTTCTACGCCGCGACAGGCCTTTCGCCGGCACAGGTCGCTGTCGTCGGTGACAACAATCACGACCTTCATATGGGGCGCAACGCCGGTGTCGGCCTGACCGTTGGCGTGCTGACAGGTACCGGCTCGCGCCAAACGCTGACGGCCGCATCGGATTATTGTCTCAACGACATCACCGAGCTTGAAAACCTGCTCATGCCTGTGGCGCAATCGGCCTGATCCCGGCAATGGCTTGCTTTTTCATGCAATCTGCCCTTTCTTGCCGCTTGGTCGCAGGCACAGGAATAGGGCTGGATTAGACGCATGGTATCGGAAGCCCCACCTTTCTGGTGGCGAAAGCCGGATTGGCGTGCCTGGGGGCTCTCACCCTTTTCTTTCCTGTATGGCCGTATCGCCGGACATCGCATGGTGCATGGCAAACGCGCCTCCGTGCAGGTGCCGGTCATCTGCGTCGGCAATTTTACGGTCGGCGGCGCCGGCAAGACGCCGACGGCGCTCGCGCTCGCCCAGGCCGCGAAGGCGAAGGGGCTGAAGCCGGGGTTCCTCAGCCGCGGCTATGGCGGCTCGCTTGATGTCACGACAGTCGTCGATCCCACGCATCATCATGCCACGGCCGTCGGCGACGAACCGCTGCTGCTTGCCCGCGAGGCGCTGACGGTCATTGCCCGTCGCCGTGCCGATGGTGCGGAAAGGCTCGTGCGCGAGGGGGCTGATCTCATCATCATGGATGACGGCTTCCAGAGCGCGCAGATTGCGATCGACTATGCCCTTGTGGTGGTCGATGCAGGCAGGGGCATCGGAAATGGCTACCTGGTTCCAGGCGGTCCTGTGCGCGCACCCCTGCGTACGCAGCTTCTTTATGCATCCGCTCTCTTGAAGGTCGGTGAAGGCACCGCCGCCGATCGCGTTGTGCGTCTTGCGGCAAGGGCGGGGAAGCCTTTCTTTTCAGCGAGCGTCAGAGTGCGCGGTCAGGAGGATTTGCGCGGACGTAAGGTGCTTGCCTTCGCCGGCATCGCCGATCCCGCCAAGTTCTTCCGCACGGTCGAGACGCTGGGGGCTGAGATCGCCGTCCGGCGCAGCTTCGGAGATCACGAACATCCCGGCGAAGACGACGTCTCCGACATGCTCGACATAGCCGCGCGCGAAGGGCTGGAGATCGTCACCACGTCGAAGGACTACGTGCGCCTGATCGGCCATCATGGCCGCGCCGACGAACTGCTGCAGCGCTGCCGGGTGATTGAGATCGATATGGTCTTTGACGATCCCAATGCCCCAGCCCTGATCATCGACAGGGCCATTGCAGCCGCACGAGAGCGGCGCTTGCGGGAAAAGCGCAATAGCAAAGCGGCTTAGAGCCACGTCTGGTTATTCAGGAAGAGAAATCAACGCTTCTGATTGGGCAGCGCGCCGGCGCGCTTTTCCGCTTCGAGCGAGGTGATGACGTCCGCATAGGGTTCCTGCCGGGCAACGCTCCAATAGCGCAGCTCATCGAGCGCAATATGCTTGCCGGTCATGGCGCAGACTACATAAGAACCCGGCATCAGGATTTGGAAATCGCCGTCGAGGTAGCGAATTTTCGCCTCGCGATTTCCATGTCCCTCGAAAAGATTCATCTGATGCCGTCCTTGATCTGTCTCATCCGTTTGCCATACCGCACTACAGCGCCATGCGTCAAATATGACACGCAAGGTCGCTACGGCGTGCGTGACTTTCCTGACTATTATTTCGCGGAAAAGTTCCTTTTGGAAACGGCTTCGGTCAGCTACGCCCGAAGAGCCGTTCGATGTCTGTGAGCTTCAGCTCTATATAAGTCGGCCTGCCGTGATTGCATTGTCCGGAGCCCGGCGTTGCCTCCATCTGGCGCAAAAGCGCGTTCATCTCTTCCGGGCGCAGGCGCCGGCCGGACCGTACCGAGCCGTGGCAGGCCATGGTCGCGGCCACATATTCCAGCTTGGCGGCAAGGCCTGAGGCCGTATCCCATTCGGCAATCTCGTCGGCCAGTTGCCGGACCAGGCCCTGTGCGTCGACCTCGCCGAGCATGGCCGGCGTCTCCCTAACGGCGACCGCGCCTGGCCCGAAGCGTTCGACGGCAAGGCCGAGTTCGCCGAGCTCTTCGGCAAACACCATCAGCCGGTCGCAATCCTCTTCGGGCAGGTCGACGATCTCAGGAATGAGCAGGACCTGCGAGGGCAGGCGCTTCGAATGCAAGGCCTTGCGCATAGCTTCGAACACCAGCCGCTCATGCGCCGCATGCTGATCGACGATGACGAGCCCGTTTTCCGTCTGGGCGACGATATAGTTCTCGTGCAGCTGAGCGCGGGCAGCGCCCAGTGGAAAGCGAGCGGGTTCCTCGGCGCGTACCGGCTCCACCGGCGGTGCGACTTCCGCGCGAGCCGTCGGCATGGCAAGTCCGTCGAAGGCGGCCTGCGGTCTTTCGGCAAATCCGTATCCCGCCGGTGCCGCTGCTCGCTCATAGGGACGAGATGGCGAAGTTTCCGCCGTCCATGGAGCCGCTGCCGGCGCGGGTCGCCAGCCCGATTGGAAGCCGGAGCGGCCAGCGGTGAAGGCGCGCAGCATGCCATCCGCGCCTGTCGTGGCGGCCCGGTCGCCCTCGCGCGCCAAAGCTTCGCGAATGGCACCGACGATCAGGCCGCGCACGAGACCGGGATCGCGGAAACGTACATCGGATTTCGCCGGATGCACGTTGACGTCGACCAGCGCGGGGTCGAGCGTCAAGGAAAGGACAGCGACAGGATAACGGCCGGAGGGGATGGTTTCTGCATAGGCACCGCGGATTGCCGACAGGATCAGCTTGTCCTGCACAGGCCGGCCATTGACGAAGGCATATTGATGCGCGGAGTTGCCGCGATTGAAGGTCGGCACGCCGGCAAAACCGGTGAGGCTCACATCCTCTCGCACCGCATCGAGCGCGATGGCATTGTCCTTGAAATCGGCCCCCAGTATCTGCGCCATGCGCGCGAGATGATCATCTCCGGTCGCGGGAAATTCGAGCGTCGAGCGGTCGCTGCCCGACAGCACGAAGCGCACGCGCGGAAAGGCGATCGCCATGCGCTTGACGACCTCGGTGATCGCTGCTGCCTCCGCCTTCTCCGTTTTCAGGAATTTGAGACGCGCGGGCGTCGCGAAGAACAGGTCGCGCACCTCGACGATCGTGCCGGGATTGGCGGCCGCTGGGCGCAGATGCAGGACCTTGCCGCCGGCAACGGCGATCTCGGCGCCGCTGCTTGCTCCCGCCCTGCGGCTTGCAATCGAAAGCTTTGCTACCGAGCCGATGGAGGGCAGGGCCTCGCCGCGAAAACCGAGAGTACGGATATCCTCCAACGTGTCGGAAATCTTCGAGGTGCAGTGGCGCCGGACTGCGAGCTCCAGATCCGTCTCTTCCATGCCCGAGCCGTTGTCGGTCACTCTCAACAACGTCTTACCGCCGCCTGCGGTGGCGATCTCGATGCGGGTCGCACCGGCATCGAGCGCATTTTCGATCAGCTCCTTGGCCGCGCTTGCCGGGCGCTCGATGACTTCGCCGGCGGCGATCTGGTTGATGAGGGTCTCGGAAAGTTGCTTGATGGCCATGGCTGCATTCTCGTGGATTCGCGCCGGTGTGGAAAGAGGAAAGGCGATCCGCACGCGCTTACCCACTCGTTTCCCGCCCGTGCTTTGTTGAGAAATTTAATCAATGTTTAAGGGAATGATGACAGGTTGCCGAGACAGAACTTGAAATGACCGCAGGTGGCGCGTTTCGTGCATGCTGACGGCTCTTGATGGCAGGTTGGTGGCCATCACTCAAATGGAGCCAGGTGCCATCTGCTTCAAGTGCCAAGGCCAGCATGCAACTTCCACGAATTTGCCTTGCAGAGCGAATGCCGCTTTGTCGATTTGCCGTGTTGTGAAACTGGTTGAGCGTAGGAATCCGACGAATGACTGCCGAGATTGAAAAGGCAGCTTTGGCAATGACGACGGCTGATGCCCCTTTCGGCGGCAGTCTGCAGACGATGTTCTTCGATGCCCTTTGCGATGGTCTTTCCAGCGCCTTTTTCGCCTATGACAAGAACGACCAGCTGTTGTTTGCCAGCCGTCAGGTTCTGAACTTCTTCCCGATTGCACCGGAATTCCTGCAGCCCTCCACGCGGCTGCGCGATTTTCTGGGCGCCGTCTTCGATACGGGTGTACGCTATCAACGCCATCAGACAAAAACGGCCGCCAGCCGTGACGATTGGATATCGCAGCGCATAGCCTCGCATTGGCGCGAACGCTTCGAGACCACCGAGCACTTTGCCGACGACCGCTGGGTGCGCGTCCTCAACCGGCGGCTATCCTCGGGTATTGGCTTCTGCATCATCTCCGATGTGTCCGAAGCCAGGAAACGCGAAGAGCAATGGCGCGTCGACATGGAGCGCGTGCAGCTGACCGAGGATATTCTCGACAACCTGCCCTTTCCGGTTTTCGTCAAGGACCAGAATCTCGTCTATGTCGCGGTCAACCGGGCATTCTGCGACAAGTACCAGACGGCGGCGGACGAAGTGCGCGGCCGCAAGAGCATCGATATCTTCTCCACCGACCTCGCCAATCGCTTTCATGAGAGCGACCGGCATGTGATCGAGACCGGCGAAATGTCGATCTCCCGGCAGCGCCAGATTGCGCGTGACGGCGTCGAGCGCGACATCATCACCCGCAAGCAGCGTATCGGCAAGCCCGGCCGCTATTTCCTGGTCAGCACCATGCAGGACCTGCCCAAGGATGGCGGTGATTTCGACGAGTTCGCACTGGCGTCGAGCATCCGGGAAAACAGCGATCGCTCCTATCGCCGCGCCTATGTTCCGATGGTTGCGCTGCAGACCATTTCTCGCCGTCCGGCCGCCATGGAAACCTTCGTTCCGGAGAATTTCAACGGCCGCAAGGTGCTCGTCGTCACGCCGGATTTCGCTGCCGAAACGGCGGCTTTGAAGACGCTCGAGAAATATGGCTTCGAAGCCTGCGTCGTTCACACCGAGAATGAAGAGGCGGCTTTTCTGGACGTGGCGAGCGCGCATGGCGTCAAGATCGACCTGGTCATCGTCGACAACCAGCTCGGCAAGCGCGGAATTGAGCTGGCCGAACGGCAGAACCTTACCGCGCTGTCGTTGGACGGATCGCAGCTTGCAACCGAGCTTGCTTTCCTGATCGCGCGTCATTTCAATCGTAATATCCGTGGCGAACTGGGCGAGATCGTCGAACCCGGATTTGCATCCGAATGGCGGCGTGCGGCCGGTGAGGAGCGCCGGGCGCAAATCCTGGTCGCCGAAGACAATGACATCAATCAGATCGTCTTCTCGCAGATCCTCGAAGGGTTGGGATACAGCTATGTGATCGCCGCAAGCGGTGACGAGGCGGTGCGCCTGTGGCAGGAGCATCGTCCGGAACTGATCCTGATGGACATTTCGCTGCCGGGGCTGAACGGTTTTGAATCCACTCGGCTGATCCGCGGCGCGGAAAAGGGCAGCGGCACCCATACCCCGATTATCGGCGTCCTGACCCAGGCTTTCGAGCGGGACCGCAAGGAATGCGCCGAGGTCGGCATGGACGACGTCATTCTGAAGCCGGTAAGCCCCGACATCATCGAGACCGTCTTCCAGAAATACATGCGCGGTGCCCTGAAGGCGCAAAATAGATAAATGCTACGATGATATCACCACCGACGGCAACTTATCGCCGGTGCCGAATGACCGTCTTCTTGGCATCCTTTATTAAGACTTCCCCGGCATGCTTTTCCCCCGGGTGGAGAAAAGGTCGGAACCAAATATGAAGTCGACTGAGATGCTGCCGGGGCCAGCCAGTCAAGAACCGCAAGCAATTGCCTATACCGATCCGCTCACGGGGCTCGGCAATCGATATCGCATGCGTGAACGCGCGCGTGCGCTTTCGCTGGAACGTGCCGACGATCCCGCACCCTTTACGATCGGAATCGTCAATCTCGATGCCTTCAAGCCGATCAACGACCTGTTCGGCGTTGAAGCGGGTGACGAGATACTCTGTCAGGTTGCCCATCGCCTCAAGGCTTGCATACCCGATGGCGCGCTGGTGACACGTCATGACGGCGATGAGTTTGCCTTTGTGCTGCCGCTTGTTTTCGAACGGGTCGGTGCCGAGAAATTCGGACAGATGATCCGCGAAGTGCTGTCGGCGCCCTATGATCTCGGCGATCGCAATGTCCGTCTTTCCGCCTCCTTCGGCTTCGCCATCCACCCTTTCGCCGGAGAAGAGTTCGATGATCTCCTGAAAAATGCGGATACGGCGCTCTATCGCTCCAAGCGCCGCGGCCGCGGCCAGATCACCGTCTATTCCAGGGAGATTGCTCAGGAGATGAGGCGGGCGACCCAGCTCGAGCAGGCGCTGCGCAATGCCATCATTTCCGATTCCATCGACGTGCACTTCCAGCCGATCGTCTCGCTTGCCAATAACATGGTTCTCGGTTTCGAGGCCCTGGCGCGCTGGAACGATCCGGATCTCGGCTTCGTCTCCCCCGCTGTCTTCGTGCCGCTTGCCGAAGAGAGAGGCTTCATCGACGCGCTGTCCGAAACCCTGCTGCGAAAAGCAGCGGAGGCAGCACTCTCGTGGCCGCGCGAATTGTTCCTGTCCTTCAATCTCTCCTCGGCACAGCTGATGGACCCCGGCACGAGCAGCAGCATTCTCGCGATCCTGACGCGCGCCGGCCTGGACCCGCATCGTCTCGAACTCGAAATCACCGAAACCGCGGTCATGAGCTCAGCCGAGACGGCCCATCGCATTATCACCGACCTGCGCGCGGTCGGCGTGCGCATCTCTTTGGATGATTTCGGCACCGGGCAATCCAGCCTTGGGCGCTTGCGCGAATTCATCTTCGACAAGGTGAAAATTGACCGGGCGTTCGTCTCGCGCATGAATTCGGATAGGGCTTCCGAACATATCATCAAGGCTGTTCTTGCTATGTGCGAAGGACTTGATCTGCGTGTTGTCGCTGAGGGTATCGAGGACCATGCCGAAGCGGCGAAGCTGAAGGCGTTGGGCTGCGCCATGGGGCAGGGCTATTATTTCGGAAAGCCGGTCGACGGCGCTGCGACGCTTCGTTACCTGCAGACCCATTATTTCGATCTCAGCCACGAACGCGAAATTGCTTGAGTTTGAAAAAAAGGTCAAAGAAAGCGGCGATCCGTAAGGGTCGCCGCTTCTGTATTTCGCCAGACTTCGTCGATATTTACTTGTTGGTGGTCGACGAAGTTGTCGTGTTGTCGGTTGCCGGCATTGTCGACGTTCCGGACGATTGAGCAGCCTTTTCGGAAGCCTGCATCGAGAGGGTCTTGAACTCCGGTGCGGCCTTCAGGGAATCGGCCGTTTCAGTCGTCGTCAGCTTCACCGTCCCGTCCTGAGGGTTCTGGGTGGCGCTGATCTTATCAAAAGGAACCGCGACGTTTTTCTGGCCTAAGCCAAGGAAACCGCCGACACCGACGATGGCGGCAACGACGCCGCCCTGCTTCTGCAGGATCAGGTCGTTGATGCTGCCGATGCTTTCATTCTGACCGTTATAGACCGACTGGCCCATATAGGTCTTGGCGCTGATCTGATCCGCGGATTGTGTGGTCAGATAGCCAGCTTGGCCGCCCGTTGCGGGGGCAGGAGCCTGAGCACTTTTCTGTGCTGCCGAGCCAGCAGGCTTGGTGACGTCAGGCGTTGCCGGTGCGCTTTGCGTCACTGGCGCGTTATTGCCTGCGCCGCCGTTCGATGGCTGTTGCGCCTGGGCAAAAGCCATGGGTGAAAGCACGGACGCCGTAGCAAAGATGGCGCCTGCGGCAACGGAAGTAAAGAGTTTCCCAGTCATCGTGAACCTACCTTTCATTCTGATGGGCATGCTTCGTCATACGCGCATGCTTACCAGCGCGAGTGGAACTTTTGTGATGCCGGCCGTTATCGGACCGGTCCTAGAAGCAATGGCTCAGGGAGGTTTTGGTTCCGTCAAAAGTTGCAGAAAATTGCGTCGTGCAGCTCGGAAACAAAAGGAATATGTTGGGGAATCAATAGCTACCGCGGCAAAAGACAACCGGAAAGATTACTATATCGCAGAGAACGATCGAGTTTAGATTTCAATTTGTTTCGAGGCCGAACGTATCTTGCGCACTGCATGGCCCGGCAAAATAATACCGCCCTCAGCCTGATCGGCTGAAGGCGGATTTCAATCAAAGCTTGTATGGGGGGTCGAAAACGCCCTTCACCGTCAGGCCAAGCTCCAGAAGAGCACCGGCCTGCGGCTGCATCGAGCGGGCCTCCTCATCCAGCCCTTCCCAGGCGGTCGTCACGGCCAGCCGGTCCGCATTCTTGCCGATGAAGGCGGGGCAGGATGGTTGCATGGCGGGTACGCGATAGCGTTCGATGCGCAGGCCATCCGGGCTGTATTTGTCGACGAAGCCGGAGCCCCAGCGCGCGTTCCAGATATAGCCGTCGGCATCGCAGACCGAGCCGTCGAGGCCGCCTGGATCTTCCATGCTGTCGACCATGACGATCGGCTCGCCCGCCGGAAGCCCCGTCTCGGGATCCACGAGCACGCGCATGAGCTGGCTGACGCGGGTATCGGTGAAATATCCGATCGTGCCATCGGGCGAGAAGCAGATGGAATTCGGAATGCTGATCTGGTCGAAAATCTTGGTCACCTTGCCGCCGGCGACATGATAGATCGCGCCCGCCTGCATCTCGGCGCGCTTTCCCATGGTGCCGATCCAGAGCGATCCGGAAATATGCGTGCGTCCGTCATTGGAGCGGTTTTCGGGCTTGTCGGCTTCAATGGCCGCATAGAAGCTCAATTCGCCAGTTGCGATATCGCGCAGGAAGAGACCCTGTTCGGTCGCGATCATCTGCCGTTCCGCATCGACGCGTGCCAGCACGCTCGCCATCATCGGCAGCTCGTGAACCTGCTTCTTGCCGGTCGGCAGGTGCAATTCGTGCAATTCCTTGCCGAGGATGTTGAACCACCAGACTGTATCCGTATCAGGGTCGTAGGTTGGGCCTTCCCCGAGGACGGAGGAGGTGTTGCAGAGAATATTCCCCTGAAAATCATGAATATCGGTCATAGATCAGGCTCCTACGGCTGCATCATAGGCATAAATGGTGACCTTGGCACGTTCGGCAACCTCTGCAGCCGTCATTCCCGGCTTGTAGAGGCTGGTGCCGAGGCCGAAGGCGAGCACGCCGGCCTTGGTGTAATCGGCGAAATTCTTGTCCGAAACGCCGCCGACCGCCGCAATGACGAGTTCCGGCGGCAGCACTGCGCGAATGGCCGTGATGCCGGAGGCGCCGAGCACGCCGGCGGGGAAGAATTTAAGCCCGGTGGCACCGGCGCGCGCGGCCGAAAGCGCTTCCGTGGCGGTGAAGACGCCGGGCATCGTCACCATGCCTTTGTCGCGGGCGCGGCTGATGACCGCAGGCTCCACATTCGGTGTCACCAGGAGCTTGCCGCCGGCGCCATCAAGCTTGTCGACATCTTCGACCGTCAGCACCGTGCCGGCGCCGATCAGGCAATCGGCCGGCGCCATCTTGGCAGCGATTTCGATGGAGCGGAACGGCTCCGGCGAATTCAGCGGGATTTCAATTGCCGTGAAGCCTGTTTCGATCAACGTGCCGACAATGTCAGCCGTTTCCTCGGGCTTGATGCCGCGAAGAATGGCAATGAGCGGGCGCTTCATGGGCGGAAAGGGGGTGCGAGTTGTCATCAGCTTTTACTTTCTTTCTTGAACCAGATTGCTTCGGCCGCAGCGGAAAGTCCGCGACGGACGGCGGCATCGGCGTCGATCGTCTTAAAGGGGAGGGAGAGGGCGCGGAACGCGTCTTCGTAGAGCGCCTGGAGGCGGCCGGAGGCAACGAGCGTGATGGCCGCATTCTGCCCCGCAGAGGCGCGCGCGCCGGCGATTTCCGCGCCGATCAGTGTGCCCGATATGAGCGCCTGCGCACCGGCTGCCGTCAGCCCGTTCAGAAGCTGGCCGGAGCGAGCCGTGAACAACAGATTGGTGAGGAGCGCCGGCTTATCCAGGGCCGCCTTGAGGGCGGTCTCGAATGTCTTTGTGTCGGCCGGCATGTCTGCAGCACCGGCAACTGCATGCGACAGGATGCTGTGCTTGGTAATGACGTCGAAAAGCTCGCCCGTCATGAAGGTGGAAAAGCCTGTCACCTGACCATCCAGCACGCGCACCCATTTCGAATGGGTTCCCGGCATGCAGACGAGTTGTTCGCCCGTGGCATCGGCCGCAATCGTGCCGAGCAGCTGCGTTTCCTCGCCGCGCATGACGTCCGGTACCTGTTGGCTGCGTTGCGCCAGGCCGGGCAGGATACGGATATCGCGGGATTGTCCGGGCACGGAAACAGCGGCGGTGAGGATTGCGGCAAGGGGGGTCGGCGTGTCGATGTAGCCGGCCTCCACCCAGCCCTGGCGCGCGCCGGCCATGCCGCAGACGATGACGGGAACGGCGTCCGGCGCCGATACGGCGTCGAGATGTGCCTGCAGGACCTTGTCAAAGCCGGTTTGCGCGGCCGTGGTCATGCCTTCGCCGCTACGGCGCTCCGCGAGAATGCTGCCGTCTTCGCCGATCAACCACAGCCGGAAACTGCTGGTGCCCCAGTCCACGGCGACATATGCCGGTTTCGTCATGAGAAATGCTCCAAGTCTTGCGTCAGAAATCTTGAGATTAGAAAATGCCGCCATCGATAGTGATGGCTTGTCCGGTCATGGCGCCGGAGCACTCCGAAGCCAGGAAGAGGACTGGACCGACCAGATCCTCGGGGCTCAGCACGCGCTTCAGGCATTGCCGGTCCATCATCTTCGCCATGCCGTCCTCCGTCAGCCAGAGGTCGAGTTGGCGCTGTGTGACGATCATTCCAGGCAGAACGGCGTTGACGCGGATATTCTCCGGCCCGAAGCGTCCGGCAAAGCTCTTGGTCAGCCCGATGATGCCGGACTTCGCGGTCGCGTAGGAGGATAGAAGCGGCGGGTTCATCTTGAAGACGATCGAGGAGAAGTTGATGATCGCGCCGCCGCCGGCTGCGCGCATGCCCGGTGCCGCCGCCTGTGAGACGAAGAAGACTTGCTTCAGATTGATCGCCTGATTGTTGTCCCAATATTCTTCGGTCGTGGTGTCGATGTCGTGCCGGTCGTCCCAACCCGCGTTGTTGACGAGGACCCGGACCGCCCCGAGATCGGCCTCGACGGCCGCAACTGTGCTTTTGATCGCGCCGACATCGCGCAGGTCGGCATGGTAGAAGGCAACAGGATGGGCAAATTGACCTGAAAGCTTGGCCGCCAGCGCCTTGCTGGGTTCCTCGGCTATATCAATGAAGGCGACTTTCGCCCCCTGACGGGCAAAAGCCTCTACCAGGCTTGCGCCGATGCCGGAGCCTCCGCCGGTGACGAGAACCGTGCGATCTTTCAGATCGGGAAATTGCGCCTGAATATCGGCCAAGATGTCTCCTCCCAAGATCAATGAAAAGTTCCATTATTCGGAACGTAATTTGACTATATGGAATTATCGGACTACCCTTGCACAGTGTCAAGGACAGTGCGGCTTTGCCAGAGATAAATGAATGAGTATGGGTCTGGGTTCAGAGGCGGGAAAAAATAAAAGGCATCGCGATCGGGAAACGGGGACGCTCGGAAAGCTTGTCTCCCTGCTCGATTTCGTCGCGTTGGCTGATGGCCCCATGCGCTTTACCGACATTCTCTCGCTTTCCGAGCAGCCGCGCGGCTCGCTGCATCGGCAATTGTCGCATCTTGTCGAGGAGGGGCTTCTTGAGGTTGACCGCGACGGGCGCTATCGGATCGGATTGCGGCTCCTGACCCTTGCTTCACGCAGTTGGGCGCGCAACGAGTTTCGGGCGATTGCCGAGCCGCATCTTCACTGTTTGCAGGAGGTGACGGGTGAAACCGTGCATCTCGGCGTCCTGCGGGGCGCTGAGGTGATCTATCTCGACAAGGTGGAGGGTCAGCAATCCGTGCGGATGTATTCGCAGGTCGGCAATGCTTCTCCCGCCTATTGTACCGGTGTCGGCAAGGCGGCACTCTCTGTGCTCGACGATGCCGAGCTTACAGAGAGAATCTCAGGTCTCGAATATCGCCCCTACACAGAGCATACCCTTCGCTCCCCCTCGGAGCTGCTCTCCGATATCGGGCAAATTCGGGCGCGCGGCTACGCCTTCGATCTTGAGGAACACGAAAACGGTATCTGCTGCGTCGCTGCGCCGATCCGGTCCGATGATGGCCATATGCTTGCCGGAGTCTCGGTGACCGGCCCGGCCTATCGCGTCACGCAGCAGAGGCTGCAGGCATGGGCGCCACGGGTGGTCGTTGCCGCTGATTCGATCATGATGGACATGCGCAACCGCATGGGCCCCAAACGCTGATCCCAGCAGATCTGGCGCAACGACTGCGGGAACTCCGGGGGATTTAATGCTGCCGGCGCGGGATCTTAGCGCAATTGCTCGTTTATCTTGAATTTTACTGTTGAGATATGGCAAAGAACTGCCATTATCTTCAGGTGATTGCTGAAACCGCAGAGGATTTAGCGAGGTGACGAGGGGGAGATAATAGTAACGGGCGTCGACGCAATCACGATTTTGGAAAACTTATATTGTGCCGAGCTGCCGATAGTGGCGCCGGGACGTTAATCGTAAAGGGCAGCGAGCGGAAGCTTCGTATTTTTGCCCTCTTTTACATAAAGAAGACTGATGATGGCGGCATTGGTACAAGCAGGAATGTCCCCTCGCGACGAGGATCTGATCGAGGAAATCACCAGGCTTAAAACGCAGTTCGATGTGTTCCGTTTCATGAAGGGATTGACGGAGGCCTACCGGTGCCGCGCCTTCATGGTCCTTAATCTTCCGCCGATCACATCCTCCGACCTGCAAAGCAGCTCGGTAATCAACAACTGGCCGGCAGAACTCCTGTCGATCTATGATCAGGAAAGCCTGCTGTCGACCAGTCCCGTGTTGCTGCGCCTGCGCGCCTCCACGTTGCCTTTTCTTTATGACGTGGTGGCAAATCCCAATCGCGAAGAAAACAAATCGCAGCTTGTCGTGGCTTTGTTTGAGCGTTTCCGCATGACGCGTTTCGCTTATTTCCCGACCCATGATGCCTCGGGTCTTCGCGGCGCTGTTTCTTTGGCTGGCGATCGCGAACACTTTTCGCCGCAGGAGATCAAGGATCTCTTTTATATTGCGGTTCACGTTTTCGACCGGCTTGCCGAAATTCGTAACCTGGATGTTCGCGTCGTCGACACCCTTACCGACCGTGAGATCGATTGCCTGAATTGGACGGCAGCTGGAAAGACCAGCGCCGAAATCGCCGAAATCCTCTCCCTGTCGGAGCATACGGTCAATCACTACCTCAATCGCGCAACCAAGAAGCTCGACACTGTCAACCGCACGCAGGCCGTCGCCAAGGCCCTGCGTGTCGGATTGATAAAATAGTGAGGCCTCCCATTGCGGCGACGCCATGATACGGCGGTGATGGGAATTTGCGCAGCATGTGAATAATTTTTGTGCGCTGCAAATAAAATATGATGAAGTCTGCAGCGACCATCTGCTCTCCTGTTCCAGGTGCGATTCAAATAACGTGCTGAAGACTCATCGCTTTCCGGATTTTTGGAAACTGGCACGCTTCCTGCTTCTTAGGAAACAGAGGTCCAGAGGGGACTTTGATAACAGCGCCGATGAAAACGTGCGCGGATCAAGCGACCGCCGCCGACACCTTCGCCATAGCTTCTCCCGGCGAAGGATCGGCGGCGGTTGTTACTTATTTGGCACGCTGATTAGGTTCCGACGCGGTTTCGAGACGATTTTCGTGCCGTTGCCCTATATATTTCAAATGAATGATCTATGTCGGCCCGCGACCATGTCTTCCCGAATTGGGAGAACGTTGCGGCTGGTAAGGGTTTTTCTTTATAGACCCGGCGGACCTGCCGGCCGCAACGAAGACGTTTTTATCAACGGCGTCCCGAATTTCGTTTGGCGAAGCCACGCCTCTCCACTATCTAAGCCGGAATGATTTCGGAAAGCGCCCGCGTATCCCGCGCTGCCGAAAAAGATTCTGCAGTGAGGATGAAATGGCAGACATCACCAAGGAACAGGTGCTGGAAACGTTGAAGACGGTTCGCGGCCCGGACCTGGAGCACAATATCGTCGAGCTCGGCATGGTTTCCGATGTGTTCATTTCCGACGGCAAGGTCTATTTTTCCATCACCGTTCCCGCCGAGCGTGCCAAGGAGTTGGAGCCGCTGCGGCTTGCGGCCGAGCGTGTCATCAAGGATATGCCCGGCGTCAAGGGCGCCCTGGTCGCGCTGACGGCCGACAAGAAGGCTGGTGCTCCGGCGCCCCGGCCCGCGCCTGCGCAAGCTGCCCCGCAAGGCCATTCCCATTCGCATCCTCATCAGCACGCGCCGCAACAGCCGCCCCGCGCCGCCAAGATCGGTGTTCCGGGCGTCAAAGCCATCATCGCGGTCGCCTCGGGCAAGGGCGGCGTCGGCAAATCGACGACGGCGGTCAATCTGGCGCTGGGGCTGCTTGCCAACGGCTTGAAGGTCGGCATTCTGGATGCCGATATCTACGGCCCTTCGATGCCGCGCCTCCTGAAGATTTCCGGACGCCCCACCCAGATCGATGGGCGCATCATCAATCCCATGGAGAATTACGGCCTCAAGGTCATGTCGATGGGTTTCCTCGTCGAGGAGGAAACCGCCATGATCTGGCGCGGGCCGATGGTGCAATCCGCTCTGCTGCAGATGCTGCGCGAGGTCGCCTGGGGCGAGCTCGACGTGCTTGTTGTCGATATGCCGCCCGGCACCGGCGACGTGCAGCTCACCATGGCGCAGCAGGTGCCGCTTGCCGGTGCCGTCATCGTCTCCACGCCGCAGGATCTGGCGCTGATCGATGCGCGCAAGGGCTTGAACATGTTCCGCAAGGTCGAGGTTCCGGTCCTCGGCATCGTGGAGAATATGAGCTACTTCATCGCCCCCGATACCGGCGCGCGCTATGATATCTTCGGCCATGGCGGCGCTCGCAAGGAGGCGGAGCGCATCGGCGTGCCTTTCCTGGGCGAAGTGCCGCTGACCATGGGCATTCGCGAGACCTCGGATGCGGGAACGCCGCTTGTCGCCGCCGAGCCGAACGGGGTCGTTGCAAATATTTATCGCGAAATCGCGGCCAAGGTCTGGAAGCAAGTCGCGGATAGTCCACAGCGCGCGGCACCGGCGATCGTATTTGAATAATTCACCAGGACGGATCTGCTTTCCCTGTGGCGGCGGATTGTCTTGGCGGCATCCTGTGCTATGACTTCGCAGGATTGGCCAAACTGCGGCGAAGCATGCGATGAAGAGGTTGGACTTGATTCTTTGCGAGCTTTGCTGCATATGCGCCGCCTGCGTGGAACTGGTCGGTCGTTTCCGATGACCAATCTCCGCCAAATGGTGGTTTTATTTCGGCCGCGCAGGCGTCTTCGCCCGGACGGACGAGGGATTGGTACAGCAGCGCAATGGAACATGAACACGGATTCCCGGCCGGACGGGCGGGATATGACCGGGGTTTTATGAGCTTTTTTTGTCGGACATTGGTGAGATCGCAGAGGATGCGGGCAAGGTGTCCTGACGCCGCCTGCATCCGCGCCGCCGCAGGAGCGCGCAGTTGATAACTGCCTATTGCTCAGGTTCGAAGCCGCTCGAGCTTCCCGATCTTTCGGCCATCGATCGGTTGCCCGACGATGCCGTGTGGATCGATATGGTCGATCCGTCGCGCGAAGAGGAAGCCAATATCGAGCGCCTGCTTGGGCTCGAAGTGCCGACGCGTGAGGACATGAAGGATATAGAGCCCTCGAGCCGGCTCTATATCGAGGACGGCTCGGTCTTTTTGACGGCCTCGCTCCTGTGCAAGGCCGATACCAGCCTACCGATGTTGACTGATGTTGCCTTTATCCTGGCGGGACCTCGGTTGATCACCATCCGCTATGCTCAGCCGAAGTCCTTCGCGCTTTTCATCGCGGCGCTTCAGCGTATCCCGCAGGATCGGCGCACAGGCGTGGCGCTCCTGGCGAAGCTGCTCGAAACGATCGTCGACCGGACCGCCGAGGTCCTTGAACAGACGGTTGCCGGTGTCGATATATTGTCGGTGCATGTATTTGGCGATCGCGTGAAGAAGGTCCGCCGGCCGGGGAACTATCTCGAAGAAAAGCTCAAGGACATAGCGCGCTATCACCGTACGCTCAGCAAGATACGTGACAGTCTGAGTTCGCTGTCGCGCCTGCTGACCTTCCTTCAAGCTATCCCCGCCATGCAGCAGGACCACGAAGCAAGGGATCTCTGCCGCAATGTTTCGAGAGATGTTCAATCTCTTTCCGAGCATGCGTCGTTCGTGGCGGGCAATATCACCTTCCTGCTCGACGCATCGCTGGGGCTGATCAACATTGAGCAGAACGCCATCATAAAGATCTTCTCGATCGCTTCCGTGGTGTTCCTGCCGCCGACGCTTGTCGCCTCCGTCTATGGCATGAATTTCGAACATATGCCCGAATTGCATTTTGCCTTCGGCTACCCTGCATCGCTGTTGTTGATGGTGGTTTCCGCCATCGTTCCGTTTTTCTTTTTTCGCTGGAAAGGCTGGCTCTGAGAGTCTAGTGATCCTGAATGTCTAACGAAACCCATCATTCTCCCGACGGGAAAATGGACGCTCGCAAGCTCGCCTACCTCGCCCTCGGTTCGGTCGGCGTTGTTTATGGCGATATCGGTACGAGCCCGCTCTATGCCTTTCGCGAAGCATTGAAGCCGGTGGCCGCCGACGGCCTGACGCGCGGCGAAGTCATCAGCGTCGTCTCGCTGATGTTCTGGACGCTGACGATCATCGTCACGATCAAATATGTCCTTTTTCTGCTACGCGCGGACAATGACGGCGAAGGCGGCACGCTCTCGCTCCTGGCGCTGTTGATGAAGACGGCGAACGGCCACACCGCCATCCTGATGTTGCTGGGATTGCTGGGTGCCGCGCTTTTCCTCGGCGACGCGATGATTACGCCGGCGCTTTCGGTCCTTTCGGCGGTCGAAGGTCTGAAGCTCGTGACCCCGCAATTGTCGGATTATATCGTGCCGATATCGGTGGCCATTCTGGCATTGCTTTTTGCGATCCAGTCGCATGGTACTGGTGCCGTCGCCCGTTTCTTCGGCCCGATCACCGCGCTGTGGTTCATCGTCATGGGTCTTGTCGGCATCATGCACATTTCTGATGATTACAGCATTCTGGCAGCGCTCAATCCCTGGTATGCGGTGACCTTTCTGATGCGCGAGGGCTTCCTCGGCGTCGTCGTTCTCGGTGCCGTGTTCCTGACGGTGACGGGCGCGGAAGCGCTCTATGCCGACCTCGGGCATTTCGGCCGCCGCCCGATCCAGTGGGCCTGGTTCGTGCTGGTGTTTCCGTCGCTTACCCTGAACTACTTCGGCCAGGGCGCGCTGGTGCTGCGTGACCCCATGGCCATGTCGGACCCGTTCTTCCTGATGTATCCGCACTGGGCGATCCTGCCGGTGGTCATTCTTGCCACGATGGCGACGATCATCGCCAGCCAGGCCGTCATCACGGGTGCTTTCTCGTTGACCCGCCAGGCGATTCACCTCGGCTTCCTGCCGCGCATGGAAATCCTCTTCACCTCCGAGACCAATACCGGGCAGATCTTCCTGCCGTCGGTCAACACGGTCCTGTTCTTCGGCGTCATCTTCCTGGTGCTGGCCTTCAAGACCTCGGATGCGCTGGCGACCGCCTATGGCATCTCAGTGACCGGCGCGATGGTCGTTACCTCGATCATGGCCTTTGAATTCGTCCGTGTCCGCTGGAACTGGACGCTGCCGATGGCGGTTGCCGTGCTCACGCCGCTCTTGCTGCTGGAATTCGTCTTCCTCGGCGCCAACCTCTTGAAGATCCACGATGGCGGCTACGTGCCGGTGATGATCGCGACGGCCTTTACCGTCATCATGTGGACCTGGCGCCGCGGCACCGCGATCCTTATGGAAAAGACACGCCATACCGATATCCCGCTCTCATCCTTCGTCAGCTCGATCGAGCGCAAGAGCGATCACTCGCCGGCGCATGTGCCGGGTACGGCGATCTTCCTGACGAGCGATCCGGAATCGGCTCCCGCCGCGCTGCTGCATAATCTGAAGCATAATCACGTCCTGCATGACAAGAACGTCATCCTGACGATCCGCACCATCAACAAGCCGCGCGTCGCCCAGGAAGATCGTTATACCGTCGAGAAGGTTTCGGACCGTTTCTCGCGCGTCGAGTTGCGCTTCGGCTTTATGGAATCACAGAATGTCTCGCAGGCGCTCGCGACCCTGCGTAAGACCGGCTTGAAGTTCGACATCATGTCGACCTCCTTCTATCTCGGCCGTCGCAAGCTGGTGCCGGATGCGAAATCAGGCATGCCGCACTGGCAGGACCGGCTCTATATCGCCCTCGCCAACGCCGCGACCGATCCCTCGGACTACTTCCGCCTGCCGGCCAACCGCGTGGTGGAACTGGGCTCGCACGTCATCATCTGACGCGGATATTTTTGCAATTGGTTCAGAAGACCCTGTGGATATTCCGCTGGGTCTTTTGTTTTCGGTTCACCGCCTGCATGACCATAGGTTCGCCCGAATTAACCATCCATCAAGGTTAATGGGAGATTATTCCGGCTCCTGGTTTCGAGTGCCGTTTGGAGTCCGGTGTTGTCTCGCTCGCGTTATGTCAGCCGCAAGTCGCGGTTCCTGCCACAAAATTGGACCTCTCCAGCCGTCTTCGGGCTCTGCGCCTGGCTTATTTTTCCGTCGACGGCCGCCTATGGCGATCTTGCCGGCCTGCTTGCGGGTATCGATAGGGAAGGAGACAATTGGCGCATGGTGATGACAGATTCGCCGGCCGGCTCCACCCATCAGGCGGAGCTGGCCTTTGGCGATGCCAAGGCGTCGTCTGCCATTGGAGACGGCGGTCTGATATTGCCGGATGGACGGCGCGTTGCGTTCCAATCCGAAGGCAAGGGCAGCGATCCCCGGCCCGATGAGGACCGTATCAACAGGCAGAGCAAGAAGGGCAGGGTGGTGGCCATCACGCCGATGCTGCCGCCGAAGGATTTTTCCGCAGGCTCCGTGCTGCAGCGTCAAAGCCTGCTGCTTCGGCCGGAATCGGCAACCGGCGAACGCACGGCATTCCTGAAGCCGAACCTCGGCGGCAAGGAAATCCAGATTGCCACCGCCTTCTACAAGAAGGAGCCGCCAAAGCCGGACGACAGCGTGCCGGCCTATATCGCCAATTTGGTCACCAATCAGAATGCCGATGTTCTGGCCGCCGCCTATGCCTCGCCGGCGCCGGACTATGCCCGTGTCTCGCCCTTCGATTCCATTCTGGCCAAGGATCAGGACGACGAGGGGCGTTTCGTGCCGCAGATCGGCCCGAAGGATCATGCCTGGGCCGCCAATGTCCTGCCGCCATCGGTCTTTTCATCCGACGAGCAGCAATGCCTTGCTACCGGCATCTATTTCGAGGCGCGCGGCGAGTCCGCGAAAGGACAGGCCGCTGTTGCCCAGGTTATTCTCAACCGCGTCCGCAACCCCGCCTATCCTAAGACCATCTGCGGCGTCGTCTACCAGAATGAGGATTGGACCAACGCTTGCCAGTTCTCCTTCGCCTGTGACAACGTCAAGGAGCGCGTCAATTCGCCAGAACACTGGCGTATTGCCCGCCAGGTCGCCATGGCGGTCACCGCCGGCAAGATCTGGCTGCCGGAAGTCGGTTCCGCCACTCACTATCATGCTGTCTATGTCCGGCCGAAATGGGCTGCCGAAATGGTGAAGGTCGGCCGCATAGGCATGCACATCTTCTACAGGACCTATGGCGGCGGCTGGAGTTGAGGCGACTGGTTACGGCAGATTGACACCAGGGGCAGGGCCGCTTCCCCCGGCAAAAAAGCCACGGGAAAGCATGGGCTGAAGAGGATTCTTCCGCTCAGTTTTCGGTCAATATGGCTCTTTCGCTCTAAACTCATGATTTAATTGGGCTAATTTATGGCTGGACAGATGGTGTCTACGCCTTGACTATGCTTTTTCCTAAAACTATGTTGCGCGCGACTTCAAAACGGGCCGAAAGGTGGCGAAACCTGCTGTTCGTTTACGCGTTGACCGGGGTACAGGGATTACGCGCAACGAAAATGGGGAGGGTGCCACCATGACGGATGACCGCGACGAGGGTCTGGAACAGCGGCGGGCGCAGCTGGGAGCCGAATTGGCGAACAAGCGCGCTGCGGTGAGAGAGGATGAACGCGGGGAGGTTCGCGCCGAGGAGAGCCGCAAGGGCTACGCTCAGGCGATGAAGCTTTCCAGTGAGTTCATTGCTGCAATCATCGTTGGCGCCGTTCTGGGCTATATCTTCGACCGTTTTGTCGGTACGACGCCGTGGGGCATGATTATTTTGCTGCTTCTCGGATTCTGTGCTGGCGTGCTGAATGTGCTACGCTCTGCAGGCAAGGTGGCGACGCCGGAGCCTCAGGGACGTGAGCCTGGTAAGAAATGAGCGGAAGCGACGCAGCGGCGTTGTTTTCAGATGAGAAGCATCTGCTCGGTGGAGCGGAATAATGAAAGAGAACAAGCGGTGGCAAACGATCCTACCCATCAGTTCCTGATCTTTAAGATTATCCCGATCGATATCGGTGGAATTGATTTTTCGTTCACCAATGCTTCGCTGTTCATGGTTGCCTCGGCAGTGCTGTCCGCGGGCTTTCTGTATTTTGCCAGCGCGCCGCGCGCCGTTGTCCCGACGCGCTCGCAGTCCGTTGCGGAAATGGCCTATGAGTTCATCGCCTCGATGTTGAAAGAGGGGGCGGGGACGAAGGGAATGAAATTCTTCCCGCTGGTCTTCTCTCTCTTCATGTTCGTCCTCACGGCGAACCTGCTCGGCCTCGTTCCTTACTTCTACACCGTCACCAGCCAGATCATCGTCACGCTGGCGCTCGCATTGCTCGTCATCTTCACCGTTATTTTCTACGGTTTGATCAAGCATGGCTTCGGCTTCTTCAAGATCTTCGTTCCTGAGGGTGTCCCTGGAGTTCTCTTGCCGCTGGTAGTGGCGATCGAGATCATCTCGTTCCTCTCCCGCCCGGTTTCACTCTCTGTTCGTCTTTTCGCCAACATGCTGGCCGGTCATATCACGCTCAAGGTGTTCGCAGGCTTTGTCGCCTCGCTCGGAGCCCTCGGCGCGCTTGGTATCGGCGGAGCAGTTCTTCCTCTTATCATGACCGTCGCCCTCACCGGTCTCGAGTTCCTTGTCGCCTTCCTTCAGGCTTACGTCTTTGCGGTGCTGACTTGCATGTACCTCAACGACGCAATCCATCCGGGCGGCCACTAAGGATAAAGACATTGGCGTCTAATGGCGTCAGTCATTCACCGCACAACCATTTCAAAGGAGTTCAACATGGACGCGGAAGCAGCAAAGTTCATCGGCGCAGGTTTGGCTTGCTTTGGTATGGCCGGCACGGCTCTCGGCCTCGGCAATATCTTCGGCAGCTACCTGTCCGGCGCACTGCGCAACCCGTCGGCTGCTGACAGCCAGTTCGGCCGTCTGGTATTCGGCTTCGCCGTTACGGAAGCTCTGGGCATCTTCTCGCTGCTCGTCGCTCTCCTCCTGCTCTTCGCCGTCTGATATCAGCGGCGTCATAGATCACGGTTCGCGAGCAGCGAGCCGTGATTCTTTGTATTTGCAGACCACCTGGAGGTGAGCATGTTTGTGACCCCGGCATATGCTGAAGAAGCACCGCCGGCCGCCGGAGCGGTGCACACGGAAACGGGTGCGCCGAATGAAGGCCATCACGGCGGCGTATTCCCGCCGTTTGACCATACGACGTATCCATCACAGCTGCTTTGGCTGGTGATCACCTTCGTCATCTTCTACGTGGCCATGCAGAAGATCGTTATTCCGCGCGTCGGCACCATTCTGGAAAGCCGGCACGACCGGATCGCCCAGGATATCGAGGAAGCCTCGCGTCTGAAGGCTGAAGCCGACGCCGCCGTCGCGACCTATGAAAGCGAATTGGCTGCTGCGCGCGCCAAGGCAAATTCCATCGGCGCCACCGCTCGCGATGCCGCCAAGGCCAAGGCCGAAGAGGATCGCAAGGCAATCGAGGCGAGCCTGGCTGAGAAGCTCAAGGCCGCAGAAGGCCGCATTGCTGAAATCAAGGCGAAAGCCTTCGGTGATGTCGGTGCAATTGCCGAAGAGACGGCCGGGGCTGTCGTCGAGCAGTTGGTCGGCAATGTCGCCGGCAAGGTCGATGTCGCCTCTGCGGTTGCGGCAGCCGCTGCAAAGCAGGAGGGCTGATCCATGGAATTTTCTTTCGACAACACCTTCTTCGCGTTTGTCAGCCTTCTCATCTTCCTAGGCCTGATCGTTTACCTCAAGGTTCCCGGCATGATGGCAAAGTCGCTGGACGACCGCGCCGATCAGATCCGTAACGAGCTGGCCGAAGCCAAGCGCCTGCGTGAAGAGGCCCAGCACCTGCTGGCCGAATATCAGCGCAAGCGCAAGGAAGCTGAGGCTGAAGCAGCACATATTGTTGCGGCAGCCGAGCGCGAAGCGGAAATGCTGACGACCGAGGCTCGCAAGAAGACCGAGGAGTTCGTCGCCAACCGTACGGCTCTGTCCGAGCAGAAGATCAAGCAGGCCGAAGCCGATGCGATGAAGGCGGTCCGCTCCGCTGCCGTCGATCTGGCAATCGCCGCTGCAGAATCGGTGCTTGCCAAGAAGGCCGATGGCAGCGTTCAGTCCGGCCTCTTCAGCGACGCTGTCAAGGAAGTGAAGACGCGGCTGAATTAAGCCCTCGCAATATCGAATTCGAAAGAGCCCTGCTTCCGCGGGGCTTTTTTTGTTTCATGCTCAGTCATGATTGATCATCGCCGCAGTGGGAGGCAAGATCAGTGCATGAGGGGAGAGTGGATGCAGTCAACGACTGGCAGCGAACCGTTTCGTCAAGACGATCTCATCGTGAGACCGGTGGCCACCCGGACACCGGGCGTCCATGCCTTGCTGGCTGCGCTACATCGGTATGGTTTTGATGCAGCTCCGCATCCGGCTGGATATGACGAGGTATGGGAACGGGTAACCTATCTGCCCGGAGATACCGGCGATCTCGATGGCCACGCCGCGATGCGCGGCGAAATGGCGCTGCGGTCGGCTGCATCGCTACTGCGTCGCTATCACGATTGCTCCGCCCTGTTCGCAAAAAGCCTCGCGGCTAGCTACGCATGGCAACTGCCGGCCCGCTCGCCTTGCGAGGTAATCTGCCATGGGGATTTTGCCCCCTACAATGTCGTCCTGAACGATGGCGAAGTGAGCGGTATCATCGATTTCGAGGCTGCGCATCCCGGTCCGCGAATATGGGATCTGGCCTATGCCGTCTATCGCTGGGCGCCGCTGTCCTCCGGCGTCGCTATCAAGG
Organism: Rhizobium sp. BK098; assembly: GCF_014193155.1. Lineage (NCBI taxonomy): Bacteria > Pseudomonadati > Pseudomonadota > Alphaproteobacteria > Hyphomicrobiales > Rhizobiaceae > Rhizobium > Rhizobium sp. BK098. The sequence goes on along the minus strand of NZ_JACHYY010000002.1, from coordinate 763,518 downwards.
GAATGGACACTCTTGCCGCCCAAGTCGGTCGCACCCGTATCTTTATCGATGCCTATGGTCTGTCCGTTAACGAGCGTAGCACATTGCTTGACGTCGTCGTCGAGCGGCTTGAGGCGCTATTGGTTTTCATGGAACGGGAAGCTGCCCGCGGCATCGAGAGATATCGCCGGAATCTCCAGGAAGGACATGATCGCATCTACAAGGAAGACATCGCCTATATCAGAAAATGCTCGACTGAAATCGTCGCCGGACTGACGGGCTGAGTTTCAAACGGCCTCTTTACGCAGCGGACGGAAGCTCATGCGGTGCAGCGGGCAGGGACCATGCTCCTCGATGCCAGCGCGATGCTGAGGAGTGCCATAGCCGGCATGGGCTGCGAAACCATAGGCTGGAAAGACAATGCCCGCGCGCGCCATCATCCGGTCGCGGGTTACTTTGGCGATGATCGATGCGGCAGCGATGGAGAATGAGCGCGCGTCTCCCTTGACGACGGCCTTTCCCGGGCATGCAAGCCCGGCTGGCACATCGAGCCCATCGGTCAGCACATAGCTTGCCGGCACGGCAAGTCCGCAAATGGCACGGCGCATCGCATCGAGGCTTGCCTTGCGGATATCGGTCGTGTCGATACGACCGGCACTCGACGAGGCGATAGAGACCGTTGCTGTTGCGAGAATCTCCACGAACAGCTCTTCGCGTCTGGCCGCGGTCAGCTGTTTGGAATCGTTGAGCCCTTGCGGGATCCGCTCAGGGTCGAGAATGACGGCGGCGGCGACCACCGGTCCGGCAAGCGGGCCTCGGCCAGCCTCATCGGCCCCGGCGACAGGCCAATGGCCGGCTCGGCGCGCAATCAGCTCCAGCTCAAACGTGGGAACGAGCGGGGCGTCCTCGAAAAGCATTGGAGAATCGGGTGATGTGCTGCGTGTCATGCGGCGAAGCTCGCACACCACCCGATCTCCTGCAAGCCCCCGGTGGATCAGGGCGGCGAACCGGGGGGCTTTTCCAGCGGGGTCAGGGAAAACCCGCAAGGAATATCAAAGCAGCGACAACTGGACGCCGCTGCCGTCTGGCGGCACGAACAGATCGTCGCGCAAAGCGATATTGCGGCGCGTAAGCTCGAGCCGGCGCGTCGCCATTTCGAAGCGGCGGCTGATCTGCCAGGCATAAGGCCCGGCGCCCTTCATGCGCTTGCCGAACTCCGCATCGTAATCCTTGCCGCCGCGCATCGAGCGGATCAGCGACATGACGTGGCGATAGCGATCCGGATAATGCTGCAGCAGCCAATCGCGAAAGAGCGGGCTCACCTCCAGCGGCAGCCGCAGGATGACATAGCTTGCTTCCTGCGCGCCGGCGGCCTTGCCGGCGTCGAGGATACGCTCGATTTCATGATCGTTGAGGGCAGGGATAATCGGCGCCACCATGATCGCGGTGCGGATGCCGGCCTCGTTCAAAGCCTGGATCGCCTCCAGCCGCCGCGGCGGCGTCGCTGCCCGCGGCTCCATGGTGCGCGCGAGCTTGCGGTCGAGCGTCGTCACCGACAATCCCACCCGCACAAGGTTCTTGGCGGCCATCTCCTTTAGAATATCGATATCGCGCATGACCAGCGCCGATTTGGTGACGATAGCAACGGGATGGTTCGCCCGGTTCAGCACTTCGAGGATCTGGCGCATGATCCGCCATTCCTTCTCGATCGGCTGGTAGGGATCGGTATTCGTCCCTATGGCGATGACGCGCGGCTTGTAGCCGGGCTTTGCCAGTTCGCGTTCCAGCAGCTTGGCCGCATCCGGCTTGGCAAACAGCTTCGATTCGAAATCCAGCCCTGCCGACAGGCCCATATAGGCATGCGTCGGCCGCGCGAAGCAGTAGATGCATCCGTGCTCGCAGCCGCGATAGGGGTTGATCGATCGATCGAAAGGAATATCGGGCGATTCGTTACGGGTAATGGCCGTGCGCGGCTTCTCCACCTGCACTTCGGTTTTGAAAGGCGGCAGCTCTTCCCAGCTCTGCCAGCCGTCGTCGAAGGCCTCGCGCTGCTGCGGCTCGAACCGGCCGCTCGGGTTCAATCCGGCGCCGCGTCCGCGCCGACGCTCGACATCGACCCTGAGACCGGAATCGGCGATCAAAGCGTTGGCAACGTCTGCCGTATTGGCAGGCGCGAAAGCGGCCTGCCCTGCAAGGGACTGCTCGTTCATCGGTAGCTCCGGGGCGGCTCATGCCATCGCACGCCGCGTCTAAGATGATTAAATTCCTATCCGACAAATGAGAACATTGCAAGAACAAAAATCCGAAATCACCATTTTCCACCTCGTTGAGAGGAGGTGTTTGGCGATACCGGCGGTGAGCGTTTCCGGCGGCATATGATGCTTTTCTTAAACGTTTGGAGCCGAAGGTTGGGTGCTGGCAATAAATTATGCGCCGCTCTATAAATGGGCAATGTTGACGGTCATTATCGAATGCCAGGATCACGAACCCGAGCTGGCGCAGACATTGGCGGCATTGGTGGCAGGCGCGGTCGAGGGGCTGGTCAGCGACGTGATCGTGCTCGATCACGGTTCGAGTGATGGCACATCGAAAGTGGCGGATGCTGCCGGCTGCCGCTTTTACTCGCAGTGGGATATCAAGGACATATTGCGGGCAGCCCGCGGCGAATGGCTGTTGCTGGTCGAGCCGGGCGCGCGGCCGCAAGCGGGCTGGATCGACGAGGTCGCCGAATATGTCTCCCTGAACAAAGGCCCGGCGCGGTTTACGGCGTCGCGGGGCTATCGGCGCCCCTTTCTGAAGCGGATCGGCCGCCGTTCGCCGCCATTGGAACTGGGTCTGCTGCTTTCGAAGCACCAGGCCATCGCGATCGCCAGGTCGGGCATGCAGCTCGCGGAATTTGCCAAGGGCCAGAAGGGCCGCAGGCTTTCAAGCGAACTCATTCCCTCCTGGGTGGCGCGCGCGGCGCGATAGAGTTTCACGTTCCGCAGATTCCATTTGTAAACGCGGGAATAGCTGCGATAATTCGTGTGTGGCGGCACCTTACGCGTGTCGCGTTAGTGACCGACCATGAAGATGCCGATATCAGGCGGAACTGGTCAGCGGAATTCTCCTTTTTCGCCGGGATTTCGGCGAAAGGAGGTGCGTTATGAAACGCACGATGCTCTACCGCCTCATAGCAACTCTCTTCGTTGCAAGTGCAATTCTTTTCCCCGGCAATGCCGCCGCTCAGGTAACCTTGGCCTGTGCCAAGCGCGTCGATATCGTCGCGTTTCTTGGCGACCATCTTTCGGAAAAGCTTTCGGCTGTCGGCAAGCTCGATCAAAGCACGATCGTTGAGATCTATGCTGCTGAGAGCGGCAACTGGACACTGCTGATGAGCGACATATCCGGCCGGAGCTGCATCATACTCAGCGGCGATTCATGGGAATCAATTCCTGTCCTGCCGAAGGCATGACCGCCACGCAATATCGCAGCGAGCAGAAGACCTATCTCGAGCCGGCGCCGCGCTTTAGATGCTCGTCGAGGCGCGGCATGATCTCCACGAAATTGCAGGGCATGTGGCGATAGTCGAGCTGCGCCTTCAAGATGCCGTCCCAGGCATCCTTGCAGGCACCGGGAGAGCCCGGCAATACGAAGATGAAGGTGGCATTGGCCACACCGCCTGTGGCCCGCGACTGGATGGTCGCCGTGCCGATCTTGTCATAGGAGATGCGATGGAAGACTTCCGAAAACCCATCCATGCGCTTCTCGAACAAAGGCTCCAGCGCTTCCGGCGTGACGTCGCGGCCGGTAAAGCCCGTGCCGCCGGTGGTGATCACCACGTCGACAGTATCATCCTTGGTCCAGGCTTCCACCTGCGCGCGGATGCGCTCCCTGTCGTCGGGAACGATGGCGCGGGCAGCAAGCCTATGGCCGGCTTCCGCAATGCGGGCAACCAGCGTATCGCCGGATTTGTCGTCGGCGAGCGTGCGCGTATCGGAAACGGTTAATACTGCGATGCCGATGGGAATGAAGGATCTTTCGTTGACCGGACCTGCCATCATGCCTCTCCCGCGATCGTCTCCGTTACCTGGAAATACCAGCCCGGCTTCTGTCTGTGAAGCGACGCGGCGGCTTTCTTCGCCCGTTCGGCATCGGCGAAGATGCCGAAACAGGTGGCGCCCGAGCCGGACATGCGCGTCAGGATCGGGGATTCGCTTTCGATCAGGCCGGAAAGCACGCCAATCTCGCCGCAGATCGAGCGCGCCGGCGGTTCGAGATCGTTGCGCAGGGCCTTGATCGTGTCGATCCATTCGCCTTGACCCTGCGGCATTTGCGACGGAAACAGCAATGGCGGATTATCCTTGCGCGACAATTGGCGGAACACGTCGGGCGTGGAGACGCCGACGAGCGGATTGCCGAGAATCATCGGAAAAGAAGGAAAGGAAGGCAGCAAATCTATCGCCTCGCCAATTCCACGCGCAATCAGCGGCCGGCTCGAAAGACACATCGGCACATCGGCGCCAAGCTTCAGGGCGATCGTTTTGAGGGTGCCTTCAGGCAGGCTGAGGCGCCAGAGCCGCATGAGCCCACGCAATGCCGCCGCCGCATCCGCCGAACCGCCGCCGATGCCCGATGCGATCGGCAGGTTTTTTTCCAGATGAATATGGACGGCGGGAGCATCGAGACCGGATGAATTGGCTGCCTGGCGCAAGAGATCGCGCGCCTTGAGCACGAGATTGTCGCCGGCCTCGGCATCGGCCGAAAGCAACGGGCCGAACCGTCCCGAAAGGCTGAAATCGTCATCCTTGCTTGCGCGAAAGAAAAGACGATCGCCGTGGCGGGCAAAGCTGACGAGCATGTCTAGCAGATGATAGCCGTCGGCGCGGCGCCCCGTGACATGTAGCGCAAGATTGATCTTTGCGGGCGCTTCTTCCGTAAGGTCGAAATCACCCGCTGCCAAGATCGTGCTCATGGAAGTCTTAGGACTTCTTGTCGACCGGCGCCGGAGCGTTCGTGTCAGGCGAGGGGGCGGGCGCCGGATCGGGCTGCTTGCTCTTGTCGACGGTCTTCGGATCGTTGTCGAGCGGCGGCAAGCCCTTCTCGACCTTCTCCTTGATCTTCGGAATATCGGCCTCTTCCGGCTTCGAGGCGAGCGCCCGATTCCACTGATAGACGGCTTCGAGTTTACGATTGACTCGCCAGTAGGCGTCGCCGAGGTGATCATTGATCGTCGGGTCGCCGGCCTTGAGCTGTGCTGCCCGCTCCAGTTCGCTCACGGCATCGTCGAAACGGTTGAGGCGGAAATAGGCCCAGCCAAGCGAATCGACGATATAGCCGTCGTCAGGCCTCAGATCGACGGCCTTCTTGATCATGTCCAGACCCTGGTCGAGGTTCATGTTCATATCGACCCAGGAATAGCCGAGATAGTTCAGCACCTGCGGCTGATCCGGATTGAGCTCAAGGGCCCTCTTGAAGTTCGGCTCGGCATCCGCCCACTTTTTCAGCCGCTCATAGGCAATGCCGCGCTGGAAGAACACCGCCCAGTCGCTGCGCTTCGGCACGGGGCCGATGATCTGTACGGCCTTGTCGTAATTGTCGGCCATGGCCTGGAAGTCCTTGGCATCCGAAAGGACGCTGCCATAGGCGAGATAGCTGCGGACATCGTTGGGATCGGAATCGATCAGCGCCTTCAGATGCTTGCGTGCATCGTCGACTTTACCCGCCTGGGCGAGTGCGAGGCCGAGCTGCAGCTCGGAGATGCGGGCCATTGGCGAGTCATCAGGCACCTTCTTGTAGAAGCCGATCGCACGATCGGTCTGCTCTTGCTTTTCGGCCAGCCCGCCGAGCAACACCAGCGTATCGGCCGCTTTGGGGTCGAGAGAATTGGCAATCTGCAGATAAAGCGAGACGACATCCTCGGCCCCGTCGCGGTTCAGCGCGGCACCGATGGTGAAGAGAACGGCGGCCGCACCCTCGCTGGCATTGGTGACCTGCTGGTCCGGCGTATCACCCTTGCTGATGCTGTCGCGCAGCGCATTCAACGGAGCATAATTGCTGACGAGATTGTCGCCGACGGAGATTGCATCCAGGGCCTTCTGCTTGTCGCCGGCCTTGGCTTCGAGGCGCGCGAGCGCCATGACGGCGCGCATGAACGTATCGGGAGCCGTCGCTCCGCCCGTCTTGTCGAGGATCGCATCGTTGAGGTGCGAGCGTGCCGATTTCAGGTCGCCTATCGTCAGTGCAATGGCGCCGGCATGATAGTTCTTGAAGATGTTGAACCAATCCGGGCCCTTCATCTTGTCGATCATCGAGATGGCTTCCTTGCCGCGGCCGGATCCGGCGCGAGCCCAGGCGGCGAGCAGATTGGTCATCATCCGGTCGAGATCGTTCGGACCGTTATACTTGAGGATTTCCTGGGCGGTACGGTATTCGTGACGGCGGATGGCATCCATGCCGCGCACGATGGTGGTCACGCGTTCGACGGAAGGGTCGCTCTTCAGCTCGTTGGCGTATTTGACGCCTTCTTCCAGATTGCCGTTGAGCAGCAGCGAGATCATCAGCCGCTGGCGGATTTCCGGATTGCTCGGGTCGATCATCAGCGCCTTTTTGTAGAGCGCGATGGCAGTATTGTAGTCGTGATCGACATCGGCGGTACGGGCGGCGAGGAAAGCGCCTGCGAAGGTATCGACACTATCCGTATCGAAGGCGACCGCGGCGCTGGCCTCCGGTGCTGCCGCCGGCTTATCATCGGCGCGCGCGACATTCAGGGCGGACACCGAAAGGACCGCCGCCAGGGCTACGCCCGAGAGGAAACGGATGGCAAGTCTCTGCCGCATTAGAAAGCCTTTCATCAAGGGACAGCCGGCGAAGACGCCGGCGGCATAAAGCGTTCGTGTCAACTGATTCACAACAGGATGGCTTTTTTGAAGCGGCCCTGCAACAAATTCAGGCAGCCGCCATCAATTAACGCGTTCGATGCAGAAATCGATCACTTCTAGAAGTGCCGATTTCCAAGGCGTTTCCGGCAGGGGTGCCAGGGCGTCGCGCGCGATGGTGCCGTAATGGACCGCACGGGCAATTGTGTCGGCCAGCGCGCCATATTTCGTGATCAGGCCGAGAGCCTTCTCGAGATTCTCGTCACTGTTGTTGCCGGTTTCGATGGCCTCGCGCCAGAAGGCACGCTCCTTCTCCGTGCCGCGGCGATAGGCGAGAATCACCGGTAGCGTGATCTTGCCCTCGCGGAAGTCGTCGCCGACATTCTTGCCGAGATCGGCGGCCTTGCCGCCGTAGTCGAGCGCGTCGTCGACGAGCTGGAAGGCGAGGCCGAGATTGGTGCCGTAGGACTTCAGCGCGTTGCGCTCCCCCTTGCCGGCATTGGCGACGATCGGGCCGACTTCAGCTGCAGCGGCAAAGAGCGCTGCAGTCTTGGCGCGGATGACCGAGAGATAATCGTCCTCGGTCGTTTCCATGTTCTTGGAAACGGAGAGCTGCAGCACTTCGCCTTCGGCGATGATGCAGGCAGCCGAGGACAAGACGTCGAGAGCATCGAGCGAGCCGACTTCCACCATCATTCGAAAAGCTTGGCCGAGCAGGAAATCCCCGACCAGCACGCTTGCCTGATTGCCCCAGATCATCCGGGCGGTGGACTTGCCGCGACGCAGATCGCTTTCATCAACCACATCGTCATGCAGCAGCGTCGCCGTATGCAGGAATTCGACCGATGTCGCGAGTTTGATGTGATTGTCGCCCTGATAGCTGTAAAGAGCGGCAGACGCGATGGTCAGCATCGGCCGCAAACGCTTGCCGCCAGAGGAAATGAGGTGCTCTGCAACCTCCGGGATCATCTGCACATCAGAGCCGGCCTTGGACAGGATGAGCTGATTGACGCGTTCCATATCCGCCTTGGTCAGGTCCACCAACGGCTTGATGGATGCCAGTTTATTCTTGCTTTCTTCCAGCGGTATCACGACGCCCAACGATCCGGACTCCTGTTCATTTTCTGCAAAGCACAATAAGAAGGGGCGAAACGGGCGGCAAGAGGCGAATTGTCTCGTCGCGTAAATTTGACAGGAATTCTAAGGCCTATGCACGAGTTGATCCGTACCAATGACCCGGTCCTTCTCTCATTCGCTGAGAGCCTGATGAAGGATGCAGGAATTCATTGCTTCATTGCGGACCAGGCCATGAGCATTCTGGAAGGCTCCCTCGGGATGCTGCCGCGCCGTTTTTTGGTGGAGGAGGAGCGTGCCGATCAGGCCCGGCGGATCCTCGTCGATGCCGGCCTCGGCGACGAGTTGCGCCCGGCCCGGTCCTGAGGTTCGCCATGACTGAAAGCCTCTCCGAAACCATTGATGCCTTCCACCGCGGCGCCTTCCATGTCGTGCAGCCGAAGGGCCGGGGGCACCGCTCCGGCATGGATGCCATGCTGCTCGCAGCGCTTGTCGCAGATGAGCGTACGATCCGGGTGGCGGATCTCGGCGCGGGCGCCGGAGCAGCCGGAATGGCTGTGGCCTCGAGACTCGACCGAGCGGAGGTCGTGCTATTCGAGCGCTCGTCCGATATGGCCGAGTTCGCGCGCAAGAGCCTCCTGCTGCCGGAAAATGCGCGTTTTACCGGCCGCGTCTCGGTAATCGAAGCCGATGTCACGCTGACCGGCAAGGACCGCAACGAAGCGGGTCTCGTCGACGACAGTTTCCACCACGTCATCATGAACCCGCCTTTCAACGATGCCAGTGACAGGCTGACACCCGACGTGCTGAAGGCCGAGGCGCATGCCATGACCGACGGGCTGTTCGAACGGTGGATCCGCACGGCAGGCGCGATCATGATCCCGGGCGGCCAGCTCTCGCTGATCGCGCGGCCAGAATCGATCGGCGAGATCATCGCCGCCTGCGGCCGCCGCTTCGGCGGCATTGAAATCACGCCGATCCATCCCCGCGAGGGTGAGAGTGCGGTGCGCATTCTGGTGACGGCAATCAAGGGTTCGAGGGCCAGACTGGCGCTTCGGGCACCATTGATCATGCATGGCGAGGGAACGCATAAATTCACCGATTTCGTCGATGACATGAACAACGGCCGCACTTCGTATCCGCGCCGCTAGCCATTCGGCGCGCTCAGCATCAGGGCATCAAATACGATCCGCAATATTGTGTTTGGCGTTTCCATGCATACATCACGGGCAACAAACATCATGAAACAGGGATGACGAATGGTTGGGTTCTTGAGACGCATGCTTCCGAAGCGCTTCCGCAAGGAGGAGGTGATCGTACCCGTCGTCCGTCTGAGCGGCGTCATCTCTTCCGGTGGTGGTCCGCTGCGGCAATCGCTGAATCTCGCCGGCGTTTCGCAGGCGCTTGAAAAGGCCTTCAACGTGAAGACGGCGCCGGCCGTCGCCATTATCGTCAATTCGCCGGGCGGCTCTCCAGTGCAGTCGCGGATGATCTACAATCGCATCCGCGATCTGGCCGCCGAGAAAGATAAGAAGGTCCTGGTCTTCGTTGAGGATGTCGCAGCCTCTGGTGGTTACATGATCGCGCTCGCAGGTGACGAGATCATTGCCGATGCCACCTCCATCGTCGGTTCGATCGGCGTCGTTTCCGGCGGGTTCGGTTTTCCGGAGTTGTTGAAGAAGATCGGTGTCGAGCGCCGCGTCTACACAGCCGGTGCGAACAAGGTGATCCTCGATCCGTTCCAACCGGAGAAGGAAAAGGACATCGAATATCTGAAGAGCCTGCAGCTCGAAATCCACAAGGTCTTCATCGACATGGTGCTCGATCGTCGCACAGGAAAGCTCTCGGCGGACGAAGCGGTATTCTCCGGCCTGTTCTGGACCGGCAGCCGCGGGCTGGAGCTTGGCCTGATCGACGGCCTGGGAGACATGCGTCAGGAGTTGAGGAAGCGCTTCGGCGACAAGGTCAAGCCAACGCTGATCACCACGCCGCGCAGCCTTTTCGGCCGCAAGGCTCCCGGCATTTCGCTTGGCGGCGTGGATGGCCTCGGCGCCGGGATTGCATCCGGGCTTGCGGAAGCGGTAGAGGAAAAGGCATTGTGGGGCCGGTACGGATTGTAGGCGGGAGCGCTGGCTAATGTCCCGGATCATCTTCTTCATCATCGCCGTCGGCGGGATTTGGTTCCTGTATCGACGTTTCGTGCGCGATGCCCAGCGGCTCGCCGAAAAATCCCGCCGCGCCGAAACGGAACGCCGTACCGGCGCGATGGGAACCTTGGTCAAGGACCCGAAAACCGGCGAGTATCATGTGAAGCGCGAGGATGAATGAAACTCATATGTCCCGGTGTGGCGGGTTGCATCGCCGCTTGTACTGCAAAGCCTTGACCCATTCGCCCCGGCGTGGCACCTGTCCGCCAAACAATTCGCTAGTGGAAGAAATCAGTTCCCATGACTGCCAACGTGCCCGACCACATGAACCCGAAGCGCTCCTTTCAGGCGCTCATCCTGACGCTGCACAATTACTGGGCCGACAAGGGTTGCGCGGTTCTACAGCCCTACGACATGGAAGTCGGCGCCGGCACGTTTCATCCGGCCACCACGCTGCGTTCGCTGGGTCCGAAGCCTTGGCGGGCTGCCTATGTCCAGCCGTCCCGCCGCCCCTCCGACGGTCGCTATGGTGAGAACCCGAACCGCCTACAGCACTATTATCAGTATCAGGTCATCCTGAAGCCCAATCCTCCGAACCTGCAGGAGCTCTATCTCGGCTCGCTGAAGGCGATCGGCCTCGATCCGCTGCTGCACGATATCCGCTTCGTCGAGGACGATTGGGAAAGCCCGACGCTCGGCGCATGGGGTCTCGGCTGGGAATGCTGGTGCGACGGCATGGAAGTCTCGCAGTTCACCTATTTCCAGCAGGTTTGCGGCATCGAATGCGCACCCGTCGCCGGTGAGCTGACCTACGGTCTGGAGCGTCTTGCGACCTATGTTCAGGGTGTCGACAGTGTCTATGACCTGAATTTCAACGGCCTCGAGGGCGAAGACAAGATCACCTATGGCGATGTCTTCCTGCAGGCCGAGCAGGAATATTCCCGGCATAATTTCGAATATGCCAATACCGAGATGCTGCACCGCCATTTCATCGATGCCGAGAAGGAATGTCAGGCGTTGTTGGCAGCCGGCGCGCCGGGCGACAGTGAAAATCATCGCCTGCACAAATGCGTCTTTCCGGCTTACGACCAGTGCATCAAGGCGAGCCACGTCTTCAATCTGCTCGACGCCCGCGGCGTCATCTCCGTGACGGAGCGCCAGAGCTACATCCTGCGCGTGCGCACGCTTGCCAAGGCTTGCGGCGAGGCTTTCCTGCTGACCGATGCCGGCGGCATCAACTGGAACCAGCAGGCCGCCTGAGGCAAGCTTCCCCGGGATTGGGCATCGCCACAGCCTATCTTGGCTCTGCGCCGCCATTAAAGCCGGGTGACATTGGCACAAAATCTGCCTAGTGTCCCTTGGGTTGCAGTCGCCACGGGGGATTTCAGATGCTTGTTCTTCTAGCGATCATAGTGCTGGCCGCGCTCTATGTCGTCTTCGCCTATAATGGGCTCGTCCGTGCACGCCAGGTGGCGGAGGAGGCTTGGTCCGGCATCGACGTGCAGTTGAAGCGCCGCGCCGATCTCATCCCCAATCTGGTCGAGACGGTCAAAGGCTATGCCGGCCATGAACGCCAGACCTTGGAAGAGGTTGTCGAACTGCGCAACAAGGCGCAGGCCGTGCCGTCTGGGGATGTCGCCGCCCGCGGTCAGGCGGAGGGTTTGTTGTCGCAGGCGCTGGGCCGCGTGATCGCGCTCGCCGAAGCCTATCCCGATCTCAAGGCCAACACGAACTTTCTCGAGTTGCAGCGCTCCCTGGAGGGCGTCGAGGGCGAAATCCAGATGTCCCGCCGCTATTACAACGGTGCCGCGCGCGATCTGAACGTCAAGGTCGAGACCTTCCCGAACAATCTCATCGCCGGCCCCTTTGGCTTTACCAAGAAGGCCTATTTCGAGATATCAAACGAAGCGGACCGTGCCGTTCCAACGGTAAAGTTCTGAGATTTCCGCTATCGGTTTTTCATGTGAGGCGGTAAAGGATGCCGATCGCTGGCCATCGGCCGCCTTACTGACTGACCAAAGAGAATGATGATGGGTAGAGCCAAACTCACGATTATCCCGCCGGGCAAGCCTTTGACCGGGCGCGCCATGCCGCCGGGATCGAAGTCGATCACCAACCGCGCGCTGCTGCTCGCGGGCCTTGCCAAGGGCACGAGCCGGCTGACCGGCGCGCTGAAGAGCGACGATACCCGCTATATGGCCGAAGCGCTGCGCGCCATGGGCGTAGTGATCGACGAGCCCGACGACACGACCTTCATCGTGACCGGCAGCGGCAAGCTGAAGGCGCCGGCTGCCCCGCTTTTCCTCGGCAATGCCGGCACGGCGACACGCTTCCTGACGGCAGCCGCCGCTCTGGTCGAAGGCAAGGTCGTCGTCGATGGCGATGCCCATATGCGCAAGCGGCCGATCGGCCCGCTCGTCGACGCATTGCGCTCGCTCGGCATTGATGCCTCCACGGAAACTGGCTGCCCGCCCGTGACCATCAACGGTACCGGCCGCTTCGAGGCAAGCCGCGTGCAGATCGATGGCGGCCTGTCCAGCCAGTATGTTTCGGCTCTATTGATGATGGCAGCCGGCGGTGACCGCGCTGTCGACGTCGAACTGCTCGGCGAGCATATCGGGGCTCTCGGCTATATCGATCTGACGGTTGCTGCCATGCGCGCTTTCGGCGCCAAAGTGGAGCGTGTGAGCCGGGTTGCCTGGCGCGTCGAGCCCACCGGCTATCATGCCGCGGACTTCGTGATCGAGCCCGATGCCTCCGCTGCGACCTATCTCTGGGCAGCTGAAGTGTTGAGCGGTGGCAAGATCGATCTCGGCACGCCGGCGGAACAATTCTCGCAGCCGGATGCGAAGGCCTATGATCTGATCTCGAAGTTTCCGCATCTGCCCGCCGTCATTGACGGCTCGCAGATGCAGGATGCTATCCCGACGCTTGCCGTTCTCGCCGCCTTCAATGAAACGCCGGTGCGCTTCGTCGGCATCGAGAACCTGCGCGTCAAGGAATGCGATCGCATCCGCGCCTTGTCGAGCGGCCTGTCCCGCATCGTGCCGAACCTCGGGACTGAAGAGGGCGATGATCTCATCGTCGCATCCGATCCGAGCCTCGCCGGCAAGGTGCTGCCGGCAGAAATCGACAGCTTTGCCGATCACCGCATCGCCATGAGCTTTGCGCTCGCCGGCCTGAAGATCGGCGGCATCACCATTCTCGACCCTGATTGCGTCGCCAAGACCTTCCCGTCCTACTGGAACGTGCTGGCGTCTCTTGGTGTCGCTTACGAAGACTGACGCTCCGCCATCTCAAGGGAGGCTGAGCGCAGGCATGTTCCTGACGTGAAGCGGCGCCGGCAACGGCGTCGCGGCCATCCTTTGGGGGAGTGATGACACGGCTTTGCGGGTTCTTCCTGGCTCTGTGCCTGCTGCTTGGCGCAACGGCGGTAACGGCAGCCGAGCTCATCACCAACTTCGATCAAGCGATCGCGCTGCATCGTGACGGCTCCATGCAGGTCGTCGAGACGATCTCCGTCAATGCCGAAGGCCAAAACATCCGCCGCGGCATCTTCCGGGATTTCCCGCTGACAATGACCGATGCCAACGGCCGCGAGATCGAGGTGGATTTCAAGGTCGTCTCCGTCGAGCGCGATGGGCAGCCGGAGGATTGGCACAGCGAGCGCATCAAGGGCGGCGAGCGCATCTACATCGGTAACGGCGACAGAAGTCTCAACCCAGGCCCGCATTCATTCCGCCTCACCTACGACACCAATCGTCAAATGCGCTATTTCGGCGATCATGACGAACTTTATTGGAACGTGACTGGCAACGGCTGGCTGTTCCCGATCCTCAATGCTAAGGCGGCCGTCACCCTGCCGGAGGGCGTACAGCCGCAGCAGCTTGCCTTCTTTACGGGGCCGCTCGGCGCTACCGGCAAGAACGCAAGTGCAAACCAACAGGGCAATATCGTTACTTTTGCGACGACAAGGCCGCTCGCAGCCGGCGAAGGTCTGACGGTTGCCATCAAGCTCGCGAAGGGCGCAATCACACCGCCGAGCGACAGCCAGCAATGGGGCTGGTTCCTTCGGGATCATCTCGATACGATCATTGCCGTCGGCGGGCTGATCCTGCTGTTTGCCTACTATATGCGAAGCTGGATCGCGGTTGGCCGCGATCCTCGGCCGGGCGTCATGGTTCCGCGCTGGGACCCACCCGAAGGCATCTCTCCCGCGCTCGTCAATTATATCGACAATAGGGGCTTTGCCAGCTCCGGCTGGACGGCATTCTCAGCGACGGCGATCGATCTCGCCGTGCGCGGCTATGTCATCTTGGACGACCTGAAGGAAAAGGTCGTTATGCGCCCGACGGGCAAGGCAGGCAGCGATCTCGGTGGCGGCGACAAGGTGATCATGCAAGCCGTCGGGCCATTTTCTCCACTTGTCATCGACAAGGAAAACGGCGAAGCGGTGCAGCGACTCGGTGCGAAGTTCCGCAGCGCGATCGAGCGCAATCATCGCGACGAATATTACAAGGCCAATGCGCTCTATGTTATTGCTGGTATCGCACTGTCGATCCTCATCCTGGCTTCCATTGTCATCTTCGGCCGCCTGCATGAAAATGCCCTGCCGCTCATTATCGTGCCGGGCTTCCTGTCGATTTTCGTAACGCTTTTCGCCAGCTCGATCGGCCGCAGGTTTCGCAAGCATAGTGCCAGCCTCGCCCAGCGCATCATTTCGGTGCTGATTTTCGCCTTCTTCGGCTTCCTCTTCGTCTCGATTGCCGTTAGCGGTTTTGCCGCCGCGGTCGTGCCGTTGTGGGAAGCGGGCCTGCTGCCGCTGGTCGCCGCTATCGTCGGCATTTTCGCGCTCAACGTCGTCTTCTATTTTCTGATGGGTGCGCCGACGCCGCTCGGGCGCAAGATAATGGATGGCATCGCCGGCCTCAGGCAATATCTGACGCTCGCCGAGCGCGACCGAATGAACATGCAGGGTGCGCCGCAGATGTCGCCGCAGCATTTCGAAAAGCTGCTGCCCTATGCAGTCGCACTCGGTGTCGAAAAGCCGTGGTCCAGCGCCTTTGAAACTTGGCTCGCCACCGCTGCGGGTGGCGCGGCGGCCGCCTACGCACCGCTCTGGTATTCCGGCAATTTCAACTCCGGCAATATCGGCGGAACGATCGGCGACTTCTCGTCCTCCATGGCGTCCACCATCGCTTCAACCATCCCCGCACCCGTCTCCAGCTCGTCCTCCGCTTTCGGCGGTGGGGGAGGCGGCGGTGGCGGTTTCTCCGGCGGGGGTGGCGGCGGTGGTGGCGGCGGCGGATGGTAGTGAACACCTCCCCCTTGAGGGGGGAGGTCGCCGCGCAGCGGCGGGCAGGGGTGACAATTGTTTGGCTGCGGAGTTTGCCATGATCACCCCACCTCGGCACTTTGTGCCGACCCCCTCAAGGGGAGGGTGTACCTCACGACTCATCAACTTCGCTGTTTCAGCCACACGGAGATTCTTCTGCCCCAAAAGCCCTCCAAGCTCGACCGCTTCAAAATCGCCAACGGCTGGCGTCTGCGCGCCTATGCGACCGATGCGGAAGCCAAGCTCTGGAAACAGCTGTGGCGCATTCCGATTGAGGGCACGCATTTTCGCCGCCAGGTTTCGATCGGGCGCTACTTGGCCGCTTTCGCCTGTCATCAGATCGGTCTCATCATCGAGCTCGACGGCAGCCAGCATGCGGAAGAGGCGCCAAGACGTTATGATGCTGAGCGCACGGCCTATCTCGAAAGCCAAGGCTACCATGTCGGCCGATTCTGGAATGCCGAGGTCATAGATGAGGTCGAGGCTGTCCTGGATACGATATTTGCCATTGTGCAGCAGCGGCAAATTTTGCTAGCAGAGGCCGACCGTTTTCACCCCACTCCGGCACGCCGTGCCGACCCTCTCTCTCAAGGGGAGGGTGAGGAACCTTGACATGCCCGATCTCCTTCTCGAACTCCGCTCCGAGGAAATTCCCGCCCGTATGCAGCGCAAGGCTGCCGGCGACCTGAAGAAGCTGGTGACCGATGCCCTGGTCGAAGCGGGTCTTTCCTATGAGGGGGCCAGGGAATATTGGACGCCGCGTCGCCTCACGCTCGATATTCGCGGTCTGACGGCGCGCTCGGCTGATGTGCGCGAGGAGCGCAAGGGTCCGCGCACCGATGCCAACGAGAAGGCGATCGAAGGTTTTCTGCGCGGCGCCGGTCTCTCCTCCATTGCCGAAGCCCAGGTGCAGAGCGACCCGAAGAAGGGCGATTTCTACGTTGCGATCATTTCCAAGCCCGGCCGTGCCGCGGAGGAAATCGTCGCTGCTGTGATGCCCGACATCATAAAAAATTTCCCCTGGCCGAAATCCATGCGCTGGGGCAAGGCCTCGGTGAAGCCCGGCTCGCTGCGTTGGGTGCGCCCGCTGCAGTCGATCGTCTGCACCTTCGGCACCGAGCATGAAGAGACTGTCGTCATCCCCTTCGAGATCGACGGCATCGTCGCCTCCAACGTGACTTACGGCCATCGCTTCCATGCCCCCGGCCCAATCGCGGTCAAGCGTTTCGAGGATTATGCCTCAAGCCTGGAAAAGGCCTATGTCGTTCTCGATGCCGAACGCCGCAAGGACATCATCCTGCATGATGCCCGCGATGTCGCTTTCGCCAATGGCCTCGAGCTGGTCGAAGACGAAGGTCTGCTGGAGGAAGTCTCCGGCCTTGTCGAGTGGCCGCAGGTACTGATGGGCTCCTTCGAGGAGGATTATCTCTCTATCCCGTCGGAGATCATCCGCCTGACCATCAAGACCAACCAGAAGTGTTTCGTCACGCGCCCGCAGGCCGGCGAGACATTGTCCAACCGCTTCATTCTGGTCGCCAATATCCAGGCGACGGATGGCGGGAAGGAAATCATCCACGGCAACGGCAAGGTCGTGCGTGCCCGTCTGTCCGACGCGCTGCACTTCTGGAAGCGTGACCAAGGCGATCTGCCCGATCTCGAAACGCTGGAAGCCTCCGCTAAAAAGTTCGGCCTCGATCTGAAGAAGCCGCTCGATCAGCGCATGGCCAAGCTCGACGCCCTGAATGTTACCTTCCATGCCAAGCTCGGCAGCCAGGGCGAGCGCGTCGCCCGCATCCGCGCGCTGGCCGCTGACCTCGCCAAGATCACCGGCGCCGATGCCGCTCTGGTCGACCGTGCCGTCGTGCTTGCCAAGGCCGACCTGCGCACCGAAGCCGTTGGCGAATTCCCCGAGCTGCAGGGCGTCATGGGCCGCAAATACGCGTCGCTGCAGGGCGAGAACGTCTCGGTCGCGACGGCGATCGAAGATCACTACAAGCCGCAAGGCCCGTCCGACCGCGTCCCCGAGGACAAGGTTGCGATCACAGTCGCGCTTGCCGACAAGCTGGATACGCTCGTCGGCTTCTGGGCGATCGACGAAAAGCCGACGGGCTCGAAGGACCCTTACGCGCTGCGCCGCGCTGCCCTCGGTGTCGTCCGTATTTTGCTGGAGCGGGGCGTGCGCCTGCCGCTGCTTGCGACCACCAGGGATGCCGATCTGCTCGCCTTCTTCCATGATCGCCTCAAGGTCTATCTGCGCGATCTCGGCGCCCGCCATGACCTGATCGATGCCGTGCTGACGCCGGAAGCTGACGATCTGCTGATGGTCGCCCGCCGTGTCGAGGCGCTGACCGCCTTCATAACCTCCGAAGATGGCAAGAACCTGCTGGCAGGCACCAAGCGCGCCACGCAGCTCCTGGCCGCCGAGGAGAAGAAGGGCACCGTCGTTGCCGATGGAGTTTCAGAAGCCTTGCTGAAGCTCGACGCGGAAAAGGATCTCTTCGCTGCCGTCAAGGCTGCCTCGGCTGAGGCATCCGACGCAATTGCCAAGGAAGATTTCCGCTCGGCCATGGCAGCCCTTTCCAAGCTGCGCGCACCCGTCGATCGCTTCTTCGAGGACGTGCTCGTCAACGACGAAGACGCCGCCATCCGCGCCAATCGCCTGGCGTTGCTGCGCATGATCCGCGCAGCAACCGGCACGGTTGCTGACTTCTCGAAGATCGCGGGATAAGCCATGGGGGCGCGATGACCGGAAAGATCCTCGTCAGCGCCTGCCTCATGGGCCACGCCGTCCGCTATGACGGCCGCTCCAAGCCTCTTGTCCATCCGGCGATCGATCGTTGGCGCGAGGAGGGGCGGTTGGTGATGATCTGCCCGGAAATGTCTGCCGGCATGGCCGTACCGAGGCCGCCGGCCGAGATTGTTGGCGGCGCCACCGGCGAGGACGTGCTTGCCGGCACCGCAAAGGTGATGGAGATCAGCGGCGGCGATGTCACGGCGGAATTTCGTCAGGCGGCGGAAAATGCGCTGGCGCTCGCAACGGAAACCGGCTGCCGCTATGCCCTGCTGATCGACGGCAGCCCGTCCTGCGGCTCGGGCTTCATTTATGACGGCTCATTTTCGGGTGACCGGCAGAGTGGCCGGGGCGTCACGGCGGCGCTGCTCAGGCAAGCCGGCATCGAGGTCTATTCCGATCGCGAGATCGACAGGCTGGTTGAGCGGCTGGCGGCGACCGACTGACACAACCATCATAGCCAAATAAAAACCGCCGGACGCAAGCCCGGCGGTTTCGTGTTTTCTGGCCCATGCAGCTCAGGCGGCCCGGCGACGATGATCCGCAGCGGGTTGGCCGTCGTTGACACGGAAGCCGCGGATGAGGGCGAGGAGATCTTCCGTGTCGGCGGCGAGTGTCTCGGCCGATGCCGTCGTCTCTTCGGCCATGGCGGCGTTCTGCTGCGTGGCGGCATCGAGCTGGTTCATCGAAGAGGAGATCGAGCGCAGCGTCGTATCCTGCTCGGAGGCGCTGTGGGCGATCTTCGAGACGATTTCGTTGGCTGCCTTGATCTGACCGGAGATGCGCTTCAGCGCTTCGCCTGCCTCACCGACAAGGCGGACACCCTGATCGACCTGGCCGGAAGATCGGGCGATCTGGTCCTTGATCTCCTTGGCGGCTGCGGCGGAGCGCTGGGCAAGTTCACGCACTTCCTGGGCGACGACCGCAAAGCCCTTGCCGGATTCGCCGGCGCGAGCCGCTTCGACGCCGGCATTCAGCGCCAGAAGATTGGTCTGGAAGGCAATCTCGTCGATGACGCCGATGATCTTGCCGATTTCTGCCGAGGACTTCTCGATGCCGCTCATCGCTTCGATCGCCTGGGCAACCACGGCATCGCTGCGCGATGCTTCGGCGCTGACGGCATGAACACGCTTGCTGGCTTCATCGGCGCCTTCCGCGGTCTGGCGGACAGCGACGGTGAGTTCGTCGAGCGCGGCGGAAGTCTCTTCCAGGCTGGCGGCCTGGCGTTCGGTGCGCTGCGACAGTTCGTTGGAGGCGCGGCGGATTTCTTCCTTGCTGAGGCCGATGTCGTTGCCCTTGGCGTTGACGCGGCCCATCGCGGCTTCGAGATGCGACAGCGCCTCGTTGAAGTTGTTGCGAAGGCCGGCATAGCTGGCGCCGAGATCGCCGCACCTTATCGTCAGGTTCCCCTGGGCGAGGTCTTCAAGCGCCCGGCCGATGACCGAGACGACGCGCGCCTGTTCGTGGGCCTCGTCCTGCTGCTGGCGCAGGTTCTGTTCGCGCTCATTGCTGATTTCGAGTTCCTGTGCAGCCTGGCGGTCGGCCAGCACGTGGCGCTCGCGGATCTTTTCTTGCAGCGCCTGGGTCGCTTTCGCCATCAGGCCGATTTCGTTGCGCATCTCGGCATGCGGAATGGCCATCTTCACATCTTCGTCGGCCACGGCCTTCAGTGCGGCATGGACGTCGGTCAGCGGCTTCGTGATGCCGCGGATGAAGTAGAAGGCGGCGCCAATGCCGACCAGGAAGACGATGCCGCAGATCATAAGCGCACGCCACATGGTAGCGTTGATCTGCGCCTCGAGGTCATCCATGTAGACACCGCACCCCAGGACGATCTGCCAAGGCGCGAAGGCGGCTGAATAGCTGCCCTTGAGGAAGAACTCGCTGTCGGAATGGCCCGGCTTGTTCCAGTAATAGATGGTGCGGCCGCCGCCCTTGATGCCCTTCTCGACCATTTCCTTGCTGAAATGGGTGCCGTTCTTGTCGACCTGCGAAGACATGTCCTTGCCGATATTGACCGGGCTCGGATGAATGCGCTGGATCACATTATAATCGAAACCGAAGAGATAGCCTGCCGGCGCGAAGCTCACATGCGACAGGACCTTGAAGGCTTCGGCCTGGGCTGCCTCATGGGTCATCTCGCCGGATTTTTCGCGCTGATAATACTGGTTCAGAACCGAGATGCCGGATTCGACCTGCGTTCGCAGCATGTCGAAGCGGTCGTCGTAAATGGAATCGGCCTGGGACCGGATCTGGAAATAAGTGGCCACTGCGAAGGCGGCCATCAGGACGCCAAGCAGGGCAAATAATTGATGCGAAATCTTGAGATTCTTCATGGTGCCTCCCACAGGGGTGAATACCGGTGCGGTTTCCTACCGCCTGTGCGATCGCCTGAGAGAATCCCAATACGCTTGCCGCCGCTTAAATGACATGCTGCTGTCCGGTGGCAGTAAAATCGCTGTTTATGTCTAAGAAAGCTTTAATTGTAGGGATTTGGTTGTATTTAATTCGGAATTAAACCGGAGATGTGTGCAGGAATTGTAAGTAATACGAAATTTTACTTGCTTATGCCGTCGAGGAGACTTCGAGATTTCCGGCAATTATTTAGATTTATCGAATATTATGAGGATATATTTACAAGTTTGAATATGGTCGGCATTCCGCAAGCGGCCAAGCGTTACCAAGACGGCTTGCGGGGCTTATTGGCGAAGCTGGAAGCCGGAGATATCGAGCGGCGCGGGTTCGCGAGTTGTGGATGAGTTCGGCAAGGCCGCCGTCCGAGCCGTGATGTCGATGCCGTCGACGGGCTCACCAGCGGCGGCGAGCGCTTCTGGCGTAGGCTTGCTGACGAAGTTAACAGGCGAGCCACCCATCCAGGCTTCGGTGCGGACGACCTTTTTCTGTCCGTCGATATTGCGCACGACGACGGATTGCGTGCCGGGCTCCAGCGTCGGCACGGTGTATTCTCTTTCTGTGACGGGAGGCTTCAGTGGAGGGCATTCGGCGCAGCTTTTGTTGATAATGCTGCCCCTGCCGCCGATCATCGTGCCGTCAATCGGCTGGATCGACGAGGCCATGGCAGAACCGCCGGCCAGTACGCACGCCAAGGTCACAAAGAAGGAACGCATAACCAAGAACTCCGCCTATAGTGACGAAGACATTAGTGTAGCTTTATTTCCATCCCGTCAGGAGATTAGGTAAAAATTTAATGGACTTGCGATTGCAGAGCCGAAGTGATGTTTACTTTTCGCGCTCCACTGCGCGCCATCCGATATCATTGCGATAGAAGCCGTTGTCCCATTTCACTTCGCCGGCAAGGGCATAGGCCCGTTCTTTTGCTTCGCCTACAGTCTTGCCTGTTGCAGTGATGTTGAGGACTCGCCCACCCGTCGCAACGAGTGCGCCGTCCTTCAAGGCTGTGCCGGCATGAAACACTTTCTCGCCTTCGTCGTCGGCAGGCAGCGCCGCGATTGGTGTGTTCTTGGCGTAGGAGCCGGGATAGCCCTTCGAGGCCATGACGACGGTTAGCGCCGGATCCTTGCTCCATTCGGCAGTCACCTGATCCAGCGTGCCGTTTGCGCAGGCATAGAGCATTGGCAGCAGGTCGCTTTTCAGGCGCATCATCAGCACCTGGCATTCCGGATCGCCGAAGCGGACATTGTATTCGATGAGTTCGGGACCCTTGGCGGTGATCATCAGCCCAGCGAAGAAGACACCGCTGAAAGGATGGCCGCTTTCCGCCATGCCGCGCATCGTCGGCTCGATGATCTCCTTCATGGTGCGCTCGACCAATTCGGGTGTCATCACGGGGGCAGGGGAATAGGCGCCCATGCCGCCGGTGTTCGGGCCGGTATCGCCGTCGCCGACGCGTTTGTGGTCTTGTGCGGTCGCAAGCGCCAGCGCATGCTTGCCGTCGCAAAGGCAGAAGAAGCTTGCCTCTTCGCCATCGAGATAGGCTTCGATTACCACTTCCGCGCCGGCCTCGCCGAATGCACCCTCGAAGCAATCGTCGATCGCGGCAAGCGCTTCGTCGATGGTCATGGCGACGGTGACGCCCTTGCCCGCCGCAAGACCGTCCGCCTTGACGACGATCGGCGCGCCTTGAGCGCGGACATAGGCTTTCGCCTTCGGTGCATTGTTGAAGCGCTGATAGGCGCCGGTTGGAATATTGTAGCGGGCGCAGATATCCTTGGTGAAACCCTTGGACCCTTCGAGCTGGGCGGCGGCTGCAGAAGGGCCAAAAACGGCAATATCGGCGGCGCGTAGCGCATCGGCAATGCCGGCGACCAAGGGCGCTTCCGGGCCGACGACGACGAAGTCGATGGCCTTGTCCTTGCAGAAGGCGACAACAGCGTCGTGGTTGTCGATATCGATCGGCGCAAGCGTCGCATGCTCAGCAATGCCGGGATTGCCGGGTGCGGCATAGAATTCCGTCATGAGAGGCGATTGCGCCAGTTTCCAGGCCAGTGCGTGCTCGCGTCCGCCCGATCCGATCAACAGAACTCTCATGGCTTGCCCTTTCGTTGCGTCCTTTTGCGCGGTTAAGCGGGGATGAGCCAAAGGTCAAGCGGCAAATCCTGTGGAGGCAGGGCTGGCAACATTGCCATGCCTTTTTATCCCGTTAAAGCGGAAGCGGCTTCGCCCTCCACGCTATCTCCGCGCCCGGATTGGCGTGTTCCGTGCCGAAACCGCTTCTTATGTCCGCGGGATCATGCTTATGGTCCCCTTTACGATTGTCCAGTTCAGAGAGACACATGTCCGCCGATATCCGTTCCCTTGCTGCAACCATCGCCGCCGAGATCAATGCCCGCCCGGATCAGGCCAAGGCCGCCATCGAGCTCTTGGACGAAGGTGCGACCGTGCCCTTCATCGCCCGCTACCGCAAGGAAGTGACCGGTGGCCTCGACGATACGCAGCTTCGTACTCTGTCGGAACGTCTGGTCTATCTGCGTGAGCTGGAAGCGCGCCGCGCCGCTATCATCGAATCCATCGCCGGCCAGGGCAAGATGACCGACGAGCTGATGAGCAAGGTTGCAACCGTCGGCACCAAGGCTGAGCTGGAAGACCTTTATCTGCCCTACAAGCCGAAGCGCCGCACGCGCGCCGAAATTGCGAGGGAACGCGGCCTCGGCCCATTGGCCGACACGATCCTTGCGGATCGCTCCAAAGAACCCACGGTTCTCGCCGAAGGCTTCATCACGGCCGATGTGCCTGACGCGAAAACGGCGCTGGAGGGCGCGCGCGATATCATCGCCGAAGGCATTGCCGAAAATGCCGACCTGCTGGGCAAGCTGCGCAATTACATGAAGACCAATGCAACGCTGAAGGCCGCCGTCGTCGACGGCAAGCAGGAAGCGGGCGCCAAGTTCTCGGATTATTTCGCCCATCAGGAACGCTGGGCGACGGCTCCCGGTCATCGCGCGCTTGCCATGCTGCGCGGCTGGAACGAGGAAGTCCTGACACTGAATATCGAAATCGATGCCGACGCCATCTCACCCAACAAGCCGGTCGAACGCATGATCACTGCGGCCTATGATATCGGCACCAGCCGACCCGGCGACCGCTGGCTGACGGAGGTCGCAAGCTGGACCTGGCGTGTGAAGCTTTCGATGTCGCTGTCGCTCGACCTGATGCGGGAACTGCGCGAACGCGCAGAAGAAGAAGCGATCCATGTTTTCGCCCGCAATCTGAAGGATCTGCTGCTGGCAGCGCCTGCGGGTTCGCGCGCCACCATGGGTCTCGATCCGGGCATCCGCACCGGCGTCAAGGTCGCCGTGGTCGATGGCACCGGCAAGCTATTGGAAACGACGACCGTCTATCCCTTTCCGCCGAAGAACGATGTGCGCGGTACGCAGGCGACCCTTGCGGCATTGATCCGCAAGCACAAGGTCGAACTGATCGCGATCGGCAACGGCACAGGCAGCCGCGAAACCGAAAAGCTGGTGGCCGACATGCTGGCCGAACTGCCGGCGCCGAAGCCGACCAAGGTCATTGTTTCCGAAGCCGGCGCATCGGTCTATTCCGCGTCGGAAACCGCGGCGCTGGAATTCCCCGGGCTCGACGTCTCGTTGCGCGGCGCCGTCTCCATCGCCCGCCGCCTACAGGATCCGCTGGCCGAGCTGGTAAAGATCGAGCCGAAGTCGATCGGCGTCGGCCAGTACCAGCACGATGTCGACCAGCAGAAGCTGTCGCGCTCGCTGGATGCCGTGGTCGAAGACGCGGTGAATGCCGTCGGTGTCGATCTGAACACGGCGTCTGTACCGCTGCTTGCCCGTGTTTCAGGCCTTGGGCCTTCGATTGCCGAAGCGATCGTTCGACATCGCGATGGCGAAGGCGCCTTTGAGACGCGGCGCGATCTCCTGAAGGTCGCCCGTCTCGGCCAGCGCACCTTCGAGCAATGCGCCGGCTTCCTGCGTATCCCGAACGGCAAGGAGCCGCTCGATGCTTCCTCGGTACACCCGGAAGCCTATGGCGTCGCCAAGAAGATCGTAGCCGCCTGCGGCCGTGACCTGCGCACGCTGATGGGCGACACCGCGACGCTGAAGGCGGTCGATCCCCGTCAGTTCATCGACGACAAATTCGGCCTGCCGACCGTGCGCGACATCATCGCCGAACTGGAAAAGCCGGGCCGAGATCCGCGCCCGAGCTTCAAGACCGCGACCTTTGCGGAGGGGGTCAACGAGATCGGTGACCTCAAGCCGGGAATGCTGCTGGAAGGAACTGTCACCAACGTCGCCGCCTTCGGCGCCTTCGTCGATATTGGCGTCCATCAGGACGGTTTGGTGCATGTCTCGCAGCTGGCGGATCGCTTTATCAAGGATCCCCATGAGGTCGTGAAGGCCGGCGACGTCGTTAAGGTCAGGGTCGTGGAAGTCGACGCGAAGCGTAAGCGAATCGGCCTCTCCATGCGCAAAGATGGCAGCACTGTGGCAGCCCCGTCCGGGCGGGACACACGCGAACAGGGTGGTCCGCGCAGCGCTGGCGTTAAGGGAAATACCCCTCCGAAGGCCGAACAACAGGGTAGTTTTGGGGCAGCGTTGGCGGACGCACTCAAACGAAAATAAGGACTTAGCGGAACTTCGTGCAAGAATGTCACACTCTGGCAGCGTTGTTGTCAGAGTGCCAATGACTGTGGAAAGGTGCGCTTGCCACAATGCTGTGAGGCGTTAAAGTTGCCTTAATGTCATGTCATAACATTCGGGGCGTCCATGGCGTCGACACTCTTTTCTCTCGTCAAGAAAATCATCCGTAAAGGTTCACTCAGGCTTACGCTCGCATCCGGCGAGACCCATATGGTCGGCGACGGAACCGGAGAGACGGTGGCCGTCCGTTTTGCCGATCAGCAGGCTGAAGATGCGGTTGCCCGCGATCCGACGCTCAAGCTCGGCGAAATGTATATGGAGGGCCGCTTCATCCTCGAGCAGGGGGACATCTACGAGTTCCTGTCGCTGGTGAAGCAGAATACCACCAATGAGATCTTCGATTTCCGCATGGCGGCGCTGCTGCTCGGCCGCATAGCCTGGCAGCAGATCAAGAGCCGCTCGCCAATCAATCGCAACAAGCACAATGTTGCCCATCACTATGATCTGTCGGCGAAGCTCTTCGATCTCTTCCTCGATGAGGACTGGCAATATTCCTGCGCCTATTTCAATCCGCCGGGCATCAGCCTCTTCGAAGCGCAGGTCGCCAAGAAGCGCCATATCGCCGCCAAGCTGCTGGTCGAGCCTGGCCAGAAGGTATTGGAGATCGGCTCGGGCTGGGGCGGCATGGCCATGTATCTTGCCGAAGCCTATCCAGGCCTCGACGTGACCGGTATCACGTTGAGCGAAGAGCAGCTCAAGGTATCGCGCGAACGGGCAGCCAAGCGCGGCCTCTCCGATCGCGTGCGCTTCGAGCTGCAGGACTATCGCTACCTGACGGGCAAGACGTTCGACCGCATCGTCTCGGTCGGTATGTTCGAACATGTCGGCATCGGCGACTACGGCAAGTTCTTCCGTAAGGTTTCGGAGCTGTTGGATGACAACGGCGTCATGCTGCTGCACTCCATCGCCCGCCCGAAGCCGAGCTTTGCCACCAACGCCTTCATCGAAAAGTATATTTTCCCCGGCGGCTACATCCCCTCGATCGGCGAGACCACGCCGCCGCTGGAAAAGGCAGGTTTGTTCACCAGGGACGTCGAAACCCTGCCGATGCACTACGCCTATACGCTGAGGCATTGGCGCAACCGCTTCGTGGCGCGCAAGGCCGACGCCGTCGCTCTCTACGACGAGAAGTTCTTCCGCATGTGGGAGTTCTATCTGGCCGGTTCCGAAATGGGCTTCCGCTGGGACGAACTGTTCATTATGCAGCTCCAGATCACCAAGAACCAGTTCGCCGTGCCGGATAATCGCAATTACATCGCGGAGCGCGAGGCGAAACTGAAGGAATTCGAGGCATGGCGCGCGCCTTTGGAGAAGGTGACGTTCTGAGCCTCCGTCATCGCGCCGTTTGACGGGGCCGGACCGTGGAAAACTACGGTCCGGCCTTTTTTATTCACGCCTGCACGTCGTCAAACTTGCTATCCGCCGACATGGACGGTGAAGGTGCCGTCTTGCACCGTACCATCCGTATTCAGTCCCGTAAGGCGCAGGGTGAACTGATCGGTGCCCGCAAAACCAGGGTTCGGCGTGTAGTAGACGATGTTGCCTTGAACCGTCTTGCCCGAGCATAGGTAGGCAGTGCTGTCTTTCGAAAACTTCGCTGTGACCGGCCCGTGCTCGACGTCAACCTTGCCGTGGGCAGGCTGCTTGATGACGCCCGTATAGGGAAATCCTGCAAAGGTGCAGTCCTGCTTCACAAGCGAAGCAGTGGTCACCTTCGTCTTTTTGCCAGGCGCCGCTCTTCCCGAAAACTGGCTTTGCTTTGCTCCGCCGATCGGAGTGCCGACGCAGCCGGAAAGCGCCATGCCGGCAGTCAGGATCAGACCTAGGGAGATCAGGGATATGCTCTTCATTCGTTTCTCATCTTTTGAAATGGGGGGCTATGAGATGGCGGGCATTTGGCCATCGCGACCATTACCCGCGATTGAGTATCTATACAGAAATTAAATCAACGCGATAGGCTGCCACATGTCGAGCGGGGGGCCGGATTGGGGCAACCGGAATTTGATGTTCTGATCGAATTCGGCGTGTTGTGGTTAAGGGAGCGGTAACGCGATCAGCATAATTTGCAGCAACTCTTGGGTCGGACGGCCCTTTGTATTGCGTATCATGGAGTTTCGTTGTGTTTGCAAAGTTAAGGTTCCTTTTCATTGGTGGCCTCTCCGCCGTCGCTTATGCCGGCGCTGCCGAGGCGGGCGACGGCCAGCATTTGTGGTCGGGTGACTGGTACTTAAGCGTCGGTGCGGCCGGTTTCTCGGCACCGAAATTCGAAGGCGGCAAGCACAACAAGCTGCAATGGTCGCCGCTTGTGTCTATCGGCCGGCAAGGCCCAGGCCCGCGCTTTTCCTCGCGCAACGACAATCCCTCCTTTGCCCTGATCGAAAGCGACGCGTTTCGCATCGGCATCGTCGGCAAGTTCGTGCCGAGCCGGGACAGCAGCGATGGCCGCGAGCTGAAGGGATTGAAGAAGGTCAAGTGGGGTGTGGAAGCCGGCGGCTTTGCCGAAGCCTATCCTACGGACTGGTTGCGTGCTCGCGTCGAAGTTCGCCAGGGTATTCGTGCCCATAGCGGCATCGTCGCCGATGCCGCGGTCGATGCCTTTACCGACATCACGCCTGAGCTTCGCGCCTCCGCAGGTCCACGCGTGACACTCGCCAGCAGCGATTATTTCGACACCTATTACGGCGTCAATGCGCGCCAATCGGCTGCCTCCGGCCTCAGCGGATACAAGCCCGGCGGCGGCGTCAAATCCGTCGGCTTCGGCGGCGCACTGACCTGGAAGGCCTCGCAGAATTGGACCACCAGCACCTTCCTCGAATATACCCGGCTCACCGGCCCGGCCGCCGACAGCAGCCTCGTGCGCGAGCGCGGCGACCGCAACCAACTGCTGATCGGCGTTTCCGCCAGCTACAAGTTCAATTTCACCATGAACTGAGCAACGGGCGAGGTCATGTTTCTTTATGGCTCGCCGCTTGACCTCCGGTGCCGGATGTCACTACTACTCGCCTATGCAAAAGACAGGCGACATTAACGGGCGCGTCGCTGACGCGCCATCCGGCAACTGGGTCTACCGCGTTCTGCCCCCGACGCTCTGGCCTTACGCCCAGCTTGCACGCTGGGATAGGCCGATCGGCTGGCAGCTGCTGATGTGGCCATGCTTCTGGTCCGTGGCGCTTGCGGCCAATGCCTCCGTCGCCTCGGGGCAGGGCTCTCCCGGATTCGTGGTGATCTATCACCTCTTCCTCTATTTCGTCGGCGCCGTCGCAATGCGTGGCGCCGGCTGTGCCTATAATGACCTCGTCGACCACGAGATCGACATGTCCGTGGCGCGCACGCGCTCGCGCCCGCTGCCATCGGGCCGCGTAACGCGCCTGCAGGCCAAGGTATTCATCGCATTGCAGGCTCTGGTAGGCCTGCTGGTGCTGCTGCAGTTCAACTGGTTTGCCGTCGTGCTCGGTGTCCTGTCGCTCGGCATCGTCGCGCTCTATCCCTTTGCCAAGCGCTTCACGGACTGGCCGCAATTCTTCCTCGGCCTTGCCTTTTCCTGGGGCGCTCTGATGGGCTGGGCGGGTCTCTTCGGCAGCCTGTCGCTTGCCCCGATCGTGCTCTATCTCGCCGCCATCCTCTGGACCATCGGTTACGATACGATCTACGCGCATCAGGACAAGGAGGATGACGAGCTGATCGGTGTGCGCTCGACCGCCCGGCTTTTCGGCGATCAGACGCGCCTCTGGCTGGTCGGGCTCTATGGGGTGACGTTGCTCCTGATGCTGCTGTCCTTTGCACTCGCGGGTACAAGCTGGCTGGCCTATATCGGTCTGATCGTCGCCGGCGGCATGTTCGCCTATCAGATCGCCGTGCTCGACATCAACGACGGTGCCCAATGCCT
This sequence comes from Rhizobium sp. BK098, assembly GCF_014193155.1. Taxonomy (NCBI): domain Bacteria; kingdom Pseudomonadati; phylum Pseudomonadota; class Alphaproteobacteria; order Hyphomicrobiales; family Rhizobiaceae; genus Rhizobium; species Rhizobium sp. BK098. The sequence goes on along the minus strand of NZ_JACHYY010000002.1, from coordinate 734,307 downwards.
TGCGCTATTCAAATCTAATAACCGCGTCGGCTTGATCATTTTTGCCGGGCTCTTCCTGTCGTTCCTGCTTCTTGCTCCCTGAAAATGCAAAGATTTCGGCCGCGGGATTGGTTTCCCACGGCCGGTTTTTAGCGATATTCGGTTTTCGAGCCCTATCGGCTTAATGTCTGGCGATGATCTCGCGGCCCTGGATCTTCATCTTGATGCCAAGCTTGCCCGTCGTGCGGCGCACGAGGAAGCGGGGACGGCGGTTTGCGAAGTAGGAATGGCGGCGACGCGGCTGGCTGTCCTGCGAGCGGACACCGCCGAGATGTTCTTCCAGCGGACGGGCAACGCCGTCGGCTTCGATCATCAGCATCGGAATACGGAAGGCTTCCGACCAGGAGCGCCAGTCGGCGGCGATATCGCTCAAGTCATGAGCGACGAGAAGGGGGATGCAGAGATCCGGATCGGAGTGATGCAGTTCCAGCGTGACGGTAACTTCGCCATCGCCATGGTCGATGGCGCGGGCTGCAACACCCTTGAATGCACGCTTGGGCAAGGCGACGGACAGCGGCAGACCGCTGGACGGCAGGATCTTGCGCAGCACGGCGCCGCGCTCATCGATCGTAATGGTGACGTCACCCTCGGCACCTCGCATGGCATAGCTGACCTGTTGCGGGAAGCGCGCCGGATCAAGCCGCAGTGTGGTTCCAGCCCAATCGGGCTTCAGGACGGTATTAGTCATCGATTTCTCTACCCTTGCTTTACCTGAGAGCCGGTTGTTCCGGTCTTCTCTCGGAGAACTTTTGTCCTCTCGTTGTTGGGCAGATTAGGCGCCGTCCCTTCCAGACAGCTTAAAAATCGAGGTTAAGAAAACTTTGCGTCCTCAAATGGTTAGCAAAGTTGAATGCATCAGGGTTTCCATAAGGTGAATACAGGGCAGGGTGGTGCATCAATATAGTGCACGCATTGGATGAGTGCCTGTAAGTCTCAGGTAAGGTTTATATGAAATAATGCCAGCTAGATTCGCCGCTTTTATTAGAGATCTATTGGGATTCTGCTGATGATTTCCACTTATCTTGGTTATACGATCGCAACCAGAGATATGACGACGTCGCTCAATCAGGTGGCGCAGCAGTCGCAAAACAAGCGTTCGATCGACTATTACAATGCCAATATCGGCAAAGTAAAAGACGTCGACAGCTTCCTGAATGACTATCAGTTATACAGTTATGCGATGGAAGCCTACGGGCTTTCCGACATGACCTATGCCAAGGCCTTTATGAAACAGGTCTTGACCAGCGACCTCAGCGACTCAAGCAGTTTCGCCAACAAGCTCACCGATCCGCGCTATAAGGAATTCGCTGCGGCGTTCAATTTCGGCACGAGCGCGACGGGCACGTCGAATACGGCACAAACCAGCACGCAGGAAGACGACCTCATCGGGCTTTACCAGCAGTCGTTTACGAATGAGGAGACGTCGGCGGCGACCGAAACGAGCTATTACAGCCAGAACATCAGCTCGGTAAAGACGGTCGATGATCTCCTAGGCAATACCCGCCTGCGCAATTACGTGCTGCAGGCCTACGGCGTCGATCCGACCTATGTATCGAATCCGGCTCTGAAGCAGATGCTGACGAGCGATCCCAGCGATCCGAACAGCTACGTCAATCAGAACGGCAGCGCCGCCGACAAGGCTCTGGTGGCGGAATTCAATTTCAATGCCGACGGCACGGTCAAGACATCGACGCCGGATGGAGACACGGCCTATTACGAGGCCAATATCGGCAGCGTTACCTCGGTCGATCAGCTGACGTCCAATCCGCAGCTGTTCCAGTACGTCAAGACGGCTTTCAATATCCCGTCCTACATCACCGCGGATCAGTTCAATGCATCGGCCAAGGATGCCGCTACCGCGAGTTCGAACGGGCTGACCGCCGTCATGGCCGAGTTCAATTTCCAGAGCGATGGCACCGTCGCATCCGGCTCGCAGGTGCAGACGTCCGGCCAGATAAGCGCCACCACGTCCGGCTATACCGCGAACTACCCGGGTGGGCCGCAGACGCTCAGCCAGCAGGCCGATGTGATGAGCGCCTATAATTTCACCGTGCCCTCGTTCGTTACGAGCGTCGGCGCGGCCGATAACGATCTCTATTACAAGAATCATATCGGCTCCATTACGTCGGTCGACCAGCTGACATCGGACACGCGTCTCTTCGATTACGTCAAGACGGCTTACGGCATCGATCCGACGACGCCCGCCGCCGTCTTCAAGAATGCCTTCGCCGATCCGACGACCGCTGCCATCTTCGGCCTGACTTACGCCGTCTCCCAGTTCAATTTCCAGTCGGACGGGACGCTTGCTTCCGGCCAAACGGCGCAGTCCCAAAGCGAGATCGACGCGGCCTCCAAGGCCTATATGAGCAACTACCAGTCGTCGCAGTCGAACCTGAATACGGATGCGGTCAACAACTATAAGAACCGCATCGCTGACGTGAAGACCATCAAGGATTTCTTTGCGAGCAATACCGCCGACAGCAGTGCCGCCAATGACAGCGCGCCGGAGCTCTATCAGATGGCGCTGCGCGCCTACGGTATCGGCGAAAACGAAGTTACGAAGTCACAGCTGACTAGGATTCTCGAAAGCGACCCCTATGATCCGAAGAGCTACGTCAACTCGCTCAAGGATCCGCGGTTCACGGCCCTTGCCAAGGCCTTCAATTTCGACAGCAAAGGCAATCTGAAGGCACCGGTGCAGGCTCTGTCGCAAACGCAGATCAACAGCTATATCTCGCAATATTCCCGCCACAGCACGGCGGGGCTGTCGGGTGCCGAACTGACCAAGGCCAATAACGACGCCAAGACAGCTGCTACTTATTTCGCCACCAACATCGTCAAGGTGACCGGCGTCACGGATCTGCTCGCCGACAGCAAACTTACGAATTTCATCCTGACGGCTAACGGTATCGATCCGAAGACGGTCGATACGGCGACGCTGAAGAAAGCTTTTGCCTCCGATCCATCCGATGCGAAGAGCTTCATCAACACGGCTGACGGTGCCAAGTTCAAGAGTATCGTCGAGGCGTTCAATTTCGGCACCGACGGAAACCTGACCGACAGCAAGCTCGGCACGGCGCAAAACCAGGGCGCGCTTTCAGCGACCAATGATCTCTTCCTGCATCAGACGCTGGAAGATCAGCAAGGTGACAGCAATCCCGGCGTGCGCCTGGCGCTTTATTTCCAGCGCAAGGCGCCTGATATCAATTCGATCTACGACATCATGGGTGATGCCGCCCTTTATGAGGTCGTTACGACCACCTTCAATCTGCCGAGCTCGATCTCCAACATGGACGTCGATACCCAGGCCAAGATGCTCGGCAATTTCATCAATGTGAGCGACCTGCACGATCCCGACAAGCTCAATCGGCTGCTGCAGCGATTCTCGGCCATGTACGACCTGCAGAACAATACGACCTCCTCGGCATCCCCTGCGCTTTCGATTCTGACGAGTTCCTCCCCGGGCGTGGGTATCAGTGCCGACACGCTGCTTTCCATCGCGCAGCTGTCCTCATCGCGCTAACGGGTCCGACAAAAAATTTAACCTGTCTCATTGCCGCACTTCCGTGCGGCTGAGCTGCGTCATGCCCTTGTTTCCACAGAGATTTCGAGAATATTCGGACATGTTTTCCGGGTGCGGAATGGCTGCTTTCCACAAGCGCAGGAAGGAACTTATTAACCATCCTTGCCCTATTCGATTTGAGAAGCCAACGGCAATATCAATGACTGGGTTGCAGGTCTCATGCGTCTTTCCCGAACGACACTTTCCAATGCCTCGCAAGGCGTCCAGCCGGAGGGCGATCTCGACCCGGAGCAGGCGGCCGAAGAGGCTCGCCGCGCCGAGCAGATTGCCGCTCGCCGCGCGTTTCTGGAAGAGAAGATTCGCAATGCCCGTGAAGCCAAGCGCAAGGCCGAAGAGCAGCGCCGTGCCGAGGAAAAGCGCCTTGCCGAAGAGGTGAGGAAGCGCACTGCCGCGGCCCCGCCGCCTGTTGTGGAGGCGCTTCAGGCTGCCGCCGTTACGAGCGAACAGGAAATGCCGATTCTGCCGCAGGGAATCTCCGCGGAAGATCTCGCATCGCCCGGCTGGCAGAATGCCTTCCTGATGGGGCCGAACGTGCGCTTCACCCGCACCCGTGAAAATGAAATTATCAGCCGCCGTCCGCCTGTCGAGCCGAAGGCTGAGATCCGGCCGCAGGCTTCCGCGCACGCCGCGATGCGGGTCATGGAGCCGCCCGCCGTCGAGGCTCCGATCGCCGTCGTCATTCAGCAGCCGATGCAATCATCAGAGTTCCATCTGCCAGCGCTCGAAGACATGCCGTTGGTGGTGGAAGGCTATATTCCGACAGTAATTCAGAATTCCCCGGCAACCGAGCCGGACGCATTGGAGATGACCGTTATCGCTACCGCATTCTCGAAAGCTCCCGCGATCGCGCTGGATGCTTCCCCTGTTCAGTCAAGTGTTCCCGAGTCCCTAGCCGCGCCTGTGGTCGAGTCGCGTCTTGTCCATCTTTCCGATTTTGCATTCTGGGATGCGATGCCGTTCGACGGCGAATTCGTCTCTGCCCTCAAGGGCGAGCCGAAGCAGCCGGCGACGCCCAAGCCGGAAGTCGATGCCGAATCGATCATCGCCAAGTTCCGCGTCGTCGAGTGCCGCCGCCCGGCTGCCGCCGTCGAGCCGCAGCCCGTTGTCGTGCAGCCTCCGGCAGTCGAGATCGCAGCTCACGTCGAAACCGTTTCCAGACCGTCAGTGGTAGATATCAGTACACCGGCCATGGACGAGCTTGCCGCGCTTGAGGCTGCCGTTCTGGCCCCCGTCGTCGAGGCGGCCCCCGTCATCGTCGAAGCACCTGCTGCCGAGCCGCAGACTGTGGTGGCGCCAGCCGAAACATTCGTGCCGCCCGCTTTCGTAACCGCCGTCTATGGTGCCGACGCCGAAACCCGGCCCGCGTCTGTCATGGTCGTGGCGCCGATGCCGACGAAGGCCGCCGCGCCGGCTGTTGCCCAACCGGTCGCCAAGGCTGCGCCGACGATCCCCGCGGTCGAAGCCGCGGCGCAGCGCCTGATCGACGCGCCGCCATCGCGGATCTCGCCGCGCCGGCCCGCATCGCTGACGCCGCCCGAATGGCGACCGATCGCCCGCTCCGCTGACGGCGAATACGAGCTGCCGCCGCGCGAACTGCTACAGGAACCTGCCGTTCGTTCCGGCGTGATCATGACGCAGGAAACGCTGGAGCAGAATGCCGGCCTTCTGGAAAGCGTGCTGGAGGACTTCGGCGTCAAGGGCGAGATCATCCATGTCCGGCCCGGCCCGGTTGTCACGCTCTATGAGTTCGAGCCGGCACCCGGCGTCAAATCCTCCCGCGTCATCAACTTGGCAGACGATATCGCCCGTTCGATGTCGGCCCTCTCGGCCCGCGTCGCCGTCGTACCCGGGCGCAACGTCATCGGCATCGAACTGCCGAACGTCAACCGCGAGACTGTCTATTTCCGCGAAATGATTGATTCGCCCGATTTCGAGAAGAGCGGCTACAAGCTGGCGCTCGGTCTCGGCAAGACGATCGGCGGCGAACCCGTTATCGCGGAACTCGCCAAGATGCCGCATCTGCTCGTCGCTGGTACGACCGGTTCGGGCAAGTCGGTCGCGATCAACACCATGATCCTGTCGCTGCTCTACCGCATGACCCCGGAACAGTGCCGCCTGATCATGGTCGATCCGAAGATGCTGGAACTCTCTGTCTATGACGGTATCCCGCACCTCCTGACCCCTGTCGTGACCGATCCGAAGAAGGCCGTTATGGCGCTGAAATGGGCGGTGCGCGAAATGGAGGATCGCTACAAGAAGATGTCGCGCCTCGGCGTTCGCAACATCGACGGCTATAACAGCCGCGTTGCCTCCGCCAAGGAAAAGGGCGAGACGATCCATGTCATGGTCCAGACCGGCTTCGACAAGGGCACCGGTGCCCCGATCGAGGAGCAACAGGAAATGGACCTGACTCCGATGCCCTATATCGTCGTCATCGTCGACGAAATGGCCGATCTGATGATGGTCGCCGGCAAGGAGATCGAAGGTGCGATCCAGCGTCTGGCACAGATGGCGCGCGCCGCCGGCATCCACCTGATCATGGCGACGCAGCGGCCCTCGGTCGATGTCATCACCGGCACGATCAAGGCGAACTTCCCGACCCGCATCTCCTTCCAGGTGACGTCGAAGATCGACAGCCGCACCATTCTCGGCGAGCAGGGTGCCGAACAGCTCCTCGGCCAGGGCGACATGCTGCACATGGCCGGCGGCGGCCGCATCTCCCGCGTTCACGGCCCCTTCGTTTCGGACGAGGAAGTCGAGAAGGTCGTAGCGCACCTGAAGCTGCAGGGCCGTCCGGAATATCTCGATACGGTCACCGCCGACGAGGACGAAGAAGACGAGGAAGAAGATACGGCTGTTTTCGACAAGGGCGCGATTGCCTCGGAAGACGGCGACGATCTCTACGAACAGGCAATCAAGGTTGTCATGCGCGACAAGAAGTGCTCGACCTCCTACATCCAGCGCCGCCTCGGCATCGGCTACAACCGCGCTGCCTCGCTCGTCGAGCGCATGGAAAAGGACGGCCTGGTCGGCCCCGCCAACCATGTCGGCAAACGCGAGATCATCTCCGGTAACCGCAATGGCGGTGGCAACTCGGGTCAGGAAGACTTCGATTGATTGGACGCGCCGCAAAGCCGGCGCGACATGGGAACCAGGGTATGAGGCGGCTTTCCAACGGAGGCCGCCTCTTTTTATCAAACACGCTCAAGTTTGACATGCGGCATCGGCGGCAATTCGAAGCGAATGGCGTCATCTCGTTGTACGCGGCCGCCCTGCACGACAATGCTCATGATCCCTGCCTTGCGGACCAGACCGCCATCGGCATCCTTGTCGAGCACCGCATGCAGCAGTCCCTTCTGAAAATTGTCGATCTGCTTGCAGGGATTGCGCAAGCCCGTCACCTCGACGATCGCTTCCGCGCCGATATGCAGGCGTGTGCCTTGCGGCAGCGAAAGCAGGTCTATCCCTCGGGTCGCGATATTCTCGCCCATATCGCCCGGAGAAACGGAAAATCCCTTTTCGGCAAGCTCGTCGAACAGCTCTTCATGGATGATGTGCACCTGACGCAGATTGGGCTGGGTCGGATCGACCGCGACGCGCGAGCGATGCTTCACCGTCACCCCCATATGCGCATCGCCTTCGACGCCAAGCCCAGTCAGTAGTTGAATATGATCCTTGGCCTGCTTGCTGAACCCGTGCACGCCACTGCTGCTGACCGTTGTCACATATATGCGCTTGTCGCCCATGCCGAACCCTTCCATAAACGATCTGGATCTTTATAAATTGGTATATACCAATTTCAAGGCGACAGATTTGTGATGGAAGAGAAAAATCGAAAGGCCGAAGGTGTAAAAACTGCTGGAGGCTGGGCGACTGTCGCCGCGGAGCTGCGAAACGCCATCGATGCGGGCAGACATGCGCCTGGCAGCCGCCTGCCGAGCGAGCGGGCCTTGTCCGAACAATTCGGCGTTTCCAGGGTGACGATGCGGCGCGCGATTGCGCAGCTTGAAGGGGAGGGCTTGCTACGGATTGCGCGCGGAAGCGGCGCCTATGTCCGCGCCGACATGCCCGTCCGGTTCCAGCTGGGCGACAAGGTACGGTTTAGTAAGGATCTGACCGCGACGGATGCGAACCTCACGCGCAAGGTTTTTTCGGCCAGGGAAGTTCCGGCAAGCGTCGATATAGCTGCAAGGCTCAATCTCGAGCCGGGCGAGACGGTGCTGGACATGTGCGTGATCGCCTATGCCGACGCGCTTCCCGTATCCGTCGTCACGCGCAGCTGCTCGGCGAAGCGTTTTCCGGGCTTGGCGGAGAAGTTCGCTGCAATAGGCTCGTTCACGGCAGCCCTGAGGGAGTATGGCGTGATGGATTATTGGCGACGCTCCACCGACATCGCGGCTCGGATGCCGACGGAAGCAGAGGCGCGCCTGTTGCAGCAATCGCGCCTCGTGCCGGTACTTGCCTATGCTGGCGAGGACATCGATGCCGATGGCACGGTCATTTCCTGCCAGATCGGCTGCTTCGCTTCCGAGCGGGTCGTCGTCACGGTCTAAACCTCAGACCTTGAGGACCTTCCCCGGATTCATGATGCCTGCCGGGTCGAAGGCCGTCTTGATCCGGCGCATCAGGTCGATCTCGATCTCCGAGCGGATGGAAGCCAGTTCATCGCGCTTCAGCTGGCCGATGCCGTGCTCGGCCGAGATCGAGCCGCCATGCTGCAACACAAGCCCATGCACGATCTTGTTGATCTCGCGCCAGCGGCCGATGAACTCGGCCTTGTCGGCGCCGACGGGCTGCGAGATGTTGTAGTGGATATTGCCGTCGCCCATGTGGCCGAAGGCGCAGACGCGGGCGCCCGGCATGGCGGCGACAACGGCCTTTTCGGCTTCCGCCATGAATTGCGGGATCTGCGCCACTGGCACGGAAACGTCATGCTTGATCGAGCCGCCTTCCGGCTTCTGCGCGTCCGACATGCTCTCGCGCATATGCCAGATGGCTTTCTGCTGCGCTTCCGAGCTGGCGATGGTCGCATCCTGGATCAGGCCGGTCTCATAGCCCTGTTCGAGCAGCGTCGTCATCATCCGCTCGGCCGTCTCAGCCGAATCGGAGGTGGAGATGTCGATCAGCACATACCAGGGATGCACCGTCTCCAGCGGATCGCGCACGCCCGGTATATGCCGCGTGGTGAATTCGACGCCGATGCGCGGCATCAGCTCGAAACCGGTCAGTGCCGTGCCGCAGAGGCTGGAGGCATTCTTGAATAGCGTTAGCGCGTCATCGACCGATAGCAGGCCGGCAAAGGCGACCTGATGGCCAAGCGGCTGCGGAAAGAGTTTTAGCACCGCACCGATGATGACCCCGAGCGTGCCTTCCGCGCCGATGAAGAGATCGCGCAGGTCGTAGCCGGTATTGTCCTTCTTCAGGCGGCGCAATCCGTTCCAGATCTCGCCCGTGGGCAGAACGACTTCAAGGCCGAGGCAGAGCTGGCGCATATTGCCATAGGCGAGAACGGCCGTGCCCCCGGCATTGGTGGAAAGATTGCCGGCGATGCGGCAAGAGCCTTCCGAGCCGAGCGAGAGCGGAAACATGCGGCCATGCTCGGCTGCCGCCTTGTGGACATCAGCCAGGATGCAGCCGCCATCGACAATCATCGTATTGCCGACAGGATCGATATCGCGCACGCGGTTCATGCGTTCCAGCGATAGGATGATGTCCGAGCCGCCCTCGCGCGGCGTCTGCCCGCCAACAAGCCCGGTATTGCCGGTCTGGGGCACGATGGCCGTTCCGGTCTCGCTGGCGAGCTTGAGGATGGCCGAAACCTCTTCCACCGAGCCGGGCTTCAGCAGCATAGGCGAAGCGCCATGATAGAGCCCGCGGTTTTCCACCAGATGCGGCGCAATTTCCGCCGGGTCCCGCACGGCATGTTTTTCGCCGACGATGGCGGCGAAGCGATCGAGGAGGTCGGAAGAGGAGGCGGAGCTGCTCATGGCGTTTCCTTTGCCTGATGGTGTCGGGCCGATTTAGTCTCTAGGCGCGGCCGCGCGGCGCAGCCGGTCGTTGATAGCCTCGCCGAGGCCCTCGTCGGGAATATGCGAAAAGGCAATTGTCGTTGCACCGGTGGCATCGGCGCGCTTCATGAAGTCGAAAAGGTTTGCGGCAGCTTCCGAAAGATCGCCGCTGGCGCTCAGATCCAGCACAGCGACGGCGTTCTCGCTGCCGGGAATGTTTGGCGTGCCGAAGCGAATCAGCGCCTCGCTTGCGGAAACCTCCGTGGCGTCGAGCCGCACCGCCGCTCCCGGCGCATAATGCGAAGCAAGCATGCCTGGCGCCTCGATGGCAGCGGAGGCCTTCTTCTTGCGCTTCAGCGCCTTGCCGGCTACCCGTTCGATCTCGCTTGCCGCCAGCCCGCCGGGCCGCAGCAGGCGCATCTCGCCATCCTCAACCTTGACGATGGTCGACTCCACGCCGACGACCGAAGCCCCGGCGTCGAGGATGAGCGTGATCCGTTCTCCGAGATCGTCGTCCACGTGATCGGCGCTGGTGGCGCTGATCTTGCCCGAGGTATTGGCGCTCGGTGCTGCGAGCGGCCGATCAAAGGCGCGGATCAGCTCGCCGGCAAAGCCCTGGGGCACGCGGATGCCGACCGTGTCGAGCCCCGCGGTCGCCAGCGGATGGATGCCGCTATCGGGCTGGAGCGGCAGCACCAGCGTCAGCGGCCCGGGCCAGAAGGCTTCCGCGAGCTTGCGCGAGATGGGGTCGAAGACCGCATAGCGTTCGGCCATCGCAAGATCGCTCATATGGCAGATCAGCGGATTGAAGCGCGGCCGGCCCTTCGTCTCATAGATCCGGGTAATGGCGGCAGGGTTGGTGGCATCGGCGGCAAGGCCGTAGACCGTCTCCGTCGGCAGCCCGATCGGCAGACCCTCGGCAAGGGTCGCCGTCGCCACTTCTATTGCCATTTGCGGATGTTCGAGAATGTCTATGTGTCGTGCCATGGCCTGCCTGCTTGCAGTTCAGGCCGTTTCTTATGCTCTTCGAGTTTTCGGATCAATCGTCAAAGCTGGCGAATGATGTCGCGGAGCTGCTCGTTACGGGCGCCTAGGAGAAGAACGTTGCGGATGGCGATCTGCGGATCGTGGGTGTGGAACAGCACGCCGTTGCCGCGGATGTCGCGATTGATCGTCAGCTTCTTGTCTTCCGTGTCCTTGTCCGGATGGATGGCGACAGCGAAATACATCCGCGAATATTTGAGGCTGATGTCTTCGAAGAAGTTCTCTTCCTGGCCGATCCGGGCGAAGAAGTTGGCGATATAGAAAGCCCAGTTCACGTCCTCATAATGCGCGAACTGCGTCCGCGCCGCGGTCACGTGGCAATAGCCGAGATGCGGCGTGTCCTTCAGCGTGTGATGAAAGATGAGCTTCGGGAAGCGGATGGACCTATGGAAATTGTTGAGCCGGTCGTGGGTCTTCTCGCCGGCGTCCCTGAGCTTCAGCGCCGTACGTTCGGCCACCTGTTCGTGGGTGAGGTATTCCCGCTCTTCCGCCAGCCAATGCGGCCTGTTGCGGTTGATACGGCCGGTGCGCAGGAATTCGGTGTACCCCGTCGTCGATACCGGCTGCGCCGGTTCGGGCTCGGCGGGCTTCCCAGCGTCGAAATATCTGAGTTTGGCCATGCCGGATCTCGCTATAAAACTCTTTGGCGATATGATGAACCACGGAGCTTGAGCCGAGCTTGATCGTGCCGGATTGAAGGCGCCCCGATAGCGGCTCCGTTGGCGCTTTCTGCCGCCCAATTGTTCCCCTGATTGCCGGCCATTCGCTGACCTGTCGCAATCAGGATAAAGCGTCATTGGCGGAATGGATATGCGATGCTTTGACCATCTCCGATGCAAGCGCCCAAGTAATTGAATTGCCTGTCAATATTCTCACGCCATGCAACCGTCCTATCGTCCGGTTTCACCTGTCGTCAAATTCGAAGCCGATGTCGCATTGCAGCGCAGCGGCAGACGCGGCCGAGAGCTATGATGATATCAATCTCAAGGTGCCGTCTGCTAGGGAGACGGAGAATTGGGAAGCCGGTCAAAATCCGGCGCTGCCCCCGCAACGGTGGTGGAGTGAGGCATGGCGGATAAAGCCACTGGGCCGATCGGTCTGGGAAGGTGCCATGGGGTCCTGGCAACAGGGCCGCTCCAGAGCCCGGAAACCAGCCTTGGGCACATATGGTTTACTGACCGCGGCGGGCGGTCGGGGGATTGCTTTCGGCCGTTCCCAACGGCCTTGCATGTCCTCTGCTCGTCTTCCGGTATTGCGCAAGGATAGGCAAATGGATATCGGCAGCAAAGTTCTGCGGCAACTGAAGAACCACCGGACGGGTTTCAGCCTGGAGCAACCCTTCTACACTGATCCGGAATACTTCAAGCTCGACATGGAGACGATCTACTATCGCGACTGGCTGTTCATCGGCCATGATTGCGAAGTGCCGCGTGCGGGCAATTACTTCACCGTCCAGATCGGTGATTATCCCGTCGTCATCGTCCGTGGCCGCGATCAGGTCATCCGCGCCTTCCACAATAGCTGCCGTCACCGCGGCTCGCGCGTCTGCACGACCGAGCGCGGATCGTCGGCAAAGCTCGTCTGCCCGTATCACCAGTGGACCTACGAACTCGACGGCTCGCTGCTCTTTGCCCGACAGATGGCGGAGGATTTTGACAAGAGCCAGTATTCGCTGAAGCCGGTTCACTGCGAAAGTGTCGGCGGCTACATTTTCATCTGCCTCGCGCAGAACGCTCCCGATTTCGCACCGGTTCGCGCCACGATCGAGCCCTACATGGCCCCGCATCGTATCAGCGAAGCCAAGGTCGCCTTCCAGAGCACCATTATCGAAAAGGGCAACTGGAAGCTCGTCTGGGAAAACAACCGCGAGTGCTATCACTGTGCGGCCAATCACCCCGAACTGTGCCGCACCTTCCCGGAAGCTCCGACGGTTACCGGCGTGCAGGGCGCGATGAGCGATCCCGTCATCACCGAGCACTGGGCGCGCTGCGAAGCCGCAGGCCTGCCAAGCGAATTCAAGATCTCGCCGGACGGACAGTTCCGCACTGCCCGTATGCCGCTGATCGAAGGCGCCGAAAGCTACACCATGTCCGGCCAGAATGCCGTCAGGCGGCCGCTCTCGCCCGACGTGACGATCAACGGCATCGGCACTATGCTGCTCTTCCACTATCCGACGACGTGGAACCACATGCTCGGCGACCACGCGATTTCCTTCCGTGTCCTGCCGATCAGCGCCGAGGAAACGGCCGTCACCACGAAGTGGCTCGTTCACAAGGATGCGGTCGAAGGCGTCGACTACAATCTCGAGGAACTGACACACGTCTGGACCGAAACCAACGATCAGGACCGCCGGATCGTCGAGGAAAATGCCTTCGGCATCCGCTCGCCGGCCTATGAGCCCGGTCCCTATTCGGAAATCCATGAAGGCGGCGTCATGCAGTTCGTCGAATGGTACACGACTTTCATGATCAACCGGCTGCAAGGCGACCAGGCCAAGCTGTCGGCGGTTGCCTGAGCATGAACATGGCCGTCTCCCTTCCGCATCGCCATCTCGACCAAATGCAGCCTTGGAGCGACAGGCAGCATCTGCTCGAATGTCTCTCAGTCACGCCCGAAGCGCCCGATGTGATGACCTTCACCTTCGGGTCCGACAAGGACAACTGGTTCCGCTATCTGCCGGGCCAGTTCGTGACGCTGGAGCTGCCGGCGGCTCCGGAGCCGGTCATGCGCACCTATACGCTGTCGTCCACGCCGTCGCGGCCCTTCTCGGTCGCCGTGACGGTGAAGGCGCAGAAAGATAGCATCGGCACGCGCTGGATGTTCGAGAACCTGAAGCCGGGCATGCGCATCAAGGCTTTCGGCCCGCTCGGCGATTTCAGCCACATCCGTCATCCGGGCGAGAAATATCTCTTCGTCTCGGCCGGCTCCGGCATCACGCCGATGATGTCGATGACGCGGTATATGTCGGACATAGCACCGCTGTCTGACATTACTTTCGTCAATTGCTCGCGCAGCCCGACGGACATCATCTTCCGCTCCGAGCTCGAATATCTCGCCCGCTTCATGCCGAACCTCGATCTCGGCTTCATCGTCGAAGGCTGCGGCCGCACCGATCTCTGGTCGGGGCTGAAGGGCCGCATCGACAAGGCGAAGATCGGTCTGCTGGCGCCCGATTTCATGGATCGCACCATCTTCTGCTGCGGCCCGGAAGTCTTCATGGATGCCGTGCGCTCGATGCTCGAAGCGCATGGCTTCGACATGTCACGCTACCATCAGGAAAGCTTCCAGCCGGCCAATGCGGCGACACCGCTTGCGGAAGTCTCTGACGATGCTTCCGGCGAGGCGGCAACCACGATCCGCTTCACGATGGCGGGCAAGGATGTGGCCTGTGCGGCGGGCCAGACCGTGCTTCAGGCGGCGCGGGGCGCCGGCGTGCGCATCGGCGCCGCCTGCGAATCCGGCCTCTGCGGCACATGCCGGGTCATGAAGCTTTCGGGCGAAGTTGAGATGAGCCACAACGGCGGCATCCTTGATGATGAGATCGACGAGGGTTACATCCTCGCCTGCTGCTCGCGCCCGAAGACGGATGTGCAGATCGAGGCCTAGAGCCGGATGATTTTAGGTCTATTCGACCTAAAATCTGAATCCGCTCTAGCGCCAAAGAAGTAGAGCATGATGTCGTTCGAAAACCGCCCACACTTTTCGGCATCACGCTCTAGAAATCCTGGTAGTTCAGCTCATTAATCTCGACCGGCTTGGTTTGCGGGGTCGAGGCCGTGACGACGGGGTCGATCTCGAGCATGAGGGAAACGAGCATCTGCCGCGGCCCACTGCACATCTGTGCGAGCGCGATCGTCAGGTCCGGCGCGGGCAGCGGTTTCGCCGGCAGGAGATCGCCCTGCGGCCAGATCCTCGCGAGCTGGACCTTTGTCATCGGCACGACGTTGACGTCGATATCGGTAAGCGTGCCCGGGACCCGATAGGGGCAGCTTTTCTCCGAGCAATTGTCCGACGAAGCAAACTGCCAGATGGCATAATTGTCCCAATTGCCGAGTGGGAAAGTGCCTTTGACATCCGGCTTGTAGCGCGCATACCACAAGGGCAGCCGTGACAGCAGCGGATAGGTACCCCGGTGGTCGGCTATGTATCGCGCCGTGTTGTGATTGACGTAGAGAACGGGATAGCGGCCGGTTCTGACCTTGATGTGGGCGACATAGATCTGCGCATCGTCGAGCGACATGAATTGCGTTGCATCCATGCCGTCGATGTCGAGCACCATCAGCTCATCGGGTTGCGGATCGGCATAATCGAGAAAATGATTGGCCTGGTCGATCGGATTGCCGGGCCGCCCCAGATGATAGGCGCCCCATAACAGGCCATTCGATTTTGCCAGCATGCGGCGCGTTTGAAACAGCTCACGGCTGACGGCGTATTTGCGCCACATCGTCCTGCAATGGGCCACGGTATCGCCGCCATGGTCGCCGGTGCAACTGAAGCTTTCAGGAAGTCCGTCGGACGCCTTTGAGATGAAACCGGCAATCCGCTTGTCCTGCAGGAATGCGGCCCAGTCGATGGTGTTCAGCTCGTAAGCATCGACAATCAGGGCGTTTTTCGGGTCGCCCCAGGGCTGGCTCTCACCGGCCGAGGGCTTGGAGACCGGCCCCATCAGGGCCAGGATCGTCAGCAAGCTGTAAATGAGGAGGTTACTCTTTCGGTATCCTTTCATGAAATAATAGTAAGGATTGCTGGTTAATCTTGGGTTAAGAAAGCAATCACTATAAATTCATCGTGGAGCCTCCCGTAACTCCTTAAATCGGTAGGGATTTGAGGAACTAAATAACGCGCTGCAGCGTTTCTTGTCGTCTATTCGGATATGCGACGAAGCAGGCAGCGAAACCTTGCTCGGGAAGCATTCCCGACATGAAACGCTTACAGGCTTGAGTAGCAAGCCGAACCAGGGAATGGAGATGAAAATGCTTGGTTTCCGTGCAAAAATCGCGACAGCCGCCTTGACTGCTGCCGTCGCCCTGACGAGCTTCACACCGTCTTTCGCCATGCAGATGCCCGCCGCACCGGTCGTAAAACAGTCCGCGCCCAGCCAGGCCGCGCCTGATAATGTCGAGCAGGTACAGTGGCGTCATGGTGGTTACTATCGCCGCGGCTGGTATGGCGGCTACCGCGGTTATCGCGGCGGCTATCGTCATGGTTATCGCTATCATGACGGCTATTGGTTCCCGCTGGCTGCCTTCGGCGCCGGCGCATTGATTGGCGGCGCAATCGCCAGCCAGCCGCGCTATTACGAGCCGGCTCCGGCCCCGAGCGCCGGCATCAATCCGCGTCATGTCGAATGGTGCGAGGGACGCTATCGTTCCTACCGCGCTTACGACAATACGTTCCAGCCGAACTCCGGCCCGCGCCGTCAGTGCTACTCGCCTTATTTCTAAGCGGCGCTTCCAGAACTGCCAATGCCAGCCGTCCGATTTCCCGCCGGGCGGCTTTTTCATGCTTTGACGTCAGAGAATATTGACCCGCTTGAGCAGCCACCATGCCAGCAGTATGGAGGCGATGATGAAGCCAACCGCATATCCCGTACCGCTCGCTCCACCCGCCAGCGGCAGCCCCGATGTATTCATGCCGAAGAAGCCTGTCACCAGCGTCGGCGGCAGCAGAAACGCTGTCATGATCGACAGGATATAGAGATGCCGATTGATCTCGGAGGCGAGCTTGGAATCGATTTCTTCGTGCAACAGCCTCGCCCGTTCCTGCAGCGCATAGACGTCGTGTTCGACCGCTTCGAGGCGCCCCGTCAGCCGGCCAGCGACATCCTCGAAGCCGAGCGGCATTTCCTCATCGTCCGAGGCGGCGGCATGGCGCATCAGCGAGAGAACGGTGCGCAGATGGCGATGC
The DNA here is from genome assembly GCF_014193155.1 of Rhizobium sp. BK098. Lineage (NCBI taxonomy): Bacteria > Pseudomonadati > Pseudomonadota > Alphaproteobacteria > Hyphomicrobiales > Rhizobiaceae > Rhizobium > Rhizobium sp. BK098. Next base: position 717,726 of record NZ_JACHYY010000002.1, on the reverse strand, counting down.
AGACGCACGATGGTCCGGCGGATGGGCGGCAGCTTGGCACGCTCGTCGTGTGTCGTATTGCCATGCACGAAATCCTCGATGGCATTCAACTCTTCGCTAATCTCGATGACGACCGAGATCAGCGTTCGCTGAAATTCGACGACGATCAGCTCGAAGATATCGATCGGGCCTGAAAATCGCGCAGCATTCTTCTCGATCAGCACACGGGTCCGGTCGAGGCTGCGCAGCGGCTGCAGCCGGGTAGTGATCAGCATGCGATCGGTGAGGGCAAAATGCAGCCAGCCGATATCGTGTGTATTGTGGGCGAAGTCTCGCTGGAAATCGACCAACGTGCCGAAAAGCATCTGCTCGTCGACCGTAATGGTCGCATGGGTCTCATGCGTGGTCAGAGCGATGCGGGCGGCTTCGTTTAATCCGGGTGCATCCTCGAGAAAGGCGGGTACGCGCGCATCGACGAGATTGAGATGCAGCCAGAGAAAACCGTCATCGCTGAAGAGAGTCGAGCGATGGGTATCGTCGGGCAGACGCTCCGGCTTTGCTGCACCGGAACGGAGACGGTATGCCCAGATAAAACCGGGTATGATATTGACTGACGTGAGCGTGTTCATGGGGGGCATCGTTCGCTTTGTCTGAACAGTTGCCATAGTCTTCATTCATGACGGTTGTTTATGCAAGTCCGAGGTCCGATGGAATAATCGCGGACATTGGCGGCGCTGTCACAGCGATGCGGCGCTTAAGACCTAACTGAAAGCGGGGGGTGGGGGTGGAAATCAACATTTCCGCGGTTCGAGAAAATTGACGTTTACGTAAAAATAAACTAGCTGTAACCAGAATATCATCGATGATCCGGGTGAGGCGGCTCATTGTCAGCAAAAGTGCGGAGGAAGCAGCATGTACAAGGCGCCAGTCGAAGAAATCGCATTCACGCTGAAGCATGTCGCGGGCATGGAACGCGCCATGGAAGAGGGCATTCTCGGCGATCTCGGCACCGATCTTGTCGACGCTATCCTGTCGGAAGCCGGGCGTTTCGCCGGTGAAGCGGTGGAGCCGCTTGCCGAGAACGGTGACAAACAAGGCGCAAGATTGGTCGACGGCAAAGTCGTGCTTCCCGATGGCTGGGAGAAGCTCTATCGCGACTGGATCGCCGGCGGCTGGAACGGCCTTACCGCACCGGAGGAGTTCGGCGGGCAGGACTTGCCGCACATGCTGAATATCGCGACGCTGGAAATGTGGAATTCCGCCTCCATGGCCTTCGGTCTTGCCCCGACGTTGACCATGGGAGCGATCGAGGCCTTGCACGCCCACGGCAGCGACGATCTCAAGAAGACATATCTGGCAAAGCTCGTTTCCGGTGAATGGTCCGGTACGATGAACCTGACCGAGCCGCAGGCCGGTTCCGATGTCGGCGCTTTGCGCACCCGCGCCGAACGCCGCGATGATGGCACCTATCGTATCTTCGGCCAGAAGATTTTCATCACCTGGGGCGATCACGAGGCAGCCGACAATATCATCCATTTCGTCCTCGCCCGCCTTCCGGATGCGCCTGCCGGCACGCGTGGCATTTCGCTGTTTCTCGTGCCGAAATTCCTTGTGAATGAGGACGGCTCGCTCGGTGCCCGCAACGATCTTTTCGTGCATTCGCTGGAACATAAGCTCGGCATCCATGGTTCACCGACCTGCACGATGATCTACGGCGATGGCAAATATGGAGCCGAAAAGGGCGCCGTCGGCTGGCTGGTGGGTGAGGAAAACAAAGGCCTCGCCTGCATGTTCACGATGATGAACAATGCCAGATTGGCTGTCGGCATCCAGGGTGTCGCGATTGCTGAAGCCGCGACCCAGAAGGCCATCGCCTATGCCCGGGAGCGCACCCAAGGTCGCGCGCCGGGTACGACATCCTCGGGCATGAGCCCGATCATCGAACATCCCGATGTCGCCCGCATGCTGCTGACGATGAAAGCCCTTACGCAGGGCTCGCGTGCGATCTGCTACGCCTGTGCGCAGGCGATCGACATGTCGCATCGCGATCCCGAGAGAGCAAAATATTGGCAGGAGCGCGCCGCATTGCTGACGCCGATTGCCAAGTCTTTCTCCACCGATGCCGGCGTCGATGTCGCTTCGCTTGGCATCCAGATCCATGGCGGCATGGGCTTTATCGAGGAGACAGGCGCCGCGCGCCTGCTGCGGGACGCGCGCATCGCACCGATCTACGAGGGCACTAACGGCATCCAGGCCATCGATCTGGTGACGCGAAAGCTGACGATCGCCAACGGCGACCACATGCGCGCCTTCATGACCGAACTGCGCGAGATCGCCGATTCCGTCGCCAAGTCCAATCTGGATGGTTTCGGCGAAACGGCGCCGCGGCTACAGGCGGCCATTGCCTATCTGGAAAAGACGAGCGAATGGCTCCTGTCGAAACAGGCAGAGGGCGCCGTTGCCGAAGCTCTGGCGGGCGCCACGCCTTACCAGCGGCTTTTCGGCCTCGTGCTAACAGGCTCTTATCTGGCCAAGGGTGGCCTTGCCGATGCAGGCGACGGCGAGGGGGCCAAGCGCATCGCACTCTGCCGCTTCGTTGCCGAAAACCTCTTAGCCGAGACTGCCGCTCTCTCCGATCGGGTCATCGCCGGCGCATCCAGCCTCGAAGCCGCCCGCGCCGCACTAGAGTCGGATGATTTTAGGTCTATTCGACCTAAAATCTGAATCCGCCCTAGAATCAAAGAAGTAGAGCATGATGTCGTCCGAAAACCGCTCACACTTTTCGGCATCATGCTCTAGCCTAAGGGAAAGCCATGACCGACCACATCCTCATCGAACGCCCCGAGTCCGCGCCGCATATCCAGATCATCCGGTTCAACCGGCCGGAAAAAAAGAACGCCATCACCCGCGCCATGTATCAGACGATGACCGACGCGCTGAACGCGGCGGAAGCTGCGCCGGATATCCGCGTCCATGCCTTCCTTGGCACGGAAGGCTGCTTCTCTGCCGGCAATGATCTCGCCGATTTCCTCGCTTTCGCCATGAGCGGCAATATGGGGCGCGAAGTCATTGATTTTCTTGTCGCGCTGGCGAGCACGAGGAAGCCCGTCGTCTCCGGCGTCGACGGCCTGGCGATCGGCATCGGCACAACGATCCATCTGCATTGCGATCTGACTGTTGCCTCCGACCGCAGCCTGTTCAAGACACCCTTCGTCGATCTCGCGCTGGTTCCCGAAGCGGCCTCGAGCTTGCTTGCACCGCGCGCCATGGGCCATCAACGCGCCTTCGCGCTGCTTGCGCTCGGCGAAGGCTTTTCCGCTGCCGAAGCGAAGGAGGCGGGCCTAATCTGGAAGGTAGCGTCACCGGAAGCGGTGGAGACCGAAACGCTGGCGCTGGCGGCCAAACTCGCCGCCAAGCCGCCCGAGGCCCTTCGGATCGCACGCGACCTGATGCGGGGACCTCCGGATGCCGTCCTCGACCACATCCAGAAAGAGGCCGAGCATTTCGCCGCCCAACTGAAAAGCGCCGAAGCCCGCGCGGCTTTCGAGGCCTTTATGAAGCGGTGAAGGCTTACTTCTCCAGCGCCGCAACCACCTCGACATGTGAGGTCCACAGGAACTGGTCGATCGGCGTTACCCGGGTAATGCGGTAGCCGCCCTCGACGAGGATAGCGAGGTCACGGGCGAGGGTCAGCGGGTTGCAGGAGACGGCGACGATCTTCTTGACCTGCGATCGAGCCAGTTCCTTGCTCTGGAATTCCGCGCCGGCGCGCGGCGGGTCGAACACGACGGCGTCGTAGACCTTCAATTCCTGCGTCATCAGCGGTCGGCGAAAGAGATCACGGCGCTCGACACTGACGGGCTTCAGCCCCTGTGTCGTACGCGCTGCTTGGTCCAGTGCCGCGAGCGGCTTTTCCTCGCTTTCCACCGCCTGCACGCGTCCGATCCGCGCCAGGCGAAGCGAGAAGGTGCCGCTGCCGGCGAAGAGATCGGCAATGCGCTTTGCCTTGCCGACATGGGTTGCAACCAGCTCGGCCATGGCGTCCTCGGCCTGCTTGGTTGCCTGCGTGAAGGCACCAGGCGGCGGTGCGACCTGGACGCCGCCGAAATCGATCATCGGCTTTACCGGTTCGACCAGGATCTCGCCGTTCAGTGAAACACGGGCGATGCCGCGAAGCGACAGAACCGTTTCGATGGTGCCGCGGCGCTGCTTGTCCGAAAGCGACTTAATGCCGTCGACCGCAAGATCGAGGCCGGTCTGCGTTTCCAACACGGAAATGCGGAAGGCTTCGGCATTGACGGCCATTGCAGCGGCGATCGTCTTGATCGCTGGCAGGCGGGCCATGATGCCGGCCGAGGCGATGGGACATTCCTCGATGGCGACGATATGGTGGCTTTCGGCTTGATTGAAGCCGATCAGCATATCCTTTTCAGTCTTGCGCGCGGCGAAGACAACCCTGCGCCGCTCGCCCGGATGCGCGGCGACGATATCGTCCACCTCGGGCGTCAGGCCCTTGGAGCGAAGCGCGTCGACGACGAGCTGGCGCTTGAAGGCGCGATAGGGCGCATCGGCATAATGCTGCAGGGTGCAGCCGCCGCAGGCGCCGTTGACGCCATGCGGGCCGAAGTGCCGACAGTGTGGCTCCTGGCGATCCGGCGAGGTGGACGCGACCGACATCAGCGTGCCCTGGCTCTTCACCCGCGCGATGGCGACGCTTTCGCCCGGCAGCGTGAAGGGTACATAGATCGGTCCATCGGCGCCCTGCGCGATGCCGTCGCCCTGGGCGCCGAGCTTCTGGATGGTGACGGTTTCAGTGCTCATGGCTTGATCCCTGCGAGAAGAAATTCCTGGTTGCCGTCGCCGCCTGTAATCGGCGAGGCGATGAGGCCGAGGCTTTGCCAGCCCATGTCTTCGGTGAACCAGCGCTCGAGTTCGGCCGCCACAGCCGGAGCGGAGGAGGGGTCCTTCAGGAGACCCGCCTTGCCGATCGCATCGCGGCCCGCCTCGAATTGCGGTTTTACGAGCAGTGCCGCCCGCGCGCCCGGTTCGGCAAGCGCAAGCGCCGGCGCGAGAGCGAGCTTGAGCGAAATGAACGAGACATCGGAAACGACGAAGGAGAAGGGCTCGCCTATATCCCCGGCGGTCAGATTGCGCGCATTCAGCCCTTCGATATTGGTCACGCGCGGATCGGCTTCTACGCGCGGATGCATCTGGTCGTGGCCGACGTCGATCGCCGTGACATGGGCAGCGCCTCGCTCAAGCAGCACCTCGGTGAAACCACCGGTCGATGCGCCGACATCGAGACAATGCTGTCCGCGCGGATCGAGGTCGAAATGATCAAGCGCCGCCACCAGCTTCAGCGCCGCGCGGGAAACATAATCCTGCGCCGGATCGTCGATGCTGATCTGTGCGTCTTCGGTGAAGAGTGCCCCGGGCTTCGTCACGATCTTGCCGTTCACGGTGACCGTGCCGCGCTGGATCGCATCGCGAGCGCGCGAGCGGCTGGCGAAGAGCGAAAGGGTGACGAGAAGCTGGTCGAGGCGTTGTGGTTCTGACATGGGCTGTCCATGCCGGGCAATCGGCTGTGTTGCAAGCCTTTTATGCTGATATCGGCGTTGACGCAGGATTGCGACAGGCGATAATCGCCGACATCAACGGTGAGGGGCACCATGCGAAATATCTGTGGCTATGCAGCGCTGATGGCGACGATCGCCGTTCCGGCTATGGCAAATGATACGATGGCCGAGCTGAAGACGGGTGGTCTTGCCTATGTCCGCACTGGCGATATCAGCATGGATCAGGAAAAACTGTTCATCTCGCAGACCGAAGTGCGCGTCGATTACGTATTCGAAAACACCTCCGACAAGGATGTCGAAAGCGTCGTCGCCTTCCCGATGCCCGATATCAAGGGTGACATAGACAGCATGGTCGATACGGGAAATGTTGATTCCGACAATTTCCTCGGCTTCACTGTGACCCAGGATGGTAAGGCTATTACGCCGACCCTGCAGCAGCGCGTATCGGTGGCCGGCGTCGACATGACGGATGAATTGAAGGCTCATGGCGTGTCGCTGCTGCCGCTCAGCAAGGCGGCCATGGATGCCGTCGCCAAGCTGCCCGTCGATCTACTCGAGGACTGGACTGCCCGCGGTTTGATCGCCGACGACGAATACGACAATGACGGCCAGGGCATGAAGCATCATCCGACGCCGATGTGGACGCTGCATACCACCTATTGGTGGCGTACGAAATTTCCGGCCAAGGCGAAGATTGCGGTCGAGCATCGCTACAAGCCAAGTGTCGGCGGCACGGTCGCCATCACCTTCGCCGGCGACGAAGATTACCAGAAGCAGCAGCTCCAGGCCTATCGTGGCAAATATTGTCTCGACGAGACTTTTCTGAAGACGGCGGTGAAACTTGCCGCGGTGGCCGACAAGGGTGGCCGCGGCTATACGGAGAGCTGGATCTCCTATGTGCTGACGACCGGAGCCAACTGGTCCGGTCCGATCAAGCATTTCGAGTTGACGGTCGATAAGGGCAGTCCTGAAAACTACATCAGCTTTTGCGGTACGAATGTGAAGAAGATCGGCGCGACGACATTCCAGATGACGGCGCAGGATTTTTACCCGGAGCACGACCTGGATATCCTGATCCTAGCTGCAGCTGCCGTGAACTAGCGGTGCACTCACTGTCTCTCAAATTAAATAAATTTAAAGCCGAAGCCTCTATTGATGCCCGTGATTGCGGCGATCCGTTTCAAGATCGCCGCCTGCCATGAAGGCTTCGCGCGTCAGCGTCCCAATCATGCCCCCTCCCTGAATTCTTCGAGCATAGCCGCGCCTCTTCCTCGCGCGGTCCTTAATCATGCTCGCCAGGACCTGCGCTCCGGAGGCGCCCGCTTATGTCCGCGAAAAAGCTCTCTTTGAATGGCAAGCTTGCCATCACATTTACGGCCCTGATTGCCATTTTCGCCTGCGTTTCCGCATTCGTCTATTCCAAGCAAGAGGTTTCCGCCGGTGCTGCCGTCGAGCAGGAAAGGTCGCAGCAGCTCGTCAGCCTGATCGATGATTCGCTACAGGCCATGTTGGAACAGGCCGTCAATCTGCGGGGCTTTCTGCTTCTGCGCAGCAACAGCACCTATGACGATATCTTCAACAATCGCGAGCGGATGCTGAAGAGTATCGCTGCTGCAAAGCTGTCGGCTGCCGATTCGCCGGATCTGCTGCAAGCGATCGACAACATGCAGAAGGCGGCCGATCTCTATTTCCACCAGCTCGCGGAGCCGCAGGCCAAGGCCCGTAAGGAAACCGAGATGCCGCTCGACCAGATCGTCAAGATCGGTCAGAACGAAACCAAGGGCCAGCTTGACGGCTTTCGCGATGCCGCCGCCAAGATCAAGCAGGCTGCGCGCGCCAAGGCAAGCAGTCTCGCAGCCATGCAGGACGATGCCAATGGCGATCTGCGCTTGACCCTCATCATCGGCGGCGTCTTCGCCTCGCTTGCCGCCGCTGTACTTGCCTGGCTGCTTTCGCGCATTATTGTCCGTCCAATCGTCGGCATGACGGCGGCCATGGGCCGTCTGGCAAACGGCGAGCATGACGTTGAAGTCCCGGCTGTTGGCCGCGGCGATGAAATCGGCCGCATGGCGGATGCCGTCCTCGTCTTCAAGCAGGCTGGCATCGAGAAGCTGCGTCTTGCCGGCGAGACCGAGCGTATGCGTGGCGACGCCGAACGTCAGCGCCTGATGAACGACGAGCAGAAGGCGCGTGAAGAGGGCGAAATCCGTTTCGCCATGGAAGCGCTCGCCAGCGGCCTCGCGGCCCTGTCGTCGGGCAATGTCGCAACCCGTCTTAATGATAGCCTCGCGCCGCAGTTCGACAGCGTCCGCGCCGATTTCAACAATGCGGTCGAAAAGCTCGAAGCGGCCTTGCGGTCCGTTGGCCAAAATGCCTCCGCCATCAATGCCGGTGCTGACGAAATCCGTTCGGCCGCCGACGATCTGGCGCACCGCACCGAGCAGCAGGCCGCCGCCGTCGAGGAGACTGCCGCAGCACTGGAAGAGGTCACGATCACGGTTCGCGACTCCGCCAAGCGCGCCGAGGATGTCGGCCATCTCGTCGAACGCGCCCGCCTCGGCGCGGAACGGTCGGGCGAAGTGGTTCGCAAAGCCGTTTCGGCCATGCAGCAGATCGAAAAATCCTCGGGCGAGATCAGCAACATCATCAGCGTCATCGACGACATCGCGTTCCAGACCAATCTTCTGGCGCTGAATGCCGGCGTCGAGGCCGCCCGTGCCGGGGATGCAGGCAAGGGCTTTGCGGTCGTTGCCCAGGAAGTACGCGAGCTTGCGCAGCGCTCGGCCAATGCCGCCAAGGAAATCAAGTCGCTGATCACGACGTCGAGCGATCAGGTCAATACCGGTGTGTCGCTGGTCGGCGAGACCGGCAAGGCGCTGGAACTGATCGTATCCGAGGTGCAGGAGATCAACCGCCATGTCGGCGCAATCGTGACTGCGACCCGCGAACAGTCGACTGGCTTGCAGGAGATCAACACCGCGGTCAACAACATGGATCAAGGCACGCAGAAGAATGCCGCCATGGTTGAGGAGCAGACGGCGGCCAGCCATGCGCTCGCCCGCGAAGCTGCAGCACTCAACGAGCTGCTTCAGCAGTTCCGTCTCGGCAATACCGCCAAGGCTGCACCCGCCAGGCCCATTGCTGCGACGGCGCGTTCTAAACCCGCAGCCTCTCCGGCTCGCGCCCTGGGCCGCACCATTGCCCAGGCTTTTGCCGGAAAGACAAGTGCTAACGCTGCCGCCGCAAGGGATGATTGGGAAGAATTCTGATCGCTCCACGGCGGCTTCGTGGCGCCCCCCGGAGGCTTTCACGGCGAATTACCCTCGTAGACCTATCGGCGGCCCGTCCCTTTGCGGCGGGCCGCTCTTTTCACAGCTTTCAGAAGAGCATCATTTTCAGCGACCTGTCCGACTTTGGGGCAGCGCGCTGTCGCTGGAGCGCTCTTTTCTTGAGGAAAAGGCTCCTGGCTATCGTCTGCTTCTCGGCGGACCATCCTTTGGTCAAGATTTATTAAATATTTGATCAGCGGCAGGGTTGCCGTGGACGGCGAACCTCCTTGTTATAGAACGCATGGTGATGCTGAGGGAGATCTGAATGGGGCAGCTCGTCCGAGTTCCGGCCAATGAGACACAGAGACTTTTGGCCGTGCGCTCCCTGAATGGAGTTCATAGCAGTCCGACGCCGGAGCTTGCGACCCTCGCCGAATTGGCAAGAGGCGTGTTCGAGACACCCTATGCGGCAATCAACATTATCGACGAGGACTGGCAACGCATAGCAGGCCAGGCGGGGCTGAAGATCGCCGAATGTTCGCGCGATATGTCGATCTGCACGCGGGTGGTTTTCGATGACGAACTGCTGGTCCTTCCGGACCTTATGGAAGAACCGGAGCTGAAGGCTGCCCCCTTTGTTCTCGATGATCCCTATTTTCGCTTTTATGCAGGCGCTCCAGTGCGACTGGAGAACGGTTTGCCGGTAGGAGCCTTCTGCATCCTCGATCAGAGGCCGAGGCAGTTTTCCTCGAGTGAGGAGCAAAGTCTGAGGCGCTTTGCCCAGATCGCAAGCGCGCTTCTGCGTCTGCAGAAAACGAACTTGCTGATGGGAATAGCCGAGAATGATCTGCGCGCGGCGGCTATGACCGATCCGCTGACCCGTTTCTTCAATCGGTCGGCGCTGGAATCTATCGTTGACGGTGCATTGAGCACTGCCATCACGAAAGGCGGCAATTTCGGCGTCCTCTATCTCGACATGGACGGCTTCAAATCGATCAACGATCGCTTCGGTCACAATGTCGGCGACGAAGTTCTGTGCGAGGCATCGCTGCGTATCCGTTCGGTCCTCCGCGCGGACGACATCGTCGTGCGCATGGGCGGCGACGAGTTTGCGATATTCGTCCCGGATTCGCCTGACAAGCATGCGCTTGTGTCCCTGTCCGAGCGGCTGCTCGCCGCTTTCAGAACGCCCTTCGCAGTCGATGGAGTATCCGTTTTTGCGAGGCTCAGCATCGGCGCGGCCCTCGCGCCGCATGATGGCGCAACGCGCGTGACGCTGCTGAAGAATGTTGATTCTGCCCTCTATCGGGCGAAGGCAGAAGGTCGAGACCGCGTAGCGGTCTTCAATGCACTCAATGCCTGATATGCGAAGATACTTGGGATCAGGCAGGCTTAGGCGCGCTGTCTAATTTCGCGTCTTATCCCGCTGCTCCAACGATGCGGCCGCGGCCGAGCGCACGGAATACCGTTTGCACGATGCCGGCACGATCGAGGCCTGCCATGGCATTCATGGCCTCGGGCTTGGCCTGTTCCATCCAGATATCGGGCATGACCAGCGAGCGAATTTTCAGGCCGCTGTCGAGCAGACCTTCATTGGCAAGGAACTGCATGACCTGACTGCCGAAACCGCCGACCGAGCCTTCCTCGATGGTGATCAGGATCTCGTGATGGGCGGCAAGCTGGCGGATGAGATCGTGGTCGAGCGGCTTGGCGAAGCGTGCGTCCGCAACCGTCGTCGAAAGCCCGGCAGCGTCCAGATCTTCGGCGGCGGCAAGGCTATCGGCCAGGCGCGTACCGAAGGAGAGCAGGGCGACCTTCGTGCCCTGCTTGATGACGCGACCCTTGCCGATTTCGAGAATCTGACCGCGCTCCGGCAGATCGACGCCGACGCCTTCACCGCGTGGATAGCGGAAGGAAATGGGGCCGAGATCATAGGCGGCGGCTGTGCGCACCATATGCTTAAGTTCCGCCTCATCGGCCGCGGCCATGACGACGAAACCGGGCAGGGTGGCCAGGAAAGCGGTGTCGAACGAGCCGGCATGCGTGGGGCCATCGGCGCCGACGAAGCCGGCGCGGTCGATCGGGAAGCGCACCGGCAGGCCCTGGATCGCCACATCATGCACCACCTGGTCATAGGCGCGTTGCAGGAAGGTGGAGTAAAGGGCAGCAAAGGGCTTGTAACCTTCGGCGGCGAGGCCGGCAGCGAAGGTCACGGCATGTTGCTCGGCGATACCGACGTCGAAACAGCGCTTCGGAAAGAATTCCTGCAGCTTGTCGAGGCCGGTGCCGTTCGGCATGGCGGCGGTGATGCCGACGATCTTGTCATCGAGGGTCGCCTCCTGCACCAAAGCGTCCGCAAAGACGCTTGTATAGCTTGGCGCATTCGGCTTCACTTTCGTCTGTGCACCCGTGATGACGTCGAACTTGTTGACGCCATGATATTTGTCTGCGGCCGCCTCGGCGGGCGCATAGCCCTTGCCCTTCTGCGTCACGACGTGGATCAGCACCGGGCCCTGTGCATTGTCGCGCACATTGCGCAGCACCGGAAGCAGATGTTCGAAGGAATGGCCGTCGATCGGGCCGATATGGTAGAAGCCCATTTCCTCGAACATGGTGCCGCCGGTCACATAGCCCCGTGCGTGCTCGACCGCCCGGGTGATGGCGCGGTCAACCTTCTTGCCGAGATAGGCGGTCAGTTTCTTTCCAAAGTCCCGGAAGCCCATATAGGTGCGGCCGGAGGCGAGGCGCGCGAGATAGGCGCTCATCGCTCCCGTCGGCGGGGCGATCGACATATCGTTGTCGTTGAGGATGACGATCAGCCGCGCATCGAGCGCGCCGGCATTGTTCAGAGCTTCATAGGCCATGCCGGCCGACATGGCGCCGTCGCCGATGACGGCGATCACGCGGCGGTCGGTATTATCGAGCTCGGCGGCAACCGCCATGCCCAGACCGGCCGAAATGGATGTCGAGGAGTGCGCGGCGCCGAAGGGATCGTATTCGCTCTCGGCTCGGCGCGTGAAGCCGGAAAGACCGCCTTCCTGGCGCAGCGTGCGAATGCGGTCGCGGCGCCCGGTCAGGATCTTGTGCGGATAACACTGGTGCCCGACATCGAAGATGAGGCGGTCGTTCGGCGTATTGAAGACGCTGTGGATTGCAATGGTCAGCTCGACCACGCCGAGGCCGGCGCCAAGATGTCCGCCGGTGCGCGATACCGCATCGATCATCTCATCGCGGACTTCGCGGGCGAGTTGCGGCAATTCCCGGTCCTCCAGCTTTCGCAGGTCGGAAGGATATTGGACCCGGTCCAGCAGGGGCGTCTGTGGCATTTGTGTCAAGGCTGAAGCCTCTTTCTTGCTATTCTTGGGCGGTTGTCCGCCTTTACGTCAAAACAGATTGCGACAAAAGGCGCCGAATTCAAGGTACTCCCGAACAAGAAACATGTGGGAATGTTATGAACCCGTTAGCCCTCCGGCAGGGGAATGAACTCTTCCTCGTCGCCGGGCACGATATCGAAGCGGCCAGTGCGCCATTCTTCCTTGGCCTTTTCGATGCGTTCCTTTGAGGACGAGACGAAATTCCACCAGATATAGCGCTTCGAATTGAGCGCTGCACCGCCAAAAAGCATGAGATGACAGCCTTTTTCGGCGGCCTCCAGCGTTATCGCATCGCCGGGTCGGAAGACGAGGAGCTGATCCTGTTCGAAACGGTCGCCGGCGACGACAAGCGAACCGGAGAGAATGTAGACGGCACGCTCCTCATGCGCTGCCCCAAAAGGAAACGTCGTGTTCGGCTGGAGCTGAAGATCGACATAGAGCGTATCGGTGAATGATTTCACCGGCGATTTCAGGCCTTCGAAATCGCCGATGACAACGCGCCCGCTCACGCCGCCGTCGGCGATCGTTGGTAAGTCATCCTTTTCCGTATGGGCGAAGGAGGGATCGATCTCCTCCTTGTCGTCGGGCAGCGCCAGCCACGTCTGCAAGCCGGACATGGAAAACGGATGGTCGCGCAGGTTCTCCGGCGTGCGCTCGGAATGCACGATGCCGCGCCCGGCCGTCATCAGGTTGATGTCGCCGGGGCGGATCACCTTGGCGGTGCCGAGGCTATCCATATGGCGGATTTCGCCGTCGAACAGATAGGTGACGGTGGAAAGGCCGATATGCGGATGCGGGCGCACGTCGAGCGCCTGACCCGGCCGTAAAATGGCGGGCCCCATGCGATCGAAGAAAATGAACGGCCCCACCAGTCGCCGTCGGCTGCTCGGAAGTGCGCGCCGCACGGAGAAGCCGCCGAGGTCGCTGGTGCGCGGTATAATCAGATTTTCGATCGCGTCGCAGGCGAAGGCATCACCGGCCTGCGGATCGTTGCCTGGGAAGAAGGACATAACCGCTCTCCTTTCGGTCGGAACGCAACCTACCGGGCCAACCTACCGGCAATGTCACCCAAACTCAAATTTTCTGGCTTCGTCTCAAGCGCCATCCAGCGCTTCCGTGCCCTGCGGCTTGCCGGCGCGGTCGAGCCTGATCTTCTCGATGCGGTTTTCCGCGGCCGAAAGGAGTGCCTCGCAATGCTTCTTCAGCGCTTCGCCCCGCTCGTAGATCGAAATGGATTCATCGAGCGCCACGTCGCCGCGCTCAAGCCGTGCAACGATGCTTTCAAGCTCCGCCACGGCCTTCTCGAAGGAATAGCCCGAAACATCTGCCTTGGCGTTCTCGCTCATCGTCAACCTCTCATCATGCGTAGAATATGCATCCCCGCCGACTCGGCGAGACCTTCCAGATCATAGCCGCCTTCGAGCAGGCTGACGACCCGGTTCTTGGCGCTGCGGTCAGCGATCTCGAGCAGCCGTCCCGTCGCCCAGTCGAAATCCTCGCCCGTCAGGTTCAATTGCGCCAGGGGATCGCGGTGGTGGGCGTCAAACCCGGCCGAGATGATGATGAGGTCGGGGCTGAAGTCAGTGAGCGCCGGCAAAACGCGCGACTTGAAGGCCTCGCGGAAATGATCGCCGCCGGTATTGGGCGACAGCGGCGCATTGACGATTGTGTTGTGCGTGCCACGCTCCTCCTTCTTGCCCGTGCCCGGATAGAGCGGCATCTGGTGGGTGGAACAGAAAAGCACCGAGGGATCGTCCCAGAAGATGTCCTGCGTGCCGTTGCCGTGGTGCACGTCCCAATCGACGATGGCGACGCGCTCGGCGCCGTGGGCCTTTTGCGCATGGCGGGCGGCAATCGCGGCATTGTTGAAGAAACAGAAGCCCATGGCCTTGGTCTTCTCGGCATGGTGGCCGGGCGGGCGGGCCGCGACGAAGACATTGTCGGCCGCACCGGAGAAGACGTCGTCGACCGCCGCCATGGCGCCGCCGACGCCATGCATGATCGCCTGCAACGTCTTCGGGCTCGCATATGTATCGGCTTCCAGCTGGTTGATCTCGCCGTCGTCGCCCCTGTCCGGCATCGAGCGCAGCACGAACTCCAGATGCTCCTCAGGGTGGGCAAGCAGGACTGCATCCTCATGCGCGGCAGGCGCTTTTTGCCGATCCAGACGCTCGAAATTTGGATGCTCCAGCGCGATGTTCAGCGATCGCAGCCGATCCGGCCGTTCGGGGTGACCTGCCGGAACGATGTGTTCAAGGAAGATCGGATGTTCGTAAAGACGTGTGCTCATGGGGCCAATCTATAAATGAGGTGTGACGCCTATTACAGGACATGGACCATGTCACTACAATGTCAACAATCCATCTTAACCACTTTGGAATGGCGCCCGTTTACTTATCGAAGCGTGGTGTTAAGCTTTCATTAAGGTCAGTATGGCGTCGGCCAGGGTTATTGCGTCATGGCAAGAGTAGAACGATCCGATGTCATCGAGGTAAGGGTGCCGCCGCGCGATGTCGACCGGCACGGCCAGATGTTTATCGCATCCTATATCTCACAGGCAGAGACCGCACTCTCGAACTTCTGGCGCACGCGACCGCTTGTGGACGATGAACCCGTCTACATCGCCAAGAAAGTATCCTGTTCGTTGCACCGTGCCTTGCACTATGATGAACTTGCCCGCTACTCGATCAGTGTCAACAAGATCGGCGGCAAATCGGTCGGTTTCGTCGTGGCGGTCGAAACCGGCAACGAACTGGCGGCAGAAGTGGAAATCCTCTGGCTTGCGGTGCGCGGCGACGAGCATGATCCCGTGCCGCTGCCAGAAGACACGCGCGACTGGCTCTATAAATATCTGGCCTGAGCCGAGTTTTAGCTGCGCTGCGGCAGAAGCGGATAGCCGACCATGACGGCGCGGCCGACCAGGGCCGCGACCACGGCCTTGACGATATCGCCCGGCACGAAGCCCAGAGACCCGATAAACGCCTTGCCGAAGCCGATATTGATGGCTAGCCAGGCAATGCCCAATGCATAGAGCACCACGACACCGCCAATGACGGCAGCGATGAAGAAGCCGACGCCTTGAACGAGGCCGCTCTGTTCCGGCTTCACCAGCCGTTCGGAGAGATAGCCGGTGACGAAGGCTGCGAATATCCAGCCGACGAAGAAGCCGGCCGTCGGGCCGGCAAACACTGCAAGACCGCCGCGTCCGCCCGACAGCACCGGTAGGCCGATGCTGACAAGAACGACCACGAGCAATACCGCGATCGCGCCACGCCTTGCGCCTAGCACGACGCCGGCAAGCATGACGCCGAGAGATTGTGCCGTGATCGGAACCGGAATGATGCCGATCGGGATGGGCGGCAAGAGGCCGAGCGCAACGATGATGGCGGCAAACAGCGCCGAGAGGACGAGATCGCGGGTGTTCATGGCGGTTCCTTCCAACAAAGTCCCATGTTCATTGACGCCGAATGCCGCGCGCGTCAATCGCAGCAGCAATATTGTCCGCATCGCGCAGTGTCAGAATGATCAGCGGCGCGAGCGTGGTTGCGAGGCGAATCTTGATCCCGCGGGCCTGATGCGCTTCGCGGATTGCGCGGTAGCGATCGAGAATTTCAGGCACAAAACGGATGACGAGGCCGATCGCAAGGCCGATATCAGCGGCTTTCAGCAGGCCTAGCCTTTCGAGCGGCGTGGCAAGGGCGGTGATCTCATCAATGAAAGCAGCCATCGATGTCGTCGCCGTCACCGTGGCGGCAAATAGCGCCAGCGCGGTCAGTCGCAGCGCCGTAACGATGGCTGCGTTCAGCGGGCCGACGATTGCCGCGAATATGGCCAGGACGGCAATCGAAACGAGGATAGGTCGCAGCCGCTTGAGCGCCTCTGCAACTGGCAGGCCGCAGCGAAGATAAAGGGCGGCGCCGACAAGGTTTGCGCAGGCGAGCAGCACGATGGACTGCGTCAGAAACAGCAACACGCCGAATGCGGTCAGCGCAAGCAGCTTCACGCGCGGCGAGAGCCGATGCATCCATGTATCCGCATCCACATGCAGCGTCTGCATCAGCCGGCAATCTCCCTGTAGCGAGCGATCGCTTCCTCTGCCGGAGCATCGGCAACTAGCCGGCCCTGGTCGAACAGCAGCACACGGTCGAAATCCTCAAGTAGCGGCAGGTCGTGGCTGATGATGATGACATTTTCTGGAAGCGTTGCCATGGTCTTCTGAACGAGCGCCCGATTCTTCAGATCGAGTTGGTTTGTCGGTTCGTCCAGAATGAGGATATCCGGGCCGGTGACCAGTACCGAGCAGAGTGCGGCCATCTGCAACTCACCGCCGGAAAGCTCATGTGCCCGCCGCGCGCCGAGATGGCTAACGCCAAAACGGTCAAGAATGCCCTCGACCGCGGTTTCGATCTGCGCCTTGTCATATCCGCGCGCCTTGAGCCCAAAGGCAATGTCGTCGCGCACGACGGGCAGGATGATCTGGTTCTGCGGCGACTGGAAGATATAGCCGACCTTGCCGAGCACTTTGGCAGCGTCACCGACCGTATCGAGCCCGTCGACCACGACCCGCCCGCTCGTCGGCTTGACAAGCCCGTTGATCAGCCGCGCAAAGGTTGTCTTTCCGGAGCCGTTGAGGCCGATGATGCCAATACGACGCTCTTGAAGCGTCAGGCTCAGCGGGAACAGCGCAGTGCGCTTGCCGTAATCGACGCCGGCATTTTCGAAGCGGATGTCCAAGCGGCTTCCTTGTTCGGTAAGCTGGAGCGGTTCAACGTTTCACGGAACCTCAGAGCCGCTCCAGCCTTTTATTGTCTCGCAATCCCGGACGGAAAACCGCTACGCACTTTTCCTGGAGTTGCTCTATCGCGGAGCTATAGCGCATCACTTCGATTTATCAAATCAGGGCCTCTTTGAAAGCATGGGAATTTATGCCTATGATCCGCCCATGACGAATCTGCTCTCGAATCGTGACGCCCGCCGCGTGTTCCTTGCTAAACAGGGGCTTGCCAATCCGCCGAACCGCGCCTTGACCAAGGCCGGCCTGCTGCAGCTCATCCATGACATCGGCTTCGTGCAGGTCGATAGCATAGGCACCGTCGAGCGTGCCCATCACCAGATCCTGTTTTCGCGCAACCAGACCTATCGGCGCGAGCACCTGACGGAACTTCTGGAAAAGGACGGCGCGCTCTTCGAGAACTGGACGCACGACGCCTCCATTCTACCGAGCGCATTCTTCGTCTATTGGAAGCACCGTTTTCGCCGCGAGGAAGCGGCGATCATCGAACGCTGGCGGAAATGGCGCGGCGAGGGGTTCGAGGCGGCTTTCGAGGAAACCTACGAGCGCGTGCTGAAGAATGGGGCCATCACCGCCCGCGAGGTCAAGGCGGAAGATCATGTCTCCGGTGGCTGGTGGAACTGGCACCCCAACAAGACGGCGCTCGAATATTTCTGGCGCACCGGCAAGTTCGCGATCGCCGGCCGCACCAATTTCCAGAAGGTCTATGACCTCGTGGAGCGTGTGCTTCCGGCCCATTTCCATGAGCCGGAAGTCGAGCATGACGAATTTGTCGATTGGGCCTGCCGCAGCGCGCTGCAGCGTCTCGGCTTTGCGACCTCAGGCGAGATCGCCGCCTTCTGGGATCTCGTGACACCGCAGGAGGCCAAGAGCTGGGTCGAGACGCATCGCGACGAGCTGACCGAAGTGCTGATCGAGCCTGCCGCTGGCGGCAAGCCTCGCCCTTCGCTTGCTTTCCTCGACTTTCATGACACGCTCGATAGTCACGCCGAAGCGCCGGCGCGTATCCGGGTGCTTAGCCCCTTCGATCCCACGCTGCGCGATCGCAATCGCACCGAACGCCTGTTCGGCTTCTTCTACCGCATCGAGATCTTCGTGCCCGAACCGAAGCGCGAATACGGCTATTACGTTTTTCCGCTCCTCGAAGGAGACCGTCTGATCGGACGGATCGATATGAAGGCGGACCGCAAGGCGGGAACGCTTGACGTCAAGCGCCTGTGGCTCGAACCGGGCGTCAAGGCATCGGCCGGCCGGCTGGAGAAGCTGGAGGCAGAACTGGAGCGTATCGCCCGTTTCACCGGCGTCGAGAAGGTCGTGTTTCTCGAAGGCTGGCGGGGATGACCCTTGCTTTTCGAGAGATCGGTGGTGAGCGGCATCCAGGGAACGGCCGCTGATTTTTGGGGACAGCGATCGCATGGATAATGTTCGGATCTTCGACGGGCACAATGATACGGTCCAGTTCATGCTGGATTATAAACCCGACGGCCGTGATTTTCTGGCTCGGTCCGAGGCCGGGCATATCGATCTTCCAAGAGCATTCGAAGGAGGTTTGACCGGCGGATTGTTTGCGATGTACGCCGCGCCGGGCCAAGAGCCGGTGGATGACCTGACGATCACCCATGATGGCTACGAAGTTCGCTATGCTGAAGCTTTGCATCCGGACCATGCCCGCCGGCAAATCGACGGACAGCTTTCGGCCATAAAGAAGCTGATTGGACGTTCGGGCGATAAAATCCGTCTGGCAACGAGCGTTAGCGAGATCGAGGCGGCACGACATGCCGGCGTCTTTGCTGTCGTGCTTCATATGGAAGGCGCCGACGCCATCGGCCCCGATCTCGGCTATTTGGATAGCATGCACAGTGCCGGCCTTCGATCTCTGGGCATCGTGTGGAGCCGCTCGAATATCTTTGGTTACGGCGTTCCGTTTGCCTATCCGAGATCGCCCGACACGGGACCCGGCCTCACGGATTTGGGAAAGGATCTGGTCAGAAGATGCAATGAATCAGGGATCATGATCGATGTTTCCCATCTGAACGAGCGCGGATTTTGGGACGTGGCCGCATTGAGTACCGCTCCGCTCGTCGCCACCCACGCCTGCGCCCATGCCATATGTCCGTCGACGCGAAATCTCACCGACCGGCAATTGGATGCTATCCGCGATACAGGTGGCGTCATCGGGTTGAATCTTGCCGTCAACGATATCCGCGCGGATGCCAATCTTGACGAGGACACCCCGCTCGACGCCGTTATACGCCAGATCGATTACCTCATCGCTCGCGTTGGACCCGAGGGGGTCGCTTTGGGATCGGATTTCGATGGTGCCGTCATGCCCCGCGAGATCAAGGACGCAAGCGGCTTGCCGCGTCTCCTCGACGCCATGCGCAAAAGTGGTTTCGACGAGCTGACCTTGCGAAAATTCGCGTATGACAATTGGCTTCGCGTGTTCAGCCTCACATGGACGGATCGATCATGAGCTTTGTCACCTCCTCCTTGAGAGGACATGGCTAACTAAGTCCAATATGCAGAAGAGCACCCGAGGAGGAGAGTTCATTGTCGTCGCTGATTCTAAAAGGCCGCAATGTCAGGCTCCGCCCGCCATGTGCTGAGGACGCCGATGAGCGCCTCCTCTTGGGCACCAATGCCGAGATCGCGGAGATGTATGGCGTCAACAGAGAGGACATCAAGCCCATCACTCGGGAGACTGCGGTCAGATGGGTTCAGGGTATTGCCGATCACCCCCACGCATGGGTTATCGAGATCAAGGGCGCCTTTGCCGGCGTGATCAGATTGGACAACGTCAATCCCCAGGACAAGCGTGCGACGATGGCGATCGGGATTTATGATCCGGCGTTGCTTGGCAAAGGCTTTGGCACGGAAGCGATCATGCTTCTACTGTGTCATGCTTTCGGCGAGATGGAGCTGCACCGCATCGGAATACGCGTGCTCGCCTACAACCAGCGTGCCATCCGCGCCTATGAGAAATGCGGCTTCGTTGTCGAGGGAAGGGAGCGGGAGACGGCCTATGTCAACGGCAGCTGGCACGATGACATCATGATGGGGCTGCTCGATCGCGAGTTTTCGGCACCTTCCCCGTGAACGGGGGGGCCGCATAGTGAGGGGCACGAAATGATCCTGAGTTCGAAGAGGCATCACGCTGCCCCTCGGAGCTTCGCTCCGACCGTTCGACTCAAGAGTAGATTGAAGATCAGCAGATCTCCGTCTTGGCGATCTTGATCCCGAAACCTTCCAGGCCGACATAGTGCCGCTCGCGGCTGGTGAGCAGCTTGATCGAGCTGACGCCGAGATCCTTCAGGATCTGAGCACCGAGGCCGATTTCCAGCCATTCGCTATCCCGCGTCTGCGCTTCGGCATGCGCCTCGCGGCCGGCCTGGCGCGATTTGCGGCCGTTGTCGAAATGGCCGACGCCGACAGAGCCCTCACGCAGATAGACGATGATGCCGCGGCCCTCTTCGGCGATCTTTTTCATGTAGAAATCGACCGGGCTGTTCTTGCCGAAAATATCCTCGGCAACGTTCTCCGGATGCAGGCGGACCGGAATGTCGATACCGTCGCGGATGTCACCGAAGACAACGGCAAGGTGCTGCATTGGATCCCAGGGCAGCGAATAGGTATGGGCGCGCGCCTTGCCGAACGGAGTCTCGACATCAAAGCTGGCGCCGAGTTCGATCAGCGTTTCCTTCCGCTGGCGATAGGCGATGAGATCGGCGACCGAAACAAGCTTCAGCCCATGCTGCTCGGCGAAGCTCACCACCTGCTGACCGCGCGTGACGGTGCCATCGTCATTGACGAGCTCGCAGATGACGCCGATCGGCGGCAGGCCGGCAAGCTTGCAAAGATCGACCGCAGCTTCCGTATGGCCCGAACGCATCAGCACGCCACCTTCGCGGGCAACGAGCGGGAAGATATGGCCGGGGCGGACGAAATCTGTGGGACCGACATTCGGGTTGGCGAGGTTGCGCACCGTCAGCGTGCGGTCGTCGGCGGAAATACCGGTCGTGGTCCCATGCTTGAAGTCGACGGAAACGGTGAAGGCCGTCGTATGTGCTGAGTCGTTTTCTGCGACCATGGCATTGAGGTTGAGCCGCTTGGCTTCTTCGCGCGGCATCGGCGTGCAGACGATACCAGAGGTGTGGCGAACGATGAAGGCCATCTTGTCGGGCGTGCAGTGTACGGCGGCAACGATCAGGTCGCCTTCGTTTTCGCGGTCGTTATCGTCCATGACGACGACGATCTCGCCGGCTTCGAAAGCCCGGATGGCATCGACAACGCGCTTCTGGTCATACGGCATCTCGAAATTCCTATCTCTGCTGGCCTGTCTGGCCGCGATCTCTCAGATAATGGTCGGCAACCGCGCAGGCAACCATGGCTTCGCCGATCGGCACCGCACGAATGCCGACGCATGGATCGTGGCGGCCCTTGGTGCGCACATCGACGTTGTTGCCATCGGCATCGATCGACTGGCGTTCCGTCAGGATCGACGAAGTCGGCTTGATGGCAAAGCGTGCGACGATGGGCTCGCCTGTGGAAATACCGCCCAGGATGCCGCCGGCGTGATTGGACAGGAAAATGCGCTTGCCGTCATTGCCCATCCGCATGGCATCGGCATTTTCCTCGCCTGTGAGTTCGGCGGAGGCGAAGCCTTCCCCGATTTCGACGCCCTTGACGGCGTTGATCGACATCAGCAGCGAGGCGATATCCTGATCGAGCTTGCCGTAGATCGGCGCGCCAAGCCCGGCCGGCACGCCTTCGGCCACGACTTCGACGACTGCGCCGATCGAGGAGCCTGCCTTGCGGATGCCGTCGAGATACTCTTCCCACACCGGCACGATTTCCGGATCCGGCGCGAAGAAAGGATTTTGGTCGACCTGGGCCCAGTCCCAATTGGCACGGTTGATCTTATGCTTGCCGATCTGCACCAGCGCGCCGCGGATGGTCACGCCGGGCACGACGAGACGGGCGATGCCGCCGGCGGCGACACGCGCTGCTGTCTCGCGGGCCGAGGAGCGCCCGCCGCCACGATAGTCGCGAATGCCGTATTTGACGTCATAGGTATAGTCGGCATGGCCGGGACGATAGCGTCGGGCGATTTCGCCATAATCCTTCGAACGCTGGTCGGTATTCTCGATCAGCATCGAGATCGGCGTTCCGGTCGAGATCATCGTCTCGCCGTCCTCATCGAGCATGACGCCGGACAGAACCTTCACGAGATCGTCCTCGCGCCGCTGCGTGACGAAGCGCGATTGCCCCGGCTTGCGCTTGTCGAGCCAGGTCTGAATGTCCTGCAGCTTGAAACGGAGGCCCGGAGGGCAGCCGTCGACGACGCAGCCGAGCGCCGGGCCGTGGCTTTCGCCCCAGGTGGTGACGCGGAAGAGGTGACCGAATGTGTTATGCGACATGTAAAACGACCGGATTAGCGCAGCCTGACGGCAGGCCGCGTCTTGTCACTTGCAATTGCGGCCCACTCATAGGCCAAAATTCTGACAAGACAAAATCTTTCTTTCAGTTGCCTCGGAAACGGCGCTCAGCCATTTTCTTCCTCAAGCATCGGCATGGTAAACAAAGATTAATCCGAATTGTGGATTGTGACGATGCATTCACCAATTGGGCGGGCGAAGTCATTATTGGGGGCAACTTCCGCCATATTCGACGTGTTTTCTAGGCCGCATAAGAAATCATAATCAATTTACCTGAAGGGTGACGACGATGCGCTTCTTTGTAGCGACGCTTTTGGCCACGGCAAGCCTGCTTGCTCCTGTCGCTGGTTTTGCTGAGAGCGCGGATGTCGAGGCCGTCATCAAGAAGGTCGATGCGAAGAACTTCAATATCACGCTGGATGACGGCAAGAGCTATCAGGTGCCGGAGGATTTCGATTTCAGCGGCCTGCAGGCCGGTGTGAAGGTCGTGGTCTTCTATACGGAAGTCGACGGCAAGCGCGTCGTCAACGATCTTGATATCGTCCAATAAATCCCGGCTTGGCCAGGCACTCACCCGGTGCGGGTGAAATCCAGAGTTTTCGATCGATCGATTTTAGGCGTTCTCCGAAATAACGGTCCCCGGCCTAATCCCAAACCGCGTTACATCCAGCCAATGATCTTCATTTCCGGATCGACTTTCAGGATCTGGTCCTGATGGATGGGGATTTCGGCCGCCTCTTCCTTTTCGACATCCCCGATCAGGCGAAACAGCGTGCGTATGACGCCGCCATGCGTGACGCAGACCGTCGGACGGTCGATGGACGTCAGCCAGGCGCCAACGCGCCAGGAGAGGATTTCGTAGCTTTCGGCATCATCGCCAGGCGGGATGAAATCCCATTTGTTGGCCTTGCGCTCGGCAAGACGGTCAGGCTCGGTCGCCTTCAATTCCTTGAGAGTAAAGCCTTCCCAGGCCCCGAAGGACACTTCGACCAACCTGTCGTCAGTGCCGTAGTCCTTGGGCGGCAGCCCCATCGCCTGCCGGACGATTTCCATGGTTTCGCGGGTACGCCGCAACGGGCTTGCAACGAAATCGAAGGGGATGTTTTCGAAGGCGAGGATTTCCGCAAGATCGACGCCGTTCTGCCGCGCCTGTTCGCGACCGATGGCGTTCAGATCGATATCCTTCTGCCCCTGCAGCCGGCGCTCGGCATTCCAGTCGGTCTGACCGTGGCGTATCACATAGAGGATGGGCGACACGGTCAGATTCCTGTTAGTCAGTCCTTCGCGACGGAAATGTCGGGCGCGTCCACGGCCTTCATGCCGACCGTGTGATAGCCGGAATCGACGTGGTGGATTTCGCCGGTCACGGCCGTCGACAGATCCGACAGCAGGTAGAGGGCGGAATTGCCGACTTCGTCGATCGTGACAGTCCGCTTCAACGGCGCGTTGTACTCGTTCCACTTCAGGATGTAGCGGAAGTCGCCGATGCCGGACGCTGCGAGCGTCTTGATCGGGCCTGCCGAGATCGCGTTGACGCGGATGCCGCGGCTGCCGAGATCGACTGCGAGGTAGCGTACGCTTGCTTCGAGAGCGGCCTTGGCGACGCCCATGACGTTGTAATGCGGCATGACCTTCTCCGCACCGTAATAGGTGAGGGTGATCATGGAGCCTCCGTCATTCATGATTCGCTCGGCGCGCTGCGCAACCGCCGTGAAGGAATAGACGGAGATGTCCATCGTCTTCGTGAAATTGTCACGGCTGGTATCGAGATAACGGCCGGTCAGCTCGTCCTTGTCGGAAAACGCAATGGCATGCACGACGAAATCGATCTTGCCCCATTTCGCCTCGAGCGTGTCCATGACGGCATCGATCGTTGCCGGCTCGGTCACGTCGCAATGGCCGGCCATGAAGGCGCCGAGTTCCTGAGCGAGCGGCTCGACGCGCTTCTTCAGGGCATCGCCCTGCCATGTCAATGCGATTTCGGCTCCGGCATCCGAGCAGGCCTTGGCAATACCCCACGCTATCGAACGGTTGTTTGCTACGCCGAGGATGACGCCGCGTTTGCCTGCCATGAGGCCAGTGGCTTGAGCCATATTATGCTCCCTTGAACTTTAGATGAACCTGCCTATGGCATAGGCCGACCCCCGGTTCAAGCATCGTAAAGATCATCAACTGTTAGGGATCGTAACAAAGGGTGCTGTTGTCACCAAAATTTCACAGGAAAAACCCTTCGCGCATACTCCGCATGAGATCCGTGACCTTGTCGTCGGGTTTTTCCCAGAGCATCAGCCGCAATTCGACAATGAGATCGCCTTTTGCGCCATTGCCGTTGGGCAATCCCTCACCGGAAATGCGAATGATCTGATCCGAACCGGACCATGCCGGCACCGTGATCCTGACCGGCCCGTTCAATCCCTCGACGGTTGTCTCGCAGCCAAGGACCGCATTTTCGATGCTGACAGGCAATATGGTGCGCACATCGCTGCCTTCGAGCGTGAAGCGCCCGTCGGTCGACAGATGCACAGTGACGGCGACATCGCCGCGCAGCATGCCCTGCAGTTTCAGCCCCTGGCCCTTGAGGTGCAGCACCTGACCGTTGGAGATATCCGTCGTTGCCTGAAAGCGCGCCTCGCGGCCATCGGGCAGCGGCACGATGATCCAACGGCTCTTCAGCATGTCGTCGAGCGTCACCGTGGCTTCGGCAGCGACCTCCGGGGTTTTTTCCGGTGGCTTTTCGGGTACATTGCCGCCCGTGATGCGCCGCACCAGGGAGCCGAGGATGCCGAAGGCCGAGCGCGAGCCGGCCGACGCGGAGACCGCTGCGTACTGCTCTTCTTCCATCTGCAGCTCTTCCGATGCTGCGGTAGTGGGCTGTTCCCGCGGCTTTTCCGCCTGTTGTGCGCCGACATCAGCCGTGGCTTGTGCCTGCTGCGCCTGGCCGGTCTTCACTCCGAAAATACGCTCGACCATATCTTCCGGCGATTCGGCGGCATTACCATGTTGGCCGGATGCCGCCGAGGCTGCTGCCTTGCGGGCATTGGCCCGGGCGAGCTCTTCCATGATCTTGTCGGCATTGGCACGCGCGGCCTTGGCTCGTTCGGCGGCCTCCCGTGCCGCCTGCCGCTGCTGTATGATCGTCTGTTCCTGGCTCTGGCCCTTCGCCTCGGCCATACGCGCGATCTGATCGTAACGGCTGCGCTTCTGGGGATCCTTCAACGTCTCGTAAGCACGGCCGATTTCGGCAAATCGCTCCGAAGCCGTCGGATCGCCAGGATTGTGATCGGGATGAGCAGTCTTTGCCAGATTGCGCCAGGCGGATTTGATTTCGTCCGCCCCCGCATCCTTTCTAACGCCCAGCACCTTATACGGATCCCGCATCTTTCCCGCCATCATTCGTGGGTGTGCCCAGCCCCATCGCAGCACCCCAAGCAAAGAACCAATTGATAGCGCTTCGCCGTCCTGCTTCCTGTCATGGGAGGCAAGGGTGATGCGCCGATGAGCCGATCCTGCGGGAAGAGTTGCTAATCAGGCGTTACGGCGGAGAGGGGCAGCAGATCCCCATTTCGGGGCATGGTTAGCCAATCGCTAACAGGCGGTGCCAAAATCGCAGTCGGACGGAGAGCGCAGATGTCAACATCACGCGTACGGAAGCAAAAATGTTTTGGAGGCGATGGAAACAGGAGAAGGGCGATCAGCCCGCCTGCTGGAAGCTCAGCAACTGCCATTCGCCGAGGCCGACAAGGCAAGTCCTGCCAGAGAAGTTGGCAACACCCTGATAGGAATGCCGGCTCGTACGGAATTGGCGGCAGACCACGCCGGATGCATTGCTTTCGACAATCGTGTCGATGACGCCGGCGCTGCCGGTCGAGGTGTTTGCCCAGGGTATCGGCTGTCCGTTGAGCTTATTGAGATCCGCCGAGGTGACGGCATTGCGCACTGTGGTCTCGTCGGAGATGCTGTCCGCTGTCACCGGTGCCGTCGGCACGGTGCCTGTCGATACGCTGCGATCCACTTTGGCCGAGCTCAGGTAGTCCATGCCGCCGCCGACGCAGCCGCCAAGGGTGAAAAGGGAGGTGAGGGCGACAGCCATCGTTACGCCTTTTGCAAGCTTGCGCTTTGTATGACCGATCGACTTTGCTATGACTTCCACCCGAACTTCTTGGCCAGCCAGAGGGGCCGGCGGTTATTAGGAATTGCGGAGCTTTTGAATTAATATGTCGGAAAACGAGTTAACAAGCGGTGACTTCACCGAGCAGAACGAACCTTTCAGCCTCTTTGCGTCCTGGCTGCGTGAGGCGGAGACCACCGAACCGAACGATCCGAATGCGGTAGCGCTGGCAACGGTGGATAAGGATGGTTTGCCAAATGTCCGCATGGTTCTTCTGAAAGGTTTCGATAGCGACGGATTCGTATTCTATACAAATTTCGAGAGCCAGAAAGGCCAAGAAATTCTTTCCCAGAAGAAAGCCGCCATGTGCTTCCACTGGAAGTCGCTGCGTCGCCAGGTGCGTTTGCGTGGCCTGGTTGAAGTGGTGAGCGATAAGGAAGCCGACGAATATTATAAGACAAGACCCCGCGGCAGCCGCATCGGGGCATGGGCCTCAAAGCAGTCGCGCCCTCTGGAAGGCCGCTTCGCGCTCGAAAAGGCCGTCGCCGAATATACCGCTCGTTACGCGATCGGCGATATTCCGCGCCCGCCTTATTGGTCCGGCTTCCGCATCCGGCCGCTGTCGATCGAATTTTGGCACGACCGCCAGTTCCGACTGCACGATCGTATCGAATTTCGTCGCGATGTGCCCGAAGGCGCCTGGCAAAAGGTGCGGATGTATCCGTAAACCTTATGCCGGCTCCCGGCGCCCCATCAGCCGCATGGGGATGCCGGATGCAAGCGCCGACGCATAGCGGGGCTTCTGGTAATGGCCGTTCAGCGATAGCCGCGGCAGCAGCAGCGGTGCATTGCCATTTGTCGTCGTGATCGTGCCGGGGCGCGTGGTGACGCCGACGGAAAAGCCGAGCTCTGCCGCAAGCCGGCCCTCGCGCGGCGAGACGGCCTCGTTCGTGCCATAGGGGTAGGCGATTGTGGTTGGCCGCTTTCCGGTAATGTCGGCGACATAATCGGCCGAGAGTGCTATTTCCGCGGCCGCCTCCGCCTCGGGGAGCCTTGCCAATGCTCGATGGCTCACCGCATGGGCGCCGAGCGAAGCAAGCGGATGGCGCGCGAGCTGCCGCAATTCGTTCCGATCCATGATCGATGCACGGACGATGTCGAGCGGCTCCAGGCCATGACGCCGGGCAAGCTCATCGATCCGGCCGACGGCTTCGCTTTCTTCGTCGCTGTGGACGAAAGCGGCGAAGCGGGCGAATGCGGCATGCCTCTGGCTGTCCTTGCCGAGTGGCAGAAACTCGTCTCCTGATCCGAAATCGAATGTCACCCGATCCAGCCGGCTAAGCAGCTCGGCCAGCGTCTCCCACCATATGCTATGGGTCCGCTCCGAAAGCCCCTGGGCGACGAAGACGGTGAAGGGCACATTGTGGCGCGCGAAGATTGGCAGAGCGTGGTCAAGATTGTCCCGGTTGCCGTCATCGAGCGTGAGGGCGACGAAGGGTGGTCTGCCGGCAGCCTCTTTTGCCCGTGACGGAAGAGCGTCGAGTGCGATGAACTCGTAACCGTCTTGTTTCAGCCGTGCGATCGCCTGATCGAGAAAGTCGGGCGAGACCTCCAGATGCGCATTGGGCGCAAAACGGCGGGGGAGGGCAGGGCGGACGTGATGAAGGGTGAAGATAGCGCCGAGGCGGGCAACGTCGCGCATTAGCCCCGCACCCTTCAAGATTGCGGCGGCTTCCAGTCCGCTTGAGATCATCGTGCGCTTGAGGCGGACCTTGATGCCCTGTTCCATGCGGCTCGACCCGGTTGACCAATGTCAACGCTGTAGCGCATCCCCGTTAAACCTTACTGAATCTTTGTCATAATTTCCAATGCGTTAATGCTTATTTTACCAGGAAAGGCAAAATTGAAGAACTATCGAGGCTGTTGCCTCAATATCGCACCGGTATCAGGCTTTTTGTCGCAAAATCGTACAGGGATTGATGCGGTGTGTTGGCATTCTTTCGGTTGGGGACAATTATGAAACGACTTCTGATGGCTTTGTCTGCGGCCGTCTTGCTGTTGAGCGCTCCCGTGGCGAGCTTCGCTGGCAGCGCCTATTTCATCATGGATGCAAAGACCGGCAACGTGCTGGCATCCAGCAATGCGGATGACCTCAACCATCCGGCATCGCTGACCAAGATGATGACACTATACATGACCTTCGAAGCGATCCACCGCGGCAAGCTGAGCTGGAATACCCGGATCCCGGTTTCGCGCTTCGCCTCTGCCAAGCCGCCCACCAAGCTGGGCCTCAAGCCCGGCGGCACGGTGACCGTCCGCGAAGCCGTCGATGGCATGATCATCAAGTCCGCCAACGACGCCGCAACCGCCATGGCGGAAGCACTTGGCGGCAGCGAAAGCGGCTTTGCGCGGATGATGACGCAGAAGGCGCGCGAACTCGGCATGCGCCGCACCACCTTCCTGAATGCCTCGGGTCTTCCGAACATGCAGCAGTGGACGACGGCGCGAGATATGTCGACGCTCGCCGTCGCGCTCATCAACAACTATCCCCAGGAATACCGGCTCTTCTCGCAGACGAGCTTTAACTACCGCGGCCATTACGTGCGCGGCCATAACAATCTGATGTATCGCTATGAAGGCATGGACGGTATCAAGACCGGCTATACCAATGCCTCCGGCTTCAACCTCGTCAGCGCCGTGCGCCAGGGCAATCGCCGCGTGATCGGCGTCGTCATGGGCGGCGCCACCGCGCGTGGCCGCGATGCGATGATGGCATCGCTGTTGGATCGTTATGTGCCCAAGGCAAGCCCCGTCGCGACATCGCGTCTGCTGGCGAGCGTCGGCGGGGGCAAGATGGCCAAGCAGATTGAAGTGGCGTCTGTATCGGACGATGTTGCCGTGGATGTCGACACGCAGACCACCGCAGCCACCCCGCGCAAACGCGCAGAGGTCGTTCCGATGGCATTCGCTGCCGCCTCGAACGTCACCGTGCCGATGGATCGCCCGGCTGCGATGGACGAGATCCTCGTCGACAACAAGCAGCCGGCAACCGCCAGCAAGCCGGTGGTATCCGGAAGCTGGCAAGTGCAAATCGCGGCGACGCCGACCGCCCAGGCTGCCAAGGATATTCTCTCGGAAGCGAAGTCCAAGGCCGGCAATGCGCTCGCCAATGCCTCGCCCTATACCGAGGCCGTCGGCAAGGGTGCCAGCACGGTCTATCGCGCCCGCTTCACCGGCTTTGCAAGCCGCGACGATGCGAATTCCGCCTGCTCTGCTTTGAAGCGTAAGGACTTCGATTGCATGCTGCTGCCGAGCAAGGGCTGAGCGTAATCTTGAATTGGATAAACACGAGCCGGCGGAGCGATCTCCGCCGGCTCGACTTTTTGACGGGAATCGTTCATTGATGTCTAGAACATAAAGGGAACGATTTCGATGCTGAAAGATCTGATGGAGCAATTCGAAACGGCTTCGGCACGCTACGCCGCCGATAACGGCATGGAGCGTGACGACGATTGGTTCGTGCTGAAACTCCAGGAGGAGATGGGCGAGCTGATCCAGATCTGGAACAAGGTCACCGGCCGTGGGCGGCGCAAGGGCATGAGCGATGCGGAACTGGCGACCGCACTTGCCGACGAAACGGCCGATGTGCTCGGCCACATTCTTTTATTCGCGCATCGCAACGGCCTGGATTTGACCGCTGCGGTGGAGCGCAAATGGCGTTTTCGTCCCGAGGCGTGATAAGCGCCTCAAGAACGATTAGGTCTTGGTGCCGCCCACCGTGATCTGGTCCATGCGCAAATGCGGCTGACCAACGCCGACCGGAACCCATTGGCCGGCCTTGCCGCAATTGCCGATCCCGGTATCGAGCTTCATGTCGTTGCCGATCATCGAAACGCGCTTCATCGCATCCGGGCCGTTGCCGATCAGCATCGCGCCCTTGATCGGAGCGCCGAGCTTGCCGTCCTCGATGAGATAGGCTTCCGTGCAGCCGAAGACGAACTTGCCTGAGGTGATATCCACCTGGCCACCGCCGAAGGAAACGGCATAGATGCCCTTCTTCACCGAGGCGATGATTTCCTCCGGCGTCTTGTCGCCGCCGAGCATATAGGTGTTGGTCATGCGCGGCATCGGCGTATGGGCATAGCCCTGGCGGCGGCCGTTGCCGGTCGCCTTCATGCCCATCAGCCGCGCATTCTGCCGGTCCTGCATGTAGCCGACCAGCTTGCCATTCTCGATCAGCACGTTGTAGGCCGATGGCGTGCCTTCGTCGTCCACGGTGATCGAGCCGCGGCGGTTCTCGATCGTGCCGTCATCGACGACGGTAACGCCGGGAGCGGCCACCATCTGGCCCATCAGGCCGGCGAAGGCCGATGTCTTCTTGCGGTTGAAGTCGCCTTCGAGCCCATGCCCGACGGCTTCGTGCAGCATGACGCCCGGCCAGCCGGAGCCGAGCACGACGTCCATTGTGCCGGCGGGTGCCTCGATCGCCTCCAGATTGACAAGCGCCTGACGCAGGGCCTCGTCGGCGCCGTAGTGCCAATTGTCCGCTGAGACGAAATCACCGAAGCCGATCCGGCCGCCGGTGCCGAAGGAGCCGGATTCCTGTCGGTCGCCGTCACCCACGATCACGGAGATATTGACGCGCGTCATCGGCCTCACATCGCGAACGCGATGACCGTCAGCGCGCAGAATGTCGACCACCTGCCAGCTGGCGGCGATGGATGCCGTCACCTGACGCACCTTCGCGTCCTTGTCGCGCAGATAGCTGTCGATCCGCTGCAGGAGCTTTGCCTTCTCCTCGAAACTCGGCGTGCCGATCGGGTTCTCGTCGCCATAGAGCACCTTGTTGGTGCGCTGAGGCGCGGCCGCGTAGGAGCCGGCATAGCCCGATGTCACCGCGCGCACCGCGTCGGCGGCGCGCTTCAATGCAGCCTCGGAAAGATCCCCCGCATGGGCGTAGCCCACCGCTTCGCCGGCGACGGCGCGAAGGCCGAAGCCCTGCTCGGTGTTGAAGCTGCCGCCCTTCATCCGGCCATTGTCGAATGTCAGCGATTCCGCCTGGACATGCTCGACGAAGAGCTCGCCGTCATCGGCGCCGGAAAGAGCTTCGGCAACGATGCCGCGCAGCTTGGCTTCATCGGCATCAAAAAGTGTAAGGAGATCGGTATTCATGGATCAGGTGCTCCGTTCAGAGCCGATGTAGGCTTCGCACCGCGCAAGAGCAAGCCCATCCGGTCAGGGAAGGGCGTCGTAGCCGTCCGCAAAGCCCTTCAAATCCACAGGGATGCCGATGCCTTCTTCCGGCGACTGGAAGACGATGAAGGTTGCTGTGGCGCCGCTACGCAGCGTCTTCAGCAACTGGTCCTCCAGCACGACTTCTGCATAGCAGCCATCGGAGAAGCAGCGCACGAAATAGGCGCGGCCGATATCCTTGCCGTCGATATTGAGGCCGAGACCGTTCGGAAGCAGCACGCCGAGCGGCGCCAGTACGCGCAGGATCTTGGACTTGCGGTCAGCCGTCTTCAGCACGACGACGGACAGACCGATTTCCGGACGATCCTCGGCGATCACGTTCTGCATCAGCGCGCACTGCTCGGTCGCCGCACCTGCCGGCTTGTCGCACACGACGGACCAAGCGCCGTGGCTGGACCGGACCGTACCCGGCGGTTGCGGAACCTGGCTTGTTGGCACTTGCTGCGTATGCGGCTGCTGCTGGCCCGGCTGGCCCGGCTGCAACTGTTGGGTCTGCTGCGCCGGCGGCTGAGTCTGCTGGCCCTGCTGCGCCCATGCGGGTGCGGCAACTGCGGCAGCGACGCTGCCGGTAAGGAGCAAAAGCCGGGCGAGGGAACGAAAACCCATGGAAACCTCTAGATTCGAATCAGTGCCGCTATTGTTGAAGCCCAGGCCGGCAAATGAAAAGCCCCGGCTGCTGGATTCCAACCGACTACGGCGGAAATACGACGTCTACTCCATTTTGTCCCGGCGGCGCCATGGACCGCGATGCAATTTTTCGTATGATGATGAAATGCTTGCCATGTCCGCGACAAGCAGAGGGGGATATTCGCGCAAAAATGCCGCACTAACAAATGTCGTGAGTTGTTGCGGAGCACCCCAAACTGTGGTTTGAAGCGCAATGGATTGTAGGGATACTGCGTTTGAGGAAGATCTGGGATCAAACGCTGGAGGGAGAGACATCGTGATGAAAAGAGCTTACGCGGCTCTGGCGGCTATGATCTGTCTGCTTTTTGCGACAGGTAGCTACGCCGATCAGCCGAGACCTTGGGAAACCGGTATGCAGCAGGCGGCGACCGGCAACATGCATCAAATCCGCTGGTTTGAGGCATACACGCTTTGGTTTATCATTCCGATCACGCTGCTTGTTCTGGTCCTGCTGGTGGTGGTCATGGTCAAGTTCCGGGCGTCCAAGAACCCGGTTCCGTCCAAGACGAGCCACAACACGCTGATCGAAGTCGTCTGGACCATCGGACCGGTCCTCATTCTTCTCTTCCTGGCTATCCCCTCCTTCAATCTTCTGACCGATCAGCTGACGTTCCCGGAAAAGACGGATGTCACCGTCAAGGCGACGGCGACGCAATGGCAGTGGAATTATGAATATGGGGGCAGTGGCGCGACGCCGGTCGCCTTCGATTCCTTCATGCTGAAGGAGCAGGACCGCGCCGCCGCCGGCAAGGACGACAAGTCGAAATATCCGCGGCTGCTCGCCGTCGATAACGAAATGGTCGTTCCCGTCGGCAAGAACGTGCGCCTTCTCATCACCGCCGCACCGACCGACGTCATCCATTCCTTCGCCTTGCCTGCATTTGGTGTCAGGATTGACGCCATTCCGGGCCGTCTGAACGAAACCTGGTTCAATGCCGACCGCGAAGGCCTGTACTATGGACAGTGTTCCGAGCTCTGCGGCAAGGATCACTCTTTCATGCCGATCGCCATCCGTGTCGTCTCCGACGATCAGTACAAGCAGTGGCTTGCCGCTGCTGCAACCGATGTCGGCAAGGCGAACAAGGCTCTGATGGCCGCCGTCGACCAACCGACGACCGTCAAGGTCGCGGAAAACACGGCGAAGTAAGAGGGTAGGAACAATGGCTGGATCCAAGGCACACGACGATCACTCGCATGATCTTCACGACGCCCACGCGCACGACGATCATCACGCACACAAGCAATCTTTCGCTGATCGTTGGCTGTTTTCGACGAATCACAAAGACATCGGCACGCTCTATCTGATCTTCGCGATCTTTGCGGGCGTGATCGGCTTCCTCCTTTCCGTTGCTATCCGCATGGAATTGCAGGAGCCCGGCATCCAGATCTTCAGCGGTCTGGCATCGATGGTCTATGGCTTTTCGGGTGATGCCGCCATCGATGGCGGCAAGCAGATGTACAACGTCTTCGTCACCGCCCACGCGCTGATCATGATCTTCTTCATGGTCATGCCGGCGATGATCGGCGGCTTTGCCAACTGGATGGTGCCGATCATGATCGGCGCGCCGGATATGGCTTTCCCGCGCCTCAACAACATCTCCTTCTGGCTGCTCGTTCCGGCCTTCCTGCTGCTCATCCTCTCGATGTTCGTCGAAGGCCCGGCAGGCGCTTACGGCGCGGGCGGCGGCTGGACGATGTATGTGCCACTGTCAGGTACGGTCGGCCATCCCGGCCCGGCGATTGATCTGGTTATCTTCGCGCTGCATATCGCCGGTGCCTCCTCGATCCTCGGTGCGATCAACTTCATCACCACGATCCTGAACATGCGCGCTCCCGGCATGACGCTGCACAAGATGCCGCTGTTTGCCTGGTCGGTTCTGATCACCGCCTTCCTGCTGCTTCTGTCGCTCCCGGTTCTCGCCGGCGCCATCACCATGCTGTTGACCGACCGCAATTTCGGCACGACCTTCTTTGCGCCGGAAGGCGGCGGTGACCCGCTGCTCTACCAGCACCTCTTCTGGTTCTTCGGCCATCCGGAAGTCTACATTCTGATCCTGCCCGGTTTCGGCATGATCAGCCACATCATCTCGACCTTCTCGCGCAAGCCGATCTTCGGCTATCTCGGCATGGCCTACGCCATGGTCGCGATTGGCGCCGTCGGCTTCGTCGTCTGGGCCCACCACATGTATGTGACCGGCCTGTCGCTCGACACGCAGCGTTACTTCGTCTTCGCGACGATGGTCATCGCCGTTCCGACAGGCGTCAAAGTCTTCTCATGGATTGCGACGATGTGGGGTGGTTCGATCCAGTTCCGCACGCCGATGATCTGGGCGCTCGGCTTCATCTTCCTGTTCACGCTCGGCGGCGTAACCGGCGTCCAGCTCGCCAATGCCGGCCTCGACCGCGAACTGCATGCGACTTACTTCGTTGTGGCACACTTCCACTATGTTCTGTCGCTTGGCGCCGTCTTCGCCATCTTCGCCGCCTGGTACTACTGGTTCCCGAAGATGACCGGCTACATGTACAATGAACGGATCGGCAACTGGCACTTCTGGATCACCTTCGTCGGTGTGAACATGGTGTTCTTCCCGCAGCACTTCCTGGGTCGTGCGGGCATGCCGCGCCGCTACATCGACTATCCGGATGCCTATGCCGGCTGGAACTTCGTCTCCTCCATCGGCTCCTATGTCGCAGCCGTTGGCCTTTGCTTCTTCTTCTGGGGCGTTATAGATGCCTTCGCAAAGAAACGCGTCGCAGGCGATAATCCCTGGGGTGAGGGCGCAACCACGCTCGAGTGGCAGCTGTCGTCGCCGCCGCCGCACCATCAGTGGGAAGAGCTGCCGCGCATCAAGTAGCTCATTTCCGG
This sequence comes from Rhizobium sp. BK098, assembly GCF_014193155.1. Classification (NCBI taxonomy): domain Bacteria; kingdom Pseudomonadati; phylum Pseudomonadota; class Alphaproteobacteria; order Hyphomicrobiales; family Rhizobiaceae; genus Rhizobium; species Rhizobium sp. BK098. The sequence goes on along the minus strand of NZ_JACHYY010000002.1, from coordinate 682,387 downwards.
ACGCCGTGATAAGCGGCGTCCGGTTCAACGGATAATTGGAAGAAAGAATGACGGTCATCGACAATCACGAAGCGCTCGCAAAGCAAGGCGATACCGGCCTGTCGGAAGCGGGTGCGCGCGATTATTTCGAGCTTCTGAAGCCGCGCGTGATGTCGCTGGTCGTCTTCACCGCCTTTACCGGCCTCGTATTGGCTCCCGGCCATATCAACCCCGTTCTCGGCTTCATCGCGATCCTCTGCATTGCGGTCGGCGCGGGCGCATCCGGCGCCTTGAACATGTGGTACGACGCCGATATCGATGCCGTCATGACCCGCACCAAGAGCCGGCCGATACCTTCGGGCCGTATCAATCCATCGGAAGCGCTGGCCTTCGGCCTGGTGCTGTCGGGCTTTTCGGTGACGATCCTCGGTCTTGCGATCAACTGGCTTTCCGCCGGCATTCTCGCCTTCACGATTTTCTTCTATGCCGTCGTCTACACGATGTGGCTGAAGCGCTCGACGCCGCAGAACATCGTCATCGGCGGTGCTGCCGGCGCTTTCCCGCCCGTCATCGGCTGGGCATGCGTCACAGGCAGCGTGCCGGTCGAGAGCATCGTGCTCTTCCTCATTATCTTCCTCTGGACGCCGGCCCATTTCTGGGCGCTGGCACTCTTCAAGATGGGGGATTACGAGGCCGTCGGCGTGCCGATGCTGCCGAATGTCTCGGGCATCCCAACAACGAAGAATCAGATCGTCGTCTATGCGGTGCTGACCGCCATCTTCGGCGTCGTGCCGGCTTTCATGGGCTTTGCGAGCTTCGGCTATGGCGTCGTTGCAGCGGTGCTGGGTGCGATCTTCGTGCACTGTTCCATCGCCGTCTGGCGCATGGCCGATGGCGACGTGAAGATGGTGCCGGCAAAGAAGCTCTTCGGCTTTTCCATTTTCTATCTCTTTGCGATCTTTTCCGCGCTGCTGATCGACCGGCTCGTTGCCGTGCTGATTTCGGGTGGTGCCGGAGGCTGGCTATGATAGAGCTCGTCAAGCTGACTGAGGCGCAGAAGAAGTCGCGGCGAGGGCGCAATATCGCGCTCGGCCTCGTACTTGCCGGTCTGGTGGTGCTGTTCTACGCGATCACCATCATCAAGGTCGGTTCCGGACACGTTTGAGGAGGCGTCATGGAGGGGGAGGTCACAAAAAGCACGAGGAACGGCACCCGTAGCAACGGGATGATCGTTGCCATGTGCCTGAGCTTCGTCGTCGGCATGAGCGCTATGTGCGCCGCCGCCGTGCCGCTCTATCGCATGTTCTGTCAGGTGACGGGCTATAACGGCACGACGCAGCGCGTCGAGCAGGTGTCGAACCTCGTCCTCGACAAGCAGATCCAGGTTTCCTTCGATGCCAACGTCGCGCCCGGCCTGCCATGGGATTTCAAGCCGCTGCAAAAGTCTGTAAGCCCGAAGATCGGCGAGACGGTCGAGGTCAAGTTCCAGATCGAGAACAAGTCGGACAAGATGGAGCGCGGCCAAGCGATCTTCAACGTCACGCCGCTCGAAGCCGGGGTCTATTTCAACAAGGTCCAGTGCTTCTGCTTCAACGAGACGGATCTCGCGCCCGGCGAAAAGCGCGAGATGTCAGTGGTTTTCTATGTCGATCCCGAGATCGCCAAGGCTCCGGAAACCAAGACGATCAACGCGCTGACACTGTCCTATACCTATTATCCACGGGAAGGCACAAAGCCCGTGGCATCCAATGACGGCGGTACGAAGCCGGTGGAAAAAAAGCTTTGATGGAGAGTGCTTTTCGGTCTGACCGGAAGCAATATGGGAAAAAGTTATTCGGGGATTGCTGATATGGCCGAAGTGCATCAGAGAAAACACGATTATCACATTATCGATCCCAGCCCGTGGCCGATCATTGCGGCCTTTGGGGCCTTCGTGATCACCTTCGGCGGTGTCTGCTTCATGCGTTACCTGAACGGTGGCGCGCTGCATCTGTTCGGAATCAATTTCGCCCAGCCCTGGCTCTTCTTCATCGGTCTCGCCGTGGTCCTCTATGTCATGTATGGCTGGTGGGCCGATACGATCAAGGAAGCACATGAGGGCGCGCATACCCGCGTCGTCTCGCTGCATCTGCGCTACGGCATGATCATGTTCATCGCTTCCGAAGTGATGTTCTTCGTTGCCTGGTTCTGGGCCTATTTCGATGTCAGCCTGTTCCCGAACGAGGCGATCCAGGCATCACGCACGGCCTTCCTTGGCGGCCAGTTCCCGCCGAAGGGCGTTGAGGTTCTCGACCCTTGGCACCTGCCGATCTACAACACCATCATCCTGCTGCTGTCGGGCACCACGGTCACCTGGGCACACCATGCGCTGCTGCACGGCGACCGCAAGGGGCTGATCCAGGGTCTGACGCTGACCGTGCTGCTTGGCGCGTTGTTCTCCTGCGTCCAGGCTTATGAATATGCCCACGCTCCATTCGCGTTCAAAAACTCGATCTATGGTGCGACCTTCTTCATGGCGACCGGCTTCCACGGTTTCCACGTTCTGATCGGGACGATCTTCCTGCTGGTCTGCCTGGTCCGCGCCATCCGGGGTGATTTCACGCCGAAGCAGCATTTCGGCTTCGAGGCGGCCGCCTGGTACTGGCATTTCGTCGACGTGGTCTGGCTGTTCCTGTTCTTCTGCATCTACATCTGGGGCAGCTGGGGCGCACCGCTTGCGGCGGGCTGATCGGTATCGATCTTTCGAAAAACAAAAGGCGGGCGCTCAGCGCCCGCCTTTTGTTTTGTGTCCTCAATCCCTTGAGACAATTCTCTCGAATGCAGTGGGATGGGGCGGGTCTTTGGCAAGCAATTGGCGGATTTCTTCGGCACAGGCCTCGGGGCTATTAACCGAAGTATCGACTTCCAGATCGTAGATCCCCGGTCGGTGGACCTCTTCCTGCCATGCAATGACCGGCGCGGGGATGGGCTTATCCGCTCCGACAGCAACGTAAGTGCCCTGTCTTTCCGGTCCTTCCGCCAGCCGCCGCTGCAGCACAACATCGAGGGGGCAGCGTACGCCGACGAACAGGACGGGCAGACCTGCCAGAAGCCGGGCGCAGTCGGGGAGAATGCCGAGCGGTTGCGAATAGCTGTCGTGATGACCGAACTCGGCGATGACATTGAGCCCCATGCGGCTATGCGCGGCGATCGACGCATAGAGTGCGGCATAAAGGCGCCCAACCAGCGGCTCAAGATCAGGCCGCTCGCCGCCGGGACGCAAGCCGATACCAGGACGGTAGCGTGGAGGCGTGATATGCCGCACATAGACGTCGACGCCGAGATTGAGCCAAACGCCCTCGAAATCAGCCTGTATCGCCTCAACAATGCTGCTTTTTCCGGATCGCGGCGCGCCATTGAGAATGATGATCTGACCAAGAGGCGAGCCTTCGCTGGTTACCATGAATCCAATCCTTTCTGCATGCTTTTCCCGGGCTGCTGGCGCGGCGTATCTGCGCTTTTCGATTGGACGAACGCGCACATCGCGGTTACTGATAGTGACAGGGGCGAGATCGATAGGTTAGCCCGCAATGGCAGACTGATCGAGACAGAACTTTGACCTCAGAGCAAGACAAGACGCCGGACAAGACATCCCATAGCGACAGCGCTCTCTTTGCACCCGTCGATCCGTTCAAGGTCGGCATACAGGGATGTTGTCCGCGTTGCGGTCAAGGCAAGCTCTTCGACGGATTATTGTCGCTGAAGCCGCGCTGCGCCGCCTGCGATCTCGATTACGCCTTCGCCGATGCAGGCGATGGTCCTGCGGTCTTCGTCATCCTGATCGTCGGCTTCATCATCATCGGTTCGGTCTTGTGGATGCAGATCAATTATGCGCCGCCAATCTGGGTCTACATAGTGCTGTTCGCTCCGCTGACGATCATTCTTTCGCTATTGTCCCTGCGCTGGTGCAAGGGCATCCTGATCGCCCTGCAATATCGCAATAATGCAGCCGAAGGGCGCGTCCACCGTGATTGAGACTGCAGTGCCTGTGCGCCGCGCCAATCCCCTGTGGCAGATCGCCAAGGCACTGCTTCTGCTCGTTGCGTTCGTCATCCTGATCGGGCTCGGCACCTGGCAGGTCGAGCGACTGCAGTGGAAGGAAGGCCTGCTGGCCGATATCGCCGCGCGCAAGGATGCACCCGCCATACCTTTGTCGGCGATCGAGGCCATGGCGGCATCCGGCGGCGACATTGAGTATCGCGTCGTCACGGCGACTGGTCATTACCTCAACGACAAGGAGCGACATTTCCTCGCCACCCACGATGGCGATCCCGGCTATCACATCTACACGCCTTTGCAGCTCAACGATGGCCGCTTTATTTTCGTCAATCGAGGCTTCGTCCCCACCGAGGCGAAGGACCCCGAAAAGCGCAAACAGGGTGAATTGACGGGTGAACAGACCGTTATCGGCCTCGCTCGGGCAAAACTCGTGGACCGGCCCGACGGTATGCCGGACAATGATCTCGGCAAGAACATCTTCTTCTGGAAGGATCTGGACGCCATGGCCTCCAGCGTCGGCCTGCCGAAGGACAAGGTGCTGTCCTTCTTCATCGACGCCGACAAGACGCCCAATCCGGCAGGTCTGCCGATCGGCGGCGTCACCATCATCGATCTGCCGAACAATCACCTGCAATATGCGGTGACCTGGTATGGGCTGGCAGCGGCGCTGGCAGCGATCGTCGCCATATCCTGGTGGCGCAAGCGCCATCCGGACGCGCCCCGACAATAGAGGCATGCAATAGAATAGCTTCATTTCGATGGAATATTCGGCTAGAGCATGATCCCAAAAAGTGCGCAGCGGTTTTTAGATAAGATCATGCGGACTGAATGGAGCAGGCGGCAGGGCAGCCCTATCTATGGCTCAGCCATCGTCGCGCATTTCGGAAGAGATATGAACATAGCTGTTTCCAAACCTGACCTGACCATCCGGCTCTGCGGGCCGCGCGGCTTCTGCGCCGGCGTCGACCGCGCCATTCAGATCGTCGTTCTGGCACTGAAGGCCTATGGCGCGCCGGTTTATGTCCGCCACGAGATCGTCCATAACCGCTATGTCGTCGAGGGGCTGGAGGCCAAGGGCGCCATCTTCGTCGAGGAGCTGGATGAAATCCCGGCCGAACATCGCGCCCAGCCCGTCGTCTTCTCGGCGCATGGCGTACCGAAATCCGTGCCGGCCGATGCCGATGCGCGCAATCTCTTCTATCTCGATGCCACCTGTCCGTTGGTTTCCAAGGTGCACAAGCAGGCCATGCGCCACAATCGTCTCGGCCGCCACGTCGTCCTGATCGGCCATGCCGGCCATCCGGAAGTGATCGGCACGATGGGCCAGCTGCCCGAAGGCGCCGTGTCATTGATCGAGACGGTCGAGGATGCCGATGTCTACGAACCCGCCGATCCCGATAATCTCGGTTTCGTGACGCAGACGACGCTCTCGGTTGACGATACCGCCGGCGTCATCGCGCGGCTGCAGGAGCGCTTCCCCAATCTCACGGCACCGGCTGCCGATTCGATCTGCTACGCCACGACGAACCGCCAGGAAGTAGTGAAGGAAGCCGCTCCGGGCTGCGATCTCTTCATCGTCGTCGGCGCGCCCAATTCCTCCAATTCCAAGCGTCTCGTCGAAGTGGCGCTCCGGGCAGGGGCGAAGAAATCCGTGCTTGTCCAGCGCGCCTCGGAGATCGACTGGGACAATATCGGCGATATCAAGACCGTTGGCCTCTCGGCTGGTGCATCTGCGCCAGAAGTCATCGTCAACGAGATCATCGAAGCTTTCCGCGCTCGCTATAATGCCGTGGTGGAACTCGCTGAAACTGTGAAGGAAACGGAGAATTTCCTCGTCAATCGCGAGCTTCGCAGTATAGAGCTGACGACAGCAGACATGGCTTTCGTCAACGGCGAATAGCCGACCCAAGGCGCTCAAGTTCAGGACTGTTTCGTGGCCGTTTATACCGATATTACCGAAGACGATTTGAAGTGGTTCCTGACCGAATATGATGTCGGCGAGTTGCTCTCCTACAAGGGCATTGCCGAAGGCGTCGAGAATTCGAACTTCCTGCTGCATACCAGCCGCGATCCGCTGATCCTGACGCTCTATGAAAAGCGCGTCGACAAAGGCGACCTGCCGTTCTTCCTGGGGCTGATGCAGCATCTCGCAAGCCGCGGCCTGTCCTGCCCGCTGCCGCTGCCCCGCCGTGACGGCGAATTGCTTGGCCATCTCTCCGGCCGCCCTGCCGCCCTGATCTCTTTCCTTGAGGGCATGTGGCTGCGCAAGCCCGAGGCGCATCACTGCCGCGAAGTCGGCAAGGCGCTGGCCGCCATGCATATTGCCGGCGAGGGTTTCGAGATCCGTCGCCCGAATGCGCTATCGCTCGAGGGCTGGCAGACGCTGTGGGAAAAATCCGAGGCACGCGCCGACGAAGTCGAAGCCGGTCTGCAGAACGAAATCCGCAGCGAACTCGATTTCCTTGGAAAGCATTGGCCGAAGAGCCTGCCCGAGGGTGTCATCCATGCTGATCTCTTCCCGGACAATGTCTTCTTCCTCGGCGATACGCTGTCTGGTCTGATCGACTTCTATTTCGCCTGCAACGACCAGCTCGCCTACGACGTCTCGATCTGCCTGAACGCCTGGTGCTTCGAGAAGGATCACGCCTACAACATCACCAAGGGAATGGCGCTGCTGGAGGGCTATCAGAGCGTGCGGCCGCTGAGCACTGCCGAAATCGCCGCATTGCCGACGCTTGCCCGCGGCTCGGCCCTGCGCTTCTTCCTGACCCGACTTTACGATTGGCTGACGACCCCGGCCGGCGCAATGGTCACGAAGAAAGACCCGATCGAATATCTGCGCAAGCTGCGCTTCCACCGCCAGATTGCTTCAGCCGCGGAATATGGGCTGAAGGCATGAAGCACGTCGATATTTTTACCGATGGCGCCTGCTCGGGCAATCCCGGTCCCGGCGGCTGGGGGGCGGTGCTCCGCTATGGCGAGGTTGAAAAGGAGCTCTCCGGTGGCGAGGCGGAGACGACCAACAACCGCATGGAGCTGATGGCGGCGATCTCGGCACTCGGTGCCCTGAAGAGCCCATGCGAGGTCGATCTCTATACCGACAGCGTCTACGTCAAGGATGGCATCACCAAGTGGATTTTTGGCTGGAAGAAAAACGGCTGGAAGACCGCGGACAAGAAACCGGTGAAGAATGCCGAGCTCTGGCAGGCGCTGGACGAGGCTTATAACAGGCACAAGGTGACGCTTCATTGGGTCAAGGGCCATGCGGGACACCCGGAGAACGAGCGGGCCGACGAGCTGGCGCGCAAGGGCATGGAGCCTTTCAAGAGGAAGTAGTTCCGCTGGCGATGAGCCTGGACTCGCCGCGCCGGCCTCGAAGCGATCACATCAAGATGTGATCGAGCGCGCTTCTCACCCGTAGCTTTTCGGCAGCAGAGAGAGGCAAGATCGGGCGCGGCGGATCAATCCTGCAAAGATCGAGCGCTTCCGCAATCGCATACATCACACGGAAGCTGCCGAACTCTTTGAACAGGCTCCATAGCGGCTGGAATTTCTGATCGAGCCGTTCGGCTCCGGCGGTGTTGCCTGCTTGGGCCGCCCTTGTGAGCGCCAGCGCTTCGACGGGCAGAAGGCCGGCGACGACGCTGTACCAGGCGTCGGCACCGGCTAGCAGTCCGGCCGCCGCTCCCCAGTCGCCGCTATAGCCAATGGAGAAATCCTTTGGCGTTTCCTCGCGCAGAAGTGCCATCTCTCCTTTGAAATCGTTCTCCGGCGGCAACGGCATCTTCACCGCCGTGATATTCGCCACTTTTGCTAGCCGCGTAATCAGCGCATGACTGAATGTAAATTTCGTCGTTCCGGGATTGTTGTAGATGCAGAGCGGCAGATCGCCCGCATCCGCGACTGAGACGAAGTGCTGGTAGACCTCTTCCTCCGTGAGTGGAGTATAGGACATGGGGGCCAGCAGCAGCCCATCTGCGCCAGCCGTCTTGGCATCACGCGCCAATACCTGAGCTTCGTCGGTTCGCAGCGCTCCAACCCCAACGATGACGGGGATCTTGCCGCCGACGCTTGTCATTGCCGTCTGTACGGCCCGCCGGCGCTCATCGCGTGACAGGAAGGCGTAACCGCCGGTACTGCCGAGCAACCCGATGGAATCAACGCCCGCCAGTTGGATGCGTTCGAGCAGGCGGGCGAGCACTACAATATCAACGTGTCCGGAAGCATCGGTGGGGGTAATCGGAAAGGCCGAAAGGCCGGTAAAGAGTGTCACGATTGTTTCCTTCTCTGTCAGGCTTCGACCAGCGATAGCGCTCGAAAAGCAGAAGCTGAAATCGTCCTACGCTGAGCGTCGTGTGACTGTCCATGAATATGCCGCAGAAATCATACTCCGCGCAGCAGCTTGGTGGCGATCATCCACATCGTAAGAGCAATGAGCGTTTCCAGAATGCGCCAGGACGCGGGTTTCGCGAAGATCGGCCTCAGCCACCTCGCGCCAAAGCCGAGCGAAAAGAAGAACAGAAAGGAGCCCGTCATGGCACCCGCTGCAAATGAAGCCTCGTTCCCCGGAAACCGGGTCGAGATCGTGCCAAGCAATACGACAGTATCGAGATAGACATGCGGGTTGAGCCAGGTGAGCGCGAGGCACATGGCGAGCGTCTGCCGGAAGCTCGATGACTTCGCCTCTCCGGCGGCCAGCACCGCGGACGAACGCAAGGCGGAGTAGAGGCTCCTGGCTCCATACCAGATGAGGAAGGCTGCCCCGGCATAGCGCATGACAGGATCGAGCCAGGGCAGTAGCGCCGAGATCTGACGGAAGCTCGTCACTCCGAGCACGATGAGCGCTGCGTCGGAGAGCGCGCATGCAAGGCACACGGCGAATACATGCTCGTTGCGAAGGCCCTGACGCAGGACGAAGGCGTTTTGCGCGCCGATCGCGACAATCAGGCTGAGCCCCATCATCAGGCCGGTTAGATAGATCGAAAAATTCATGCTCAGAGCAATTCCAGGAAAAGTGCGAAGCGGTTTTCCGTCCGGAATTGCGCAAGAACGAAAGGCTCTAGCGAAATACTCCAAAACGAATGAGCATTTCCGGTATCGGCATGTTAAGACTTAGGCTACTTAATGTTGCTAATCCAGATTAAGAAAAACTAATCTATGCTCGACTATTCCGCTCTCCGTGCCGTTTCCATGGTCGTCCAGACCGGCAGCTTCGAAAAGGCGGCAGCCATTCTTAACGTCACGCCTTCGGCCGTCTCGCAGCGGGTGAAGCAGCTTGAAGAACGCCTGGGCATCGTCCTGATCGTCAGGGGCAATCCCTGCACCGCGACGGAAAAGGGCGAATGGCTCTGCCGCCATATGGAGAATGTCGGCATGCTGGAAGACGAGCTGTTCGGACGTTTGCCGGCGCTCGTCGATCCCGGCGAGCCCAAACAAAGGGTCACACTTCATATTGCCACGAATGCCGATAGTCTCGGGACGTGGTTCGTAGAAGCCATATCCGGTTTTGCCAAACGCTCTTCCTATCTGCTGAATATCGCCATCGACGACCAAGATCATACGGCCGAATGGCTGCAGCGGGGGCGGGTGATCGCGGCCGTCACCGGCCTGGAAAAGCCAATTCAAGGCTGCCGGCGTATGTCCCTCGGCGCGCTTCGCTACCACGCGACGGCAAGCCCCGCTTTCATTGCCCGGCATTTTTCAAAAGGTGTTACCCCGGAAGCGATCCAGAACGCGCCGGCCCTGACCTTCAACCAGAAGGACAGGCTTCAGAGCCGCTGGATACGCCAGACATTCGGAGAGGATTTTGCCTATCCGAGCCACTGGCTGCCTTCGACACAAGGCTTCGTCGATGCCAGCCTTGCGGGCATGGGATGGGGCATGAATCCCATCCAGCTTGTTCGGGAGCATCTGAAGGCCGGGCGCTTGGTCGAGCTGATCCCCGACACGCCGCTGGACATTCCATTATATTGGCAGGTAAATCGTCTCGCCGCGGACCGGCTTGCGGAATTGACACGCGAAATCACTGCAACAGCCAAAGCCCATTTGTCAGCGTGAGCTGTGCTTCGAGCTGAACGCGTTGTCATTCGCCTCGCTGTCGGAACGCAATGTTCGCGAATTGATGCCTTGCCCGGTTGCCCTTTCCCTCTATGCTGCCGCCGACTTCCAGGGAGATTGCATTATGATCCTGCATTGCGTTTTTCTTAGACTCAAGTCCGCCCTGCCACAGGACGAGAAGGCGGCGCTCTTCGACTCCGTCGTGGCCTTGCAGAAGGTCATTCCGGGTATTGTTGACGTGAAATATGGGCCGAACGTCTCGCCTGAGGGCCTGCATGGTGGCTTCGCCGATGGATTTGTCGTCACCTTCGAGAGTGTCGAGGCGCGCGATGCCTATCTGGTGCATCCCGATCATGTCGCCGTCGGCGAGCGGATCGTTTCGTCCACGGACGGCGGTCTGGCCGGCCTGATGGTCTTCGATTTCAACATTTAAGTGAGTGATCGCAGGCAGTGTACGCCTGCGACCATACTCCTTGAATGATCAGCTCGACTTCGCCATGGCTGTGGCGAGTTGATCAACGTTATAACGGAACATTTTTTCGTAAGTCGAAGCTGGTCCGTTGGCCTTTGACAGCGATTCGACATAGAGCTCACCGCCAGGCTCGGCGCCGGTTGCCTTGGCGACCTGCTTGACGAGGCGCGGATCGTTCGAGTTTTCGAAGAAATAGGTCTTCACATGCTCGGTCTTGATCTGCTCGATCAGCTTGGCGACGTCGGCAGCCGATGCTTCCGTTTCAGTGGAGGCGCCGAGCGGCGAGAGGAAGCTTACCTTGTATTCGCGGCCGAAATAGCCGAAGGCATCATGGCTGGTCAGCACCTTGCGGCGATCGTCGGCGATCTTGTCGAACTTGCTGTGGGCATAGGCATCAAGCTCGGTCAGCACCTTGGTATAGCGCTCGGCATTGGCCTTGAAGTCAGCCGCATCGGCCGGATCCGCCGCAGAAAGCGCCTTCTCGATATTGGCGACCCAGACCTTCACATTGACCGGGCTGTTCCAGACATGCGGATCGGTGACCGTCTTGCCGTCGTCGACCATGGTGCGCGTGTTGATGCCGTCTGAGGCGACAACAGGCGTTCCCTTGTAGCCGGATGCGCTGATCAGCCGGTCCATCCAGCCTTCCAGCCCTTCGCCGCTGACGAAGACGACCTTGGCGGCGTTCAGCGTCTTGGCATCGGCCGGCGAGGGCTCGAATTCATGGGGATCGCCGTTCGGGCCGACGAGGCTCGAGACCTTCACATGGTCGCCGCCGACATGCTTGACCACGTCGGCAAGCACGGTGAAGGACGCGACCACATTGAGGGTTTCGGCGGAAGCCGGTGCGGCGACGCCGAAGGCGACGAAGGCTGCTGATGCCGCCGAGAGAAGCAGTCTCTGTTTGTTCATGCGAGTCTCCTTGTTCGGATTAGCCCCGGAGATGGGGACGGGGGAAGAACCGCCGGGCAAGGCCCGAGGGCGCGAAGAGAATGGAGAAGCCGTAGATCAGGCTGGCGGTGATGATGATGGTCGGGCCGGAGGCAAATTCGAGGTGATAGGAGGCGATGAGGCCGATATAGCCCGACGCCATCGCAGTACCCGTCGCGATTATCATCATGGCAGGCAGGCTGCGCGACCATAGCTGCGCCACGGCGGCCGGCAGCATCATCAGCCCGACGGCCATCAGCGTACCGAGCGCCTGGAAGCTGGCGACGAGATTGAGCACCACCAGCAGCAGGAACAGGAAGTGATAGAGCGGTCCCCGCCCGCCGACGGCACGCAGGAAACCGGGGTCGAAGCATTCCACGACCAGCGGCCGGTAGATGACAGCGAGAGCCAGCAGCGTCACCGTCGTAATCGCACCGATCTGGTAGAGAGCCGGCGCATCGATTGCGAGAATGGTGCCGAAGAGCACATGCAGCAGATCGATATTGGAGCCACGCAACGACACGATAAGAACGCCAAGCGCCAGCGAGGTCAGATAGAAGCTGGCAAAGCTCGCATCCTCCTGCAGTACAGTCGCGCGGCTGACGAGGCCGGACAGCAGCGCCACCGAAAGGCCGGCGATAAGACCGCCGAGCCCCATGGCGGTCAGCGAAAGAGAGCCGGCAATGAGATAGCCGATAGCGGCACCAGGCAGGACGGCATGGCTCATGGCATCACCCATCAGGCTCATGCGCCGGAGCATCAGAAAGACGCCGATCGGGCCGGAGCCAAGGCCGAGGCAGACGCAGGCAATCAGGGCGCGCCGCATGAAGCCGTAGTCCGCAAAGGGTGCGAGGAAGATGTCGTAGACGGTCATTCGGCCGGCTCCCGCTTCACGAGGCCGCCTTCGTCATGCTCTTCTTCGGGCAGGCATGTCGCGGCCTCCTCGTCCCAGCGCTCGGCCATGGCGCGCGCCTTGATGAGGTTCCTTGGGCTCATGACATCCTCCGTCCTGCCCCATCCCACGAGTTCGCGGGCGATCAGCAGTGTCTCGGGAAAATAGCTTCGCACCTGCTCGAAATCGTGCAGGACGGCGATGACCGTGCGTCCCTCCCGGTTCCATCGCAGCACGAGTTCGAGAAGATCGCGCGTTGTCCGCTGATCGATGGCGGTGAAGGGTTCGTCCAGGAGAATCACGCGGGCATCCTGCAGCAGTAGCCGCGCGAACAGCACGCGCTGGAACTGGCCCGCTGAAAGCGAGCCGATATGCCTTTTTTCGAAGCCCGAAAGTCCGACGATGCCGAGCGCCTCTTGCGCCCGCTCGGCATCCTTGCGCGAGAACCGGCCAAAGGCGCCACCATTCTTCCAGGCGCCGAGCATGACAGTATCGGCCACCGAAATTGGAAAGCGTCTGACGATATCAGCCGCTTGCGGCAGATAGCCGAAATCGTTGCGCGTTAGCGCCCCGCGATCGATCGAGCCTTCCGCCGGACGCAGTTCTCCGACGATCGCCTTGAGCAAGGTCGACTTGCCGGCACCGTTCGGCCCGGCAATCGCCGTCAGGCCGCCGGCGGCAAAGCCGCCCGAGATGTGGTGAACGGCCGGATGGCGTTCATAGGTAACGGTGAGATTGTTGAGGCGGATCAGATCGTTCATGCCAGCGCCACCGCCCAGCCGATAGCCGCCCAAAGCACAGCAATGCCAACCGCTACATAGGCCAGGCGCATCAAGGCCGAGCGCCCCATGAGGGACGACGCGAAGGGATCACGATCAAAAGGCATTTCGGGGCTTTCAATTATGTAATAACATAACACGTTGTAACCGATGAAATGAGGCGAAAAAGAGGCGAAGGGTGAATTGAGGGTTTTGACTACCGGTAATTGGCGCTCTCCACCGTTGATGCTATACATAGCGCATTATCTGTTATTCGATGGTTCATCGAGGCAGCAGGAGGTGACACATATGAATGTTTCTATCGGTGAACGCTGGGAAAAATTCGTTGAGAAAACCGTGGAAGAGGGGCGTTACAGCTCCGCCAGCGAAGTTGTGCGCGAAGGTCTCCGGCTCGTAGAGGAGCGTGAGGCGAAAATAGCAGCGTTACGGCGTACTCTGGAAGCATCGATCGATCGTGGGGGCGATATATCTGACGAGGAGCTTGGCGCCGCTTTGGAAGCCAAGGCTGCCGAACTGGCAAAAGAAAGCCATTGAGTGCCTCGGCTTCGTTATACAGCCGCCGCTCAGGATAACATCCTGGATATTCTTGTATTTATAACGCGTCAAAGCGGCAGCCCAAAGGTCGCTTTGAAATTCACAGGAGAGCTACGCCGCAAGTGCGCAAGTCTTGCGGCCCTACCCGGTCAAATGGGCCGCCTAAGGCCGGAACTGAGAGACGATATGCGAAGCTTCGCATTTCGTGGGTATGTAATCTTTTTCCGCTATGTTGAGGATGTTTTCGAGGTTTTGAATGTGCTCGAAGGACATCGAGATTTCGATACTCATTTCAATGAGGAAGAATAAAACAAAGGGCGCTTTTGAGGCGCCCTGTTTCTTCCGTCCATCAAAACCCTAAAGCTGCTCGATCATCGCAGCGGCGCCTGAAACCGTTGCCTGGCCGGGACTTTCCTCGATATTCAGCGTCTTCACCACGCCGTCTTCCACCAGCATGGAATAACGCTTGGAGCGAATGCCAAGGCCGCCGGCGGAAAGATCGGCTTCAAGACCAAGCGCCTTGGTGAAGGAGCCATCCCAGTCGGCGAGGAAATGGATCTTGCCGAGGCCACCGGACGATTGTGCCCAGGCGCCCATGACGTGCCAGTCATTGATGGAAACGACGGCGATGTCATCGATGCCCTTGGCAAGAATGGCGTCGCGGTTTTCGAGAAAGCCCGGCAGGTGATTGAGCGAGCAAGTGGGCGTAAACGCGCCGGGAACGGCGAAGAGAACGACGCGCTTGCCGGCAAAGAGCTGCTCGGTGCTGATCTCGACCGGGCCGTCGGCGGTCTTTTCCTTGAAGGTTGCGGCAGGCAGTGTGTCGCCGATCGCGATGGTCATGGCTCTCTCCTTGGGTCGTGTTTCGGGGCGCTCGAATGGTCGCCGATGGCTTGAAGACGGTCAGGGAACTATAGGCCGCGCCTATTCAAGTGCAAGGGTGGTTTCCATCGCCCGATCGCCATCGACGACGAGGATGCCCCAGCTCTTGCCCTTCGGACTATAATCCTTCGGCAGCTTGCCGATCTCGATATCGGCGGAGAAGGCGGTTCCCTCCCGCTTTGCATTTGCTTGCTGAAAGAACACATAGCCTGACGGCCCCGTGACGTAGATTTCAGGTGCCTTTCCACTCGCTTCCGGCAGTGTCAGCTGCAGCGAAAGGCTCTTGGCGTCGGCGGAGATCTGATGGCTCTGGATGGCGAAATCCGCAGAAGGAGCTTGGGGCAGCATCGCCTTTGCCGCATCGAGCAAGGCCAGCTCACGCGAGGTCGGCTGTGCATTGGCCGGCAAGGGCAGGGAGTATTCGGCCTGAAAAGGGATGCAGATATCCTTGCAGAGGCCGATGAAAGCTGTCAGCTCAAGCTTTTCCGGCGCCTTGCCGGCGACGCGAAGATCGAGCGGAAACGTCACCGGCGCGTCGTAGCCGATTTCCTGGATAGGGCCGACGCTGATCGGTTTTGGTGCCGGGTAGGCCGCCCTTTCCAATGTCACGCCGCTGCCAGGTGCCGGCGTAATTTGCGGTGGAATTCCACCCTGACCTGGCTCGCGCCAATAAGTGATCCAGCCCGGCTCCGGTTCGATCTGCAAGGCGGCGCGGATATGCCCTTCGGCGTCCGGCGCCAGCGCGATCAGACGCATCCTGCCGCCCTCATTGTCTACCCAGTCGCTCGTCGCGGCATGGACTGCCGAGGCGCTGAAAAACAAAGTAGCGAGAAGGGCCGACAGCCGGCCAACGGTACTGAATTCGATCATGCGACAAGGATTTAGCCGATTGAGTTGCCTGGAGCCAGCACGGACGAAGAAGCAAATGATCATTTTCAGTTGATTGATTTATGACATTGCCCCATCTTGATTACAGGCGGTGCAGTTGCGGACTGCGGTCAGGAGGCACGATGTCCCTATCGACGCTGAAGAATAGACGCGAAAGAGGTTTTCTCGACGGTCAGTTCCTGATCGCCATGCCGGGCATGGAGGATCGGAACTTCCATCGAACGGTGATTTATATCTGCGCCCATTCCGATGCCGGTGCCATGGGCTTCGTCATCAATCGGTCTCAGAAGCTGACATTCACCGATGTTCTGCTGCATCTCGAAATGATCAAGGACGACGATGCCATCGTGTTGCCGCAGAGGGCGCGCGATTTCCCCATCCAGACCGGCGGCCCCGTCGAAAGCGGCCGCGGCTTCGTTCTGCATTCGGACGATTACATCAGCGACAGCAGCATTCCGGTCAGTGATGACATCAGCCTGACGGCGACGCTCGACATCGTGCGGGCGATTTCCAAAGGGAGCGGCCCGAAGCGCGCCACCATGTTGCTCGGCTATGCCGGCTGGGGGGCTGGCCAGCTCGAAGCCGAGATCGGCAATAATGGCTGGCTGAACTGCCCGGCAAACGAAGAAATGATTTTCGATCGCAGCCTCGACAATAAATATGATCGCGCGCTGGCTCTGATGGGCATCAATCCTGCGATGCTGTCGCTGCAGGCGGGCCATAGCTAAGCCGAGTTGCGTTACTTTGGAACGAAATAGCTGTGGTGACGTTTTCCTGACAGAGCATCGGCAATTCCGCCGGGCCAGACCAGGAGGCGCCAGATATGAGCAGCACGACCGACAAGGTATCCGGTAAGGTGAATGAAATCGCCGGCAAGGCAAAGCAGGCAGCCGGCAAGGCAACCAATGACAGAGAAATGCGCGCGAAGGGCGCCGCCCAGGAAGCTAAGGGCAAGGTGCAGACCGCCGTTGGCAAGGCCAAGGATAAGGTCAAGGGCGCAGTCGACCGGATGTGACTGCTGAATTTTTCAAATCCATGGTCGCCGCTCCATCGGAATTGATGTTGTAGCGGCGATATTGGGAGGAAGGGCCTGTTACGGAAACGTGGCAGGCTCTTTACTATCGGCCAAGGATTTTTCGAGGGGAGACATGCGGCTTTTCACTTGTGACCATTGCGGCCAGCCCGTCCACTTCGATAACAGGCAGTGCGTGCGTTGCGGCCATCAGCTTGGTTTTATCCCCGACCGCTTGGCGATATACGCCTTGGAAGCTGAAAATGCTGACAGCTGGCATCCGGTGTCCGAGCCGGCACAACACGTTCGGTTCTGCGCGAATGCCGAACTCGATATATGCAATTGGCTGATCGATGCGGACGACCCGCAACCCTATTGCGTCGCCTGCCGGCACAATCGTCTCGTGCCGAACACCGGCACGGAACAGGGCATAGACCGCTGGCGGCGCATCAGTCAGGCGCAGCGGCATTTGTTTTATTCGCTTTTGCGCTGGAACCTGCCGCATCCCGACCGTCAGCAGGACCCCGAAGGTGGGCTCGTCTTCGACTTCCTCGAGGACGAGGTGCAGGGCGATACCGTGGTCCCCGCGATGACGGGTCATGAGGAGGGACTGATCGCCATCCGTGCCGCCGAGGCGGACGATGTCACGCGCGAACAGGCGCGCACCTCGATGAACGAGCCTTATCGCACTTTGCTCGGCCACTTCCGCCATGAGACTGGCCATTTCATCTGGAACAAGCTTGTCCGCGACCGCGGGCAATTCGATGCCTTTCGCGCCGTCTTCGGCGACGAGCGCGCCGATTATGGCGCAGCGCTTCAGGCTCACTACGAGAACGGGCCACCGGCGAATTGGCAGGAAAGCTTTATCAGCGCCTATGCCAGCTCCCATCCCTGGGAGGATTTTGCCGAATGCTTCGCGCATTATCTGCACATCGTCGACACGCTGGAAACGGCACGCTCCTTCGGCGTGGTGATCGATCCCCATCGCTATCATGACATGGCGGCCGAGATAGATTTCAATCCTTACAGGGCGGAAAGCGCCGAGCAGCTCGTCAGCGCCTGGATCCCTTTGAGCGTGGCGATCAACTCCATCCAGCGCAGTATGGGGCAGCCGGATTCCTATCCCTTCATTCTCTCGCCGCCCGTGGTCGCTAAGCTCGACTATATCAGGGAGTTGATCGACAGCGCGTGATCGAATGCTCAGGCGCGCTTCGTCAGCGGAAAGCGTTCCTTCAGCAGGCGTATCACCGAATCCGAACCCATCGGCGGGCCGAAGATGAAGCTCTGGCCGTAGCTGCAGCCGATCTTGGCGAGCTCCAGCGCATCCTCTTCCGATTCGATGCCTTCGGCGACCACGCGCATGTTGAGTTCACGCGCCATGGAGATGACCGAACGCAACAGAACCGCCTTCTTGTCGCTATCGTCGCGGACCATCGCCTTGTCGAGCTTGATCGTATCGAAGGGGAAACGGGTGAGGTAGGCGAGAGAGGAATAGCCGGTGCCGAAGTCGTCGAGCGCCAGGCCGATGCCGGCATCTCGCAGCTTGTCGAGCACGAGCCGTGCCTGTTCCGGATTTTCCATCACCTGCGATTCCGTCAGCTCCAGCTTGATCCGGTGCGGATCGCAATGGGTTTTGGCGAGCAGGGCGCGGATATCGTCGTAAAGCTCGTTGTTGAGCAGCTGGACGCTGGAAAGGTTGATGGAGACGAACAGCGGCAGGTCGCCGGTCTGTCGCTGCCATGCCATCAGGTCATTCGTTGCCTGCTCGAGCGCAAACATGCCAAGCGGGCCAATGATATCGGAAGCCTCGGCGATCGGGATGAATTCCGATGGCGGAATATTGCCGCGCTTTGGATGCTCCCAGCGCATCAGCGCCTCGAAGCCGGCAACCTCCGCATCTTCGAGCCGAACGATCGGCTGATAGACGAGCGAGAGTTCCTTGCGTTCGACGGCCCGGCGCAAGTCGGTTTCCAGCTGCAGCCGGTCCGTCCCGAAGCTTCGGAAGGCCGGCTGGAAGGGTTCGACACGATTGCCGCCGGCGCGCTTGGCGCGGTACATGGCGAGCTCCGCATCGCTCAGCATACCAGTCGCATTCTCCTGCTGATCGACCCAGGACGTCAGTCCGACCGAAGCCGTCAGGATGATCTCGCGGTTGGCGAAATTGATCGGCACCATGATTGCCTTGCTGATTGCATCGGCGAAGTCGGCGACCTTGGCTGGATCGCGTTCGGAAACGAGGATGAGGCCGAACTGGTCGCCCGAAAGGCGAGCGAGCGTATCCTGCGGCTTCATCAGCCGGCGAAGACGTCGCGTCAGCGCGATGAGAATATTGTCACCAGCGGCAAAGCCAAGGGTATCGTTGACGAGCTTGTACCGGTCGATATCGATAACGATGACCGTCGGCCTGAGCTGATTGCCATCCGAGGCAAGTGTTAGAACCGCCTGCAGGCGATCGAGGAAGACTTGGCGGTTCGGCAGTCCCGTGAGATTGTCGTGCACGGCGTCGTGCAGCAGCCGCTCGATCGAATTCTTCTGCTCGGTGATGTCGACGATCGTACCGACGCAGCGAATGATCTCGCCGTTGGAACCAAGGACCGGCCGGGCGCGGATCGACAGCCAGTGGAAATGCCCGTCTTCGGCGCGAATGCGGAATTCATGGTTCAGCCGGCCGCGTCGATGTTCCAGAAGCACGTCGAGCGTCGCGCGGAAGCGGTCGCGATCGTCGGGATGCAGCCGCGGCAGCCAGTTGCGCGCAGCGCCGTGCATGGTGCCGGGAGAAAGGCCGAGCTTCATCGAGATATCGGGCGTCGTCACCACGCGGTCGCGCGCCACGTCCCAATCCCAAACGGTATCGCCGGAGCCGGTGAGCGCCAGGGATTGCCGTTCCAGATCCGAGAACAGGCCCTGCTGAAATGCGCCGCCGGCAAAGGCGTGCTGCATGACGGTGAAGCCGATCAGCAGGACGATGAGAACAAGGCCGCCGCCGAGTGCCGGCTGGATGATGTCGTTGTCGAGCTTGCCCATGACGGTCATCCAGGCCCCGAACAGCCAGACGAGGATCAGCGCCCAGGCGGGCACGAGCAGGATGGCCCGATCATAACGGCTGAAGCCGAGATAGATGATAAGCAGCAGGCCTGCCGTCGCGGTCAGCGCCAGCGACAGCCGCGCGATGCCGGCGGCAATCGACGGATCGTAGATCGCCACACCGAAGAGCAGCGCGAGACCGAGTACCCAGGCAAGCGTCACATAGCCGAGATGGGCGTGCCAGCGATTGAGATTGAGATAGGTGAACAGGAAGATCACCAGGCTCGACGCGAGCGCCACCTCCGCACAGGCGCGCCATATTCGCTGGTCGCTTGACGTGATGCTGATGAGCTTGCCGAGAAAGCCGAAATCGACGCAGATATAGCCGAGCACCGCCCAGGCAAGCGCCGCCGTCGCTGGCAGCATCGAGGTTCCCTTGACCACGAAAAGGATGGTCAGGAACACCGCCAGCAAGCCGGCAATGCCGAGCACGATGCCGCGATAGAGCGTGAAGGCGTTGACCGTATCCTTGTAGGCGTTCGGTTCCCAAAGATAGAGCTGCGGCAGGTTTGGTGACGAAAGTTCGGCAACGAAGGTGACGACCGCGCCGGGGTTCAGCGTGATGCGGAAGACATCGGCTTCGTCGCTCGGCTGACGATCGAGCGCGAACCCTTCGCTCGGCGTGATCGCGACGATGCGCTGCGAGCCGAGATCCGGCCAGAAGACTTTCGAATTCACCAGGCGGAAATGCGGGGCGACGATGACGCGCTCCAGCTGCTCTTCGGACACATTAGCCAGTGCAAAGACGGCCCAGTCACCCTGATGGTTCGGCGAAGAGGATCGTACCTCAATGCGGCGTCGGATGCCGTCGGTGCCTGCGGCTGTAGAGACCTGAAAGGCTTCTCCCTGATTGGTATAGATCTCCGTCGTCGCCGTCAGGTCGAGAGCGGTATCGTCGCGCGAGATCTTCACAGGCTCGGCTGCGTCAGCCACTCCGGTGAGCAGCAGCAACATCACGGCTGCGAGGGTTGCGATCAGCGCGCATAGCCGCCGGGCCATCGGCCACGTCTGCATGATTCCGGCGATCATCGCTGGTCGAAGCTTCGGTTCGGGTTGGTGTCGGATGCCAACCTTGAAAACATCACATGGTCGCGCCACTGACCGTTGATTTTAAGATAACCGCGCAAATGACCTTCCCGTTGGAAACCGGCTTTTTGCAAAAGCCGCATGCTACGCTCGTTATCCGGAATACAGGCTGCTTCAATTCGGTGCAACTCAAGTCCGGAAAAGATATAGGGTATAACCAACTGAAGTGCGGCGAACATATGGCCCTGACCGGAGTAGCGCTCGCCCATCCAATACCCGATCATGCAGCTCTGCGCGGCACCTCGGCGAATATAGCCGATCGTGATGCCGCCAACCAGCGTCGTGTTTTCCCTGAGAAAAATGAAGAGCGGTATGGCCTGGCCGGAGCTGTATTCCTGTTTGCCCCGAATGATGCGCGCCCGATAGGCGGCTTCGGTCAGCTCGTCATGTCGCCAGGTAGGCTCCCAAGGTTCCAGAAAACGGCGGCTTTCAGCCCGAAGCCTGTGCCATTGGTTGAAATCGGAGTAGCGCGGCAGCCGCAGCAAATAATTGTCGTTTTCGAGTTCAACCGCGTCCGAATGACGTGAGAGAAACCGAAAGACAGATTTTTGCATGCCGCCAAGCACTCCCCCGAGAATTGCACCCATAGGCCTGCGGCGTGCCCTTAGCCGCTTGCGCTTCTGGAAGCAGGGACCGGCGACGACAGCGAAGTGACGATGTCCTCAATCGGCGCGAGCTGCTCCAGCGGCCCGATCGCAGAAAGCGTCGGTACTGTATCGAAGAACAGGCGGCCGGCAAGATCCGTCAGACGCTCGATCGTAATACCTTCCAGGCGCTCCAGCATCTCCTGGTTCGGGATGGGGCGGCCATAAAGCATCATCTGCCGGGCGACCTGGCCAGCGCGAGCGGCCGGGCTTTCCTGGCCCATCAGCAGCTGCGCACGGATCTGGGCGCGGGCGCGCTCGATTTCCTGCTGCTGAATGTCATGGGAGGATTTGTGCAGCTCGTCGACGATGACGGGCAGCAGTTCCGGCAGGTTCTCGCCACCGGTCGCGGCATGGATGCCGAAAATGCCGGTATCGGAGAAGCCCCAATGGAAGGCATAGACCGAATAACAGAGGCCGCGGAATTCGCGCACTTCCTGGAAAAGGCGCGAGGACATGCCGCCGCCGAGGATGTTAGCGAGAATCTGCGAACAGTAGAAATCGCGGGTGTGATAGGCGCGACCTTCAAAGCCGAGCAGGATCTGCGCATCCATCAGGTCGCGCGTTTCGCGAATGTTGCCGCCGATATAACGCGCCGGTTCGATAACGGGCGGAGCGGACGGTTTGGTCGGAAGGCTGGAGAAGCGCTCCTCGACCTGACGCACGAAGCTTTCATGGTCGACAGCGCCTGCCGCCACCACGAACATGCGGTCGGTCGTATAGTTGCGGCCGAGATAATGGCGGATCTGTTCCGGCGAGAAGGAGACGACTGTTTCCGGCGTGCCGAGAATGGCGCGTCCCAGCGTCTGACCGCGATAGGCGACCTCGGAAAACTTGTCGAAGACGACATCGTCGGGCGTGTCGTTGGCGGCATTGATTTCCTGCAGGATGACCTGCTTTTCGCGCGCCAGCTCTTCCTCGTCGAAGGCTGACTCCGTCAGGATATCGGCAAGGATATCGACGGCGAGCGGCACATGGTCCTTCAGCACGCGGGCATAATAGGAGGTGGTTTCCGTCGAGGTGGCGGCGTTGACTTCGCCGCCGACATTCTCGATTTCCTCGGCGATCTGCCGGGCCGTGCGCCGCGCCGTACCCTTGAACGCCATATGCTCGAGCAGATGCGCGATACCGTGTTCTGCTTCGGTCTCGTTACGCGAACCCGACTTGATCCAAACTCCGAGAGCCACGCTTTCGAGGTGTGGCATCGATTGGGTCGCTACTGTCAGCCCGGACGCTAGCCGGGTGCACTCCACTGTCATCGCCTGTCTTTCCGCGTCTGCTATTCGCCGGTCCGGATATGCTTGCCGATAAAGCTTTCGACGGCTTTAAGTTCCGGATCGAGAATGTCGAAACGCTCCTCCCTGGTCATCAGACCAGCAAGCCACGTCGGAAGCGCCGGGTCAATACCGGATGCGGATTTTACTGCGGCAGGGAATTTTGCCGGGTGGGCGGTCGCCAGCGTCACCATCGGGCTGCTGGGACGCTCGTTCTTGTTCGCAATGAAGACGCCGATCGCCGTATGCGGATCGAGCAGATACCCCGTATCGGCAAGGGTTTTGCGGATCGTTTCGGCCACCTGCTTCTCGCTGGCGCGGCCGGCGCGGAAGTCCTTCTTGATGAACTTCAGAGCCTCTTCGCTGACCGAAAATCCGTTCGACTGCTTCAGGCTTTCCATGGCGGCGCGCACCTTGGAGGCGTCCCGACCGTTCGCTTCGAACAGGAGCCGCTCGAAGTTGGAGGATATCTGGATATCCATCGACGGCGAGGTCGTTGCCTTGACCGAGCGCATCTCATAGCGGCCGGTCTTCAGCATGCGTGCCAGGATATCGTTCTCGTTGGTGGCGATGACCAGCTTTTCGATCGGCAGGCCCATGCGCTTGGCGACGTAACCGGCGAAAATATCTCCGAAATTGCCTGTTGGCACAGTGAACGAGATTTTCCGGTCAGGACCGCCAATGGCGACAGCTGTCGTGAAATAGTAAACCACCTGCGCCATGATTCGCGCCCAGTTGATGGAATTGACACCCGAAAGCTTGACCGTGTCGCGGAAGGCTGCATCGTTGAACATGGCTTTGACGAGGTTCTGGCAATCGTCGAAATTGCCCTTGATCGCCAGAGCATGCACATTTGCTGCCGTCGAGGTGGTCATCTGCCGCTGCTGTACCGGCGAGACTTTTCCATGCGGGAAGAGAATGAAGATATCGGTGCGCTCGCGTCCGGCAAAGGCGTCGATTGCAGCGCCGCCGGTATCGCCCGAGGTTGCGCCGACAATGGTAGCTCGCTGGCCGCGCTTCTCCAGCGCATAGTCCATCAGCCGCGCCAGCAGCTGCATGGCGACATCCTTGAAGGCGAGCGTCGTGCCATGGAAAAGCTCCATGACAAAGCTGTTCGCTCCCGTCTGGACGAGCGGTGCCACGGCCGGATGCCGGAAGGTGGCATAGGCATCGTCGATCATGCCGCGGAAGACATCGGCCGGGATTTCGCCGTTGGTGAAGGGCGAAAGGACGGCGAAAGCGACATCCTGATAGCTTTTGCCGCGGAACGCGCGGATTTCCTTCTTCGTCAGGACAGGCCATTCACGGGGAACATAAAGCCCGCCATCACGAGCAAGGCCGGCCAGGAGGGCGTCGCAGAAGCCAAGGGCAGGGGCTTCTCCCCGCGTTGAAATGTAGTCCACGGTCTAGAATTCCTTTGGTCGCAAAATTGCCTGAGTGATCGATTGAGAGGGTAGAGGAACGAAGCGACGGCGGCCGGTCTTTTTGCGTCGGATCAGCCGCGTGGTTTTCGCGTTTGCGCAAGGCGCGTGGGATCAGCGCCGGGCGGATGCCGTTTGTGGCAATCTGTCGATCTCGAAAAGTGAGCCAAAACGGTGTCTACCCAATCGATTTTTCGCTGCGTCGCTGGTATAGACCATCGCCAAGTGTCATAAAAGGCCCGTTTGACAGGCTGCGGGCCGATAATGTGAAATATATGGAGAGGGTGGAATTATAGTGTTTGGCAAGGTTTCGCGTCGTCTTTTCTCCGCTTCGCTTCTGGCATTGCTGACGGGCTGCAGCACTCTCGGCATCGGCGGCAACAGTGAAAAACAGCCGGCAACGGATGTAACGGTGGCGCCGCAAACGGGAGCCGCAACAGCTGCTCCGACTGGCGGCCAGTCTTACGTCGCGGGCAAGTGCCCGCAGGCCGTTATCCGCGACGAGGATTCCGTCTATCGCACCTACGCCAAAGGCGCCAAGGACGACCCGAACCAGCTGATCTACCAAGCTTCGCTGGCGCAGGCGACCCGCCAATGCACCACGGACGGCACCAGCCTCGGCATTCACGTCGTGGCGCAGGGACGCCTGGTTGCTGGCCCCATGGGCAGCTCCGGCAAGGTAACCTTGCCTATCCATGTTGCCGTCATGGACAACGACAACGCGCTCTATAGCAAGACCGTTATGTATACGGCGGAAATCCCGCCGGGCGAGACGACGGCGCAGTTCCTCTTTACCGATAATGATATCCAGGTGGCCGGGGGCTCCGGCGGCTTCACTATTGTGCAGATCGGTTTCGATCAAGGCCCGCAGAAGCCCGTGAAGGGTGCGAAGCCGGTGCGCAAGAAGCGTCACTAAGCTTTTGATCACGACCCTTGCGAGGGTGAGCGACGGTTGAAAAGAAAAGGCCCTGCCGATTGGCAGGGCCTTTTCTTTTGGTCTGTATTTCAATCCGTCTTAGAGGACGCCGTCCCATTCGGCGAGCGCCATGACAACGCCCGGCAAGTCGGCCATACGGCTGACGACGGTTTCGGCACCGGCATCGGTCAGGCGATCGGCATGCGACGGATAAGTATGCGATGCCCCGGTAAAGCCGATGACGCGCATGCCGGCGGCGCGCGCGGCCTGAACGCCGTGGACGGAATCTTCGACGACGATCGTATTGGCCGGGCTGACATTCATCTGCTTGGCGCCATGCAGGAAGATGTCCGGTTTCGGCTTCACGCGGTCGGCACCGAGGTTCTTGGCGGAAAAGATGTTCGGAGCAAATAGCTTGATATAGCCGACCTTCGTCAGCATCATCTCGATGCGGGCGGAGCTGGAATTCGAGCAGATGCAGCGCGGCATCGGCAGCCGCGACAACGCCTGCGGCACGCCCGGGATAGCCTGGACATCACTGGCAAGCTTCAGGTCGAGCAGCTTCTCGGATTTGTCGAGCAGCGATGCAGAGAGCGGAATGCTGGCCTCGCGCTCGACTTCGAACAGGATGTTGCGCCAGGTCATTCCGGCGAAGCGCTCGCCCATTTCCTCGGTGCTGATCGGATAGCCGGCATCGGTCAGCAGTTTCGATTCGACCTCGGCCGCGATGATTTCCGAATCGACCAGAACGCCGTCGCAGTCGAAAATGATGAGGTCGAAACCATTGCTCATGAAATTACTGCCTTTGATGTGGCTGGATCGGCACGCTCCAGGAACCATCGGTATTCCGGGAGGTGCTCTGAAAAACGACCGCCGGGCTTTACACGATATGTCGGCAAAGCTCAACCAATTGGCGGGCATGGCTGCGCTGCAGTGCGCGAAAGGGTCGAAATGCACAAAAGAGGTGACGAGGGTTTCTTGCCGCTCGACATCGGCCCTCGACATCGGATGGGCCCGCCTTTAAGGATCGGCCATGGCCAAGGAGCGCGACGACACCATTGCCAGCCGCATCAGCCGGGTGCTTGCCGACCGCATCATCCGCGGCGAGATCGCGCCCGATGCCCGCCTGCGGCAGGATCACATCGCCGAAGAGTTCGGCACGAGCCACGTGCCCGTGCGCGAGGCGTTCCGCCGGCTGGAGGCGCAGGGGCTGGCAATCAGCCTGCCGCGTCGTGGCGTCCGTGTCGCCTCTTTCGATCTCAAGGAAGTCCGCGAGGTTGCGGAAATGCGCGCAGCCCTCGAAGGTCTTGCACTCAAGCATGCAGCCCCGCATCTGACTTCAGCTATTCTGGATGAGGCGGAACAGGCGACGCGCGATGGCGATGCCGCCGGTGACGTCCACGCCTGGGAGGAGGCCAATCGGCGCTTCCATCGCCTGATCCTGGCGCCCTGCGGCATGGCGCGCCTTCTTGCCGCGATCGACGATCTGCATGCCGTGAGCGCCCGCTTTCTCTTCTCCGCCTGGCAATCCGGCTGGGAGAAGCGCACGGATCACGACCACCGCGCCATTCTGGCCGCGCTCCGTCAGGGGCGGGCCGAAGAGGCTGCCGCGATCCTGCAGAAGCATGTGCAATGGATCGGCCGTGCGCCAGTGCGCACGCCTTCGGGATCGACACGCGACGCCTTCGCAATCGTCGGCTGAAAATTATAGATAATTTTAAGGTGAATAGCCGGCAGTGCTCTGGAAGCGGTGCTCCAAGGGAATGTTTGCTGCGTCAATGTCCCGGTATTTTGTTCGATGCTCGGCTGTCGTTCGCTGCCTCTCCCGAATTTTATTAGCCTTATTTTTCAACGAAATCCCGAACTTTATCGGAATTTCGTACTGCTACTACTTGCCTGATTTCGCGATCTCTCTCATAAAATAGATGAGACTCAAAAATTATCTATAATTTAGAAGGAGAGCCCATGTCCCTGTTGCAGCATCATGATGAAGTCGCTTTCGATCCGCTCCGTCTCGGCCAGCGTTCGCTTGTTGCCAAGACCGTGTTCGTTCTCGCCGGAACGCTGATCCTGGCGCTCGCATCGCGAATCTCTGTGCCGATGGTGCCGGTGCCGATCACCATGCAGACATTCGCAATTACCATGATCGGCGCGCTCTATGGCTGGCGTCTTGGTGCGGTCACGGTTCTTGCCTGGCTGGGCGAAGCCGCTATCGGCTTTCCGGTGCTTGCCGGCGGGGCAGGCGGCGTTGCGCCCTTCATGGGGCCAACGGCGGGTTATCTAGTCTCCTTCCCGATTATTGCAGCCCTTGTCGGCGGGCTTGCGGAGCGCGGCTGGAGCGGCAACCGCATCGTGCGCAGCTTCATCGCTCATCTCTCGGCCAACATTCTTTGCCTTGCCATCGGCGGTGCATGGCTTGCAGCGCTGATCGGCGCAGAAAAGGGCTGGCTGCTTGGCGTAGCGCCCTTCATTCTCGGCGCCGTGCTCAAGTCGGCGCTTGCAGCTGCCGTGCTGAAGACCATCCAGGTCTATAGCGGCAAGGCGCGTCTGAATTGACCGTCAGGCTTCGCGCCCACCATCTGCTCTGCATGCTGACCTTTGTCGGTGAAGGCTATACATCGGCCTTCACCGACAATTATCGCCGCATCGCCGAGCGGCTGTCGGATGGGGAGGATATCAAACTGGTCTCCGGCCCTGATGACATCTGCGCGCCGCTGCTCGGCGAGGAAGAGCCGCACTGCCTCAAGGCTTCGGTCATTGAGCGGGATGCGGTAGCTCTCGCCGATATCTCGACATTGCTGGGCGAGGAGATCGGCATAGGTGCGGTGCTGGTGCCTGATGCCAGCTTGCTTGCAAAACTCCGTCGCAATTTCGCCGGCGGTGAAATCCGTCACGCCTGCCTCGGCTGCGAATGGGGTGAGCTCTGCAGCCGCATTGCTGCAACCAATTTCAGCGGTGTCCTGATCAAAGCAGCCTAGAGCTTATCATCCGGCTCAGGCTGCGAGGCGCCATCGCTTAGCTCAAGCGGAAAGAGCGCCAGAAAGCGGCGCTCGCCTTCGGGCGTGAAGAAGATCGAGCGGCTGTTTTCGGTTCGCCGCGCCCAACCCTTGTCGAGGAAATTCGAAAGCAGCGCCTTGCCGAGGCTGCCGGCGAGATGCGCGCGACGTTCGCTCCAGTCCAGGCAGGATCGGCAAAGCGGTCGGCGGCTCGAGCGCAACCCGGAGAGGTCGATGCCGATCGATCCCAGATGCTTTTCGCCGTTCGCCGTCAGGCTCAGACCTTCGCCCACGGCGGAGATCGACCCGGCCTCGATCAAACTATCGAGCATGCGCACACCATAGTCGCCGGCCAGATGATCGTAGCAGATGCGCGCCTTTCGCAGCGCCGGTTCCTTCGGGCCGGGACGATGGCGCAGATGGCCGCGGCTTGCGGCAAAGCCCATGATGCCCTCGAGCAGCTTGCCGACCCGATCGTCGGCCAGCGTGAAATAGCGATGCCGGCCCTGCTTGCGCTGTGCCAGCAAACCGCCAGCTTCAAGCTTGGAAAGATGCGCGCTCGCAGTCTGCAGCGTCACGCCGGCAGCAGCCGCCAGTTCCGTCGCCGTCAGCGCACGACCGCCCATCAGCGCTGTCAAAATATTCGCTCGCGCCGGATCGCCGATCAGCGAGCCGATCTGTGCTATGTCTGGACCTTCCTTCATACTTCGATCGTAACCGAACCATCTCCGTCCTGCAATGTGCGAAAACCTCTGCATCAGCAAAGGAGAAAGCCAATGATCACCTGTTTCATCCGCTACCAGATCGATCCGTTCAAGCAAGAAGCCTTCGCGGAATACGGCAAAGCCTGGGGCCAGGCCATCCCGCGCAACGGCGCCGACCTGATCGGCTATTTCGGCCCGCATGAGGGATCGCTGACGACAGCCTACGGCATCTACAATATCGAGAATCTCGCCGCCTATGAGGCCTATCGCAAGAGCCTCGCCGCCGATCCGCTGGCGCGGGCCAATCTTGATTTTGCCCGTCGCGAGCGTTTCATCTTGCAGGAGGATCGCATTTTCCTGAAGAATGTCTCGCTGCCGCACGCTTCGAGGGTATCGCCATGATCGCAGTCATTTTCGAAGTCGTTCCCCATCCCGACGAACGTCAGCACTATCTCGACATCGCCGCGAGGCTGCGTTCCGAACTGGAGACGATCGACGGTTTCGTCTCTATCGAACGTTTCGAAAGCCTCACTCAGCCAGGCAAGATCCTGTCGCTGTCCTTCTGGCGCGACGAGGGAGCCGTTCGCGAGTGGCGAAACCGCGAGGCGCATCGCGCCGCCCAGAAAGCGGGGCGCAAGACGGTCTTTGCCGACTATCGTTTGCGTGTCGCGCAGGTGCTTCGCGATTACGGGATGACGGAACTCGCAGAAGCGCCCGACGACAGCCACGCAATGCACGATATCTAGAGCTTTCAACGCGATAGCGCCTTTTGACGAGGCCTGCATTCTCGGCGGCTTCGTCGGGAATGCAGAAAATATGGCGCCGCTTTAGTCTTTGGTAACCAAGTTAGGTAACCATAACACTCGATTAAGAGCACCGAGTAAGTGTAACAGCGAGTATCACATGGCGTCAGTTTTCCCGCTTGCCGACCTCAGGACTTCAGCCGTTCCGGGGTCCTGGATCGACACGATCATCAAGGGCGATTGCGTGGCCGCTCTTGAGGCACTGCCCAATCAATCCGTCGACGTCATCTTCGCCGACCCGCCGTACAATCTCCAGCTTGGCGGCACGCTGCACCGTCCGGATCAGTCGCTGGTCGATGCCGTCGATGACGAATGGGATCAGTTCGCCTCCTTCGAAGCCTATGATGCCTTCACGCGCGCCTGGCTGCTCGCCTGCCGCCGCGTGCTGAAGCCGACGGGCACGATCTGGGTTATCGGCTCCTATCACAATATCTTCCGCGTCGGCGCGACGCTGCAGGATCTGAACTTCTGGATCTTGAACGACATCGTCTGGCGCAAGACCAACCCGATGCCGAATTTCAAGGGCCGCCGCTTCCAGAACGCGCATGAGACGATGATCTGGGCAAGTCCGAACGCCAAGGCGAAGGGCTATACCTTCAACTACGATGCCATGAAGGCCGCCAACGATGACGTGCAGATGCGTTCCGACTGGCTGTTCCCGATCTGCAACGGCAATGAGCGACTGAAGGGCGACGACGGCAAGAAGGTGCATCCGACGCAGAAGCCGGAAGCGCTGCTGGCCCGTGTCATCATGGCTTCGTCCAAGCCCGGCGACATCATTCTCGATCCCTTTTTCGGATCGGGCACGACCGGTGCCGTTGCCAAGCGCCTCGGCCGCCACTTCGTCGGCATCGAGCGCGAGCAGGATTATATCGACGCGGCAAGCGCCCGTATCGCCGCCGTAGAACCGCTCGGCAAGGCGGAACTGACCGTGATGACCGGCAAGAAGGCCGAAGTGCGCGTGGCGTTCAATGTGCTCATCGAAAGCGGCCTCATCAAGCCCGGCCAGGTGCTGACGGATGCCAAGCGCCGCCATAGCGCCATCGTCCGCGCCGACGGCACGGTCGCTTCCGGCGGCGAGGCCGGCTCCATTCATCGCCTTGGCGCGAAGGTCCAGGGCCTTGATGCATGCAATGGGTGGATGTTCTGGCATTTCGACGATGGGCGTTCCCTGCGTCCGATCGACGAACTCAGAGCCATCATCCGCAGCGATCTGGCCAAGGTTGAATAGTCTCAACCGCTAGACGGTTCCGGTTTCAAAGCCGCCCCGCGGCTGCCGGATGCCTTTCAGATCGACATATCCGTCTTCTTCCGTCGTGTACCTCCAGTTGGGAAGAAGACGAAACACCCAGGGCCTTATCGGATATATTGTACGGCAAGGCCCTGGGTTTTTCAGCTTCGGATCTCAGAACTCCTGATAATCCGTGACGTCGACGCGCACGACGCGGCCGTCCTCGTTAAAAGTAATCGTTTCCTCGCCTTCGCGGATCAGCGGCTTGCCCGTCTTGCTGTTGGTGGCACGCACGGACCAGACGGCACGGCCGGACAGTGGCGTCAGCGTCTCCACAAGGGAATTCGATGCCGTCTGGTCCGGATAGGTGTCGAAATAGCCGCGGAAGGCTTCCATGATTGCCGCACGGCCGGCAAGGCTGCCGACGCCGTTGGAGACATAGGTGGCATCCTCTGCGAAGAAGTTCTCGATCGCCTTATAGTCGAGGCGATTGATTGCGTCATGGAACAGATCAATGCGTTGTGCGGGATCGAAGGTCATTGGCTCAAACCTTTATGCCATGGGCGGCGAGATCGCTGCGCAGCTTCTCGGCGCCTGTGAAGTGAACTGCATGCCAGCCGGCAGCCCGCGCGCCTTCGACGTTCGGATAGGAATCGTCGATGAAAATCGTCGAGGCCGGATCGAGGTCGAAGCTCTTGGCGTGGGTATCATAAATCGCGACATCCGGCTTGATCAGCCCGATATCGCCGGAAACCGTCACGCCGCGCGGCTTCTTCAGGAAAGGATAGCGCTCCTGCGCCTCGCGAAAGGTGTCCGAGGCGAAGTTGGTGAGCAAGGTGACGTCGCGTCCCTCAGCGATAAGCTGTTCTAGAATGGCGACGCTGTCGTCATAGGCATGCGGAACCATCTCGTGCCAGTATTTGCGGAAGCTGCGGATCTGTTCCTCGCGCTCCGGATGATCGGCGATCAGCAATGCCTCGGCATCGCTCCAGGTGCGGCCGCGATCCTGCTCAAGGTTCCATTCATGAGTGCAGACATTGGCGAAGAACCATTCGCGCTCTGCATGGTCCGGAATGATCCGGCTGTAGGGAAGGTTTGGATCATAGTGGATGAGAACCTTGCCGATATCGAAAACGATATGCCGTATTTCCGTCGTCATGAATGAATTCCTAATTTTTAGCCCAAACGCATTTTTGCGAACGCATTGGGAATAGCCTGCGCGATCGCTTTTTTCATGACTGTCGGCAGTGCTTGATCTTCAAGATTTGTAACCGGCGCCCACCATCCGTCATGGTTTTCATTCTGAGAGACCGACTTCGCGCGCCAGATCGACAGCCGCAGTTCGAAATGCGTGAAGACATGCGTCACCATGCCCGCCGGCTGCCAATCGGCGGGGAATGGGGCGGCCTCGATGCCGGTCTCGCCATCGATGCGTGCCGTCCAGCCGGTGGTCGGAACCTCGGTCATGCCGCCGAGCAACCCGCTTTCAATGCGACGGCGCAGGAAGATCTCGCCCTCGTCATTGACGGCAACGAAAGCCGCACCCTGGCGCATCGGCTTTTCCTTCTTTGCCGCCTTGACCGGGAATTGCTCCGGATCATGCGTGGCGAGAGCCTGACACGCGCCGTTGAAGGGACAGAGCGAGCAGACCGGGCGCTTCGGCGTACAGATCGTCGCGCCGAGATCCATCATTGCCTGAGCAAAATCGCCCGGTCGGTCGGCAGGTGTCAGCAGGGCCACTTTCTGCTTCATCAGCGGCTTGGCACCCGGCAGCGGTGCCGAAATCGCATAGAGGCGGGAAATGACGCGCTCGACATTGCCGTCCATCACGGCTGCCTGGCGATTGAAGGCGATGGCAGCGACGGCAGCGGATGTATAATCGCCGATGCCGGGCAGCGCGCGCAGGCCTTCCTCAGTATCTGGAAAACGGCCGCCATGATCGGCTGCCACCGCCTCGGCGCATTTCTTCAGATTGCGCGCGCGAGCGTAGTAGCCGAGCCCCGCCCAAGCCGCCATGACGTCTTCGTTCGCGGCGGCGGCGAGATCATCGACCGTCGGCCAGCGCGCCAGGAATTTGGCGAAATAGGATTTAACCGCCGGCACTGTCGTCTGCTGCAGCATCACTTCCGACAGCCACACGCGATAGGGATCGGGCTTGACGCCGCGCGCGGCCATCGGCGGCGAGACCCGCCAGGGCAGGTCGCGGTGGTGGCGGTCGTACCAGGCAAGCAGGGATGCGGCCGTGGGGGATTCTAAAGTCGTCGTCATGATTTGCCGCGTCGAGGGGAAGTGCTCTATACTTGGCCAAGCTGCGTCGGGCGATCAAGGTCCGCGATGCACAAAGCATGTACCGGAAGCCGATTGAGATGAGTTATCCCCGAAAAGGCGAGAAGCAGATTTCCGAGCTGACCAACGGCATCGTCGATCCGGTGCTGGCAAAGCGTGCCGGCATCAACACGACGCTGCTCGGCTGCTGGGACGAAATCGCCGGCGAGGACTTTGCCGACTGCACGCGACCGGAAAAGATCGCATGGGCTAAGCGAACCGGCCCCGGCATGGACGACCGCTATCAGCCCGGCGTGCTGACGATCGCCTGCGAGGGCGCGCGGGCACTCTTCCTGACCCATGCGCAAGGCGAACTCATCCAGCGCATCAACAGCTTCTTCGGCTTCTATGCCGTCAATCAGATCCGCATCGTGCAGAAGCCGGTATCGGTCGCCTCCAAGCGTTCCCGCACACCGCCGCCCTTGAAAGGCGAAGCGGCGCGCAAGCTGGCCGACATGATGGACGGCATCGAGGATGAGAAGATCAGGGCCGCCGTTCAGCGTTTGGGCACGGCCATGGTGTGGAAGCGGGGTAAGGCCTGATTCAGACTTGCTTTTGTTAATGACACTGTCATACTCAGGCGGAGTATTTGCAAGGGAACTGGATATGCGAAGCAGTAGGCCGATAACGGTTACACTGGGTAATCAGCAGCGCGGCGTCGATGCGAGACTGGAATCCGGAGCATACGATTCTGCCAGCGAAGTTCTGCGTGCTGCTTTGAGAGCACTGGACCGCGAAGAAGAAGTCATAAATCAAATCATGCGCGCAAAGATCCAGGAAGCGCTTGATGACCCGCGGCCTGGCAGAGATGCCGACGAGGTTTTCGATAGAATTAAAAGAATACATGCCGAACGAATGAAAGCAGCTGGACGTGAATTATAGGATTGTTTTCAGCGCTCTTGCCGAAGACGATCTCGTAGGTATCTATGAATTCATAGCGAAAGATAACCCGAGCCGCGCATTGTCGTTTATCCAACGGCTCCAGCAGCAGTGCAAAACACTTGAGACGATGGCCGATCGAGGTCCTCAACGTGAGAATTTAGGGCCGGGTGTTCGGATATTGGTGTTTGAGCGGCGGGTTACCGCCGCTTACCATATCAAGAACGAGCAAGTCGTTATTCTGCGTCTCTTTTATGCTGGTCAGAATATCCCATCGACCTTGCTCGACGAGGACTGAACTCGCGTGCGTCTCTATCAATTCCGATGACAATTTTAGCTTTTTGTCTTTCCCAGGTCACAATTCTTTGAAGAAAGTTGGCCAACCGTGCCTTGTTAGCGGCAAGCTGCCGTTATATCGCATGAAACATTCGAAGACCTCTTTCAACGACGGGTGACTCTATGCCGATGTCCGACATGCTCTTGACCAAACGCCACCTGCTGGGCGGCTCTGCCGTTGCCGCCCTCTCCGTGGCGTTCTCTGCCGTTGCCGGCACCACATCCGCCGCGACTGCCGAAGATGAAGTGCCGCCGTCCGACGGCAATGTCGACATGAACGAAGTGCTGAAGCCCGGCCCGCTGCCGGAGATCGCGCTCGGCAAGGAAGATGCGCCCGTCAAGATCGTCGAATACATGTCGCTGACCTGCCCGCACTGCGCGCATTTTGCCGTCACGACTTTCGACACGATCAAGCAGAAATACATCGATACCGGCAAGGTTCGCTTCATCATCCGCGAATTCCCGTTCGATCCGCGCGCTGCCGCAGCCTTCATGCTGGCGCGTTGCGCCCCGCAGGAACAATACATGCCGATGGTCGAAATGCTTTTCAAGCAGCAGATCGCCTGGGCCTCGCCCGACGTCGACGGCCGTGCCGCATTGCTCCAGATGTCGAAACTCGCTGGTTTTACTGAGGATAGCTTCACGAAATGCTTGACGAACCAGAAGCTTCTGGATGATGTCAACTCTGTACGGGAACGCGCAGCCAAGGATTTCGGCGTCAACGCCACGCCGACCTTCCTGATCAATGGCAAGCGCTATGCAGGGGACATGTCTATTGCTGCCATGTCGAAGCTTATCGACAGCCTGCTCTGATCCGCGCCTTTTTACATCACAGGCGGGCGGCTGGGGCCGCACGCCTGTTTTTTATGACCTCCTCCTGGGAGGAGGTTGCGCGGACTGCGCGAATGAGGATGATTTCCGGGGTGAACGCTTGATCGTTCCACCTCCCACCTCCAGTCCGATCCGCCCTCTCAAGGGAAGGGTGGAGATCAACCTATGAAATTCAACAGGCTGAGACTCGTCGGCTTCAAATCCTTCGTCGAACCGGCAGAATTCGTCATCGAGCGCGGCCTGACCGGCGTCGTCGGCCCGAACGGTTGCGGCAAGTCCAATCTTGTCGAAGCACTGCGCTGGGTGATGGGCGAGAATTCCTACAAGAACATGCGCGCCTCCGGCATGGACGACGTGATCTTCTCCGGATCCGGCAACCGCCCGGCCCGCAACACCGCCGAAGTCGGCCTCTATCTCGACAATAGCGACCGCACCGCGCCAGCCGCCTTCAACGATAGCGACGAAATTCAGGTCACGCGCCGCATCGAACGCGAGCAGGGCTCGGTCTATCGTATCAACGGCAAGGAAGCGCGCGCCAAGGATGTGCAGCTGCTGTTTGCCGATGCTTCCACAGGCGCCCGCTCGCCCTCCATGGTGGGGCAGGGGCGTATCGGCGAGCTGATCCAGGCCAAGCCCCAGGCGAGACGCCAGCTTCTGGAAGAGGCAGCAGGCATTTCTGGCTTGCATTCGCGCCGGCATGAAGCCGAGTTGCGCCTGCGTGCCGCCGAAGGCAATCTTGAGCGGCTTGACGATGTGACGTCGCAGCTGGAAAGCCAGATCGAAAGCTTGAAGCGTCAGGCGCGCCAGGCCAACCGCTTCAAGATGCTCTCGGCCGATATCCGCGCCCGCGAGGCCATGTTGCTTCATATCCGCTGGGTGCAGGCCAAGGAGGCCGAGGCCGAGGCCGATAGCGCGCTGAACCAGGCAACCGTGCTGGTCGCCGAAAAGGCGCAGATCCAGATGGAAGCGGCAAAGGCGCAGGGCATTGCCAGTTTCAAGTTGCCGGAACTGCGAGACGAAGAGGCGAAGGCTGCAGCCGCTTTGCAGCGTCTGCAGATCGCCCGCTCGCAACTGGAGGAGGATGTCAACCGTATCCTGCGGCGGCGGGATGAATTAATCCGTCGCTTGGCACAGCTGGCGGAGGACATCAGCCGCGAACAGCGCCTTGTCGCCGATAACGCGTCCATCCTTGCCAAGCTGGACGCAGAAGAGGCTGATCTTGCCGACATCCTCGCCGATTCCGGCCGGCTCGCGGAAGAGACACGTATCGCCTTCGAGGAAGCCGCCGCCAAGCTCGCCGACAGCGAGCGGGTTTTTACTGTTCTGACCGCAGAACGCGCCGAAGCCGCTGCCGCCCGCAATCAGCTGGAGCGCGCCATCCGCGATCTCGCCGATCGCAAGATGCGGCTCGAGCGCCAGGTCGACGAAGCAAACAACGAGCTTGCCGCCATCGACGAAAAGATGGCGGATCTGCCCGACCCAAGCGAAAAGCGCGACATGGTCGAAGCGGCTGAGAATGTCGTCGCCGATGCGGAGGGCGAGATCCAGCGCGTCGAAGCCGTTCTTGCCAAGGCGCGCGAAACCGAGGCGCTGTCGCGTGGTCCGGTCGAGCAGGCGCGGGCGCGCCTGAATGCGCTGGAAACCGAAGCGCGCACCATTTCCAAGATGTTGGCGGCGGGCGATACCTCCGGCGCCTTTTCGTCTGTGGCCGAGGAGCTGCGCGTCGACCGTGGTTTCGAGACGGCACTTGGCGCAGCGCTCGGGGACGATCTGGAGTCCTCGCTCGATTCCAAGGCGCCGGTCTATTGGTCCGACAATGGCAGCGGTGCCGGCGACCCGGCTCTGCCGCAAGGTGCCGCCCCCTTGATCACCCATGTCGGCGCGCCGGCGGCATTGACGCGGCGCCTGCGTCAGATCGGCATTGTTTCGGTGGAAGATGCGCTGCGACTGATGCCCGAGCTGAAGCCGGGACAGCGGCTGGTGACCAGGGATGGCGCAGTGTTCCGCTGGGACGGTCACGTGACTGGAGCGGATGCACCGAGTGCGGCTGCCCTGCGGCTCGCCCAGAAGAACCGTCTTTCCGAGTTAGAGGCCGAAGCCGAGCTTGCGCGTGATGTGCTAGCCGAGGCCGAGGAGCGCCTTGCGGCAGCCGCCGATGCGATCCGGGCCGAAGAGGGCCGTCTCGCGACCGCCCGCGACGCCAGCCGCCTTGCCGCCCGGCATCTGGCCGAGGCGCGCGAAGCGCTTGCTGCAGCGGAGCGCGCGTCCGGCGATCTCATCCGCCGCCGCGATGTGATTGTCGAGGCAGTCAGCCGGCTGCGGGAGCAGCTGGAAGATGTGGCCGTGCAGGATGAGAATGCCCGCATCGAACTGGAAGATGCGCCGAATCTCGACGCTATCGATCTGAAGCTGCGCGACCAGCAGGCTGAAGTCGCGACGGATCGCGGCGTCCTGGCCGAAGCTCGGGCGCGCCACGAAGGCCTGAACCGCGAAAACGAGGCGCGGCAGCGCCGTCTTCTGGCGATCCGGCAGGAGCGCGATACCTGGCGCCAGCGCGCTGCCAGCGCCGAGGAGCACATTCAGACGCTACGCGACCGTGAGGAGGAAGCGCGCGAGGAAGCGGCCGAACTCGATTTGGCACCCGATGAATTCGATGACAAGCGCCGCGCCTTGATGAATGAGCTTCAGAAGGCGGAGGAGGCTCGACGCCATGCTGCCGATCGTCTTGCCGAAGCGGAGGTCGTTCAGCGCGAGGCCGATCGTCATGCGACCACGGCCCTCTCCGAACTGGCGGAAAGCCGTGAGAAGCGCGGCCGCGTCGAGGAGCGGCTGGTGTCGGCTCGCGAGCGGCGGCAGGAAAGCGAATTGCGCATCCGCCAGTCCCTCAACGTCGAGCCGCATGAGGCCATGCGCCTGACCGGCCTTTCGCCATCGCAGAATGTACCTGATCTCCGTGAAGTCGAGCGCGAGCTGGAGCGCCTAAAGATCGAGCGCGAGCGTCTCGGTGCCGTCAATCTGCGCGCCGAGGAAGAGAGCAAGGAGCTGACGGAGCGGCTGCAGGCGCTGATCAAGGAGCGCGACGACGTCATCGACGCCATCCGGAAGCTGCGCGGCGCGATCCAGAGCCTCAATCGCGAGGGGCGCGAACGTCTGATCGCTGCCTTCGACGTCGTCAATGCGCAGTTCCAGCGCCTGTTCACCCATCTTTTCGGCGGCGGCACAGCGGAGCTGCAGCTGATCGAGTCAGACGATCCGCTGGAGGCAGGTCTTGAAATCCTCGCCCGACCGCCGGGCAAGAAGCCGCAGACCATGACGCTGCTTTCTGGCGGCGAGCAGGCGCTGACGGCCATGGCGCTGATCTTTGCGGTGTTCCTTACCAATCCCGCGCCGATCTGCGTTCTGGACGAAGTCGATGCGCCGCTCGACGACCACAATGTCGAGCGTTACTGCAATCTCATGGATGAGATGGCCGCCTCCACGGAGACGCGCTTCGTGGTCATCACCCACAATCCGATCACCATGGCCCGCATGAACCGGCTCTTCGGTGTCACCATGGCGGAGCAGGGCGTCTCGCAGCTCGTCTCCGTGGATCTGCAGACCGCTGAACGGCTGCGCGAAATCGCTTGAGCGTCGTTCCACGTCTGGATTGAGAAAACTGTTCCCGTTTCGACAAGAAATTGCTGCGTCGGCTGCCGCGGTTCATGAAAGCGTGCTAGTTTCGTTTTTCGATCAACAACATGGGCGCTGATCCGCCCGGAAGGGAAGTATGTCTGGTTCGACTGGCGGTATTTTCGATATCCTCGGAATACTTGCCGTATTGCTGCTCGTCGCTGCCAACGGTTTTTTCGTTGCGGCGGAGTTCTCTCTGGTGTCCGTCCGCCGCAGCCGCGTGACGGAGCTTGTTGCCGAAGGGCGGATGAACGCCAAGGCGCTGCAGAAGGCGGTCGACAATCTCGACGCCAATCTCGCGGCCACGCAGCTCGGCATCACCATTTCGTCGCTGGCGCTTGGCTGGGTCGGCGAACCCGCTCTTGCTCATCTGCTCGAGCCGCTGCTCGATTTTCTTCCTGGCACATGGGCCGCGGCCGGATCGCATGCGATCGCCGTCGCCATTTCCTTCATCATCATCACGGCGCTTCATATCGTGCTTGGCGAGCTTGCCCCAAAGAGCCTGGCATTGCAGCGCAGCGAAGGCACAGCGCTTGGCGTTGTGCGCCCGCTCGGCCTGTTCCTCTTCCTGCTACGGCCGGCAATTAGCGTGCTGAATGGGCTCGGCAATCTCGTGCTTCGCCTCTTCGGGCTGCGTCCCGGCGCGGGCGAGGGTTCGCTGCATTCGCCGGCCGAAATCAAGCTTCTGATTGCCGAAAGCCAGGAAGCTGGCTTACTGGAGCAGGCGCAGCAGGATCTGGTGGAGCGCGTCTTCAATATCGGCGACCGCGACGTCTCCGATATCATGACGCCGCGGCTCGAGGTCGAGTGGATCGATGCCGAGGACCCGCCGGAGGAAATGCAGAAGACTATCCGTGAAAGCCGCTTCGAGCAGCTTCTCGTCGGCCGCGGCTCGATCGACGAGCCGATTGGTATGATCCTGAAGAAGGATTTGCTCGACCAGCTTCTGAACGGGGAACCGCTGAACCCTATGGCCGTCATCCGCCAGCCGCTGGTCGTTCACGAATCCACGGCCGTCTTCAAGGTGCTTGAAAACTTCAAGCGCGCGCCAGTCCGCCTCGCCATGGTGATCGACGAATATGGCAGCCTCGAAGGCATCGTCACACAGACGGACCTGCTGGAAGCGATCGCCGGCGACCTGCCTGATATGGACAACGACACGCCCGATGTCGTCGAGCGGGCCGACGGATCGCTGCTGATGGAAGGCATGATGCCCGTCTATGACGCCTTTGCGCGGCTGGGGCTTCGCTTCAGCGAGGAGGAGGTCAATTTCCATACGCTCGCGGGCTTTGCACTCTATCAGCTCGGCCATCTGCCCGAGGTGGGTGAAAGCTTCTCCTTCGGCGACTGGCATTTCGAGATCGTCGATCTCGACGGCATGCGCATCGACAAGATTCTGGCCCGGTGCGAACCGCAAGCTTAGCTCTGGATGGACCCGGAGGCTCTCGATTTCGATCAATCGATTGAAATCGGGAGCATTCAGGTCATATTTATTGTGCAGTGCAACATTTTGCCGTATTTGTCGATTTTCATTTGTGTTGCAGTGAATTAAGTTCAACCGGAGGAGTTGGACGGAGACGATGACGAATTGGGTCTATACATTCGGCGACGGCAAGGCCGAGGGGGGCGCCGGCGATTTTGAGCGGCTCGGCGGCAAGGGCGCTAATCTTGCGGAAATGTGCAATCTCGGCCTGCCGGTCCCGCCGGGCCTGACGATCGTCAGCGACGTCTGCACCTTCTATTACAAGAACGGCCGCAAGATTCCCGAAGAGCTGAAGCCGCAGGTCATGTGGGGTTTGCAGCGGATGCAGGCCATTACCGGACGCAGGTTCGGCGATACCGCGCGGCCGCTGCTGGTTTCCGTGCGTTCCGGCGGCCGTGCCTCGATGCCGGGCATGATGGATACCGTCCTCAATCTCGGCCTCAACGACGCCACGGTGCAGGCTCTTGGCCATGATGCCGGCGACGCTCGTTTTGCCTGGGACAGCTACCGCCGCTTCATCCAGATGTATGCCGATGTCGTCATGGGCCTCGACAACGAGGTCTTCGAAGAGATTCTGGAGGATGAAAAGGCGCGGTTCGGCCATGAGTTCGATACAGATCTCACCGCCGTCGAATGGCAGCACGTCGTCTCGATCTACAAGAGCGTCATCGAGGAGGAGTTGGGCGAAGCCTTTCCGCAGGAGCCGGAGGTGCAGCTCTGGGGCGCTGTCGGTGCCGTTTTTGCCAGCTGGATGAATGCGCGCGCCGTCACCTATCGCCAATTGCACAATATTCCCGAGGCATGGGGAACCGCCGTCAACATTCAGGCGATGGTGTTCGGCAATCTCGGCAATTCGTCCGCGACAGGCGTTGCTTTTACGCGCAATCCATCGACGGGGGAGAAGGAGCTTTACGGCGAATTCCTCGTCAATGCGCAGGGCGAAGATGTCGTTGCCGGCATCCGCACGCCGCAAAGCATCACGGAAGTCGCCCGCATCGCCTCCGGCTATGAAAAGCCGTCGATGGAAAAGCTGATGCCGGAAGCCTTTGCCGAGTTCCGCAGTATCTGCGCGCAGCTGGAAGCGCATTACCGCGACGTGCAGGATCTGGAGTTCACCATCGAGCGCGGCAAGCTCTGGATGTTGCAGACCCGCAATGCCAAGCGTACCACCAAGGCGGCGATGAAGATCGCCGTCGACATGGTCGACGAGGGGCTGATTACCGAGGATGAGGCGGTTTCCCGCATCGATCCGACGTCGCTGGATCAGCTTCTGCATCCCACGATCGATCCGCGCGTCCCCCGCGAGGTCATCGGCTCCGGTCTCCCAGCATCGCCGGGTGCGGCGACGGGCGAAATCGTGTTTACCGCAGAAGAGGCGATCGTTGCCGAGGAAGAAGGCCGCAAGGCGATCCTCGTGCGGATCGAGACGAGCCCTGAAGATATTCATGGCATGCATGCCGCCGAGGCGATCCTGACCACCCGCGGCGGCATGACGAGCCACGCGGCCGTCGTTGCCCGCGGCATGGGCATTCCCTGCGTCGTCGGCGCTGGAACCATGCGCATCGACATTCGCAATGAAAAGCTGATCGGCATCGGCGTCACCTTGAAGAAGGGCGACATCGTCACGATAGACGGATCTACCGGCCAGGTGCTGAAGGGCGAAGTGCCCATGATCCAGCCGGAGCTTTCGGGCGATTTCGGGCGCATCATGGCCTGGGCAGACCGCTTGCGCCGCATGACGGTGCGCACCAATGCCGACACGCCTGCCGATGCGCGCGCCGCCCGCTCCTTCGGCGCGGAGGGCATCGGCCTTTGCCGCACCGAGCACATGTTCTTCGAAGGCGACCGTATCCATGTGATGCGCGAGATGATCCTTGCGGAGGATGAAGCGGGACGCCGTGCCGCCCTCGCCAAGCTCATGCCGATGCAGCGGCTCGATTTCACCGGCCTGTTCACCATCATGCATGGCCTGCCGGTGACGATCCGCCTGCTCGATCCGCCGCTGCACGAATTCCTGCCGAAGACGGATGAGGAAATCGCCGAAGTGGCCGGGATCATGGGCATGGAACCTGCCGCGCTGCGCCAGCGGGTCGATGCGCTGCACGAGTTCAATCCCATGCTCGGCCATCGCGGCTGCCGATTGGCGATTTCCTATCCGGAGATCGTCGAAATGCAGGCACGCGCAATTTTCGAGGCAGCGGTTCTCGCTGCGCGCGAAACAGGCGCGGCGGTCGTGCCGGAAATCATGGTGCCGCTGGTCGGCCTCCGCTCGGAGCTGGATTACGTCAAGGCCCGTATCGACGAGGTGGCGCGCGCCGTGATGACCGAAGCGAAGATGAAGATCGACTATCTCGTCGGCACGATGATCGAGCTGCCGCGCGCGGCCTTGCGCGCCCATATCATCGCTGAGGCTGCCGAGTTTTTCTCCTTCGGCACGAACGACCTGACTCAGACGACATTCGGCATGTCACGCGACGATGCCGCCGCCTTCATTCCGACCTATCAGCGCAAGGGCATCATCGAGCATGACCCCTTTATTTCGCTCGATTTCGATGGGGTCGGTGAACTCATCCGTATCGCGTCGGAGCGTGGCCGCCGCACGCGCAACGACATGAAGCTCGGCATCTGCGGCGAGCATGGCGGCGATCCCGCCTCGATTCACTTTTGTGAGGACATCGGGCTGGACTACGTGTCCTGTTCGCCGTTCCGCGTGCCGATAGCGCGGCTTGCGGCGGCGCAGGCGGCGATCAAAGGACGGGCTTGATTTTCCAAATCTGGATGTTCGTGGATCAGTGGCGCCAGTAGCCGCGATGATAGTAATATCCAGGACCGCCAACGACGACGGTCGGACCCCAGAAGAAATCATCGTTGCTTTCCATGAAAGCCCGCTGGTCCGCGCGCCGGCTGAGATCCTGATTCATCAGGCAATTGGCGAAGCTCTGAGTGCCCGGTTTGAAGCCGTAGCCGCTGCATCTGGATGCGTCCGCGGCGCGGATTTCCTCGGCCGTCTGGCAGGAGGAGAGCGCAAGCATGATGGCGAGGAGAGATAGTACGGAAGCTTCGATACGCATGACATGTTATCCTGAATGCGGATTTACAGGCAAAAACTATAGCGCCGCGCGTGGCGGCGCGAAAGGCGTATTCCGCCGCAGGCAGGGTTGCTTACGCCGCTTCCCTCGGCTTTGCCGGCATCCGCTGCAAGAGATCGACGAAGGCATCGGCGAAGCGCAGCAGGTGCTCGGTCTCCCCGTCGGGTTGCAGGAGGCGGATTTCCGCGCCATCTTCGTCCAGCGCGGCAAAGAGGGTGCGCATCGTCGCGTCTCCTTCCGGAATTCGCAGCACCGCCAATCTGCGGCAATCCGGTATCA
Source organism: Rhizobium sp. BK098 (assembly GCF_014193155.1). NCBI lineage: Bacteria > Pseudomonadati > Pseudomonadota > Alphaproteobacteria > Hyphomicrobiales > Rhizobiaceae > Rhizobium > Rhizobium sp. BK098. The sequence continues at coordinate 638,874 of NZ_JACHYY010000002.1, read as the reverse complement.
GCCCTTCAGCCGGCAGATCGAACAGGAAATCGCCCTGTACGGCCGAAGCCGCCTTGCGCACGGCTTCGCAGAAGCCGGGCTCGCCACCGGAAAAACCCTCGAGCGAAAGCTCCAGTTCAAGCAGTTCCAGCGGCAGAAACGGGTCGCTCGCTTCGGCTCCGGTAATCGTTACTCCTGGCAGCGACTGGGCCGCGACGTCTTGAGAAAGCATCGGTTCCATCTCATCAAGTCCTTTCACAGCCTCGATAAAACGCTAAAGAATGGCCTTTTTTAGGAATTTAAGCAAGTGCTCACGTTTTTGGTCTAGGCGTTACTGGTTTGAGCTTCGACAAAACATTGGACGACGATGCCGTGACATTCGATTTATTTTCGGCATTTCTTGATCTAAACATAAGTCGCTTTCCGGGATTCGGTGCATCCGGCTTCCGATCCGACGCGCCGACGAGCCTTTGATGACCATTCGTTTCGACCGTCCTGTCTCACATGCCGCCCGTGCCGCGCGTTTGATCGCTTCATTTGCATTGGTGCTCTGTGGCGTGACGCTGATCGGCCACCGTTTTGCGCCGCTGGAAACGCCTTATTTCGTCCTGCTGCTACTGATTTCTGCCGGCTGCGCGATCCTGGCGGTGCTACTGGCGCTGGTCGGTTTGGCCCAACTATGGCAGAGCGCTGCCATTGGCGGCGTCTCCGCCGTCAAGGCGCTTGTCTATGCCGCTCTGCCGCTCGCCATTCTCGGCCTCGGCGCCGAGCGCTACTGGACGCGCCCACATATCTACGAGATTTCGACCGACCTCAACGATCCGCCTGACTGGCTGGCGACCCCGGATGCGCGGCAACTGTGGCTGCCGCCGCGCCATCTGGTCACGCAGCAGGAGCGCGAGGCGCAGTTCGAGGCCTATCCCGCCTTGATTAGTCGGCGCTACGAAGGGGCGTCCGACCGCGTGTTGGAAGCGGTGCGCAAGGTCGCGCATGATCGCCACATCACCATCGTCAAGGCTGAAGGCGCCGATGTCGCGGACCCGAACGGCAACGTAAAGCCGAAACGCCGTACACGCCCGCAGACCGCCAATCCGGCGCAGGACGGCAGCGCCGCCGGCGATGTGCCCGCCATCGTTCCCGTGCCGACCCCGCGCCCCTTCCGCGATGGAGTTGCGGAACTCATCCGTCAGAATACCGACGTCATCCTGCAGGGTGAAACGCGAACCCGCATTTTCGGCCTGCCATGCGATATATTGATCCGCATTCGCGAGGAGGCGGAAACGACGCTCGTCGATATTCGCGTCGCCTCCCGCTACGGCCAGGATGATCTCGGCGTCAGCGCCGATCTGGCCGATGACTATTTAAAGGCACTGGATGCGGAACTGCTCGGCATCGCCGGAAGCTGAGTTTTCCAATCTCTCCTTCTCCCCTCGAGGAGAAGGTGGCCCGAAGGGTCGGATGAGGGGCTTGCCGCTTTGGATGCGGGAATTTTCGTGCTCTTGACACCCCCTCACCCTGCCCTCTCCTCGAGGGGAGAGGGAGAACCGTGCCCGCCATCAAACTTCTGAAATCGCCGATAATCACCCGTCTCAGCTCACACAGGACGATAGGCGCCCAGGAGCGCCGGCGGTCCATCGGTTTCCACCTGACCCTTCTCGACCAGGTCTTCCAGATGTGCCAGCACCGAAAGGGCGGCTGCGCCATGCAGGCGCGGGTCCGTATCGCGATAGATGGCTTTCACCATGTCCGGGATCAGCCGGTCGCCGGCCTTGATGCGCTCCAGCACGGCGCGCTCGCGCATGCGGCGGTGGGTTCTGAGGCCGCGCATGAAGGAGGCTGGCTCCTTTACCGGACCGCCGTGACCGGGCAGAAACAACCGGTCGTCGCGTGCAAGAAGACGTTCCAGCGAGGTCATATAGTCCGCCATCGAACCATCCGGCGGCGCGACGATCGAGGTCGCCCAGGCCATGACATGGTCGGCCGAAAAGACGATGCCGGTACCGTCGAGTGCGAAGCAGGCGTGGTTGGCCGTATGGCCCGGCGTCAGCAGCGCCGTCAGCTGCCAGCCGTCTCCGGCGACGCTTTGGCCATCGGCAAGCACGATGTCAGGCTGAAACTCCATGTCGGAGCTTTCGGCAAAAGGATTGACCTCGTCCTGATGGAGCGGACGCGCAGCACGGTGCGGCCCTTCGCCGACGGTCAGCGCCCCCGTTGCCTCCTTCAATCGCTTGGCCAGCGGCGAGTGATCGCGATGGGTGTGGCTGACGAAGATATGCGTGACCTCGCGCCCCTTCAGCGCCGCCATCAGGGCAGCGAAATGCTCGTCATTCTCCGGACCGGGATCGATGACGGCGACGGAAGGGCCGCCGACGATGTAGCTGTTGGTGCCGTGGAACGTGAAGGCGCTGGGATTGTTGACCGTCATCCGCTCGATACCGGGCGCAATGGGAACGGCCCGACCATAGGCGGGTTCGAAGGCGAGGTCGAAGTCAGGCGTGCTCATGATTACTTGTATTCGATTTCGATAAAGGACATCGGCTCGGTGCCGGCATTGACGACATTGTGCTCGGCGCCTGCCTCACGCCGATAGGCGGCACCCTTGGCGATATCGACCCGCCTGTCGCCGCCCGGCTCCTCCAGCAGAAACTGGCAATCGGTCATCGGCACCACGACATAGCCGAGGCCATGGACATGATGCCCGGTATCGGCGCCCGGCTCGAAATCCCAGCGCGTGATGCGGCAGACCGCGTCATCGAGAAGCACGGTAGGCACAGCCGGAGGGCGGGCGCGAAACTGGCTCATCAAGCCTCCTTATTTGGAATGCAGTGCAAAAGACCTATCATAGCCGCCTGGAAAGCACACAGAAATATGCGTCCGTGCATCACTTAGTCATTGTAGCGCGATGCGACCTTTGCTAATCAGACGCCGGTTTGGCTGGCGTGACAGCCATTTCCCATGTTGGGGCGTCGCCAAGCGGTAAGGCACCGGTTTTTGGTACCGGCATTCCCAGGTTCGAATCCTGGCGCCCCAGCCACACACTGCTATTGACAAAGCAATTGATTAGTTGACCTTTTTCGGTTTAACGACCGGAGGCTCAACAGGTGTCGATCCTACCCATGCAAGCTTGTTCACGAATGCGCCGCAAGTCTGCATGTCGCCAACCAAGATCGACGCGCCTACGAAGTTCCCGTTCACCCTGTCGCGAGCCTTCTTAACGTCCGCTTCCGTCGCGCCGAGTGCTTTCGCCTGGGCAAGGTTCTTTTCCGCATCGGCGCGCATCTGTACAACAGAACTGTATCCGCCATAAGCCGGACAGTTCGTAGCAATCGTTTCTGCGCCAGCATAGCGGTTAAGATAAGTTTCCATCGGCGATCCGGGGGTGGTTGCACAGCTTGCGAATGCAGATATCACGGCTAATGCCGCAAGAGCTTTCAACTTCATATTAGCACTAATAAAAGTAAATTAACGCTGAAGTTGTAATTAATGACATAAGTTTTGAGATGTCTATAGTGAAATAACGAAGAGTGAGGGGGAAATCTCTTAGGCGCGTGACTTGTAAACAAAAACAGGCAGCCCTCGCAGGCCGCCCGCTGATATGATCTCGGGATGAAGCTTTTGGCCTTAGTCCGTTTGTTCAGCTTTTGCAGTCTTTTCTGGCGGAGCCAGAAGCTCGGCGCAATAGGACGAACCGCTGACGCCAGGCTGGTCGCCGAGAATCTTGACCGAGCGGATTTCGTAGCTCTGGTTGGTGACGATGTCGGCCTTGCAGCTGAGGGAGCGCTTGCCGGCTTTCTTGCCTTCCTTGTTGACGACGGTGACGTTCTTGTAGCCGCCACGCCAAGTGTAGACGCGATTGCCGCCTTCGTCGCGGTCGGAGAGCGGCGGTCCGTAAGCCGCGAAGAAGCGGCCTGCAGACTGGCCCTGCCAGCGATCCTGAACGGGGTTCTTCGCAAGCAGCGGCAGGGCTGCTGTCGTTGTTGTCGTCGTGGTGCTGCAACCGGCCAGCGCCAGCAACAGTCCAGCCGCGGTGATCATGCGGATATTCATCGTGTCGTCCTTGAGCTTCTGTCACGCAAAGGTCGCGGAAAAGCCGCGCTGTCCCACGACATTTCCACCTGTCCCGCTTAGGGCTTTAGCGCCAAAGCCGGCAAAAGAAAATTCCTATCATTGTGTACAAACGGGATTTTACTTGATCTGTTGCGTCTTTTGCACGCCGGCATTTTCGGCCGCTGTTTCCTGCCGATTTTCTAGGCAGATGCGGGTGTAATTTTTTCGTCAAAAATCAAAAGGTTTTTTGAGATTGGTGCTTGTGCATCAAAAATGGCTGGTCTATAGAAGCGCCGCTGGTCACGGAGTGTAGCGCAGTCTGGTAGCGCACCACGTTCGGGACGTGGGGGTCGAGTGTTCGAATCACTCCACTCCGACCAGCTTAAAATACTGATCCTGTTCCCGAAAAATCTCCCGTTTACGAATACTATCTGGCTGGCTTGCGCAAGGCAGGAGTGGTTCCGCCAATATTGTCGCAGCATTTCTATCACGCCGTCCCGCTCCCGGCCGCGGACCGTATGGAGTTTTGCTACAATTCTTCTGGTGCCCGTCGGCCGTTTCCCCAGTCCATCGGCTCACATCCAAACTATGTCTTAGATATGCTTTTGCAAAACCGGCTCTTTTTGTCGCCCGAAGCACCATGTTACAAGGAAGAGGGACGTGCATCCGACTCAGGGCGAGAGTTCGGCTGGCAGGTGCTGGAGCGGAGTAACGGAATGGATCTTATGGACGGGGTGGCCAGATTGGTTGGGGAGACGATCATGGGGTGGCGCCTGCGTAGCGATGCTTTGCGCGGTGATGCTGTCGGGAAGAGATTGGGAATCGCAACCTTCTTTGGGGTGCCGGCGTTGAGCGCCGCGTTTCTTCTGGGTTCCGGCGGTAGTGCCCTGCGCGCCGGCGATTGCGGCAATGTCGCCGGGCCGGGACTGGATTGGAGTGGCTGCAGCAAGGCCAATATCATGCTGCAGAGCAGCGACCTGAAGGGCGCCAATCTGGCCGGCGCGCATTTCGACAGCACCGATCTCAGCGACACCAACCTGACCTCGGCCAACCTCGAAAAGGCTACCCTCGTGCGTGCCTGGCTGAAGAATGCCAAGGCCGACGGCGCCAACTTCGCCAAGATTGAGGCATACCGCTCCGATTTCAGCAACGCTTCTGCCAACGGCGCGTCCTTTGCCAATGCCGAATTGCAGCGAGCCGAATTTGCCGGCGCACAGCTGAAGAACGCTGATTTTCAGAAAGCGGAACTCGGCCGCGCCGATTTCGACAAGGCCGTACTGACGGGGGCGAATTTCTCCTTCGCCAATCTCTCGCGCGCCACCTTGAACGGTGCGGTGATGGACGGGTCGACCTCCTTCAGCGGCGCCTTCATGTATCTGACGCGCATCGAGGGTCTCGATCTGTCGAACGCAAGCGGTCTGCAGCAGGCCCAGATCAATCTGGCTTGTGGGGACAATACGACCATATTGCCGTCTTGGCTGAAGGCGCCGTCCAGCTGGCCTTGCCCTCCCGACGATAAGGACTGATAGTCTCTCCAGGACGGAAACTTCGAAAGACCAAGTCAATGTTTGCAGAAAAAGCGGTCCAGCACGACAGCAAGCCCGAATTCTATCGAGAACTTGCGGATCAGCTGAAGGCCTTGCTTGACGGTGAGCACGATTGGATTGCCAACGCGGCCAATACTTCTGCATTGATCTACCAGATGCTGCCGGACCTCAATTGGGCGGGCTTCTATTTCCTTCAGCAGGAAGACGAGCTTGTGCTGGGGCCGTTCCAGGGCAAGCCAGCCTGCGTCCGCATTGCCGTCGGTCGCGGCGTCTGCGGGACGGCGGTCGAAAGGGCGCAGTCGATCCTCGTCGAGGACGTGCATGCCTTTCCCGGTCACATTGCCTGCGATGCGGCCTCGCGCTCGGAGCTGGTCGTGCCGCTCCTTCGCAATGGAAAGGTCTTCGGCGTCATCGATCTCGACAGCCCGCTTCCCGGCCGCTTTGATGGTGACGATCAGGCCGGCATCGAGGCGCTTGCCGCGATTTATGCTGCCTCAAGCGAAGCGAATAAGTAAGGCGCGGGAAGGGCGAGGCGTCACGCCGTCGTGATCGATATGGCAAATCGATCATGCGATGCCTATATTGGCTCTGCAACCACTCCCTTAGCGCTGATCGAGCTTATTCCGGCCTTCTCCAGTCCTCATTGAGGGCGTCAGGCCAAGCTCGGAAGGCGTGCCAAGGGGCAAGGAGAACAACAATGGGCAAATACAGCAAGACGGCAGAGGCCATCGCCAAGCTCACCCCTGAGCAGTATCGCGTGACGCAGCAGAGCGGCACGGAACGTCCTGGCTCCGGTGAATATCTCTATAACAAGCAGTCCGGCATTTATGTCGATATTGTCTCCGGTGAGCCGCTTTTTGCCTCGGCCGACAAGTTCGATTCCGGCTGCGGCTGGCCGAGCTTTACCAAGCCGATCGAACCCGCCAATGTCAGCGAATTGACCGACAAGTCGCATGGCATGATCCGCGTCGAAGTACGCTCGGCCAATGGCGATAGCCACCTGGGCCATGTTTTCCCGGACGGGCCGATCGATCGCGGCGGCCTGCGCTATTGCATCAATTCCGCCTCGCTCCGCTTCGTGCCGCGTGACCGCATGGAGGCAGAGGGCTATGGTGCCTATATCGATCAAGTGGAGGATGTAAGATGACAACGGAACGTGCAGTTCTCGCCGGCGGTTGCTTCTGGGGTATGCAGGATCTCATCCGCCGTTACAACGGCGTCATCTCGACGCGCGTCGGCTACAGCGGCGGCGATGTCCGCAACGCCACCTATCGCAACCATGGCACCCATGCCGAGGCGATCGAAATCATTTTCGATCCGCAGAAGATCAGCTATCGCGATCTGCTGGAGTTCTTCTTCCAGATCCACGATCCCTCCACGCGCAACCGCCAGGGCAACGATGTCGGCTTGAGTTACCGCTCGGCGATCTTCTACACCAGCGAAGAGCAGAAGCAGGTCGCCTTGGATACGATCGCCGATGTCGACGCTTCCGGCCTGTGGCCTGGCAAGGTCGTCACCGAGGTCGCACCGGTCGGCGACTTTTGGCAGGCCGAGCCGGAGCACCAGGATTATCTGGAGCGCTATCCGAACGGCTATACCTGCCATTTTGTCCGGCCGGGCTGGAAACTGCCCCGCCGGCAGGCCAACGCAGCACAGCGCGCGGCCTCATGATGAAAGGATCGGCCGGTACTGACCGGTTGAACCTCTATCTCGGCACATGGGAGGTGAAGCGGCGAATCCTCGATCGCTTCAACTGCTCCCTGCTCACATTCGAAGGGCAGGCGTTTGTCACGCCTGTCCAGTTCGAGGAGCACGGTGAGACGCGAAGCGATCACGCAACGCTGAGAAGTAGCCGCACCTATCGGCTCGATGACGCGTACGACCATCTCGTCGTGCGCTTCCCCAATCTTTCGGAGTTCATTCGCATCGGAGACAGTGCCTCGCAGCGCGTCACCCATCATTGCGGTCCCGATCTCTATCGGGGCCATCTGTTCTTTCGCTCGCCGGATACTTGGGCGGAGGTGTGGCATGTGCGCGGGCCTAGAAAAAACTATCTGAGCCTCGCGCACTACCGGCGCGTTTAACCTGAACCTGTCTCCCGAATGAGAGACGGCGTTAGCGTACCCGTCGCCGTGCCTGAACGGCCTTTGCCAGGTCTTCCAGCGTACGGACCGAGGTCGGCCAGTCGATACAGCCATCGGTGATGCTCTGGCCATAGACCAGCGGCTTGCCCGGTACGAGATCCTGGCGGCCGGCCACCAGATTGCTCTCCATCATCATGCCCTTGATCCGCCGGTCGCCGGCTGCAACCTGCTCGGCGACTGACGTGACGACGAGCAGCTGGTTTTCCGGATTCTTGCTACTGTTGGCATGGCTGGCATCGATGATGATGCGCGGCTCGAGCCCGACCTTGAGGGATTGTTCCGCCGTTGCCTGCACGCTTGCGGCATCATAATTGGGCTCTTTGCCGCCGCGCAAGATGATATGGCAGTCCTCATTGCCGCGGGTCGAGGCGATCGCAGCAAGACCTTCCTTGGTTACTGCCGGAAAATGATGCGGTTGCGATGCCGCGACGATCGCGTCGAGCGCGATGCGCACATCGCCATTCGTGCCATTCTTGAAACCGACGGGGCAGGAGAGGCCGGATGCCAGCTGACGATGCACCTGGCTCTCGGTTGTCCTCGCGCCGATCGCCCCCCAGCTCACCAGATCGGAAATATATTGCGGCGTGATCGTATCGAGATATTCACAGCCTGCCGGCAAGCCGATCTCGTTGACATCGAACAGCAGCTTGCGGGCAATGCGCAGACCTTCTTCGATGCGGTAGCTGCCGTCGAGATGCGGGTCGTTGATCAGGCCCTTCCAGCCCACCGTCGTGCGCGGTTTCTCGAAATAGACGCGCATGATGATTTCGAGATCGTCGGCGAAGCGATCCCGCTGTTCTTTCAGTCGCGCCGCGTAATCGAGCGCTGCGGCCGGATCGTGGATGGAGCAGGGGCCGATGACGACGATCAGCCGGTCGTCTTCATCACGCAGAATGTTGTGAACGGCGTTGCGCGCGCCGGTAACGGTCGCCGTCACGGCTTCGTCGCGAGGGATTTCGTCAATGATCCGAGAGGGCGGCGTCAGCGCCGTGATCTCGACAATGCGCAAGTCGTCGGTGGAATTCAACACGGTATCGGTTCCTTTTGGGGTCATACCGTGGCGACAAAAAAGCCGCCAGGTAGACTAGCGGCTGGTTCGGGTCTTTTGCTGTCGTGTCTCTTCTAACTACGCACAGGCCCGCCTCCGCTGAGAGCAGCGGTACGAATAAAATCGCGAGGCATATGCGAAGGTCAAAGACATGGGTCGTCTCTACGATAAAAAATGCCTGATGTCGATGAGGGAGAATGAGAATTGAGAGGGCAGCGTCAAGACGCCTTCATTCGGGAACGAAATGCCCATCTGCCCGCTCCCGCACCCTTCGCGCCGAAGCCCCCGGTAAGCTAATCCCTAGCCTGCCCGAGAGAAATAACGAACCCCTGGCTCGGAAGGACCGGCCCCACTTCGCTGGAAGTCAGGCCGATCCCCATCCGATCAGGGGTCAAGTCAGATCAGATCTCGTAAACGAGCTATTAGAAGCTGCGCTGGAAGCGGAGAACGCCAGCCCACTGGTCCTGATTGATGGAGTCCCAGTTGGTGTAGGAAACTTCCGGCGTGATCTGGAGGTTCTTGACCGGGTTCCACTTGACGTTTGCCGTCGCTGCGAAGATCTTCGAGTCGGTGTAGGCAACCTGAGCGTTAGCCTGCAGCTTTTCGTTGATCGGAACGGTGACGCCGCCCCAAACAGCCCAGTCGCCCCAGCCGATATTCTTGGCAGGGCCGGCACCGTTGGCGTTTGCGTACTTGTTCAGCTTGTCGCCATCGGTGTTCCAGCCGCCCATCAAGAAGGCCTTGAAGACGCCGAAGTCGGCATCGACGCGAGCCTTGATGGCGCCTTCTTCGACGATCGAGTCGTAACCGCCGACGATCTTGAAGCCGAAGTTGCCAGCCTTGTAACCAGCACCGGCAACAACGTCAGGGATGTAGTGGTTGGTGCTGTCTTCGCCGTTGACGCCCTTAGCGCCCGAACCGGAATTGCTGTCTTCAACCGAGACCACAGCCGTGAAGCCGTTGCCGGCGTCGTAGTTGTAGGTCAACTGGTTGAGTTCGTACGGGCCGTCATTGACCACGTCGTCGTTGATGACGCCGCCAGCGTAACCGATGTACGAGTTGTACTGGGAGTCAGCCTTACCGACGAGGAAACCGCCGAGGCTGATGTTTGCGAACAGCAGCTTCGTGGTGGTCGCGCCGCCATCCTGCCAGTCGAAGCGGATGACCGTGTTGGTCTTCAGCGGACCGTATTCAGTGTCGGTTGCCGTGTCGAGGCTCAGATGAGCACGCGTGTGCCACAGCGTACCGTTATGGCTGTCCGGGTTGTAGGCATCGTACCACTTGCCTTCGGTACGGACATAACCGCCGATCTTGAGGCAGGTTTCCGAGCCCGGGATGAAGAAGTAGCCAGCGCCATATGCGTCGCAGATGCGGACGTATTCGAGCGGTTCCGGCTCGGCAGCAACGATAGCGTCGGCTGCGTGAGCGCCAGAAACTGCTGCCAGGGCAGCAGCGGAGCCGAGAAGAAGGCTCTTGATGTTCATAAAAACTCCAATCCAATATAGATTGGGCATAGGCTATCGCGCCGAAAATCGACGTGCCCTTACCCTATCCCTGTTTAAAACCCCGACTCGGGAGAAACGGGCCCCACCCGCTTCTGGTCGCTATTAAAAGCGATTTCCTGCAAAGTTATATGATATATTTTTCTCGGGATGACTTTTTCGTGAAATTTAAGTTTCAGTTGCAAGAAAGCAACATTCAAGCACAAACATAATAAGAGCAGCATAATATTGGCTGCGTAATAGTCACTTCGAGGTACGATAGAAGGCTGTGTCCTCTTCGAATATTATTTTATGATAACGTTATTTGATAATATTGCCGGCGTCCGGATATTCGAGCGCAATTGTCAATTTGACCGCCGGAGCATTACCGCCACGAGGCATATGCTCGCGATTGATATTGCGTTTCCCGTGTTTCCCGTGCCGGCAGTATCAGGCGGGTCGCTTCGAAGCTGAGGTAAGGAGCTTGCTCAGCATTGAGCCGATCATGATGCCCCAAAGCCCGCTGGTCATGCCAACGATAATGTCTAGCGTCGAACCAAAATTCCCGTTCGCCAGGAGATGCGAAACGGAAAGCGCCAGTACGCTACCGATCATCAAAAGGCAGGTGAAAGAGGGGGATTGCGGATAAGCGAGGCGGGCCAGCATGCCTGCGACACAGAGTGCGGCAGCGCGAAAAATGTCGAACGGATTGCCGAATGCGGCCTGCCAATTGAAATGTGCGAGCGTCACGCCGACGAGCGCCGCTATATAGGTCCAGGCAATAATCTTCAAAAACCGGTCTGATATCATGCGGATATGATATAGCAGCGGCGGATATAAACGCCAGCCTGGCGCTGCTGCGGAGAGCGTTCGCAGATGGATCTGGCGCGCACATTTTATGTGGCCTCGAAACATTCTGTTGCAGCGTGGCAGATTTTCAGCCTTCGATCGGCCTTCTTGTTATGCCGGGTTGGGGCGGACTGACCGAGTAATTTTCCGGTCAGCCGCCAACATTGCTTAGGCGTTCGATACGCTCATCGTATCCTCTTCCTCTCCCGGTTGTTCGGCATCTTCTGCGACGGCGCTTGCTGACGATCGGCCGAGGAAGGAAAAGACGACGGCTGCCGTCAATACGGTGATGCCGGTCAGGAGCCAGAGCAGCGTGCTGAAGGCGTCGCCATAGCCCCGGATAAGAGCATCGTGACCGATCGCGGGCACATTCGATGCTGCGGCGGCCAGATTGCCGGTTACGAGCTGCTGTGCAGCCATAGCGGCGTGCTCACCGAGCTTCGACTGGATAAAGGCGGAGAGAACGGCGCTGACGATGGCAAGCGCGACCCCTTCGCCGGCGACGCGGGTGGTGCTGAAAATGCCGGTTGCCATGCCGGCTCGCTCCTTGGGAACAACGCTGACGGCGAGCCCATCCATCAATCCCCAGGGCAGGCTGATGCCGACGCCGATCGTCAGCAGCGGGCCGATGAGGACAAACGGAGCCGAGCCTGCTGCAAAATGGCTGAGCCAGAAAAGGCCTGCCGCCGAGATGATGAGGCCGGTGCCGCAGATCGTTGCGGGGCTGAACCAGCGGGTGAGAAGTCCTGCAACGATCGGCAGGATGAGCAGCGGTGCCGACAGCGCGACCATCATCCGCCCGGCGGCGATCTCGCTCATGCCTTCGATGCCGACGAACCGCACGGGCAGCAGGATCAGCAAAACGACGAAGGCATAGGCCGGCGCTGCCGCCAGAAGCTGCACGCCGACGAAACGCGGATAGCGAAAGAGGCTGAGATCCAGCATGGGCCGTTTCACGACGCGCTCGACGATGCCGAAAGCAAGGAAGAACAGTGCTGCGCCGGCCAGCAGGGCGAGGACGAGCGGATCGCTCCAGCCGGTTTCCGGCGCGCGCAGCACGCCATAGGTGAAGAGCGTCAAGGCAAGCGTGAAGCTCAGTGCGCCCGGCCAATCCAGCCCCGCCGCGTCGGGATCTTTGGATTCGCGCAGGAAGCAGGCGCCGAGGCCAAGAGCGAGCAACGCGAGGGCGACCACGAGAATGAAGATGGACGGCCAGCCGAAGGCATCGATCATCAGGCCGGACGCGATTGGCCCGAAGGCGAGACCGACGCCGAAGCTGGAGCCGACGATGCTGAAAGCACGCATCCGCGCCGTGGCGTCGAACTCCTGCGCCAGCGAGGCCATGCCGCCGGAAAAAGCGGCGGCTGCGCCAAGGCCCTGCAGTGCCCGCAATATGTCGAACCAGACGATGTTGCCGGCTAGCGCCAAGCCGGCTGAGAAGAGCGCGAAGCAGCCGACGCCAGCCAGGAAGATACGCCGTCGGCCAAAGCTGTCTGCCAGCGCGCCGGATGCCATCAGGCAGCTGCCGAAGGTCAGCATAAAGGCGTTGGTGACCCAATTGAGTGCGATCGGGCTGCCGCCGAGCGTGCGGCTGATGGCCGGTAAGGCAACAGCGGGGCCGGTGAATGTCAGCGGCATCGCCGCTGCAGCGCAGCAGACGGCGACAAGGACGAAGAATTTCTCGGTCGGACTTGCGACCTTTGTCTGGGGAGAAGTCATCGGATTACCGTGAGGTTTGAGCAAAGGGGAAGTGGCGGGCAATCCTGGGAGTGGTGCTGGCCAAAGGCCGGCGCCCGCGCGCTTCAAATGACTCAGGCAGGATATATTTGCTGTAATCGGATGATAATTGCGCTAGTTTTCCATATATACCGGAATAAAACTCTCTAATGGAATGCGCGCATGGATCGTTTGAGCGGCCTGACGGCCTTTGTTCGCACTGCGGATCTCGGCAGCTTTGCCGCTGCCGGACGCGTGCTCGGCCTTTCGGCATCCGCCGTCGGCAAGGCGGTCAGCAATCTGGAGCATCAGCTTGGCGTCCGGCTGCTGCAGCGTTCCACACGCAGCATCCGGCTGACGGAGGAGGGGCGTCTCTTTCACGAACGCTGCCGGCGGGTGCTCGACGATCTCGAGGATGCGCAGGCCTCGCTTGCGCAGGCGGTTGCCGTGCCACGCGGGCGTTTGCGCGTCAGTGTGCCGATCGTCAGCTATCACTTCCTCTTGCCCGTCGTGCCGGAATTCGTGGCCCGTTATCCCGAGGTCGAACTCGACATCGATTTCAACGACCGTATCGTCGATATGATCGAGGAGGGGGTTGATGTTGCGATCCGCAGCGGCGACCTGCCGGATTCCCGGCTGATATCGGGCACCTTGCGTCCGTTTCAGATGCTGCTCTGCGCCGCGCCCAGCTATCTCGAACGCTTCGGTATTCCCGGTTGCCCGCGTGATCTCAACGAGCATCTGGCTGTCAGGTTTCGCTTTCCCAACAGCGGCAAGCTGCAGGATTGGCCGCTGACGATGCCCGAAGGCGAGCCGGATCTGCGCATGCGAACGGCCTTCTCCTGCAACAATATGGAGGCGGTGCGCGGCGCGACCGTTGCCGGCCTCGGCATCGGCTGCATGCCGGATTTCCTCGTGCGCAGTACGCTTGCGGAAGGAAAGCTCAGAACCGTTCTCGATGATTTTATCGACGAACCCGGCCATTTTCATCTGCTTTGGCCGTCCAATCGCCATATGTCGCCCAAGGTTCGGGTTTTCGTCGATTTTCTGAGCGAGCGGTTGTTTGCAAAGAGCTGTGATGTTTTGCCGGCGACGACCGCTGCCTGAGACACAGATCATCGTATCGGCTTGAGGCCCGCTTGCCTGCCAAGCGAGATAATTTCAGAATTGCTCGGGAGGCAGTTGTCGCAGGAGCTGGAGTTTGCAACGGTGTTTGCTCATATGCAGACTTGCCGCACGATCGGTCTGTAATCGCTAACTTTGGAAATCACGATGAGCCGCTTCTGGAGCCCTATTGTTCATTCCTTGATCCCCTATGTCGCCGGCGAGCAGCCGACCACGGGTGGAATAATCAAGCTCAACACCAATGAGAGCCCTTACGGTCCTTCACCGCTTGCCCTGGAGGCGATCTCGAAGGCTACATCCGACACACTGCGGCTCTATCCGGATCCGACGGCGCGGGAATTGCGTGTTACAATCGCGGAGAGTTTCGGGCTCGACAAGGACGAGGTCTTCGTCGGCAATGGATCGGACGAGGTTTTGGCCCACACGTTCCAGGCGCTGCTGAACCATGATGAGCCCTTGCTTTTCCCCGACGTCAGCTACAGCTTCTATCCGACCTATTGCCGCCTCTTCGGCGTGGCGTACCGGCAAGTTCCGGTCGATGCCGAAATGCGGGTCCGCCTCGAGGATTATCGCCAGCCCTGCGGTGCAATCATTCTGCCCAATCCCAATGCGCCGACAGGCATCGGCCTGCCTCTGGCTGATATTGAAACTCTTCTTAGGGATCATCCCGATCGGGTCGTCGTCATCGACGAGGCCTATGTCGATTTCGGCGGCGAGAGCGCGGTTCCACTTGTCCGGACATATCCGAACCTCTTGGTAATTCAGACCCTGTCGAAGTCGCGCGGGCTCGCCGGCCTGCGCGTCGGTTTCGCTGTCGGGCAACGGCCGCTGATCGAGGCACTGGAAAGGGTCAAGGACAGCTTCAATTCTTATCCTCTCGATCGGCTTGCGCAGGCAGGTGCGGTAGCGGCCTGGAAGGATCGGGACTGGTTCGAACGCCATCGCGCCATGATCATCGCCAGCCGGGAACGGCTGGCCGCCAAACTCGGGGAGCTGGGCTTTCACGTTCTGCCGTCATCCGCCAATTTTCTGTTCGCGCGGCATCCGAGCAGGCCGGGTATGGAACTGGCGGCAGAGCTTCGGAGCAGGAGCATTCTGGTAAGACGGTTTTCCGCCGAGCGTATCGACGACTTCCTGCGCATCACGATTGGAACGGATGAGGAGTGCGACCGCCTGGTGGCGGCTTTCGGCGAGATATTGCAGTGACACTGGCAGCTCGGAAAGATTGCTTCAAAACTGTCAAAAAAGAACGAGTGGCCTCTACCGCGGCCGCGATGGCGCCACTAAGCCGCAAATGAAAAAGGCGGCGGAGCCGAGCCCGCCGCCTTATGTCAACACATGCGATAGCGATCAGATGTCGCTTGCCGCGTTCGCCCAGATTTCCGCGGCCTGTGCGGCGGTCACGCGGCGCACATCCGTTTCATCGCGGCGGCTGGCGAAGAGCTCGCTTGCCATGATCTGCTCGGCGAGATCGGCTGGCAGGGACAGGAGAACGCGCTGGCCATCCTTGTGGATGCCGCCGACATCGGAACGCTTGCCGGTGATCATCCCGCCCGCAACCGTGTTGTTGCTTTCCGGATCGATCAGGATGAAGGAGCCGGTCGAGCGGTTCTGCTCATAGGGATCGAAGATGGCGCTCTCATCGAAGGTCAGGCGAACCTTGCCGATCGCGTTCATCCAGAGCGCCTGCGCCGGAGCCCATGCGCCGGTCTTCAGCTCAAGCTGGGCGATCGGCTGAACCTGCACGCGCTGGCGGCGGCTGCCGCTCTTCAGCCAGTAGCGCTTGCCAGGCTCGATGCCCTCAGGCTGCAGCGCGACGATTTGCGCGTCGAAGGAGAGGCCCGTCTGCGGCTGGCTGTCGATGGCGACGATCATGTCACCACGCGACACGTCCACCTGGCGGTCGAGAACGAGCGTGATGGCATCGCCGGCGACCGCCGCGTTGCGCACGAGATCGAAGGTGACGATCTTCGAGACATTGGCGACCATGCCCGACGGCAGGATCATGACGCTGTCGCCCGGCTTCACCGAGCCGCCGGCGACCGTGCCCTGATAGCCGCGGAAGCTTTCACCCGGGCGGGAGACGCGTTGCACCGAAAGACGGAAGCCAACCGTCTGCGCCGAGCGAACGGTCGCCAGTTCCAGCGTCTCGACCAGCGTCGGGCCGGTGTACCACGGCATGGCAGCCTGGCCGGAATAGACTACGTTTTCACCCTTCAGCGCCGACATCGGAATGGCGGTGATCTGCTTGACGCCGAGCGACAGTGCGAATTCGCGGAAGTCGTTGGAAATCTTCTCGAAGCCGGCGCGGTCGTAATTCGTCAGGTCGATCTTGTTGATGGCCAGAACGAACTGCTTGATGCCGAGCAGCGACGCGATCGTCGCATGCCGGCGGGTCTGCTCAAGGATGCCCATGCGGGCATCGACCAACAGCACGGCGAGATCGGCGGTGGAGGCACCGGTTGCCATGTTGCGCGTATATTGCTCGTGGCCGGGTGTGTCGGCAACGATGAAGGAGCGCTTGTCGGTCGAGAAATAGCGATAGGCGACATCGATTGTGATGCCCTGCTCGCGCTCTGCCTGCAGGCCGTCGAGCAGCAGAGCGAAGTCGGGGAGGCCGAGATCGTTCTGCTTGCCGGTGGAATCGCGCTGAAGCGTGGCAGCCTGGTCTTCCTTGACCGCCTTGGTATCCCAGAGGAGACGGCCGATCAGCGTCGATTTGCCGTCATCGACGCTGCCGCAGGTAATCAGGCGAAGCGGGCGCGAGTCGCGAAGGGCTTTAGCCGGTTCGGCGGCAGGCCCGACAGCAGGAATTGTGACGACGTTTGCGTTTACGGTCATCTCAGAAATATCCTTCGCGCTTCTTCTTTTCCATGGAGCCGGACTGGTCGCGGTCGATGGCGCGGCCCTGTCGCTCGGAAACCGTGGCGATTTCCAGCTCTGCAATGATCTCTTCAAGGGTCGTGGCGGTGGAGCGGATGGCTCCCGTCAGCGGGAAGCAGCCGAGCGTGCGGAAACGGATGAGTTCCTCGCGCTTGGTCTCGCCCGGCAGCAGCTCGAGCCGCGGATCGGCCGCCATGATCATCATGCCGTCACGCTCGACGATCGGGCGCTTCGCCGCGAAATAGAGCGGCACGATCGGAATTTCCTCGGCCTGGATGTAGCGCCAGATATCGACTTCCGTCCAATTGGAGAGCGGGAAGACGCGAACGCTTTCGCCCTTGCGGATCTGGCCGTTATAGATGTTCCAGAGTTCCGGGCGCTGGTTGCGCGGATCCCATCGATGGTCCGGCGTGCGGAAGGAATAGATGCGTTCCTTGGCGCGCGAGGCTTCCTCGTCGCGGCGGGCGCCGCCGAAAGCCGCGTCGAACTGGCCGGCATCGAGCGCATGACGCAGCGCTTCCGTCTTCATGATATCGGTGTAGCGCGCCGAGCCATAGGTGAAGGGGGTGATGTTCTCCGCCTTGCCGCGCGGATTGATGTGCTCGATCAGGTCGAGATCATACTTCTTCACGATCTCGTCGCGGAAGGTGATCATCTCGGCGAATTTCCAGCCGGTATTCACGTGCAGCAGCGGGAAGGGGACGCGGCCGGGATAGAAGGCCTTGCGTGCCAGATGCAGCAGCACCGACGAGTCCTTGCCGATCGAATAGAGCATCACGGGACGCTCGAATTCGGCGGCGACCTCGCGGAAAATATGGATCGCCTCGTTTTCCAGCGCTTTCAGATGCGGATCGAGCGGCGGCTTGACGCTTTGCGGATTGGAGATTTCCGTATCCGGACGGCTATCGGGCATTGATGACTCCAGAACTTTCAAATGTCCCGACCGGAATTTGGTCGGAAAGAATAGATGCGTTGGTTCCCTAGATATCGGCGGCGCGGGAGACGCGCTTCGGATCGATGCCGGGAGCCGGCGAGTGCTTTATTGTGCGGGTGCGGCAGCACCTTCTTCGTGGACATGCAGACCGCATTCGCGCTTTTCGTCGTTCTCCCACCACCAGCGGCCGGCGCGTTCAGGCTCGCCGGGCTTGATGGCGCGGGTGCAGGGCTCGCAGCCGATGGAGGGATAGCCGCGCGCATGCAGCGGGTTCACCGGAACGCTATTGTCGGCGACATAGACGCGGATGGCATCGATGTCCCAATCGGCGAGCGGGTTGATCTTGATCAGAGTGCGCTCGGGATCGAATTCCGCAAAGGGCGTATCGGCGCGGTTGGCGGACTGGCCGCGGCGCAGGCCGGTGATCCAGATGCTGGCGCCCGAAAGTGCCCGTGCAAGCGGCTTCAGCTTGCGCACGCCACAACAGGCATGCCTGGCTTCGACGCTCTCATAGAAACCGTTCAGACCGTATTTTTCCGCATAGGCGTCGATATCGGCCTGTTCCGGCTCGTAGCGGACGATCTTGATATCATATTGGCTTTCCGTCTCGTCGATCAGAGCGAGCGTTTCCGGGAAGAGGCGACCGGTCTGCAGGGTCGCCACCTCGATCGGCAGGCGGTGATTGCCGATCTCCGCCGTGATCACCTGATCCTCGATCCCGAGCGATGTCGTGAACACGGCACGGCCACCGAGCCCGGCCACGAGAGATAGACGGCCGGCAAGATCGAGCGATGCAAGCTGGCTGTTGAGCGTCGCGGCATCTTCAATAAGGGTAATGGCAGTCATGGGGGATCCTGTCCTAATGTTGCCGGGAGTATCGCAGTTCGCAACGGCAGCGGACAGAAAAATAGATTTCGAAACGGAGCGGCTGGAGAGTAAATATCTCCATGAAGCAGCGCCGATAAGGAAAAGCGACCGCCTCGGCTCCTAACCAAGGCGATTTGCCACCGATGGCGGCCCTTCGGAAGCACTTGATATGGCTCGCCATGTTTAAGTGCTTGCTTTAATGTCTATAGAAATAGTAGAGTTACACATAGCTTGTCAAATGGAAATCGGAAGTGATGCCCAAAATGATGCGTTGCGGCGGATTTTGTGCTAAACCATGGGCATAGCGATGAAGAATGATAACAAGTCTGGGTTGCTAACGTTTCCTGGCCGTGCGCCAAGGGTGTGAGTGCTTCGAAATTGCCTCGGGGACGAGGGCTGAGGAGTTCTGTAGCGGACCGGCCGAATCGCTCGACCGGACGTATCGCATGTGTGTGTGAAGCGGTTCGAAATGATTACTCAGAAAGCAAAATACGCGCTGCGGGCGCTGTCTGCGTTGGCCCAATCCGAGGCGGGCGAGCCGATGATGATTTCCGACATCGCCGCCCAGCAGAAGATCCCGAAGAAATTCCTGGAACAGATCCTTCTCGACCTGAAGCATCAGGGTATCGTCATCAGCCGCCGCGGCAAGCAGGGCGGCTACCTCCTGCGCAAGCCGGCAAACGAAATCACTTTCGGCGAAATCCTGCGGGTCATCGACGGGCCGCTGGCGCCGCTGCCCTGTCTGTCACTGACAGCCTATCGTCGCTGCGACGATTGCGACGGCGAGCAGACCTGCGAAATCCGCCACGTCTTTGCTCGGGTGGCGGACGCGACCCGAAAGGTGTTGTTCTCGACGACCATCGCCGATGCTATCGCTCAGCCGGAGGATACGGAAGTTGCCAGGCTGATGGCCTAACTGATCAGGTCCAAGGGAGCTAACGGGTCTTCCTCGCAGCGCTTCGACAATCAGTGGGCGGCGTGTTCCTCGCCGCTTTCCTTGTCCATGGCGCGCCGGGCGCGGATTGCTGCGGCGATGAAGACGCGGGACAGCCCATGATACAATGGCTCGCGCGAGAGCAGCCGCGACGTCACATAGCCGATCATCGATACAGCCATGATCGGGATGACGGCCTGGTGATCGCCGGTCATTTCCAGAATGATGACGAAGGCGGTCATCGGTGCCTGAACCACGCCGGCGAAATAGCCGGCCATCCCGAGGATAGCCGCAAGAGCAATGCTGCCGCCGACCAGCGTGCCGACCGTGCTGCCGAAGCCGGCGCCGACGGCAAGCGAAGGCGCGAAAATGCCGCCGGGAATGCCTGATATCATCGACAGGAAGCTTGCCAGTAGCTTCTCGACGAAGAAGAGCGGGGGCAGGGCATGTCCTTCCACGGCGCCGCGGGCTTGCTCGTAACCAGTGCCGAAGGTTTGGCCGCCGGAGAGCACGCCGACAGCGGCAACGACAAGGCCGCAGAGGCCGGCAAGGATCAGCATGCGTTTCAACGGCTGAGGCTGCGCCCAGCGGCGGATGCGGATGCCGGCATAGAGCGCCAATCCGCTGAAAGTGGCGCCGAGCGCGCCGCCGCCCACGCCGCAGATCAGCAT
This sequence comes from Rhizobium sp. BK098, assembly GCF_014193155.1. NCBI lineage: Bacteria > Pseudomonadati > Pseudomonadota > Alphaproteobacteria > Hyphomicrobiales > Rhizobiaceae > Rhizobium > Rhizobium sp. BK098. Next base: position 618,649 of record NZ_JACHYY010000002.1, on the reverse strand, counting down.
GACGATCCAGTCCCGAAACATCGTCGGCGCGGCGTCGGCCGTGCCGAAATAATTGTAGCTGCCGGAAAGGCCGAGTGCTGCAAGGCCGGAAAGAATGACGGCGGTCAGGACCAGGCCGTTGGCGCGGGATTCATATGTGCGGCTCATCTCCTCGATTGCGAAAACGATACCCGCAAGTGGCGTATTGAAGGCAGCGGCGATACCGGCGGCAGAACCGGCGAGGATCAGCCCCTTCGCCTGCGCCATGCCGCCGAAGCGGGCAACCGCCAGCATGAAGGAAGCGCCGACCTGCACCGTCGGCCCCTCGCGGCCGATCGAGGCACCGCTTAAGAGCCCCAATATGGTCAGCACGATCTTGCCGAAAGCTAGCCTGAGCGACAGCAGCTTCGTACGATCTTCCTCATGATGTAGGTGCCGCGCGGCGATCGCCTGCGGAATGCCGCTCCCCTGCGAATTGGGAAACAGCGTCGCTGCAAGATAGGCCGACAGAACGAAACCGAGCGGTGTCAGCAGGAGCGGCAGAAGCCACATCCACTCACCCGATTGCGTCACGCCGGTAAAAGCCCGCTGCGCCAGATCGGCGAGCTTGGCGAAGCCGACGCTGATGACGCCGATCGCTAGAGCGCCCGTCCAGAACACCAGTCGTGGCCGCCAAAGATTGAAGGAGCCCCAGATGACACGGGAACGGCGGAGCAGCTTGGACTTGCGGTAGATAGGGGGCATGGAACGTGTGACCATTATACTGGCCCGCATGCCCTTTGGAGGCATTTTTCCGGGCCGCTCACCTCGTGGGGGGAATTGCATATCGATCTTTCTTACAGAATTTCCTTTTGCGGCCAAGGCTTAATCTACGTGTTGACCGGTTCGAGCGATCGAATAGAATGTATCGCAATTGCAATGCAAAGGAGCCGGTGAATGAAATCCGCTTCCATTCCTCCCTTGAGGGTCGATCCCGCATTGCGCGCCGCTGCTGAAAGCGTGCTGCGAGAAGGTGAGACCTTGTCAGCATTTGTGGAAAGCTCGCTGCGTGCGCAGATTGAACACCGCCGAACGAAGGCTGAATTCATTGCTCGCGGTCTTGCTGCGCAAGAGGATGCGAAAAAAGCCGGCGTGTATCACAGCGCTGACGACGTGCTGGGAATGCTGAAGGGCAAGCTTGAAGCCGTCAAAGCTTCCAAGCACAAATGACATTTGCCGTACGCTACTCTCAAGGCGTGCTCGAAGATCTCGAACGGCTTTATGATTATCTGCTTTTGAGAGATATCGAGCTTGCGGAAAAAGCCTATGACGCCATCGTCAAGGCAACGGAATTTCTCGAGAATTTTCCGTTCAGCTGCCGCAAAGCGTCGGCGGACGCATTTCTCCGCGAACTCGTCATCCCGTTCGGCTCTTCCGGTTATGTCGCTCTATTCGAGATCGAAGACAGCGAGACGATAACGATATTGGCGATCAGGCATCAGCGCGAAGAAGACTATCACTGATACCTGCCCACCTTACCGATCGCTCGTCTCCCACCGCGGATTGATCCAGGGCTCCTGGTTCGAACGCGCCAGCCGCGGCTTGCCGAGAATGTGGTCGGCCGCCTTCTCACCGGTCATGATCGAAGGGCCGTTTAGATTGCCGTAGGTGACATGCGGGAAGATCGAGCTGTCAGCGACCCGCAAGCCGTCGATGCCGATGACGCGGGTATCGGGATCGACCACCGCCATTGGATCATCCTTCGAGCCCATCTTGCAGGTGCCGCAGGGATGATAGGCGCTTTCCAGGTGCTCGCGCAGGAAGGCATCGATCTGATCATCGGTCTGAATATTCGCCCCTGGCTGAATTTCCGTGCCCCGGTACTCGTCGAAGGCCTTCTGCCCGAAGATCTCGCGGGTGAGGCGAACGCAGTGGCGGAATTTCTCCCAGTCTTCCGGATGGCTCATATAGTTGAAGCGGATCACCGGATCGGCCTTCGGGTCGGAGGAGCGCAGCGTGACGTTACCACGCGATTTCGATAGGTTGTAGCCGACATGCACCTGGAAGCCGTGGCTCTTGGCCGCCGCCTTGCCGTCATAGCTGATGGCGACAGGCAGGAAGTGGTACTGGATATCCGGCTGCTTGACGCCAGGTGCCGAGCGCAGGAAGGCGCAGGCTTCGAACTGGTTCGAGGTGCCAAGGCCTTTCTTGAAGAACAGCCACTGCGCACCGGCAATCCCCTGCATATACCAGGGTAGCCAGGAATAGAGTGACACCGGCTTCAGGCTCGTCTGCTGGAAATAGAATTCCATATGGTCCTGCAGGTTGGCGCCGACGCCTGGTCGATCAACCTTCACCTCAATCCCCATATCGCGCAGATGCTGGCCCGGTCCGATGCCCGAAAGCATCAGCAGCTTCGGAGAGTTGAAGGAGGAAGCGGAAACGATCACTTCGCGGTTCGCTCTGATGATCTCGATCTTGCCATTGCGCTCGACTTCGACGCCGGTCGCGCGGCCGTTTTCGATGACGACCTTGCGGGCAAAGCAGCGAACGAGGGTCACATTCGGCCGCTTCAGGGCAGGCTTGAGATAGGCTGTCGCCGCAGACCAGCGACGTCCCATCCAGGTCGTTTGCTCCATCAGGCCGAAGCCTTCCTGCTTGCTGCCGTTATAATCCTCCGTCGCCTCGAAGCCCGCCTGCTTGCCTGCTTCGATGAAGGCGTGGAAGAGCGGATTGCGGGCATCGCCGCGCCGGACATGCAACGGGCCATCCTTGCCGCGCCATCCTTCTTCGCCGCCATGTGAATGCTCCATCCGCTTGAAGTAGGGCAGCACATCGGCATAGGCCCAACCTTGGGCGCCCAGCTCTTCCCAGCGATTGAAGTCTTCCGCATGGCCGCGCACATAGACCATGCCGTTGATCGAGGACGAGCCACCGATCACCTTGCCGCGCGGGGCGGTGATGCGCCGGTTGTTGAGCTGCGGTTCCGGCTCGGAGAGATAGCCCCAATTGTAGCGGTCCATGCTCATCGGCCAGGCAAGTGCCGCCGGCATCTGGATGAACGGCCCGAAATCACTGCCGCCGAATTCTAGGACGATGACCGACTGTTTGCCATCCTCTGACAGGCGATAAGCCATGGCGGAGCCAGCCGAGCCCGAGCCGACGATGACGAAATCTGCTTGCATGACCATGTGCTCCAAGTGGTAAGGGGCGTAAATCGAGGCGGTTCTGCACCCTCCCCCCGAGGGGAGGGTCGGCCGCAGGCCGGGGTGGGGTGATTGCTGCTACACGCGCTGCGGCTGGTCACCCCACCCGCCGCTAAGCGGCGCCCCTCAAGGGGGAGGTGGATCAATAAGGCGCCTGTACCGGCCCCATGCCGACATAGACGGTCTTCAATTCCGAATAATGCTCCAGCGCCGCCAGCGAATTCTCGCGGCCGAATCCGGATTGCTTGGAGCCGCCGAAGGGGATTTCGACTGGGCAAAGATTGTAGGTGTTGATCCAGAGCGTGCCGGCCTCCAGCTGGTCGACCACGCGGTGGGCGCGGGTGAGATCGGCGGTGAAGACGCCGCCGGAAAGGCCGAATTCGGTCGCATTGGCGCGGGCGACCACCTCGGCCTCGTCATCGAAGTCGAGCACGCACATGACCGGTCCGAAGATCTCTTCACGGGCGATCGTCATGTCGTCGGTGACGTCGGCAAAGACGGTCGGCTGGATGTAATAGCCTTCACCGGAGACATTGTTCGGGATGCCGCCGCCGGTCAAAAGCGTCGCGCCCTCGGCCTTGCCCTTTTCGATGTAAGAAAGCACCTTTTCGCGCTGCGTCCAGGACACCATCGGGCCGATCTGCGTTGCCTCGTCCATCGGGTCGCCGATCAGCATCGCGTCGGTGCGGGCCTTCAGGCGCTTCAGGAATTCAGACTTGATCTTGCGGTTGACGAAAACGCGGGTGCCGTTGGAGCAGACCTGGCCCGTCGAATAGAAATTGCCGAGCATCGCGCCGCCGATGGCGCTGTCGATATCGGCATCCTCGAAAACGATCAGCGGCGACTTGCCGCCGAGCTCCATGGTGACATGCTTGAGATTGCCGGCGGCCGAAGCCGCCACCTTGCGGCCGGTCGGCACCGAACCCGTCAGCGATACCTTGGCCACGTCGGGATGGTTGATGAGCAGCGGCCCTGTTTCGCGGTCTCCCTGGATGACATTGTAGAGTCCCTTCGGCAGACCGGCCTCGATGAGGATTTCAGCGATCTTCAGCGCGCCGAGCGGCGTGTTTTCCGAAGGCTTGAACACCATGGCGTTGCCGGCGACCAGTGCCGGCGCGCCTTTCCAGCAGGCGATCTGCTGCGGGTAGTTCCATGCGCCGATGCCGACGCAGACGCCGAGCGGCACGCGCTTGGTATAGGCGAAATCGCCGCCGAGCGGGATATAGGAGCCGTTGAGACCGGCCGCCGCGATGCCGCCGAAGAATTCGAAGCTGTCTGCGCCCGAAGTCGAATCGGCGACGATGGTTTCCTGGATCGGCTTGCCGGTATCCAACGTTTCCAGCTCGGAAAGCTCGCGGTTACGCTCGCGCATGATCTCGGCTGCTCGCTTCAGGATGCGGCCGCGAGCCGTCGGGCTCATGGCCGCCCATTCGGGCTGCGCCCGCTTTGCGGCCGCGATCGCCTTTTCGACGATGGCGGGCGTTGCCGCGTGCAGGCGGGCGATCACCTCGCCGGTCGCCGGATAGATGCTTTCGATAAGAGTGCCGTCGGTGTCCTCGACATATTCCCCGTCGATGAAATGCGAGGCTTTCGGTTGTGCGCGCATTATAGAACCCTCAGTTCTTCATAGGACACCATGACATGCTCTTGAAAAGCAGGTCGTTCGGTGAGGTTTTCATAGTATCGCTCAAGCCGTGGGTGGGCAGGGCGCTGGATATCGATGTCGAAATAGCGATAGAGAACGTGCCCGAACTGGATGTCGGCCAACGTCAGATTATCGCCCGCAAGGAAGCGATGCCGTCCGAACTGCGACTCGGCGATGTCAAGCTTCGCACCGAGTGCTGCAACAGCCGCAACGATCGCCTTCTCGTCCTTGAGAGCAGGGGCCGTGCGCACCACCCGCCAGAAAATCGGGCCGGTGAAACCCTGGGCAATGTTGATCTTGGCCCACTCAGCCCATTTGTCGATCTGAGCGCGATGGCGCGCATCCTTCGGCCAGAAGGCATCGTCGCCATATTGTGTGGCGAGGTAACGCAGGATGGCGCCCGTTTCCCAGAGCTGCTCGTCATCACCGTCGCTGAGCACCGGAACCGTTCCGTTCGGGTTCATCGCCAAGAATTCAGGCGTGTCGTTAACGCCGTAGGTAAAGCCTGCATCGATGCGCTCATAGGCAAGACCGAACTCACCGATGCACCACATCAGCGCCTGTACATTCGATGACGACTTACGGCCCCAGACGGTCAGCATGGTCTTCAGCCTTTCAACGCGTTGAGATGGGTCGTCAGATAGCCTTCGGTCAGCGCGATCGACGCTTCGGTGCTGATCGGCGCCGATTTGAGGCTCTGACGAATATAGAGCCCGTCGATCATCGCGGCCGCACCCTCCGCAATCCGCCCGGCATCCTCGGCCGGGCACAGCGCCTTGAGATTGGCAACGAGATTCGAATGCAGACGCCGCGCATAGATGACGAGAAAGCGCCGCGTCTCCTCGGAGCGCTGCGCCTCGGCATAGAAGGCGAGCCATGCCGCGATCGTTTCCGGTGCGAACTGATCGGCCTGGAAACTGACGCGGATGACGGCGGAAAGCTTTTCGCGGGGTGTCGTGGCGGCCCTAAGCGCCGTCACGACGCTGTCGCGTAGCCGCTGTAGATGGACGCGGACGGTTTCGATCAGCAGCTGTTCCTTGCTGCCGAAATAATGATGCGCAAGGGCGGGGGAAACGCCGGCCTGCTTGGCGATTTCGGACATGGTGACGGTCAGCGAGCCGTGATCGCCGATCACGCGCATTGCAGCATCCACCAGCGCCTTTCGGCGCACCGGTTCCATTCCGACTTTCGGCATTGCGTCAATCTCCAAGACTGAAGATGAGTGTATTTTTGATTGACTGATCAATCAATAAAAAAATCACATGGCCAGCCCTCCCTCAGGAAAAATCCGCAACCTCTTTTCGCAAAGCATTTCTGTGCCATAATTCCGAAAAGGAGGAGGTGCAGTCATGGTCGATATTCTTGATGAAGTTCCCCCATCCGCGATGCGCGACAAATGGGGTTGGTTTGTCGGGCTCGGGATCTTGCTGCTGATCTGCGGCGGTATCGCGCTTGGCAATCTGTTCATCGCCACCGTCGCTTCGGTCTATTATGTCGGCATGCTGATGCTGATCGGCGGCATCGTGCATCTGGCCCATGCCTTTCAGGTAAGGGGCTGGGAGCACATTTTGTTCTGGGTTCTCAGCGGCCTGCTCTATACGGTTGCCGGCGTGCTTGCCTTCGCCAATCCACTATTGGCGTCGGAAGCCTTGACGCTATTCCTCGCCATCGCGCTGCTCATTGCCGGCACGTTTCGCGTCTGGGTCGGTCGTAAGCTGAAGCCGGAGCGTGGTTGGGTCTGGATTGTCATCAGCGGCCTTGCAACCGCCGCCGCCGGCATTGCCATTGCAGTTGGCTGGCCGGTCAACAGCCTCTGGATTCTTGGCCTTTTCCTGGCCTTTGACCTGATTTTCCAAGGATGGACGCTGGTGGCCTTCGGCCTTGTGCTTAGGCGGTAGGGCACCGCCCGAAAGGGGTAACGGACTGCTACTTTTTGACAAGGAGCGTGAGCGGCGTTACTCTTACCGCCTCTGCCATATCGGGCAGAACGGCGTTGTGTTGATGTAACGACAGTATCTTCATCCGAAAATGCGTGTGTCGACAGACATGCGTGAAGAAACTGGTCAAAGCCGCGGAACATGCTTCCAGACAAATTTCCGCGTAACGACGTCAAGGGAGGAATATCATGCCGATGGTAACGGTTTCCATCTCTCCGCTTCAGGCTGCGGGCATCCGGGCAGCGGTCGATACCGGTACTTATGCCTCGAGCAGCGAAGTCGTACGGGAAGCCCTGCGCATGTGGGATGCAGCCCGCAGGCGCGGCGACATTTGCGATGTGCCTCATGCCGCCAACGATGGCGGGGAGACGGCAAAGAGCGGCCGCTGCGTCGCTGACATGTTTGCCGACTACGAGGCGGAGCGGCACTCGAGCAATCAGCACTGAACCCCCTCATCACGGCAGCCTCTCGGCTGCTATATGCCGGGTCTACGGCCCGACAAATGGTTAATATTGCTTTACCATTCATGAAACTTTCACATAGGGGAAAGGTTTCGTTGACGCTTTATGACGCATCTTCGGGCGAAAACGCGGTAAACCCAAAGTTTTATTCAAATAAATTAGATTAGAATCCGCAAGTGGAGATGGGCATGTCCCTGACTGCCGCAGCCGAACCGGGCGTCTTGCGCCGATACGCCAGCGATCAGATCGTTACTCTCGCCAAACTCGTGATCGAAAATGCATTTCAGCCGATCGTGGAGGCCGGCACGGGCGCCGTTTTCGGCTATGAATCCCTCATGCGCGGCCAGGAGCGCATCGGTTTCGACAGCCCGGTCGATATCCTCGACGAGGCCGAGCGCAGCGGCCAGCTTCTTGGGCTCGAGCAGATGGTCAGCAGCCGCGCGCTTGCGAAGTTTGCCACTCTCCCCAATATGGTTGCCGCTACGCTTTTCCTCAACCTGGATGTCCGGTTGATCCCGCAGGGCGCCGCCTTGGTCGACGGCCTGCTGCAGCATATGAGAAAGGCCGGCATCGCCCCTTCCTCTGTTTGCTTCGAATTCTCGGAACGTTTCGACAATACCCTCGTGCCGGAGTTTTCGACGCTGGTTGCCAAGATGCGCGATGCCGGTTTCAAGCTCGCCATCGACGACTTCGGCGTCGGCCACGGCGAAATGAAACTGCTGTCCGATTATCCGGTCGACTATCTGAAGATCGACCGGCATTTCATCGTCGATATCGATCGCAGCGCCCGCAAGCGCCATATCCTTCGAAATCTCGTCAACATCGCCCATGTCCTCGGTACGCGCGTCATCGCCGAAGGCATAGAGACCGAGGCGGAATTCCTGACCTGCCGCGAATTCGGCGTCGATCTCGTCCAGGGCTGGTTCATTGCCCGCCCGACCGTACTGGTCAATGAGTTGAAGCCGAGCTTTCCGCATTTGCAGGATCTCGGCAAGACGGCGCGCAACAGCCAGTCGCTCGATGAAATCCTTATCCGCAAGCAGATTGAAGTGCTGCCGACCATCCGCGAGAGCGACAGCATCGATAGCGTCTTCGAGCTCTTTCGCCGCAATCCGCGCCGAGCTTATTTCCCGGTCGTGAATGCCAATGACGAGCCGCGCGGGATCATCCACGAATACCAGCTGAAGGAATATATCTATCAGCCCTTCGGCCGCGACCTTTTGAAGAACAAGGTTTATAAACGGTCGATCTCGCATTTCGTCGAAATGGCGCCGATCGTCGGCCTTGATTCCGATGCCGACACGCTGATGACGATCTTCGCCAATATGGAAAGCAGCGATTGCCTGATCGTCACCGAAGGCACGCATTATGCGGGCATCGTCTCCGCTGCCTCTCTCATCAAGGTCATCAACGAAAAGCAGCTGAAGATTGCCCAGGACCAGAACCCCTTGACCGGCCTTCCCGGCAACAGGGCGATCCATGATTTCATGCAGAGCGCCGGCCGCGATGGTGATGAAGTCAGGCATTTCTGCTATTGCGACTTCGATAATTTCAAGCCGTTCAACGATGCCTATGGTTTCCATCTCGGCGACCATGCCATTTCGCTATTTGCCGCATTGATGCGCCGCTATTTCTTTGCCGAGCGCCATTTCCTTGGTCATGTCGGCGGCGACGATTTCTTCATCGGTGTCACCGGCTGGAGCATGCAGGAGCTGCGCGAAGTTCTGGACCGGCTGCTTGCCGATTTCCATGCCGACGTGCTCGATCTTTACTCGGCCGAGGATCGTGCCGCAGGCCGCATTCGCGGCCACGACCGCGCCGGCGCCGAGGCCGAGTTCCCGCTGATGCGCTGCTCGATCGGTATCCTGCAGTTGCCGGAGGGACTGGTGATCGACAATATCAATCGCGTCAGCACCTCCATCGCCGGCATCAAGACCAAGGCGAAGGAAAGCGCTGCCGGCGTCGCATTCCTCGGTCTGGCCGAGACGAATTGACGCCTTTCCGCCGTGCCATCTTTTCAAGCGCGCTGCGCTAAACTATCTCCACTGCCTTGCTGGGAGAGGAGATTGCGCCATGCCCTTGCCGTCTGAAATGCGTTTCGTGGATTTGCCATCCTTTGGCGGACCTGAAGTCATGACCATCGCCCGAAAGCCTCTTCCGGTGTTGAAGCCAGGTGAGATCCTGGTCCGCGTCGAGGCTGCCGGCGTCAACCGGCCGGATGTGGCGCAACGGCAGGGGATCTATCCGCCGCCGAAGGAAGCAAGCCCGATCCTCGGTCTCGAAATATCCGGCGAGGTCGTCGATGTCGCGCCTGGCGTGACCGAATTTGCCATCGGCAACAAGGTCTGCGGCCTAGCCAATGGCGGCGGCTATGCCGAATATTGCGTGCTTCCCGCCGGCCAGGCGCTGCGCTTCCCGAACGGTTATGACGCCGTCCGCGCGGCCGCCGTCCCCGAGACCTTCTTCACCGTCTGGGCCAATCTCTTCCAGATGGCGGGGCTGACCGAAGGCGAAAGCGTATTGATCCACGGCGGCTCCAGCGGCATCGGCACGACGGCGATTCAGCTTGCCCACGCTTTCGGTGCAACGGTCTATGCGACCGCCGGGTCGAAGGAAAAATGCGAGGCCTGCGAGAAGCTCGGCGCCAAGCGGGCGATCAATTATAAAGAGGAAGATTTCGCCGAGGTCATCAAGGCCGAGACGGAACATGGCGTCGATATCATTCTCGACATGATCGGCGCCGCCTATCTGGAGAAGAACCTCGCCTCGCTTGCCCGTGACGGCTGCCTTTCCATCATTGCCTTCCTTGGCGGCGCTGTGGCGGAGAAGGCCAACCTTGCGCCGATCATGGTCAAACGGCTGACCGTGACCGGATCGACTATGCGTCCACGCACGGCTGAGGAAAAGCGAGCCATTCGCGACGACCTTCTTTCCCAGGTCTGGCCGCTGCTCGACGAGGGCACCGTCGCCCCGGTCATTTATCGGACCTTCTCTTTCGACGATGTGGCCGAGGCGCATCGGTTGATGGAGACCAGCGACCACATCGGCAAGATCATGCTGAAGTTGGCTTGATCGTCAGCGACAGGGCGACGGCGATGAGGCCGGGTATCGCCATCAGCGCATAGAGCCATGTCGCGGCAGAGAGGCCGCCGGCAATGCCACTCGAATGGGTCAGGCCTGCACCATTGACGATGACGCCTGCGAGCGCGGCACCGAATGCGCCGCCCAGCGACTGCGTCATCGAGATCGCGGCCGAGGCCTTGTCCTGTTCGGTCCTGCGGGCGATGCCGATGATTCTGGTCACAAGATGCGCCCAGCCGAGACCGACGCCGAATCCCATCAGGAACATCGTGATGACGGCGGGCGCAAACCTGGCGACGGTATCAAAGGGCGTGTTCGTTGCCAGGAAGGGGATCAGTGATGCGGTCGCGGCCGTTTCCAAAATGCAGCCGCTGATGATGGCAATGGCGGCCTGCCTGCCGGAAAAAGAGGCGCTGAAGAAGGCTGCTATGGTCCAACCCAATGCGACGAGCGCAACGAGATAACCGGAGACGAGCGGCGTGACGCCATGCAGGGTTTGCAGGAAGTAGGGGATATAGATGTCGCTCGTCAACACGAGCATCATCGTGAATATCGTCAGATAGAGCCGCGCGATGGGGTTGCTGAGCATGACGGCGCCATAGGGCAGAAGGCGCACTTCGCTCTTGCGCTCTATCAGCACCATCGTTGCGACGAGTACGATCGAAGCTGCGATCAGCATCGTCTTGTAGGATCCATGTTCGATCGTCCCGGCGATGCTGACGAATAGAACTGCGGCAAGCAAAAGTATGATCTGGATGAGCGGCGTTCTGGTGTCGATCCGATCGTCCGCGACATCGGGCAGCAGCCAGCGCCCCGAGAGCGCCATGAGAACAGCCACCGGCACGAGGATGAGAAAGGCCTCCCGCCAGGCGCTCCCTGCGGCGAAGAGGCCGCCGAGCGTCGGCCCGAGTACGGTCGCTACACCCCAGATGGCAGCGTAGAGCGTGGAGGCCCTGCGCCACAGAGGTTCGGGATAGATGAAACGAATGAAGGCGTAGGCGAGGCCGGACAGCATGCCTGAGCCGTACCCCTGAACGGCGCGACCGATCAGCAGCACGGGCATGGTCGGCGCGATGGCGCAAGCGAGGCTGCCGACGCCGAAGATGAGCGCCGCGGCAACATAGATGGCACGCAAGCCTATTCCCTTCGGCCGGGTCGCAACAGTGATCGAGCCGAGCACGCCTGCGGCGACGAAAAGCGTCGTCATCCAGGAGAACAATTCGAGGCCGCCGATGTCGCGGACGATCGAGGGGGCAATCGTGGCGGTGACGTAGGATTCGACGGCATAAAGCGTGACCCCTCCGCCAAGCATCAGAGTCGCAGGCAGAAGTCTTGGCGAGAACAGCGTGAAGATGGAGGCTGATTTGAGGAGAGCGGTGTTTTCGATGCTGGACATCATGCGATCCTCGGTATTTTCCCTAGCGGTTGATTATTTTCCAAGTTATAGTTTGGAAAATTACATCCTTGCCGGATTAAAACAAGAGAAAACTTGGAAAATGCGCCAGTCACCCGCCAATCGAATTCTGATCCTGTTGAAAACCGACGGGCCGCAACTGGCAGCCGCCGTCGGTGATGTGCTCGGCATATCGTCGGAGGCGGCACGCCAGCAGCTGACGAAGATGGCTGAGGAGGGGTTGGTCGAGCCGGTGGCGGAGGCTGCCGCCGGCAGAGGCAGGCCGCGCCAGTTCTGGCATCTGACGGCGGCCGGCAACAGGCAATTTCCCGATGGCCATGCCGATCTGACCGCCACCCTGCTTGCGACCATGGTCAGCCAATTGGGGCAGGGTGCCGTCGATACGGTCATCTCGGCACGTGAAACAGAGACGCTTCGGCGCTATCGAAGCGAAATCGACCTTTCAGCCGATCTGCCGTCGCGCGTCGCAAGCCTCGCCGCCATCCGCACGCAGGAAGGCTATATGGCCGATCACTGGCAGGATAAGGATGGCTCGCTGGTGCTGGTGGAGAACCATTGCCCCATTTGTGCTGCCGCATCTGCCTGCGCCGGCTTCTGCCGATCGGAGCTGGAGACTTTCCGCATGGTGCTCGGTGCCGAAGTCGAACGGGAGGAGCATATCCTGCTCGGCGCCCGGCGTTGCGCCTACAGGATCCGCGACGCAGCCTGAGAGATCCCTTTTTGATGTTGCCCGCCGGCATCGGCGATTGGCAATTCCGAGGGCGGCGGCTATTACTGGCCGTCTAGCAAATCAAAGGCTGCGTCTCCTCATGTCCAATCCGGTCTGCGTCGAAGTCACCCGTGGCAATCTGGTTGAGAGCCGCCATCGCGGTTCCGTCGTTGTCGTAGATGGCGATGGGAAGCTGGTTTTCTCGCTCGGCGATATCGAAAGCGGCGTCTTTCCACGCTCGGCCTGCAAGGCGATGCAGGCCCTGCCGTTGGTCGAAAGCGGTGCCGCGGATGCCTATGGTTTCGGTCATAAGGAATTGGCGCTCGTCTGCTCATCCCACAATGGCGAGGATGAGCATGTGGCGCTCGCCGCCTCCATGCTGGCGCGCGCCGGCCGCGATGTCGGCACGCTCGAATGCGGCGCACATTGGTCTTTCGATCAGAAGACATTGATTCATCAGGTCCGCGCCATCGACAAGCCGACGGCGCTGCACAACAATTGTTCCGGCAAGCATGCCGGCTTCGTCTGCGCCTGCTGCCATCAGGACATCGATCCCAAGGGCTATGTCGGTTATGACCACCCGCTGCAGCAGCAGATCCGCGAGACGATGCAGAGCCTGACCGGCGCTGTTCTGGCGCACGACAATTGCGGCACGGACGGCTGCTCGATCCCGACCTATGCCGTGCCGCTCAAGGGGCTGGCGCATGGTTTTGCCAGGATGGCGACCGGCGCCGGTCTGGAGCCGCTGCGCGCCAAGGCATCACGCCGGCTGTTCGAGGCCTGCATGGCCGAGCCCTTCTACGTTGCCGGCACCGATCGCGCCTGCACCAAGCTAATGCAGATCGCTCCCGGCCGCATCTTCGCGAAGACCGGCGGGGAAGGCGTATTTTGCGCGGCGATCCCCGAACAGGGCATCGCCATCGCGCTCAAATGCGACGACGGCACCACTCGCGCGGCGGAAGTCATGGTGGCCGCAACATTGGCCCGCTTCTTCGAGAAGGACGGCCCTGTCCGTGCCGGACTGATGGCAATGGCCGACCGGTCCTTTAAGAACTGGAACGGGATCCAGGTCGGTAATATCAGACCGGCAGCGGCGTTGGGGGCATAGCTTACTCCTCGCCTCAGCCGCTCGTTTTACGAGCCGGTACATGGTGCCGGACGACCTTGTATTCCTGCCAGATAAGAACCATGACCACGAGGTCGAAGATGGTGAGGATGATGAGCCCGATGCCATGCGTATCGGTGAAGCGGTAAAGCTGGTAGGCGATGAAAAGCCCCAAGGCGGCAAGCGATGCCGGATAGGCCCACATCTTGCCCCGGAGCAGGCCGATGACCAGCAGCACCTTCACTAGCCCATGGCTCAAGAGGTAATAGGCATAGAAGTTCTTCGTACTGACCGAGAAATCCTGCGCCCACATGAGCAGGTGCGTCGCGATGAAATCATGCGGGTCGTTGAGCAGCTCGGGCTGCGTGATCCGGTTCGCCAGCCGAAGGATCGAGTCGGTGCTGACGAGCGCCAGCACTATGCCGCCAAGACATTCGATTAAGGCATGCGCACCCTTCAACAGGACGCTGATTTCAAAAAGCTGGTGAATGCGGCGTTCGTTCATGGGTGATCGTAACCTCTGGCGCATATGGAGGTAGGCCCGATCGGCGATGGCGGCAAGGTGGACAGATGTAGCGTTGGCCTCAGGCCAGGAAGATCGGCATCTCGGCATGCCGGTAGGGCGCCAGGCTTTCCTCCGGAACATCCGATGATACGATCAGACCGGAAACGCCGTGCAAGGGCAGGATTTGGCATGGCGAGGCGGCGTCGAGCTTCTCGGTCGTCGATAATACGTAAGTTTCCGCCGAGCATTGCGCGATATGCCGCTTGATGGCCGCTTCCTCGAAGTCACCGGTCGAAAAGCCGCGGGCGGGATGGATGGCGGTGACGCCCAGAAAGAAAATGTCGGCCCTTATCGATGTGACGGCCGCCATGGCGACGGCACCCGTCGCGACCATCGAATGCTTGTAGAGCTTGCCGCCGATCAGGATCACCTCTGACAGGGGGTGATGCTCCAGCTCGCCTGCGATCGTCGGGCTGTGGGTGACGATGGTGACGGGAAGATCCTTCGGAAGCTGGCGGGCGATCTCGGCATTGGTGGTGCCGCCATCGAGAAACACGGTCTGGCCCGGCTGGATCATGCTGACCGCATGCGCACCGAGCCGGCGCTTCTCATCGGATGAGACCGTCTGCCGCGCGGTAAAATCGGGCAGCTCCGGTGACAGCGGCAGTGCGCCGCCATGCACGCGCTTCAGCAGTTTCTCCGTCGCCATTTCCCGCAGATCCCTACGGATCGTATCCTCGGATACCCCGAGATCATCGGCCAATGCCTTGGCGATTACCTGGCCGTCCCGGCGCAATCTTTCGAGAATGAGTGTTTTCCGTTGGCTGGTCAGCATGCCGATCTCTGCACGATATATCACGAATAATCGTGAATTTATCAGAATCGATTCGACATTCAAGAAAATATGCGCATATTCGTGCAAATTCCTGCAGCGAGCAGGAGCTAAAAACGGAGACAAGACATGTTGATCCTGATCGCGGGGCCTTATCGCTCCGGCACTGGTGATGATCCGAAGAAGATGGCTGAAAACCTCAAACGCCTTGAGGAGCCGTCCTACGCACTGTTCAAGGCCGGGCATCTGCCGATGATCGGCGAATGGGTTGCCCTGCCGGTCTGGCACGCCGCCGGCGGCAAGAGCATCGGCGACGATCTCTATGAGGAGATTTTCCACCCAACGGCCGGCCGCCTGTTGCAGCTTTGCGAGGGCGTTTTGAGATTGCCCGGTGATTCCAAGGGCGCCGACAATGATGTCCGTATTGCCCGCGAGCGCGGCATTCCCGTCTGGTACAGGCTGGAAGACGTGCCCGGCTGCGCCTGAGATCGACCGCCCATCCCCATTGAGCCAGCCAATGGGGATGGGCATACCGGCCCGACCGATCAAAACCTTTTGTAGCGCCCATCAGCGTCAGCCACTTCCGTATCGGCCGGGTTCGCTCTAGCTTCCTCACGGACTTCAATCGAGGAACGGAACATGCTGACATTCTATTTCGCGCCCGGAAGCTGCGCGCTCGCCAGTCTCATCGCTCTGGAAGAATCTGGTCTCACCTACGAGCGCCGTCGCCTCAACCTCGCCAATGGCGATCAGCGTCAGCCGGATTATTTGGCCATCAATCCCAAAGGTCGCGTTCCGGCCCTGGTGACCGATCGCGGCGTCCTCACCGAGAATATCGCGATCATGGCCTACATCGCCCAGATCGTGCCGGCCGCGAAGCTGGCACCGCTCGACGACCCCTTCGAATTCGCGCAGATGCAATCCTTCAACAGCTACATCGTCTCCACCGTTCATGTGAACCATTCGCACAAGGGGCGCGGCTACCGCTGGACCGACGATGCGGCAGCCATCGAGACGATGAAGGCCAAGGTGCCGCAGACCATGACCGAAAGCTTCGCGCTGATCGAAGACAAGATGCTGAAGGGTCCCTGGGTGATGGGAGAGCAATATACCGTCGCAGACGGCTATCTCTTTACCATGGAGAAGTGGCTGCCGGGAGACAATGTCGATATCAAACAGTTCCCCAAGGTCAACGCGCATTATCACCGCATGCTTGAGCGCCCGGCCGTTCAGAAGGCGCTTGCCATCGAACAGGGCTGATCGATCAGCCGAACATTGCCAGAAGTTTTTTCGGGGCGCGGTATCGCCACGCCTCGATCAAGCGTAGCTCCAGTTCCTCGTCGCCGATTGCTTTGATCCGCAGCGGCAGCGAGGGCCAGCCGATATAGTGATCCGTCTGGTAGTAGATCTCCGGCGCCATTTCCATCAGTTGCTCCTTTCGGTCGATCGGCAGCGACAGCACGATGGTCTCGTTGTTCTTGACGGTCACGAACGCCTTGCTACCAACTTTGAAGGCCGGCAGGCCGTAATGAAGGCCAGGTTCGACCTCAGGCAGCCGGGCTTGCGCCACCAGCCGCTGCAATCGTTCCGCTATGGCGTCCATGCCTACATTTAACGTCATGCGCGTTTGAGTGCGATGATTAACTCTCTTATGCGCATTCTTCCGGCTGAATGGTCCGCTTGTCCATAGGCCGCCCCAGATTTTCCGGCATCAGCGGCAGGTCGGCCAATTCCTCAAGCGACATGGCCGCAAGTATGGGATGCTGCAACGGATCGCTGTCCGGTTTGCGATCCTCTTCGAGAAGATGACTGAAGAAAAGCTTCAAGATCGACATGGTATGCCTCCTTGGATGCTCGCATCGATGCAACCATGAGGGCATCAGCTGAGCAAGCGGCGACGGTCTTCAATTTCATGGTGTGATAATCGCGCGAGCATGCGCTCAATGCAATTGAGAATGCGGAGATACTGATATAGATATTCTATAATGAGAAACCTAAACAACGTTCATCTGAATGGCTTGCGCGCCCTCGAGGCGGTCGGGCGGCTCGGTTCGCTGCAGGCGGCCGCCGACGAACTCGGTGTAACGGTCGGTGCGGTCAGCCAGCAGGTCATCAAGGCGGAGGCGCAGCTCGGTCGGTCGCTGTTCGAGCGAACTCCAAAAGGCATGATGGCCAGGGCATCGGGGCTGGCGATATTGACGAGGCTTAACGAGGGCTTCCAAGCGCTTACGGCCGCAGTCGCGCTTGCGCAGCACGAGGATGAGAATATCCTTACGATTTCGGTCGCGCCGGTCTTTGCGGCCCGCTGGCTCGTGTACCGGCTGGACCGCTTTGCCAGCCGTCACCCCGATATCCGTCTACGTATCGACGCCACCACGCGCCTGATCAATCCGGCGACATCGGATGTCGATATCGGCATCCGGGTCGGCAGCGGGCAATGGCCCGGCGTCAAGTCTGAGCTGCTTTTGGCGCAGGAAGTGTTCCCGGTCGTCACGCCGCAGATCGCTGCAGGGCTGCAGGAGCCCGCCGATCTTCTGAAAGTCCCCGCCGTCATCGATGGACATGCGATGTTCGGCTGGGAGGTCTGGCTGCGCAAGGCGGGACTATCGGGCCATTGCATGGAAGAGCGGCACATCTTCAACGACGCGTCGCTCTGTCTGGATGCGGCCATAGCAGGGCAGGGGGTGATGCTCGCCTGGCAGACGCTGGCTGGCTATGCTCTGCAGCAGAAATGCCTCGTCGATCCCTTCGGTATCCGCGTAAAGACGGGCTTCGGCCATTATTTCGTCACCGCCCCCGGCGTGCGGGAGCCGAAGAAGGTGACCGCCTTCAAGGCCTGGATTCGCGAGGAGATGGAAGAGAGCATGCGTCTCTTCCGATAGGGTCTATCAGACCGGCTCGTGACCGCGGGTCGCCTGCATGGCCTTGTAGGCATCGCGTGCCTGGCAGCGGTCGATCCAGGCCTTCATCTTCGGACGCGCATCGAACAATTCCTGTTCTGTCTGGGCATAGCGCATCACTTCCGCGAGGTTCAAGTCAGCGGCCGTGAAGCGATGGCCGACGAGATAATCCTGACTTTGCAGATGCTTTTCCAGCACGTCGAGCGGCTTCTTCAGCGAGCGGCAGGCAACGGCGATCCCGGCCTTGCCGGCCTCGCTGTTTTCCTGGGCATTGTCATAGATGCGAACGAGCGCGACGCTGTAGGGCTCCACTTCGGTTGCCGCCCACATGGTCCACATCGACATCTGCCCTTCTTCCTCCACCGTCTTGCCGGCCAGAGGACCGCCATACTTGCGCGCGAGGTAAAGATTGATGGCGAGCGATTCATGCAGAATGAGGTCGCCGTCCTTGATGCAGGGGATCATGCCCATCGGATTGACTGCCAGAAACTCTGGCGACATCGTGTTGATTGGCGCATCGGCAGCCAGCGGATTGGCAAGCCGGCTGGCCTGGATGACGGGCACGGATTTGAACTCGACGCCGAGCTCCCCAGCCATCCAATAGTTGCGCGAAGCGCGCGAGCGATAGACACCGTAGATCGTCAGCATATGCGTCTCCTAGATTCGAGTGAGCGCGACCTTAGGGGGTGAGTCGCATGCATAAAACCCCTTGCGGCTGATATCTCCGATGAAAGCTCGTGATGGATGCGCCTATGCGACGGGTCGAAGCACGAAAATATCTGTGAGCAGCCCAAATTCTTTACAAATCATGCGGCCGACGCCCCGCCTTCGTTCGGAAATTAGCGCGGGTGCATGTTAGAATTCCACAATGATTTTCGTTGGAAGCGGTAGGAGGTTTCCGGCGAGAAGAAAGCGCAATTGGTGACTGCGATCTCGGGAGGAGAGCAGATGCTTGCGACCAGTGTATCGCTAGACGACAAATATACCGCAGAGGAAGGCCGCGTCTTCATGACCGGCTTGCAGACGCTGGTGCGGCTGCCCATGACGCAGATGCGCCGCGACCGCGCTGCCGGCCTCAATACGGCGGCCTTCATTTCAGGCTATCGCGGCTCGCCGCTCGGCGGCTACGACCAGCAGCTCTTGAAAGCCAAGACTTACCTGGACGCTCATGACGTCACCTTCCAGCCCGGGATCAACGAGGATCTTGCTGCGACGGCCGTATGGGGTTCGCAGCAGGTCGGCCTTTCCCCCGGCGCCCGCAAGGATGGCGTACTTGGCATCTGGTATGGCAAGGGCCCTGGTGTCGATCGCTCCGGCGACGTGCTGAAGCACGCAAACGCTGCGGGCACCTCCAAATATGGCGGCGTCCTCTGTATTGCCGGCGACGATCATTCCGCCAAATCCTCCACCATGCCGCACCAGACCGACCATGATTTCATGTCTGCAGTCATCCCGGTCATCTATCCCTCGTCCATCCACGAATTCCTCGAATACGGCCTCCTCGGCATCGCGATGTCGCGCTATTCCGGCTGCTGGGTCGGCATGAAGTTCATCGCCGACACCATCGAGACGACGGCGGCTGTCGATCTGTCAGGCGAGAGGCGGCAATTCGTGCTGCCGACCGATTTCGAAATGCCGCCCGGTGGGTTGAATTTGCGCTGGCCCGATCCGCCGCTGGTACAGGACGATCGTCTGCAGACCTACAAGGCCTATGCGGCCATCGCCTTTGCCCGTGCCAATCGCGTCGACGAAATCACGCACGATGTGCCGAACGCCCGCCTCGGCATCATCTCGTCCGGCAAGGCCTATGAGGATGTGCTGCAGGCACTGCGCGAGCTGGAGATCGGACCACAGGAAATGGGAGCGATCGGCCTGCGTATCTTGAAAGTGCGCATGCCCTGGCCGCTGGAGCCCGAGGCTGTCAGGCATTTCTCCGAAGGGCTGGACGAGGTTCTCGTCGTCGAGGAGCGACGCGAGATCATCGAGAACCAGATCAAGCAGCAGCTCTTCAACTGGCGGGCCGATGTCCGTCCGCGAATCGTCGGCAAGTTCGACGAACACGATAAGCCTTATCTCAGCCTCTCCGCGGCATTGACTGTCGGCGCCGTCGCCAGAGCGATTGCGGGGCGTATCGTCAAGCTCGATCTCGATCAAGGCCTGCATGACCGCATCGCCGCCAAGCTCGCCTATCTCGCCGAGCGCGGCCAGATCAGCCGCAGCCATGTGGCGCCGCTGAACCGCACACCCTTCTTCTGCTCCGGCTGTCCGCACAATACGTCCACCCGCGTTCCCGAAGGAAGCCGCGCCATTGCCGGCATCGGCTGCCACTACAT
The DNA here is from genome assembly GCF_014193155.1 of Rhizobium sp. BK098. Classification (NCBI taxonomy): domain Bacteria; kingdom Pseudomonadati; phylum Pseudomonadota; class Alphaproteobacteria; order Hyphomicrobiales; family Rhizobiaceae; genus Rhizobium; species Rhizobium sp. BK098. Next base: position 598,563 of record NZ_JACHYY010000002.1, on the reverse strand, counting down.
GGTCACCTGGATGGACCGCAACACCGAGACCTTCACCCAGATGGGCGGCGAAGGCGTGCCATGGACGGCGATCGCCCGGTATACCGACGAAAAGCACATGTTCGTCAACCTCGGCGACGGCACCTATTTCCACTCCGGCATTCTCGCCATCCGCCAGTCCGTCGCCTCCAAGGTCAACGTCACCTACAAGCTGCTCTACAACGATGCCGTCGCCATGACCGGCGGCCAGCCGATCGACGGCTACCTGACGCCGCAGCTGGTGACGAAGCAGCTGCATGATGAGGGCGTCAAGCCGATCTATTTGCTCTCGGACAATCCCGATGCCTATCACGCTTCCGACCTCGCGCCCGGCGTCAAGGTGTTGCATCGCGACTATATCGATCAGGTGATGCTGACGCTGCGCGAGACCGAAGGCTGTTCGGCGATCGTCTACGTTCAGACCTGCGCCGCGGAGAAGCGCCGTCGCCGCAGCCGCGGGCTGATGGAAGACCCGGCCAAGCGCGTCTTCATCAATCCGGCCGTCTGCGAGGGCTGCGGCGATTGCTCGGTGCAATCCAACTGCATCTCGGTCGAGCCGCTGGAAACCGAATTCGGCCGCAAGCGCCAGATCAACCAGTCGAGCTGCAACAAGGATTTCTCCTGCGTCAAAGGCTTCTGCCCGTCCTTCGTGACCGTTCATGGCGGCAAGCGCCGCAAGCGAAAGGCGCTTGATCATGCCGATGTCGATGTCCCAATGCCCGAAATCCCCGTCATCGGCGATCGTCCGTGGAATATCGCGATTGCCGGCGTCGGCGGCACGGGCATCCTGACGATCGGCGCGATCCTCGGCATGGCCGCGCATCTCGACGGCAAGGTGCCGATGATCCTCGACATGGCAGGCCTTGCCCAGAAGGGCGGCGCGGTGATGAGCCACCTGCGCATCGGCCACAATCAGGCCGATGTCACCTCCTCGCGTATCGTCAATGGCGGCGCGGATCTGCTGTTATCAGCGGACGAGGTGGTGGGTGCCTCCAAGGATGCGATCACGCTCTGCTCGCCGACGCGCACCACGGCCATCGTCAACACCGGGCTGATGCCGGTCGCCGATTTCGTCCGCAACCGCGACTTCGATTTCAAGACCGGTTCGATCCAGCACGCGATCGCAAAGACCGTCAGCGACAAGTCCATTTTCCTCGACTTCGGCCATGTCGCGACGGAGGTGACCGGCGATGCCATGTCGAACAATATCCTGCTGACCGGCTTTGCCTGGCAGCGCGGCCTTTTGCCTCTCTCTTTGGAAGCGATCGAAAAGGCGATCGAGCTCAACGGGGTCGCCGTCAAGGCGAGCCTTTCCGCCTTCCAATGGGGGCGGCTTCTGGCGCACGACCCGCAGGCCGTACATGCCATGATGGCGGAACCCCGGACGGGTAAGACGCTGACGGAGCTGAGCCTCGATGAACTCATCAAACACCGCAAGGCGCATCTGACCGCCTATCAGAATGCGGCGCTTGCCGAACGCTATGCCGCCTTTGTGGCCCACGCCAATGCTCTGTCTACAAAAGAGCGGCTTTCGGATAAGGTGCCTTTTGCGGTTGCCGTCACCTATGCACGAGTTCTCGCCTACAAGGATGAATACGAAGTCGCTCGTCTTCTGACCGATCCCGCCTTCGAGGCGCATCTGCGCGAGGAGATGGAGGGGGATTTCAAGCTGGCCCTCAATCTCGCGCCGCCCGTGCTTGGCGGTAAGGATCCGAACGGCCGGCCGAAGAAGCGCGAGTTCGGCGCGTGGATCCTGCCATTGCTCCGCGTCCTTGCGCCGATGAAGCGCCTGCGCGGCACGCCCTTCGACCCCTTCGGCTATATGGCGGAACGCCGGCTGGAGCGTCGCCTGATCGCTGATTATGAAGGGGTCGCCGAGCGGGTACTTGCCGGTCTGCGCCATGACAACGAGGCCGAGGCCCTTGCCATCCTCTCGCTATTTGATGAGATAAGAGGCTTCGGACCGGTCAAGGAGGAGGCCGCCCGCAAGATCATGGTGAGAATTGCTGACAAGCTGAAGGCCTATGAGGCGCCTGTGAATACGCAGGGCAAACAGCCCATGCCTGCCGACGCCGCATGATGGCGATAGCCGAAACTTGAAGCGGGCATAAAGAGGTATAGGTTCGTAAGGATCGCGCGTTCGGGAATATCGGGAGGAGAAGCCGGATGTTTGCAGGGGGATTGAACTTCGCGCTGGGAGAGGACATTGACGCATTGCGCGAGCAGGTGCGCCGTTTTGCCAATAACCGCATCGCGCCGTTTGCCGATGAGATCGACCGCAACAACAGTTTCCCAATGCATCTCTGGAAGGAGATGGGTGACCTCGGCTTGCTGGGGATCACCGTCGATGAAGCCTATGGCGGGGCGGGTCTCGGTTATCTCGCCCATACGGTGGCGATGGAGGAAATCAGCCGCGCGTCGGCCTCCGTCGGCCTAAGCTATGGCGCCCATTCCAATCTCTGCGTCAACCAGATCTACCGCAACGGCACGACCGCGCAGAAGGAGCGCTATCTGCCGAAGCTGATTTCGGGCGAGCATGTGGGGGCTCTCGCTATGTCGGAACCGAGCGCGGGCTCCGATGTCGTCTCCATGAAGCTGCAAGCGGAGAAACGCGGTCATCGCTATGTGCTGAACGGCAGCAAGATGTGGATCACCAACGGTCCCGATGCCGACGTTCTCGTCGTCTACGCCAAGACCTCGCCGGATGCCGGCCCGCAGGGGATCACCGCCTTCCTGGTCGAGAAAGGCTTCCCCGGCTTCTCCGTCGGCCAGAAGCTCGACAAGCTCGGCATGCGCGGCTCGAACACCTCGGAGCTGATCTTCCTCGATTGTGAAGTGCCGGAGGAGAATGTTCTGGGGCAGGTCGACGGCGGCGTGCGTGTGCTGATGTCCGGCCTCGATTACGAGCGCGTCGTCCTCTCCGGCGGCCCCGTCGGCATCATGGCCGCCTGCATGGATGTGGTGCTGCCCTACATGCATGAGCGCAAGCAGTTCGGCCAATCGATCGGCGAGTTCCAGCTCATGCAGGGCAAACTTGCCGACATGTATGTCACCATGAATGCCGCCCGTGCCTATGTCTATGCGGTGGCTGCCGCCTGCGATCGCGGTGAGACGACCCGCAAGGATGCAGCCGGCTGCATCCTATATTCCGCCGAGAAGGCGACGGCGCTGGCGCTCGAATGCATCCAGGCGCTCGGCGGCAACGGCTATACCAATGACTATCCCGCCGGACGGCTGCTGCGCGACGCCAAGCTCTACGAGATCGGTGCCGGCACCTCCGAGATCCGGCGCATGCTGATCGGCCGCGAGCTGTTCGGCGAAACGGCCTGATTGCGAAATTCCATTCCCATCAACCGGTGAAGCGCATGACCGTCCTGAAATCAGAGATATCGACGCATTCGAATCGCTTCCGGGAAAATCGCGCCGCCATGTTGGAGGCGATCGGCATTGCCGAGGCTGCGGCGTCGCAGGCGGCAGAAGGCGGCGGCGTGCAGGCGCGTGAGCGCCATGTCAGCCGCGGCAAGATGCTGCCGCGCGATCGCGTTGCCGGCTTGATCGATCCCGCCACGCCGTTTCTGGAAATCGGCATAACTGCCGCGCACGGTCTCTATAGCGGCGACGCGCCGGGCGCCGGTCTCATCGCTGGTATCGGCCGCGTTTCCGGCCGCGATTGCATGATCGTCTGCAACGATGCCACGGTCAAAGGCGGCACTTACTATCCGATCACGGTGAAGAAGCATCTCCGCGCGCAGGAGATCGCCGCCGAAAACAATCTCCCTTGCATCTACCTCGTCGATTCCGGCGGCGCCAACCTGCCGAATCAGGACGAGGTGTTTCCGGACCGCGATCACTTCGGCCGCATCTTCTACAATCAGGCCAATATGTCGGCCGCCGGCATCCCGCAGATCGCCGTCGTCATGGGCTCCTGCACGGCAGGCGGCGCCTATGTGCCGGCCATGTCGGATGAAACCATCATCGTCGAGAAGCAGGGGACGATCTTTCTCGCCGGTCCGCCGCTCGTCAAGGCGGCGACGGGGGAGGTGGTCTCAGCCGAGGATCTCGGCGGCGGCGATGTTCACACGCGCCTCTCCGGTGTTGCCGATCATCTGGCACGCGACGATGCCCATGCACTTGCGCTCGCCCGCCAGGCGGTCGCCAATCTCAATCGCCGCAAACCCGAGAGCGTCGAGCGTCGTACACCCGATGCACCGCTCTACGATCCTGAAGAAATTCTCGGCATCGTCCCCTCGGATCTGCGCACGCCGTATGACGTGCGCGAGGTTATCGCCCGCATGGTGGACGGCTCCCGCCTCGATGAATTCAAGGCGCGCTACGGCGCGACGCTGGTCTGCGGCTTTGCCCATATCCATGGTATCCCTGTCGGGATCATCGCCAACAACGGCGTCCTCTTCTCGGAGTCGGCGCTGAAGGGCGCGCATTTCGTCGAGCTTTGCTCCCAGCGCAAGATCCCGCTGGTCTTCCTGCAGAACATCACCGGCTTCATGGTCGGCCGCAAATACGAGACGGAGGGCATCGCCAAGAACGGCGCCAAGCTGGTGACGGCTGTCGCCACGACCAAGGTCCCGAAGATCACCATGCTGATCGGCGGCTCCTTCGGCGCCGGCAATTACGGCATGGCCGGTCGCGCCTACTCGCCGCGTTTCCTCTGGACCTGGCCCAACAGCCGCATCTCCGTCATGGGCGGGGAGCAGGCGGCGGGTGTGCTCGCCACCGTGCGCGGCGAGGCGCTGGCGCGTGCCGGCAAGCCTTGGGCGCCGGAAGAAGAGGCCGCCTTCAAGGCGCCGACGCTCAAGATGTTCGAAACCCAGAGCCACCCGCTCTACGCCTCGGCCCGCCTTTGGGACGATGGCATCATCGATCCGCGTAAGAGCCGCGACGTGCTGGCTCTGTCGCTTTCAGCAGCACTCAACGCACCGATCGAAGACACACGCTTCGGTCTGTTCAGGATGTGAGGAGACGGAGATGAAACGCGATGCCATCAATGCCAAGAATGCGCCGCAGCCCCGCGGCGGTTATGCCCAAGCTGTAAAGCTGGAGAATTTCGAGCGACTACTTTTTATCAGCGGACAGATACCGACCGATGTCGATGACGCCTTGCCGGAGGGATTTAAGGCGCAGGCCCGTCAGGTCTGGCACAACATCGACGCCCAGCTGAAGGCGGCCGGCATGACGAAGGACGATATCGTCAAGGTCACCACCTTTCTCGCCGATCGACATCATACGATTGAGAACCGCGAGATTCGCAGCGAATATCTCGGCTCGCTCGCGCCGGCCATGACTGTAGTGATCGCCGGTATTTTCGATACGGCCTGGCTGCTCGAAGTCGAAGTCATTGCCGCGCAATAGGGTCTGCCGATGTTTTCGAAGATACTGATCGCCAATCGCGGCGAAATCGCCTGCCGCGTCATCCGCACGGCGAGGCGTCTCGGCATCCGCACGGTCGCCGTCTATTCCGACGCCGATCGGAATGCGCTGCACGTGGCGCTAGCCGACGAGGCCGTCCATATCGGCCCGGCGGCGGCGAACGAAAGTTATCTTTCGAAAGAGAAGATCATTGCGGCAGCTCAACGCACTCAAGCGGAGGCCATTCATCCAGGCTACGGCTTTCTCTCGGAAAATGCCGATTTCGCAGAGGCGGTCGAGGCTGCCGGTCTGGTCTTCATCGGCCCATCGCCGGCCTCGATCCGGGCCATGGGCCTCAAGGATGCGGCCAAGGCGCTGATGGAGCGGGCGGGCGTACCTGTCGTGCCCGGCTATCACGGCGATGGGCAGGAGGCCGGCTTCCTTGCCGATCAGGCGGCCGCAATCGGCTTTCCCGTTCTCATCAAGGCGCGGGCAGGCGGCGGCGGCAAGGGCATGCGCCGCGTCGACCGTCCCGAGGATTTCGAGGCTTCGCTGGAGGCGGCGAAGCGCGAGGCGAAATCCGCTTTCGGCGACGATGCGGTGCTCATCGAAAAATATCTCGTTAGACCGCGCCACATCGAGATCCAGGTCTTCGGCGACAGTCATGGCAATGCCGTGCATCTTTTCGAGCGCGATTGCTCGCTGCAGCGCCGGCACCAGAAGGTGATCGAGGAGGCACCGGCCCCCGGTATGACAGAGGAGATGCGCACCGCCATGGGTGAAGCGGCTGTTCGCGCCGCCCGCGCCATCGATTATCGCGGCGCCGGCACGGTTGAATTCATCGTCGATGTCTCCGACGGGCTGTCGCCGGATCGCTTCTTCTTCATGGAAATGAACACACGCCTGCAGGTCGAGCATCCCGTCACCGAAGCGATAACCGGCGTCGATCTGGTGGAATGGCAATTGCGCGTCGCGAGCGGCGAGCCGCTGCCGAAGGCTCAGGATGAGCTCACCATAAACGGCTGGGCCTTCGAAGCGCGTATCTATGCGGAGGATCCGGCGCGCGGCTTCCTGCCGGCAACCGGCACGCTCTCTCGCTTACGCTTTCCCGAAGGCGATGTCCGCATCGATGCGGGCGTGCGCGAGGGCGATACCATCACCCCGCATTACGATCCGCTGATCGCCAAGCTGACGGTGCACGCGCCGGATCGGGCAGCCGCCCTGGCGAAGCTCACGCGAGGCCTGGAGCAGACGCAGGTCGCCGGGACCACGACCAACCTCGATTTCCTCATTCGCCTCAGCCGTCAATCGGATTTCGCCGCCGGCCATCCGGACACTGGATTGATCGACCGTGACGTGGAGGCGCTGACTTCCGCGCGGCAGCCCGACGATGCGGCTCTTGCCATTGCCGCCATTGTTGAGGCAGGTGGGTTTGCGCAAGCCGCTGGCAATGACCCGTGGCTGTCGCTCGGCCCTTGGCAGCTCTGGGGCGAGGCGAGCCGGCCAGTCACGGTGCATTTTGCCGGCGGTCATCAGACTTGCCGCGTGGCTGCAAGGGGTCGGTCGCTGTTCGGCGTCGCCTTTGACGATCGCATCATTCTCGTTCGCTTGCTCGCGGGTGAGGGCCTTGCCCGCCACGTCGAGATCGACGGCCGTCAATCTCAACTGGGTGTCTTCGAGACATCGTCAGGTGTGACTTTGTTCCTTGATGGGCAGACGCATCATTTCCATCGCCTCGATCTTCTCGACGGTGGAGAAGAGGCGGCCAGCGGCGGTGACCGCGTCATCGCGCCGATGCCGGGTCTCGTCAAGATCGTCCGCGTGCGCGAAGGCGACTCGGTGACCAAAGGCCAGGCCCTGATCGTCATGGAGGCCATGAAGATGGAGCTGACGCTGACGGCCGCCCGCGACGGCATCGTCGAAAGTCTGCATGTCGGCGAGGGCGATCAGACCAGCGAAAGCGCCGTGCTTCTGTCGCTTCGACCGGAGGATGCGCCATGATCAACAAGCCTTCCAATCACGCCACCATCGTCGAGATGGCGCCGCGCGACGGTCTGCAGAATGAAAAGCAGCTGGTCGATACCGCGCGGAAGATCGAGCTGGTAAACCGGCTTTCCGATTGCGGTTTTGAGCGCATCGAAGTGACGAGCTTCGTCAGTCCGAAATGGGTGCCGCAACTGGCCGATGCCGCCGATGTCATGGCCGGCATAGAGCGGCATTCCGGCATCCGCTATGCAGCGCTGGCGCCCAACATGCAGGGCTTCGAAGCCGCCCTCGCCGCCGGCGCCGATGAGGTCGCGATCTTTGCGTCCGCTTCCGAAACCTTCTCCATGCGCAACATCAACTGCTCGATCGCCGAGAGCATTGAGCGCTTCCGGCCGGTTGCCGCTGCCAGCCGGGATCGCGGTGTCCCGTTGCGCGGCTATGTCAGCTGCGTCGTCGAATGCCCCTATGAGGGTGCCATACCGCCGCAGAATGTCGTCAGCGTTGCCTGGCAGCTTCGTGCCCTTGGCTGCTATGAAATCAGCCTTGGCGACACGATCGGCAAAGGTACGCCTGGGGCTGTCGACCGGATGCTTGCCGCAGTGCTGGGCGAACTGCCCGCCATGGTTCTGGCAGGGCATTTTCACGATACGTCGGGGCGCGCACTGGAGAATATCGCCGTCGCTCTGGAGCGCGGCCTGCGCGTCTTCGATGCTTCGACCGGCGGCCTCGGTGGTTGCCCCTTTGCCCCCGGTGCCAAGGGCAATGTCGATACCGTGGCGGTCTGCGACTATCTGGAGACGCAGGGATACGAAACCGGTCTTGATAAAGACAAGCTTGCGGCGGCCGCCGCCTTCGCCCGCAGCCTCGGGAGTGCCGCATGATATCGCAAACGATCCGCATCACCACCGACGAGCGCGGTGTCGCCTATCTGACGCTGATGCGCGCCGAAAAGCACAATGCCCTGTCGGCCGAGATGATCGATGATCTCACGGCTGCAACGAATGAGCTTGCCCATGACAAAGCGGTGCGTGTCGTCGTGCTCACCGGTGAGGGGGGCAGCTTCTGCGCCGGCGGCGATCTCGGCTGGATGCGCGCCCAATTCGACGCCACGCGGGACGGACGCATGGTGGAAGCGCGTCGGCTTGCCATGTTGTTCAAGGCGTTGAACGAGCTCCCCAAGCCGCTGATCGCCCGCGTTCATGGCAATGCCTTCGGCGGCGGCATCGGAATCCTCAGCGTCTGCGACATGGTGATCGCGGCATCGACAGCCCGCTTCGGTCTGACGGAAGTACGCCTCGGCATCATTCCCGCCACCATCAGCCCCTATGTCGTCGCCCGGATCGGCGAGACGAATGCCCGCCCGCTCTTCCTCTCCGGCAAGATCATCGATGCCTGGCAGGCACATGCAACAGGTCTTCTGTCACGAGTCGTGGCGGAGGAGGCGTTGGACGAGGCCGTGGAGTCGGAAGTCCGCCATTTCCTGGCGGCATCGCCGCAGGCAGCGGCCCGTGCCAAGGCCTTGGCGCGCTCTGTCGGCAGGCCGGTTACCGATAGCATGATCGATCACGTCGTCGAGCAATTGGCGGATGCCTGGGAGACCGACGAGGCGAAGGAAGGCATTACTGCCTTCTTCGAAAAGCGGCAGCCGAACTGGCGAACGGGTTAAAGCGCATGCCGTTATCGCAAAACCGCTGCATATTTTTGCGCGGCATGCGTTAAGCCAGTCTGTTGTTTTCGATGGTCAATTGCGGGAACTGCGCGCTTCCCTTGGTGAGGTCGTCCGATGCAGGCTTGTCCCAGCGAAAGCCCATGATCGCAGCTTGTTGCATCTCCTGGAAGAGATTGCCCGCAATCACCGCCGAGCCGGCACCATCCGCAACCGAGACGACGCAGCCGATGCCGGCATGTCTGACGATATTACCTGTCGCGACGACATTGCGGAGATATTGCCCCCAGCCGAGCCGCATGCCCCAGAGCGGCGCATTCTCAATGACGTTGTCGGCAACAAGCGTATCGGCCTCGGCCGATATACCGATGCCAAAGCCGCCATCCTGCGCATAGGGCGCTGTCAGCGAAAGATTGCGGATGACATTGCCCGTTACCGAGGCGAGCCTTCCGCCCTTGTCGAAATTGGTGACCGAGATGCCGTTCGTTGCGCCATCGACAAGGTTGTTGTTGATCGTGGCGCCGACGAATTCGAATTCGCAGTAGATGGCCGTTTCGCCCGAACGCAGGCATTGATTGTTCGAGATCTGCACATTCGATGCCGAATTGGCGCGGATGGCGGTGAAGGCGCAGTCGGCGATCTGATTGCCAGAAACCGTGACGCCGTCGGCGCGGAAGACGTTGATGCCATTACCGTTCTGGCCGGTGCCGCCGCCATTGGCGCGAATGCGGGCAATGCGGTTGTTGATGACACTGCTCCCATCCTCGGCCTTGTCCCAACGATGGATGAGGATGCCGCCATTGCCGCAATCCTCGACGCGATTGCCTGCCACCGTCAATCCGGTTGACTGGACGGAGTAGATGCCAGCGTCCGCCGCGCCGGAGATGCGGTTGCGCTCGATCCGGCCGCCGCAACGTTCGAGCTGCAGAGCATGCTTGCGGCTGCCGGTAACTTCGCAATTGTCGATCAGCACCTCATCGACGCCGGTAAATTGCAGAAGGCCGCTGGCATAATCGGCAAGCCAGCGATTGCCGCCATCGAGCACGAGGCCGGAAAGCTCGATACGCTTGGCCTTGTCAGCATTCATCAAATGGCCGTCGCCGCTATAGATGAGCCGCGAGGCGCCGGGAACGCCTGTAATGCGGGTATTATCCGGCAGCGTCAGGTTGGAGATATTGTATGTGCCCGGCGGCAGGAAGAGCGGCATGTTGGCCCGTGCCGCATTGTCGATCATCGCTTGCAGCTTGCCGCTCTTGAAATCGCCGGCGCCCGGCGTCGTTTTCAGCGCAATGGCGTCGATTGGTCCGCGTAGCTCGGCACCGGCCATCTTGGCGAGCGGCGCGGCGAAAACGCGCGGCGCAAGCAGGCCGGTCGCTGCCGAGGCGGCGAGGGAAGCGACAAAGGTGCGGCGTTGGATCATTGCGAGCTCCTGGAACGGATCTTACGAAGCAGAAATCGTGCCAACGCTGCCTGTGCCGTTTTGATACAGATGGCGCTCTTCAAACGCTTTCGGTCGGCCAAGAGCCTCGACCTCTTTCTATTCCATTTACCAGTCCTGTACAGGCGATGACCTGCACCTAATCCATTTGAGCTAGGGGCGACTCGCCGTGCATGTTACCCCTCCAGCATGCGGATCGCGGCCTTTCAACGTCTGGCACTTTTCGACGCCGTCGAGCAGGCGGCCGAGGTTTTGGCACGCGATCTCGCCTGGGCGGAAGCTGAAGGCATTGATCTCGCCCTCTTTCCAGAATGCTATCTGCAGGGGCACAGCTACAACGAAGCCATCGCCAGACGCCGCGCGCTTTCGTTGAACGATCCCGGTTTGAATGCGCTTGTCGCCCGGTTCGCAGGGGGGAAAACGACAGCCGTCGTCGGTTTTTTCGAGCGGAGGGACGATGGGGTCTACAACAGTGCTCTAGTCGTCAAATCTGGTCGAATCATCGGGGTCTATGCCAAGGCACATCCGCTAGAGAAGGGTTGCATGCCCGGAACGGATTTTCCGATCTGGGAGGAGGGGAATTGGCGCTTCGGCATCAATATCTGCGCCGATCTCCGATATCCCTACACCGCTCGCCGCGTGGCCAAAAAGGGGGCAGGCCTCATCTGCAATCCCGTCAATCTCATGCTTCGGCCCCATAAAGCCGAGATGTGGCACAAGCCGGGGATCTCGGGGCTGCAGATCTGCGCCAGGCATACGAGCTGCTGGGTCATGGCGTCGGATGTCGTGGGCAGCAATGACGACGGCTGGGTGAGCTACGGCAGCACCGCTATCGTCGATCCGAACGGCGTCGTCGTCGCCAAGGCCAAGCCCTATTGCGAGGATGCTCTCGTCTTCGATCTGCCGTATCGGCAACCGATACCCGGATTCGATCAAAAAGCTGCCGCCATCGCTACCTAATCGTGCAAATCGCGCTATCCTCTTTACTCATGAGACCCGATCAACTGCTTTATCCGGCGCCCGAGGGCTTGTTCTGCCCGATCGGCGGCTTCCATATCGACCCCGTGCAACCGGTCGAGCGGGCTCTTGTTACACATGGTCATTCGGATCATGCCCGCTCCGGCCATGCCCATGTGCTCGCCACGCGCCAGACGCTCGATATCATGCGCATCCGCTACGGCGATGATTTTGCCGGCTCGGAGCAGGCGGTTGCCTTCGGCGAGGAAGTGACGATCAATGGCGTCAAGGTGCAGTTCTATCCGGCCGGCCATGTGCTCGGCTCGGCGCAGATCGCCGTGGAGAAGGATGGGCTGCGCATCGTGGTCTCAGGCGATTACAAACGCCGGCCGGACCCGACCTGTGAAGCCTATGTCCCGGTCCCCTGCGACGTCTTCATCACCGAGGCGACCTTCGGGCTGCCGGTTTTCCATCACCCGGATCCGATGGCTGAGACGCGCAAGCTCCTGGGTTCGCTTCGCCAGTTTCCGGAACGAACGCATCTGATCGGCGCCTATGCGCTCGGCAAGGCGCAGCGCGTCATCCGCCTGCTGCGCGATGCCGGCTATGACAAGCCGATCTATATTCACGGCGCATTGGAAACACTCTGCGATTATTATGTGAGCCAGGGCATCGCGCTCGGCGAACTCAAGCCGGCCACCATCGAAAGCCGCGATCAGTCGATCTTCCACGGCGCCGTCGTCGTCGGCCCGCCTTCTGCGTTTCAGGATCGTTGGGCGCGGCGTTTTCACGATCCTCTGCCGGCTTTCGCTTCCGGCTGGATGATGGTGCGCCAGCGTGCCAAGCAGCTTGGCGTCGAGCTGCCGCTGGTCATATCGGATCATTGCGACTGGCCCGAACTGACCGAGACGATCTCCGATCTGAAGCCGAGCGAGGTCTGGGTCACCCACGGCCGCGAAGAGGCGTTGGTACGCTGGTGCGAGCTGCACGGCATCGCCGCCAAGCCGCTGCATCTCATCGGCTATGAAGACGAGGGCGATTGATGAAAGCCTTTGCCGACCTTCTCGATCGCCTGGTGCTGACGCCGAGCCGCAACGGCAAGCTGAAGCTGCTGACCGATTATTTTCGCGATACGCCCGATCCCGACCGTGGCTATGGTCTGGCCGCCATTGCCGGCACCCTCGAGGTGCGCAACGTCAAGCCCGCCATGCTGCGCGAACTTGTTCTCGAGCGTATGGACGAGGTGCTGTTCCGCTACTCCTACGATTATGTCGGTGATCTCGCTGAGACGATCTCGCTGGTATGGGACAAGGAGAGTGACATCGAGCGCCCTGCCGGCGAGCAGCCGAAGCTTGGCGAAGTCGTCCGCAACATGAATGCACTTGGCCGGACGGAGGTGCGTAGCTTCGTCCGCGATCTGCTTGATCGGCTGGATACTTCGGGCCGTTTCGCATTCTTAAAGCTCGCGACGGGTGCGATGCGCATCGGCGTCTCAGCTCGGCTTGCCAAGCAGGCGCTGGCTGAGATGAGTGGTAAGGATGTAACGGAAGTCGAGACGTTGTGGCATGGCCTGCAACCGCCCTATGAAAGCCTGTTCCACTGGCTTGAGGGCAAGGGCGAGAAGCCGATTTTGGCGACGCCGGCGATCTTCCATTCCGTCATGCTTGCCAACCCTGTCGAACCGGGCGATCTTGAGGGCCTCGACCCCAGTGATTTCGCCGCCGAATGGAAATGGGATGGCATCCGCGTCCAGCTTTCGCGCTCGGGCGCCACGAGCAAGCTCTATTCCCGCTCCGGCGACGATATTTCAGGCGCCTTCCCGGATATCGTCGATATGATGAACTTCGAAGGCGTGATGGATGGCGAGCTGCTGATCGGCGGCACGGTGCGTTCCAACAACCCGACGCGCAGCTTTTCCGATCTGCAGCAGCGCCTCAACCGCAAGACCGTGACTTCGAAGATGCTGGACGAGTTTCCGGCCTTCATCCGTGCCTATGATCTCCTCTTTGACGGCGCGGAGGACGTGCGCGCCCGCGGTTTCCTCGATCGGCGCGAGCGACTGACGGAGATTATCGAAGCAGCACCGCACGACCGTTTCGATCTGTCGCCGCTCGTTGATTTCTCCTCCTGGGAGGAGCTCGACCGGTTGCGCTCCGCGCCGCCCGATCCGGTGATCGAAGGTGTGATGATCAAGCGCGGGGACAGCGCCTATCTCGCGGGCCGCGCCAAAGGCCCATGGTTCAAGTGGAAGCGCGATCCCTACAATGTCGATACCGTGTTGATGTATGCACAACGGGGCCATGGCAAGCGCTCCAGCTACTATTCCGATTTCACCTTCGGCGTCTGGGCGATGACGCCCGAGGGCGAGCAGCTGGTTCCGGTCGGCAAGGCCTATTTCGGCTTTACCGATGCCGAGCTGGAAGTGCTCGACAAGTTCGTGCGCAACAACACGGTCGATCGTTTCGGCCCGGTGCGTGCCGTGCGTGCCGATCGCGATTTCGGTTTCGTCCTCGAGGTCGCCTTCGAAGGCATCAATCGTTCCACCCGCCATAAATCCGGCGTTGCCATGCGCTTTCCCCGCGTTGCAAGGCTACGGCCCGACAAGCCACCCTACGAGGCCGACAGGCTGGAAACTTTGATCGCGATGATTGACGCCAAGGCTCCGGTTGTCGATGAATAGGCGAGGGCGATTCCTCACCACAAAGTGAGTTGGCCTTGCCTTTCAACCCGTGCAGATTTGCGCTGCGCCGGGACATTTAGACAGAGCTCATGACCATGTCTCACGACAACGCATTTCGTCCCAATCGCCGCAGCGTTCTTGCCGGCATCGCCGTCACGCTTTTTGCGCCCGCAATCGTCAGGGCGGCTGATGACAGCACCACAGGCAGCAAGCCCGCCGAGACAAAGGCGATCGCCCGGAGCGATGAAAAGGCCGAGGATGCCCCGCCGCTGCTTTCGGGTGACTATGCCAAAGAACGCCACCTGTTTCGAACCGATCTCCTGAGCAAGGGACCGGCCCCCGATATCTACGAGCGGCTTGTTACGCCATCGACGGCCGAACGGCTTTTCTATCGCAGCGGCGTTGGCGAGGAACTGGAGCTCGTTGCCTGGGTTTCCCGCTATACGCGCTCGGAGAAGCCGAAGCCGGCCGTGTTGTTCCTGCATGGCGGCAACGCCATCGGCCAGGGGCATTGGCAGCTGATGAAGCCTTATGTCGAGGCCGGCTACGTCGTCATGATACCCTCCATGCGTGGAGAAAACGGCCAGAAGGGTAATTTTTCGGGTTTTTACGACGAAGTTGCCGATGTGCTGGCCGCTTCAAACCGGCTGCGGCATCTGCCGGGTGTCGATCCACACCGCATGTTCCTGGCCGGGCACAGCATCGGCGGCACGCTCGCCATGCTGGCAGCAATGTCGACCCATCGCTTCCGGGCGGTCGCGCCCATATCAGGCAATCCGGATGCCTACGCCTTCTTCGGCCGCTATCCGCAGGATATCCGCTTCAACACCGGGAACCCGCGTGAATATCAGATGCGCTCGCCGCTCTGCTATGCGCACAGTTTCAAAAGCCCTGTAAAGCTGTTCCACGGGACTGAAGAGGCGCATTTTGATTCGCGCTTGGCATTGCTTTCGAAGCGAGCGACAGCCGCAGGCGTGAAGATGGAGATGGCGACCGTACCGGGCAGCCATAATTCGGCGCTGCCGGGTGAGATCGCGCAGAGTATCGAATTCTTCAAGAGCGTGGCCGTCTAAACCAGCCCCTAAAGAGCGGTGCGGGAAATGAGCCGGAGCCTCTTCGCACGTCGCTTTTTACGCCATAAGCTTCTCGATCAGTGCTGTCGCCGCTTCCGCAATCACGGTTCCGGGCGGAAAGATTGCGTCGGCGCCGGCGGCCTCCAGCGCCGCGAAATCCTGCGGCGGAATGACGCCGCCGACCGCAATCAGAATGTTGCGGGCATGACGCCGGATGAGCGCCTCCTTCAATTCCGGCACCAGCGTCAGATGACCGGCGGCAAGCGACGATGCGCCGACGATGTCGACGCCTTCGCGCACGGCGACGTCGGCGACTTCCTCAGGCGTCTGGAACATCGCGCCGACGACGACATCGAAGCCGAGATCGGCAAAGGCCGTGGCGATGACCTTCTGGCCGCGATCGTGCCCATCCTGGCCCATCTTGGCGATGAGGATGCGGGGCTTTTCGCCGCGCATCTTGCGGAAGGCTTCGACCTTGGCGACAGCCTTGTTGAAGGCGGGGTCGGCGTCGCCGACTTCCTGGCGATAGACGCCCGAGATGGTCCTGATCTCGGCGACATGCCGGCCATAGGCCTTTTCCAGCGCCAGCGAGATTTCGCCGACCGTGGCTCTTGCTCTCGCAGCCTTGACGGCAAAATCGAGCAGGTTGCCGGTGCCGGTTCGTGCCGCTTCCGTCAGAGCGTCGAGGGCT
Source organism: Rhizobium sp. BK098 (assembly GCF_014193155.1). Taxonomy (NCBI): domain Bacteria; kingdom Pseudomonadati; phylum Pseudomonadota; class Alphaproteobacteria; order Hyphomicrobiales; family Rhizobiaceae; genus Rhizobium; species Rhizobium sp. BK098. The sequence goes on along the minus strand of NZ_JACHYY010000002.1, from coordinate 582,690 downwards.
GTTTCGACGACGGCCGTCTCGCGGGTGCCCTTCAGCTGCTGCAGCTGGGAAAGCTGGCGTGCCCGCACCTCGGAATTCTCGACCTTCAGGACATCGACTTCGATATCCTGCACCGGTTTGGAAAAATTCACGCCGACCACGGTCTGATGGCCGCTGTCGATGCGCGCCTGCGTTCGGGCCGCGGCTTCCTCGATCCGTAGCTTCGGAATACCCTTTTCGATCGCCTTCGCCATGCCGCCGAGCGCCTCGACCTCCTCGATATGGGCAAGGGCGCGCGCGGCAAGATCATGGGTCAGCCGCTCTACATAGGCCGAACCGCCCCAGGGGTCGATGATCCCTGTAGTCCCCGATTCCTTCTGCAGCAGGATCTGCGTGTTGCGGGCGATGCGGGCGGAATGATCCGTCGGTAGCGCCAGCGCCTCGTCGAAGGAATTGGTATGGAGCGATTGCGTATGCCCCTGTGTGGCCGCCATCGCCTCGACCATGGTGCGGATGATGTTGTTCATCGGGTCCTGCGCCGTCAGCGACCAGCCGGAGGTTTGGCTGTGGGTCCTGAGCGCCAGGGATTTCTGGTCCTTCGGCGCGAAATTCTTCTGCATCAGCGCCGCCCAGATCAGCCGTCCGGCGCGCATCTTGGCGACCTCCATGAAGAAGTTCATGCCGACGGCCCAGAAGAAGGAGAGGCGGGGGGCGAAGCTGTCGATATCGAGCCCGGCTGCGACGCCGGCCCGCGCATATTCGATGCCGTCGGCAATCGTGTAGGCGAGCTCCAGATCCGCCGTCGCGCCAGCCTCTTGCATGTGGTAGCCGGAGATCGAGATGGAGTTGAACTTCGGCATGCGCCGGCTGGTATAGCTGAAGATGTCCGAAACGATCCGCATGGAGGGCTGCGGCGGATAGATATAGGTGTTGCGGACCATGAACTCCTTGAGGATGTCGTTCTGGATCGTGCCCGACAGCTTGTCCTCGGAAACGCCCTGTTCCTCCGCTGCGACGATATAAAGCGCCATGATCGGCAGTACCGCGCCGTTCATGGTCATCGAGACGCTCATCTCGTCGAGCGGAATGCCATCGAAGAGCTGGCGCATGTCGAGGATGGAATCGATCGCCACACCCGCCATGCCGACGTCGCCCGCCACCCGCGGATGATCACTGTCATAACCGCGGTGGGTGGCAAGATCGAAGGCGACGGAAAGGCCCTTCTGTCCGGCCGCAAGGTTGCGGCGATAGAAGGCGTTGGATTCTTCCGCCGTGGAGAAGCCGGCATATTGGCGGATGGTCCAGAGCTGCTGGACATACATGGTCGGGTAGGGGCCGCGCACAAATGGCGCAGCGCCAGGATAGGTGTCCAAAAACTTCAGGCCGGCAAGGTCGCTTTCGCGGTAGGAGCGCTTGACGCTGATGCCTTCGGGAGTTTCCCAGGCTGGGGCGTCGATTGTTGGCGCCGTTGCTTTCAGCTTGGCCCAGGGGATGGTGGTGAAGTCGGGGATACGGGTCATTGAACCGGTGCCTTCGTGAATATGGAGGCTGCGTTACCCCCCACTGTCGCTTTCGCGACATCTCCCCCACGAGGGGGGAGATTGGAAACCCGCGGAGCCATTCCGCCCCAAACAAGCATTTTGTCTGCGGTGGTGGAGGTTGCAATAGTCGATGACGTTAAATCTTGGCGTGAAACGATCTCCCCCCTTGTGGGGGAGATGTCACGAAGTGACAGAGGGGGGTGTGCACTCTCCGCGGATGCGATATTCATTCTCGTCTCTCCGCCCCCTCATCCAACCGTACCGGCATCAACCCCATCCCGCCGGCAATCGGACCCAAGGGCCCCAAAACCGTCACCGGCCGCTCGGTCTTCATGGCAAACAGCGTCGTCCCCACGATCAGCTTGGCGATGCGGCTCGCGCGCGCCTCCGCAACCATCGCCGCCAGGCGACCCCTGGAAATGACCTTCGCCAATCCACCCTGGCCTTCGATCTCGATAAAGATATCCCAGGCCCGCTCGGCTAGTGCATCGGTCAGCGTCTCGATGCCACCGGCTCCAGCGGCGGGATCGACGACATGATCCAAGTGGCTCTCTGCCACCAGAATCGTCTGCGTATTGCGCGCCAGACGCCGCGCCAGCGGATCGGGAATGCCGTGTGTCAGGCTGTGCGGCAGAACGGAGATCTCGTCGGCGCCGCCGACGCCGGCTGAAAAGACCGCGATCGTATTGCGCAGAATGTTCGTCTCCGGATCGAGGCGGGTCAGCATGCGATAGCTCGTCTCCGCAAAGAGATGCGCCGGCTGTGGATTGGCGACGCCGCAGGCCTCGGCGATCCGGGTAAAAATCAGCCGTGCGGCGCGCATCTTCGCGGTTGTGATGAACTGGTTCTGATCGGCCGAAAGGCAGAGGCTGGTTGCCGCAAGCGCTGCTTCCGGCGAAAGGCCAGCCTCTTCGAGCAATCTCAGATGACCGACGAGGCTTGCGGCCATGACCGCCAGCTCCTGCACTTCGGTCCCGCCGGCATTATGCACCATGCGACCGTCTGCATTGACGATCGTCCTAGCCGGCTTCACTTCTTTGAAGTATTTGATGTCGCTCGAAAAATTGGCAAAATTTTCGGCTGCCAAGAAAGCGTCGAGTCCAAGATGCAAACTTTGGGCACCCCCATCAACAATCGAGGCTGCCATCATTTTCGCGACGCTGGAAGAAAAGCCATCGAGGCGCAGAGTTGTCGTCTTGGCGGATGCTGCCGCCAGCACTTCGGAAAAGATTGGCAACTGAGCATCCATGCCGATGCCGAAGGCCGAAGGGGAGCTGCTGGAGACGAGGCTGATACCGCTTGCGCCATTGGCAAGATCATCGCTGAGCTGCACCATTGCCTGCTCGAGGTCCGGATTGTCCATGCGCTGCATCACCGTCCAGGGCAGCTCGGCCCGCTGACGCGAGAGCGGAGCATAATCGCGCCGCCGCTCGTAAAGCGGCTGGATGGCGATGCCATCGTCCGTTCGCGATACCAGCGCTTCCTGGAAATCCTTGCCTTTCAACGCCCGTTCCACCAGCTTCAGCCAGGTCTTTTGGTCGGCGTGGCCGAAGATGCTCGGGTCGAGACTGTCGATATTCATACGATCCTCCGTCCAACAATGATCTAGCTCATGATGCCGCATGGGAAAACAGAAGTTTGGTCGATCCGTGCAATATCTTCGCTCGCGCTATCTGGTGCTCGACGCCAGCCTCGCTCCAGCCGCGGCGGTCATTATGCGGCCGATCCGATGTGTCCCAACTGGTTTCCGAGAATGGTCGATCTGCTGCCCGTTTCCTATCGCCTGCTCGCTCTTGCCTCTCTGGCAGCATTGTCCGCCTGCAGCATCATCCCTGACACGGGCGCCACCGACCCGGATCGTTTCGTGCAGGAAACCACGCCGGTCTTCTATCGTCCCGAGGGTATCGAGCCGAACAGGGTAAAACGCCTGCCGGTGCAGCCCGTGCCGCAGGCACGCGATCTCTTCCAGACGCAATTCCATCAGACCTATGGTCTGCCGACCTTCAATCCGGTGCATCAGGCCATGTATGCACAGCGCAGCGAGGATGATTTCACGCTGCCGGCCATCCCGTATAAGCGCATCGACACGCGCTTCCTACGGCAGGAAGTGGACTACCAGACCAAGGAGCGCCCCGGCACCATCGTTGTCGATACGCGCGACCATTTCCTGTATTTCGTCGAGCCGGGTGGCAAGGCAATGCGCTATGGCGTTGGCCTCGGTGCTGCCGGATATGCCTGGCATGGCAGGGGCGTGATCCAGTGGAAGCAGAAATGGCCGCGCTGGACGCCGCCGGCCGAAATGGTCGCGCGCGACCCGCAGATCAGGCCGCTATCGGCCGAGCGCGGCGGCATGAATCCGGGGCCGACCAACCCGCTTGGCGCGCGTGCGCTCTACATCTATCAGGGCGGCCGGGATACACTTTATCGGGTTCACGGTACGCCGGATTGGCAGTCGATCGGCAAGGCCGCATCCTCTGGGTGCGTTCGTATGCTCAACCAGGACGTGATGGATCTCTACAATCGAGTGCCTGAAAAGGCGGAAATTGTCGTTCTGTAGCAGTATTTTACCACAAATTTTCGTGATGTTGCATAAGTGCGATAGTCGGGATGATTAGCGCTCTTTAGTTTTGCCTCTGTCTCTGCGAACCTCTCGGGGAACCGAATCAGCCTGTTGATGCGGGTTTTCGCTTCCTCCACCAAAGGAACTATGCTGTCGACATGAGCCTTCCTTCATCCTTATCCCGACGTAATTTCCTCGCTCTTGCTGGTCTCGGCGCTGTTTCGACCCTTGCCAGCTGTGCCTCCACCATCAACAGCGGCCCCGTCGTCAGCCCGGTTCAATATACCGGCTCGCCGAGGCCGTTCCGCACCTGGTTCTCCAGCTATGACGGCGAGCAACCCGATCCAGCCGTAATCTACGCTTCCGTCGAGGATGGCGGCTTCATCATTCCGGCGGTTCCCTACCAGCAGATCGATCCGCGCTTCTATCGTCAGCGGGTGGTCGACCCCACCGGCGAGGCACCCGGCAGCGTAATCGTCAACACAACCCAGCGCATGCTCTATGTCACAGAGCAAGGGGGCACGGCGATGCGCTACGGCATCGGCGTCGGCCGCGAAGGTTTTGCCTGGCAGGGCCGGGGCGTCATCCAGTGGCGCAAGAAATGGCCGCGCTGGAATCCGCCGGATGAAATGGTCGCCCGCCAGCCGGAGCTTGTGAAATATTCCATCGCCAACGGCGGCATGGACCCGGGCCTGAAGAACCCGTTAGGAGCGCGTGCTCTCTATATTTTCGAGGATAAACAGGATTCGCTTTATCGCCTGCATGGCAACCCCGACTGGCGCTCCATCGGCAAGGCCGTTTCCTCTGGCTGCGTCCGTCTGCTGAACCAGGATGTCATCGATCTCTATGATCGCGTTCCAGAGCGGGCGCCGATCCTGGTCACGGCCTGATACCGCATCATTGAAAAAAAGGGGCGTCACTGGCGCCCTTTTTTGTTTGCCGCCCTGACCGGAATTGCCCGGTGCCCCAAAACCACTGCCAACTTGACCCTCGGCTGCCGGCGCTGGTCGCGTAGACCGGCTCTCCGTTATATCACACCATCGCTATCCTCGTATTGACGGCATTGTCGCATTCACTTTCTCGAAACAATTGCAAAATATATATTGCGCGCGATTAAATCGCGATGTATATAAAATCCATCCAACCGAAGGAGACATGACATGCCTATTCTCTATACGACCAAAGCTTCCGCCACCGGTGGCCGCGCCGGCCATGCAGTTTCCGAAAATGGCGTCCTTGACGTTACGCTTACTGTTCCCAAGGAGCTCGGTGGTGATGGCGCTACCGGCACCAATCCGGAGCAGCTCTTTGCAGCCGGCTATTCCGCCTGCTTCCTGGGCGCTTTGAAATTTGTTGCAGGCCAGCAGAAGGTCAAGATTCCGGAAGACGCAAAGGTCACGGCCACTGTCGGCATCGGTCCGCGCGCAGATGGCACCGGCTTCGGCATCGAAGTGTCTCTGGCAGTTCATATCCCCGGCATGGACAAGGCCGAGGCTGAAAAGCTCGCCGCTGCCGCCCATATCGTATGCCCCTATAGCCACGCCATGCGCACCTCGACCGAAGTGCCGGTTGCTGTTGTCTGATGCGAAACGCGCCGCCGGTCGATTGAAGGCCGGAAATACGGAATATATTGAAAAGGAGCGGCAGTTTGATCTGCCGTTCCTTTTCTTTTGCAAGAAATATGCTATATCTTTTCTTATGAAAGGAAGTGGCCATGATAAAAACCCAGGCAATAGGCCAGACGATGCCCGCCGAAGCACTCGTCATGACAAAGGCCGTCGTCAACGCTGCCGAAAGGCTGGGATTGAACGCCCGTATCCTGGCGGCCGTCATTGGCGTGTCGGAGGCGACGGTGTCGCGCATGAAGAGGCAGGATCATCTGTTGGAGCGCGATAGCAAGCCTTTCGAACTTGCCGTGCTTCTTGTTCGTCTCTTTCGTTCGCTCGATGCTATCGTCGGCGGCGACGAGGCTGTGGCGCGGCAATGGCTGCGTAACGGCAATATCGCCTTTGGCGCAGCGCCGATCGACAAGATCATCTCGATTTCTGGTTTGACCGATGTCCTTGCCTATCTGGACGCCCGCCGAGCTCTCGTCTGAGGCAAAGGCTATTTCCGGCCAATATTGGCGGCTGGTGGAATCGCAGCATCAGGTCTCGACGCTGAAGCTCGTGGACACGTTGGAGGAGCAGGCGCTCCTCGAAAGCATCCTCGAGGAAAGCAAGCCGGTTCTACCGCCTGAATGCGCCGGGCTCGACTATCTCCTTGCCACACCCTTTCGCTATGGGGCGATCTATCCCCACGGTTCCCGTTTCCGTCGCGCCGGCCGCACGCTCGGAGTCTTCTATGCCTCGGAGCAGGTGGAGACGGCCCTGGCTGAAATGAGCTTCTATCGGCTGCTCTTCTTCCGTGATTCCCCCGATACGCCGTTGCCCGCCAATGCCGCCGAATATACTGCCTTTGCTGCTGCGATTACGACGAAGGCGGCGATCGATCTGACTGCGTCTCCCTTGGATCGCGATCGGCAGCTGTGGACCGATCCGATCGACTATGAGGCTTGCCAGTCGCTTGCAGAGGCAGCGCGAACCGGCGGCATCGAGGCAATCCTCTATCGTTCCGTCCGCGATCCTCGCGAAGGCATGAACATAGCGCTGCTCACGGCCAGAGCCTTCTCTGCCCGCGAACCCGTTGAACGCCAGACCTGGCGCATCCGGCTGTCGCGCGTCGGGGTACAGGCGCTGTGCGAATTCCCACGGCGCCGCATCGGCTTCGAAAGACAGGATTTCGAGGGCGATCCACGGCTATCTGAGGCGCAATTCAAAGCAGAATAGCAAGATCGCTGCGCAGGCGGTCACCGCTGCCGTCGGGCAGTCGCTCTTCGAGCGCGGCGTGCGTCGTCTTCCAGATTGGCACGGCGGCGGCGAGTGCTGCCTTGCCGGATGGGGTGAGGCTGAGCAGGCGGGCGCGTCGATCTTTTGGATTCGGCATGATATTGACCCACCCCCGCCGTTCCAGTGGCTTTAAGGCCGCCGTCAGCGTCGTCTGGTCTATTGCCAGGAGTGCTGTGACCGATCCCATGGATGCCGGCACGGGCCGGTTCAGGGACATCATCAGGGAGAACTGGCCGTTGGTAAGGCCGAACGGCCGTAGCGCCTCGTCAAAGCGACGGGCAAGAGCGCGCGCTGCTCGCTGAACATGCAGGCATAGGCAGGTGTCGCGCACTAACAGCGTGGTTTCAAAGGGGATTTCGACTGCGTTTGACATGATTCATTAATATTGATATCAATGTATTTGTCAAGATTTGGGATGAAAACGCCGGAGGAGGGCGCGGACAATGAACCAGGTCGTTTCTAGGGAAGTGTGGCTGGAAGCCCGCCGTCAACTGCTCGCCAGGGAAAAGGAGGCCACGCATCTTCGCGATCGCGTCAATGCGGCACGCCTGGCCTTGCCTTGGGTAAAGGTCGAGAAGGACTATGTTTTCGACACGTCGGCCGGCAAGAGGACACTTGCAGATCTCTTCGACGGCCGCAGCCAGCTGATCGTCTATCACTTCATGCTCGGCCCGGACTGGGATGCCGGATGTACCGGCTGCTCCTTCCTTGCCGATCATTTCGATGGAACGCTTCCGCATCTCAACCATCACGATGTCACGTTGGTCGCCGTTGCCCGCGCGCCAATCGAAAAGATAGAGGCCTACAAGAAACGCATGGGCTGGAAGTTCCCATGGGTGTCGTCCTTCTCCAACGATTTCAATTTCGACTATCACGTCTCTTTCACCAAAGAGCAGCTCGCCGGTGAAAAGGTGTTCTATAATTTCAACGATATGAACGCCGCCGACGGCAACGACGAGTTGCCTGGTCTCAGCGCCTTCTACAAGGATGAAGCCGGCAATATCTTTCACACCTATTCCAGCTATGCCCGCGGCGGCGAGGAAATGATCGGTACGCTGATGATCCTCGACAATGCGCCGAAGGGCCGGAATGAAGGCCACACCATGGATTTCGTGCGACGCCACGACGAATATCAGGAGGCGGCGAAGGCGGGCTCCTGCTGCCATTGAAGCATGACGAGACTGCCAAATTTACGCCATGCGGCGCAAGGGGTCGAATTATTACTCCTTGCGCCTAGTTAAGACCTGGAGCCTGCTCGCCAGGAAGCGACGGATCAACCGATTGACCATCGTTCGGCCGTCACGTTCATCGGCCATCATGTACCTGCGTCGACATCAGGCTCAGGATGAGACGGATGACCGTCACAATCACAATAGGGAGAGAGATCATGGCAGAGAAGGGATATTTTGTCTGGTACGAGCTGATGACGACGGACATGAAGGCGGCGGAAGCCTTCTATACCAAAGTCGTCGGCTGGGATGCGGCGGATGCCGGCATGCCTGATGTCGGCATGGACTATACATTGTTCAGCGCCGGCGCCGGCCCGGTTGCCGGTTTGATGATCCTGCCCGACGAGGCGAAGGCCATGGGCACGCCGCCCTGCTGGACCGGCTATATCGGCGTTCCCAATGTCGATGACGCCACCAAGACCGTTGTCGCCAAGGGCGGCAAGACCTATCGGGAGCCGGCAGATATTCCAGGCGTCGGCCGATTCTCCGTCGTCTCCGATCCCTACGGCGCAGCCTTCTGCCTGTTCACGCCGCTGCCGGACCAGGATTGGGAGCCGCCGGCTCCTGCGACACCGGGCTATTTCGGCTGGCATGAGCTCTATTCCAACGATGGCCCGAAGGCCTTCGATTTCTATAGTGAGATGTTCGGCTGGGAGCTGAGCTCCGATTTCGACATGGGGCCGATGGGCAAGTACAAGATCTTCAAGATCGGCGATCGCGACTTCGGCGGCATCATGACCAAGCCCGCGGAAATGCCGATGGCTGCCTGGAATTTCTATATCAACGTTCCGGCGATCGACGCTGCAATCACCCGTATCACGGAAGGCGGCGGCAGGATCGTCAACGGCCCGATGGAGGTCCCCGGCGGCAGCTGGATCGTCCAGGCGACCGATCCTCAGGGAGCGTTCTTCTCGCTGGTCGCCCCGGTACGGTAGTTTTTATCCCCGTTGGGGGTAACACCTCCCCCTTGAGGGGGGAGGTCGCCGCAAAGCGGCGGGTGGGGGTGATATTCGGACCTGCAAAGGTCGCCAAGTTCACCCCACCCCGGAGCTGCGCTCCGACCCTCCCCCTCAAGGGGAGGGTGGCTTTTCTACCGCTTCAGGCTGCCGAGGATGCCGCGCACCAGCGCCCGTCCCACTTGCGTTGCCACCGTGCGGGCCATGCTTTTCATCGTCGCTTCCAGGATCGTCTCGCGCTGATAGCCCGAACGGCCGCGGCTTGCCGGCTTGCTGCTTTCGCCGCCAAAGCCGGGTAAGGTCCAGCCGTCGCCGGCACTCTCGCTCTGCGGCGCAGCCGCCTTGCGTGCCCGCTCGGTCAGGATCTCATAGGCGGATTCGCGGTCGATCGTTTGGTCATAGACGCCGGCAACGGGACTGCCGTTGATGATGGCTTGGCGCTCGCCATCGGTGACGGGGCCGATACGGCCGGATGGCGGGCGGATCAGCGTGCGTTCGACGACGGACGGCGCACCCTTGCCCTCAAGCATCGACACCAGCGCCTCGCCAGTGCCGAGCGTGGTGATGACGGTGGTGCAATCGAAAGCCGGATTGGGCCGGAATGTCGAGGCTGCTGTCTGCACGGCCTTCTGCTCGCGCGGCGTATAGGCGCGAAGCGCATGCTGCACGCGATTGCCGAGCTGCGCCAGCACCGTTTCCGGTACGTCGAGCGGGTTCTGGGTGACGAAATAGACGCCGACGCCCTTGGAGCGGATCAGGCGCACCACCTGCTCGACACGCTCGATCAGCACCTTCGGCGCGTCGTTGAAGAGCAGATGCGCCTCATCGAAGAAGAAGACCAGCTTCGGCTTTTCCGGATCACCGACTTCGGGCAATTCCTCGAACAGTTCTGAGAGCAGCCACAGCAGGAAGGTGGCATAGAGGCGCGGGTTCATCATCAGCTTGTCGGCTGCAAGCACCGAGACCTGCCCGTATCCGTCATTGCTGACCCGCATGATGTCGGAGATTTTCAGCGCCGGTTCGCCGAAGAAGTTTTCCGCGCCCTGCTGCTCGAGCACGAGCATTGCCCGTTGGATTGAGCCGACAGAGGATTTTGAGATCAGGCCGTATTTGCTGGAAAGCTCGCTTGCATTGTCACCCATATAGTTCAGCAGCGCCTGTAGGTCCTTGAGATCGAGCAGCGCCAGGCCGTTCTCATCGGCGATCTTGAAGGCGATGTTGAGCACGCCTTCCTGCGCCTCGGACGCATCCATCAAGCGCGCCAGCAGCAGCGGCCCCATCTCGGCGATGGTGGTGCGCACGCGATGGCCTTTTTCACCATAGAGATCCCAGAAGATGACCGGAAATTGATCGAATTCATAGGGTGAGAGACCGATTTCTTCGGCGCGCTTCAGCAGGAAATCCTTTGGCTCGCCCTTGACGGCGATGCCGGAGAGATCGCCCTTGATGTCGGCACAGAAAACGGGCACGCCGGCCTTGGAAAATCCTTCCGCCAGCACCTGCAGCGTTACCGTCTTGCCGGTGCCGGTCGCGCCGGTGACAAGACCGTGGCGGTTGCCGAATTTCAGCGTCAGGAACTCGTCCTTATTGATGCTTTCATCGGGGTTGCGGCTCGCGCCGACGAAAATCTGTCCATCCTGCTGCTGCATAGTGTCGTCTCCCTTAGAGCATGATGCCGAAAAGTGTCACTAGTTTTCGGCATCATGCTCTACCTATTTGATTCTAGTACCGGATGATCTTGGATCGATTCGATCCAAGATCATCCGGTACTAGGGCGGCGGCACAGCAGCGTTTCAAGGCTGCCAGGGCCATTCATCGATTTGTCCTGACACTGTTATAAGAACTCGCATGAAGAGGGACAACCATTCGCTTCAAGGTTCCGCTTCTGGTAGAATGTTGACCTCTGGCGCGGCTTGTGTCGGTTGCTTCATTCAGTTACGTTGACGTTAACGTTATAAAGGCAGGAGGCCACAGTGAACGAAGTTATTGATCAGATCGCGACCAAAGCCGGCATCGCTCCCGACCTTGCGGAAAAGGCCGTTGGCATGATTCTCGGTTTCCTGCAGCGCGAAGCTCCGGATGGTCCCGTCACCAAGATGATCGAATCCATTCCCGGCGCCTCCGATCTCGTTGCTCAATATAACGGCGAGGAAACGGGTGGCGGTGGTCTGCTCGGCGGCCTGCTCAGCGCAGTCGGCGGCGGTGGCGGCCTGATGGCGCTCGGTCAGCAGCTGATGAGCAGTGGTCTCAGCATGGGTGAGATCAGCTCGCTTGCCAAGGAAACGATCGCAACCGCCCGCCAGCACGCCGGCGACGAAGTGGTCGACCAGGTCGTCAATTCCGTCCCGGGCTTGCACCAGTTCATCTAGGCCGCTATTGCCTTGAAAAGAAAGCCGCCGGCCAAATCCCGGCGGCTTTTTGTTGTTCAGAAAGCAGGACGGACCTCGCCACGTTGCGCCCGGTGAAAGGCAGGCAGTCGGCCTCTATCGGCTGATCTTCTTCAGCGTTAGAATTTCCTGCCCTTCGGTGTCCCATCGATCTCATGCCATTTGCGGCCGTCGCGCTCGATAAGTTCGTCGGCGCAGGCCGGGCCTGTGCTGCCGGGGGCGTAAGGATCGGGTTTGCCGCCTTCTGCCCAGAGGTCGAGGAAGGGCTGCACGGCCGCCCAGCCGGCTTCGATGCCGTCGGCGCGCTGGAAGAGCGTCTGGTCGCCGACGAAGAGTTCGTAGAACAGGCTTTCGTAGCCGGTCTGCTTGCCGATGTCGAAACTGTCGGCATAGCGGAAATCGAGCGAAACCGGCGCGGTTTTCAGCACCAGCCCCGGCGATTTGATCGAGATTTCCATGTCCAGCCCTTCGTCAGGCTGCACCTGGATGATGAGCCTGTTCGGCGGCAATTCGGGGCGAGATTCGTGGCGCGGGAACTGGGCAAAGGGCACCGGCCGGAAGGTGATGACCACTTCCGTGTCCCGCGCCTTCATCGCCTTGCCCGTGCGTAGGTAGAAGGGCACGCCGGCCCAGCGCCACGTATCGACTAGGAGTTTCAACGCCACGAAGGTTTCGGTGTTGCTGTCGGGCGCGACATCGGGTGTCTGGGTAAAGGCCGGCAGATCCCTGCCGGCAATAGGGCCGGCCGTATAGGCGCCGCGCACGCCGTTCTTGATTGCCTCATCCCGCGAGTACACGCGCAAGGCCTTCAGTACCTTGCCCTTCTCATTGCGGATGGATTCGGCATCGAAGCTGTTCGGCGGTTCCATCGCCACCATCGCCAGCAGCTGAAAGAGGTGGTTCGGCACCATGTCGCGCAGCGCGCCGGTCGCATCGTAGAATTTGCCGCGCGTGCCGACGTCCACAAGCTCGGCCGCCGTGATCTGCACGTGGTCGATATAGTTGTTGTTCCACAGTGCCTCGATCATCATGTTGGCGAAGCGCGTCGTCATGATGTTCTGCACGGTTTCCTTGCCGAGGAAATGGTCGATGCGGTAGATTTGGCTTTCGGACACATGGTTCAGCAGCCGCGCATTCAAAGCCTGTGCCGAGGCAAGATCATGGCCAAAGGGTTTTTCGATCGCGATGCGGCGGAAAGCCCCGGTCGCTTCGTTCATCAGTCCGTTTTCGGAGAGTTTCTCGGCGATATCGCCGAAGAAGCGCGGTGGCACGGCGAAATAAAAGGCTGCGTTGGCGCTCGGCGCATGCGAGAGATAATCCGAAATCTCCTTGTAGACGCCGTTCTGGGTGAAATCGCCGGAGATGTAGCTGATGCGCTTGCGCAGGCTCTGCCATGCTGCCTGCCGCTCCGGATCGTCCATGTCGCCTGATGTCTTCAGGAACGATTCCAAGCGATCGAGCAGCATGTCGGCGCCGCCGGTCTCGATGCCGACGCCGAGGATATGCAGATCCTCTCCGATAAGCCCGCTGCGGGTCATGTTGATCAGCGTCGGGATCAGCAGGCGCCGGGTGAGATCGCCGGCGGCGCCGAAGATCACGAATGTCAGCGGCGGGGCCGGTGCGACGTCGGGGGTGGTCATGCGCGGATCTCCTTCTGGAGGCCATATTCGGGGCTTCTGGACGACATCGACTATCTCCTCGGAGCTGTTGCTGTTTCAGCTTTGGCTTGTCATGTTCTAGCGCGGGCCGGCGCCGGTTGTCGATGGGATCGACGCACCGCCGCCAACAGGCATTTCGGGGCTGATAGATAACCTATTTCTTCACCGCGACCAGGAAGAGCCGCGGGAAGCGCAACAGCACCTTGCCGTCGACAAGCGGCGGATAGGCTTTTTCGATATGCTTCAGATATTCGGCGATGAACGCATCGCGATGCTCGTCGCCGGCATGGTCGAGATAGGGGCGCAGGCCCGTGCCCTTCACCCATTCGACGATCGCTGCTGCGTTTTCCAGCACGTGATTGTAGTTGGTGTGCCAGATATCGACCCTGACGGACTTGCCGATCAGCCTGTTATAATAGACCGAGGGCGCAGGCAGAGGATTGCGCCGGATGCTCTTCTTAGCGAAGGCATCGCTCCAGGGACCGTTCTTTGCGGTTTCTTCCATCATCAGATGGCTATGCTCCGTCAGATTGTCGGGCATCTGCACGGCAAACACGCCGCCGGGTTTCAGCCCGTCCATCAGCCCATCGAGGATATCGAGATGATTTGGGAGCCATTGGAAGACCGCATTGGCAAAGAGCAGATCCACCGGTTCTTCCGGCTGCCATGTGGCGAGATCCGCCTTGACGAAGCTTGTGCCGGGCAAGCGCTTGCGCGCCGCCTCCAGCATGTTGTCGTCGCTATCGAGGCCGGAGACGCCGGCAGCACCATAGCGCTCGATGATCAGCTCGGTCGAATTGCCGGGGCCGCAACCGAGGTCGATCGCGCGTTCGATCCGATCCAGCGGTACCTGAGCCAGCAGGTCGCGCGAGGGGCGCGTGCGTTCATCTTCGAATTTCAGATATTGACCGGCAGACCATGCCATGAGTGTTTCCTCTTTCTGGATTGCCGTTTCTCTCGATGCGCATAGCACCGGGATATATCAGAACCGTGTAATGACGCTGATGCCCTTGCCCTCGGCCTTATCGAGCGACATCAGCGCCGGAACGGCTTCTTCCAGGCTGATCCTGCGGCCGATAAGCTTCTTCGGCGCGATCTTGCCGGCGGCGAGCATGTCGAGCATGGCATCATAGCGCCAGGCCTGCATGCCGTGACTGCCGTAGATCTCCAGCTCATGGCCGATGACCTGTGCCATCGGGATCTGCGGTGTCGCATAGTTGCCGAGCATAAGGCCAACCTGCACATGCCGGCCGCGGCGACGCAGGTTCTTGATGGAATTGAAGCAGGTCGTGGGATGGCCGAGCGCGTCGATCGAGACATGCGCGCCGCCCTTGGTGATCTCGCGTACGGCCTCGGCCACATCGGCGACCTCGGCCGCATTGATGGTCGCGACTGCCCCACATTCGCGGGCGAAGGCGAGCTTCTCGTCGGAAATGTCGATGGCGATGGCGTTGGCGCCAAGGGCGCTCGCGATCATGATCGCCGACAGGCCGACGCCGCCGCAGCCATGAACGGCGATCCATTCACCGAGACGGGTCTTGGCTTGGTCGGCAACAGCGCGGAAGGAGGTGGCGAAGCGGCAGCCGAGGCTCGCCGCCGTTGCGTCATCGACTGTGTCTGGCAGATGGACGAGATTGGTGTCGGCATAGTCGATCGCGACATATTCGGCGAAGGAACCCCAATGGGTGAAGCCGGGCTGGAATTGGCTCGGGCAGACCTGCTGATTGCCGGAGTGGCACTCCGCGCAGTGGCCACAGCCGGAGACGAAGGGAACGGTGACGCGATCGCCCACCTTGAAGCGGACGACGCCGCGCCCGGCCGCCACCACCTTGCCGGCAAGCTCATGGCCCGGCACATGCGGCAGCCTGATATCGGGATCATGACCCATCCAGCCGTGCCAGTCGCTACGGCAGAGCCCGGTCGCGCCGACGGCGATAACGACGCCATCTTCGCCCGGTGTCGGATCTGGCAGGGTGCGGATTTCGGGTGTTGCCTCGAAGGCCTCGTAGTACATGGCTTTCATGGGGTTCTTCCTGTCTCTTGACGATTCCTACGGTTCATCACTTTTCCTGATGGATCTATTCGTCAAGTTGTTGTTTCGACGCATGAAAATTGCGTTATGAATGCGGTATCGGGCGCTTTGTTGCAAATGAATTTTACCGCGTAGTTTCCGCTTGACCCTAGGATTATGCGGCTATTTGGTCTTTGCCACCTAGAGCAATTCCAGGAAAAGCGCTGAGCGCTTTTCCTGGAATTGCGAGAAAACAAGAAGATGGAGCGGTTCCGCGATCCGGCGAAAGCTGAACCGATCAACGGGAGGAAACCACCATGGCAGTCGATACGTCGCCCCGAACCACCACCTGGACCTATGTCGAAGGAGAATGGCTTTCCGGCAATCCGCCGCTGATCGGGCCGACTTCGCATGCCATGTGGCTTGGCTCGACCGTGTTCGATGGTGCCCGCTGGTTCGATGGCATCGCACCTGATCTCGACCTCCATTGCCAGCGCATCAATCGTTCGGCCATCGCCATGGGGCTGAAGCCAATCAAGACGGCTGAAGAGATCGAGGCGCTCGCCTGGGAAGGCATCAAGAAATTCGACGGCAAGACGCCGATCTATATCAAGCCGATGTATTGGGGCGAGCATGGTTCGCCGGGCAGCGTCGTTGCCGTCGACGCGGAATCGACGCGTTTCGCGCTCTGCCTGTTCGAGGCGCCGCTTGGCGGCAATGGCGGCATCACGCTCACGGTCTCGCCCTTCCGCCGTCCGTCGCCGGAGACGGCGATGACCGACGCCAAGGCCGGCTCGCTCTATCCGAACAGCGGCCGCATGATCCTGGAGGCGAGAGGCCGCGGTTTCAACAATGCGCTCGTCCGCGATATGAACGGCAATGTCGTCGAGACGGCGTCGTCCAACGTCTTCATGGTCAAGGACGGCATCGTCTATACGCCGGTCGCCAACCGCACCTTCCTTGCCGGTATCACGCGGGCCCGCGTCATCGGGCTATTGCGTCGGGAAGGCTTCGACGTGCGGGAGGAAACCCTGTCCGTCGAGCAGTTCATGGGCGCCGACGAGATCTTCACGACCGGCAACTATTCCAAGGTCGTCAGCGTCAATCGCCTGGATGATCGCGAATTCCAGGAAGGGCCAGTCGCCCGCAAGGCGCTGGAACTCTATATGGATTGGGCGCACGGACGCAGCGCCAGCGAAGAGTAGTCAGGCCTGACAGGTTACAATCTATCGAGCTTCGAAAGCGTCCCTGGTCATCTGATAGGACGCAAAGGGCTGGCCGAGATACGTTGTCTCGCGCGTCGGGGACAGGCCGAGCTTTTCGGCCACGCGAATGGAGGCGGTGTTGCCGGGTGCGATATCGGCAATCAGCCGTTCGAGGCCATGTGTTCCGAAAGCATGCGTGAGAACCGGCCTTGCCGCTTCCGTGGCATAGCCTTTGCCCCAGGCGAACCTGTTCAACCGCCAGCCAATCTCGATGTCTGGCCCGACCGCGTCGACGGGGATCAGTAAAATCCAGCCGAGAAATTGCTTCGGATCCTCCTTGGCGAAGATTGACCAATAGCCGAGGCCATCACCGAAATCAGCCTCCATGCGGCTCGTCAGGAATAGTCGGTGTGCCTCGGGATCGCCCCATGGCCCCGGAATGAATCTCGTCACCTCCGGATCGCGATCCATGGCGAGGCAATCGTCGATGTCCGCCAGGGTGCGCGGGCGCAGGATCAGGCGGCCAGTTTCAAAAGTCGGAAGCACTGCTGTTCTCCAAGACTATCGAGATAAGGCGAAGATCCCACACGGATAATGTTGAAGCGCAAACCCAATCCAAATTAAACGGCGCGAAGGGGGCTTTTGTGATATTGTGATCTCGGTTGGCAAAACCCTTAAGGAGGCCGCCATGAAAATCTCTCTTCCTGCGTCTGTCTATCTCTTCGACTATTACAGGGCTTTCCTCCAGCTCTGCGTCGTGTTGGCGATTGCGTTCGTCGTCTATTCGACGCTGTTCGGATTGACCTGGTGAAGTCGGAAGCAATTGAAACCGTCGGCCTTAATCAGGCCGCCGGGGCCGTTTTGTTTAGAGGTAGTCGACGATGAGCCTGAGCTTTCCCAATCGCAGCCGCAGTTACGACGCTTCGGCGAGGCGTATCCGTTTCACCGGCTATGACGGCATGTTCGAGGTTTCGTTTCTGGTCGACGCGGATGTCTTCCCGGGTTCGCATACCGAAGCTGGATATCTCGCCGCCTTCGATGACGGACGAGACGCGATCCAGAAGGTCGCCGCCAGAGCCTACGGCCATGCCCGACGACGCCTGTACGTCCTGACCGCTAGCGATTTTCGCTGACGAGACTATTCCGCCTCTTTCTTCGGGCTGACCCACCAGCAATAGATCGCGCCGATCGCCAGTAGCACGCAGGTTCCGAGGAACACGGCGCGCATGCCGATATGACCACCGACGAAGCCGCCCAGGACCGGGCCTGCCACCTGACCGACATATTGCGAGGAGATGGAGAGCCCGAGAATGCTGCCGGTGGCCGCATCGGGCACATTATGCCGGATGACGGCGGTGATGCAGGGCAGGAGGCCGCCGAGCGCCACACCCATCAGGAAGCGCAAGCCGATCAATTGCCAGGCCGAGGTGACGAAGGCCTGCGGTATCAGCAGCAGCGCAGCGGCGGCGAGGGCGACCATGATGACGCTCCAGTATCCGATGCGATCGGCGAGCTTGCCGAGCCACGAGGACGACAGGATGCTGCCGAGCGCCGCTGCGGCCATCACGACGCCCGACACCATCGTCACCCTGGCGTCGCTAACGAACTGCGCGACATAGACCGTTATGATCGGCTCGATCGACATATTGGCGAGCATCAGCAGCAGGCCGAGCGACAGCATGGCGATGACGGGGCGCTTGTCCGGAATGGAGGCCCAGCTGCCGCTGGCCTTCGCAGCCTTCTTGCGCGCGGTGGATTTCTCCTCCTTGATCAGGAAGGTCGTTGCCAGGAAGGTCAGGAAGATTACGCCTCCTGCCAGCAGGAAAGTGCCGCGAATACCGATAACAGGCGGCAGTGCGCCTCCGATCAGCGGTCCGACGAGATTGCCGGCCATGATACCAGCCGAAAGCGTACCCAGCGCCCAGGCGGAGCGATGCTTCGGCGTCTGGGCTGCCACCAGCACCATCGATCCCGAGGCATAGCCGCCGGCGAGACCGGTGAACAGGCGCAGCGCCACCAGTTGCCAGACATTGCCGGCCATGCCCATCAGAGAGATGGCGACCGTCATGCCGAGGCTGGCGCGGATCAGCATCAGCTTGCGGCCATAGATATCGCCGAGCCGCCCCCAGAGCGGCGCGACGAAAGCGGCGGCGAAGAAGGTCGCGCCATAGGCAATGCCGGACCATTGTACGATCGCGGCCTTGTCGCTGACACCGAGTTCCTCGACATAGAGCGGCAGGAACGGGAGCAGCAGCGTCATCGCCACGATCGTCGTGAACGAGCCGGCGAGGCAGATGATCAGGTTCCGCATCCAATGCGCGGTTTCCGGCTCGGCCGGTGCGGCTGCATCCCATCTCGTCTCGGTCATTTCGCGGCCTTTGCATTCAATGTGTAAAACAGTTCCTGGCTGCCCGATGCCAGGATATGACCCTTCGCGGCGGCGAGCAGGTCGGCGCGAGTAAAGAGGTCAGGAAGGTTCAGCCGATCGACATCCAGCGCATAGACGGTGACGTGGTAGCTGTGAATGCGTTCGTCATTCCAGGGCGGGCAAGCGCCCATGTAGCCGCCATGCGGCCCGTCCTTCAAATTGCCACCACCGGCGCCATTCTGACCGCGCCGTCCATAGGTCGTGCGCTCGAGCGGCAGGCCGCTAGAGGAGGGGCCGTTTCCATCCATGCCTTCGGTCAGGCTGGTGCGCGTTGCAGGGATGTCGGCCAGCACCCAGTGAACGAATTCCATCCGCTTGAAATCCTTCGGAATGGTTTTGTCCGCCTTGTTGAACAACGAGAAATCGGCGGGCACGTCAGGGTCGACCATCGTCAGCGCATAGGATCGCGTGCCCTTCGGCCCTTTCGACCAGGAGACGGCAGGGCTCTTGTTAGGGCCGGGCGCCGATTTGTCGGACCCTGTCGAAACGCAGGAGGCGTTTTCCGGCAGTAGCGTCTGGCCGTTGCTCTTTGCGAATGTCACTTTGAGATCGGCCGATAGGGCTGGGGTGGCGACAACTGCTACGATGACGGTGGCATTCAGAATTTTGAGCATGGTTTTCATGATGTTGCCCTTTCATGTTGCGGCTCCTATGAGCCTTCGAGGGCAGGATGTAACAAATTCGTGCCGAGCGGCTGCGCACGCAAACGCTCAAAATGCTGTCGCAAACGCTCACGCGCTGCGAAGTCGATCGGCGAAACGGCGCGGCGAGCGATAGCCTGTCGCAAGCGCGGCTTCCCGCAGCGACAGCCCGTCCTCCGCGAGAAGGGTCGTTGCCAGCGCCACACGTTCGCTTGCCAGTACCTCTCGCAGGGAAGCGCCCTCGCGCGACAGGCGACGACGCAATGTGGCGTTGCTCGTGCCGAGTTCGGCGGCAATGAGATCGGCTGTCCAGGCACGGTCCGGCTGCCAGCGCACCAGCGCCCGTACCGCCTCGGCGGTTGTCTCCGGCAAAACGGGCAGGGCACCGCGCATGCCGAGCACCATGAGTATTTCCACGAGTCTATGCTCGATCAGTGGGATCGGCAGGCTTCCACTGGCAATGCCTTCGCCGGCATGGCCGATGGCAGCGGCCAGCAACGAATCGAGCGGCAGGTCGATCTGCGATGCGGTTTGGGCTGGCGGAAAGGCTTTTGCCGCGCGCCGTGTCAATTCCTCGGGAAAGGTGATGAAGATCGCCCGATAGACGCCGGTCTGCGGATCGGGGTCGTTGACGACATCGCCGCTCCACCCGGCCGGCAGCACGAGCACCGTACCGGCCGAAAAATGCCGCTGCCGTCCCATGCTGACGATTTCCTTGGAACCTTCGAGGATGGCGACGATTGAAACCTGGGAAAAGGCGGAGCCAGCAATGCGTTCGCGTTCGCGCGTCACGAAGGTAAAAAGCGTGGAATAGCTGCCGATGCCGGTTGGCTCGACCGCCGGACGATTGTCTTTGGCCGCCAGCCGACGCAGCTTTTCCAACATGTGGTGATGAGCCTCGGACACTTGCGATGGCTTTCTGCTGATTGGGATGCTTGAGGAGTTTGGACCACGCGGGCGGCAATGCCAAGTCTGCAAAGCGCCTTGTTGGTTCGCCGGGCTGATGTTATAAACTGATTGCATTATACAATCAGTTTATGGTTGACGGATCAAACCCCGTCCTGATGCAAAGGAGGAGGCAGATTATGAACTCTCTCGAAAATGCCCGTTGCGATACGGTCAAGCGGCTGTTTGCAGCCTATGTCGCTCAGCATCCCGATATTGTCGACCCGATGCTGACCCGGGATTTCACCTTTTCCAGCCCGCGCGACGATCACATCGACCGGAAGCGGTACTTCGAACACTGCTGGCCGAAGGAGAAGGTGTTTCGCGATATTCATATCGAACATCTGGTCGCGGATGGTGACGATGTGATCGTCGGCTATCGCGCCGAGAAGATGGATGGCGCCAGCTTTCGCAATGTCGAGCTGATCCGCTTTGCCGGCGACCGCATAGCCGAGGTGAACGTCTATTTCGGGCGGAATTTATAATGCTTCAGCTGCCCGTAATCTTCGCCATCGCGGCGGCAAGTGCGGCTGCTGGACCGGTCATAGGTTGCGGGCGGTTTCCCGGAAGAAGATGAACGGCATCGGTCATTGATGCTTGAGCGAAAGCGATCGTGACGGCACTTTCGCCGCTGGCCGCCGTTACCGCATCGGCAATGGAAGCAAGATAGGCCGACAGATCGCCCGCCCGGAAGTGCGCCCATGCACCCGGCACCAGCCGAACCTCGATTTCGGCACCCGTCGCCTTAGCCGCTGCTTCGAAAAGCGCAGTCGTCGGGGCGATGGTCGTTTCGACGGTGCACAGCACGATAACCTTACCGCCCGCCTTGACCGCCTGCTCTGCCAACACTGCATCTGCCTGGATGATCGGGGCTCCGGCGCCGGCCGCGATCTTCGACGCTGCTGGGCCTAGTGTCGAGCAGTTGAGCACGACGGCATCGGCATCCTCCGCCAGATGCCAGAGAAGCGCTGCCGTTTCGGCCGAAATCTCATCCGTCAGGCGTCCCACCTTTTCGGCGGCGAGAAGAAGATCGGCACGGACATGATGATGCAGCATGCCATCAGGCAATCCGAGCGCCTTCGCCGCCGCTTCATAGACGGTGATATTGCTTTCGGCGGTGTGCAGGCAGGCGATCGTCACAGATGTTCCTCATCACGACAGGAGATCCGTAAACTAGCCTTGGGGCTATGCCTTGTCGATGTTTTGCCGCGGCAGTCCGCCCTGTATCGAAACATCATCATATGCAATAAGGTAAACTTCTAAGTCGATGCTATACCTATTTGAAAAGTAGGGCAATTTTTGCTCCTACGTGCAACTTTTTTGGCATGTCGCCGGTTGCTCTTCCAGGCGACGGCTCCTATGTTCCGCTTCACCTGCCGACGCAATTTTTTGCCAAGAGGAGATATGACCATGGCTTTCGAATTGCCTGAACTTCCTTATGATTACGATGCACTTTCGCCCTTCATGTCGCGTGAGACCCTCGAATATCACCACGACAAGCACCACAAGGCCTATGTCGACAACGGCAACAAGCTCGCTGCGGAAGCAGGTCTTGCCGATCTTTCGCTCGAAGAAATCGTGAAAAAGTCCTTCGGCACCAATGCCGGCCTCTTCAACAATGCTGCCCAGCACTACAACCACATCCATTTCTGGAAGTGGATGAAGAAGGGCGGCGGCGGCAACAAGCTGCCGGGCAAGCTCGAAGCAGCGTTTGCTTCCGATCTCGGCGGCTACGACAAGTTCAAAGCCGATTTCGCCGCTGCCGGCGCCACTCAGTTCGGCTCCGGCTGGGCATGGGTTTCCGTCAAGAACGGCAAGCTGGAAATCTCCAAGACCCCGAACGGCGAAAACCCGCTCGTTCACGGCGCCGACCCGATCCTCGGCGTCGACGTATGGGAACACTCCTACTACATCGACTACCGCAACCTGCGCCCGAAGTACCTCGAAGCCTTCATCGACAGCCTTATCAACTGGGACTACGTCCTGGAGCGCTACGAAGCCGCGACGAAGTAAGGTTTGCCGCATAGGCTGGCTTTCGCACCCGGCGTCTTTCTGGCGTCGGGTGTTTTCTTATGAGCAGCCTTATTGATATATCCGTGTGCCGCTTGGCGGCCCAGGAGATCGCCACAGGAGGCTGAATGCCATCAGCACCGCTCTTCCGCTTTGGTGTCATCGCCGATCCGCAATATGCGGATCTTGAGCCGAATCTGACCCTCAATCGCTATCCGGCAAAAAGCCTCGACAAGCTTCGCGCGGCAATTGAGGAGTTCAATCGGCACGATCTCGCCTTTGTGGTGACCCTCGGCGATATCATCGATCGTGAATGGAAGAGCTTCGACGCCGTTTTGCCGGTCTACCAAGCCTTGCGTCATCGCAAGCATTTCCTGCTCGGCAACCATGATTTCGCCGTTGCTCCGCAACATCTCGGCACGGTGCCGGCGCGGGTCGGCATGCCGTCGCCCTATTACGATTTCAGTCTTTCCGGCTATCGCTTCATCGCGCTTGACGGCAATGAAATCAGCGTCTTTGCCCCGCCGGAAGGCGATCCGCGGCGGCAGGAGGCGAAGGATCTGATGAAGGCGCTGGAGATCGCCGGCGCACTCAATGGCCAGCGCTGGAACGGGGCGATCGGCGACAAACAATATGACTGGCTCGCCGCGAAACTCAAGGAAGCAAAGGCGGCAGGCGAGAAGGTCATCGTCATGAACCACTATCCCGTCTTCCCAGAGAATGGACATAATGCCCTGAACAGCGACCGCTTGCTGGCCCTTTTGGCAGAGCATGGCCATGTCGTCGCTTACCTTAACGGTCACAATCATGCCGGCAATTTCGGCGTGTCGGATGGCACTTACTTCGTCAACTTCAAGGGCATGGTGGACACCGAAGACACGAGCGCCTACGCGATTGTCTCGGTCTGTGAGGACCGGCTCGAAATCAGCGGCTTTGGCCGCGAGACGAGCCGAACCCTGGCGCTACGCTGAACCTATTCCGCTGCGGCATGCGGATGGGAGATGAGGTTGTCTGGTTTACAGGATCTGGCCTTGCGATCGATGTTGCCAACGCCTCAGCCGGCCGCGGCTGGGGTGTTTGTCTGCCAGCCATTCACCCAGATCTGCCTCAGACCGTTGCCTTCGCCCTTGAACCATAATCCCGTCGCCTCGCAGCCTTCGATCCGATCGCTGCGGAAGTTGCGGATAGCCTGGCGCAGCTCGCACCAGGCGACGATGTTGGCCGTTTCGGCATAATAGATCAACGCGATCGGCCGGATGATGCGTTCCGTGGCGCGGCCGAGCTCGTCACGATAGGCAAGGTCCAGCTTTTCCTCGTCGCGAATGGCGCGGCGCATAAGCGAAAGATCGATGGCCGAGGCCGAAGGTGCGGCAAAGCCCCAGGCATGCAGCGCATTGGCATCGAGCGTCTGGCGCAACGGCGGCGGCACGGCGCCGGCAATCTTCGCGGTAACGCGCTTGGCCGCCTGCTTGAGCTCGGCATCGCCGGTGCGCTCCAACAGGGCCAGCGATAGCACGATCGCCTCCATCTCCTCGATGGAAAACATCAGCGGCGGCAGGTCGAAGCCGGGCCGCAGGATATAGCCGATGCCCCGCTCACCCTCGATCGGCACGCGCATCGCCTGTAACGCGGCGATATCGCGATAAACCGAACGCACCGTCACCTCCAGCCGGGCGGCAATATCGGCCCCCGTCACTGGCCGCTTTGCCAGCCGCAGGATCTGGATGATCTCGAACAGGCGTGATGCCTTGCGCATTTGTTGTCCCAAAGATGAAGGCTACTGACAATACCCCGTCAGTTGGCTCATTTTATAAGACTGCCTATCGACTTGAAAATCAACCATTTCCTCTCCTGTTTCCATGGAGAGCTCGATAGGCAACTGACATGGGTTACGCAGAAAATCTCTGGCTCTTCCTCATCCTTCTTTTGGGCATCATAATCGTACCGGGTATGGACATGCTGTTCGTGCTCGCCAATTCCCTTACCGGCGGCAGCAACCGCGGCCTTGCCGCGACGGGCGGCATCATGCTGGGCGGTGCGGTGCATTCGCTGAACGGCGCCATCGGCATCGGCCTGTTGATGCATTTCGTACCCGTTCTCTTCAATCCGCTGCTTGTTGTCGGCGGCGCCTACATGGCCTTCATCGGCTATACGCTGATGCGCAGCTCCATAACCGTTGGGGAGAGTGGGCCTGCTGGCAGCCGCTCCGCCTGGAAAGCCTTCCGGCAGGGGGCATTGACTTGCCTCATCAATCCCAAGGCCTATCTCTTCATCTTTGCCGTGTACCCGCAATTCCTGAAGCCGGATTACGGCCCGATGTGGATACAGGCCGTCATCATGGGAGCCATGACCATCGCAACGCAATTTGCCGTCTATGGCGGACTTGCCATCACTGCAGGGCGCAGTCGCGAGCTGCTGGTTGCCAATCCCAGAGCAACTGCCTTTGCGGGCCGCGCAGCCGGGCTGCTGCTTGTCGCAGTTTCAGTGTTTACTGTCTGGGAGGGCTTGAAATTAGCGTGAGGGCTGAAGCTGCGAATGAGTGTGTCGGTAGCATGACACTGATTTCACTTGCATCTCACTACTTTGTGACTTCATTGCCGGAAAGGAAACCGGCAAACATGTCGCCGTAATCATGCGCCGGCCGCGCAAGCGGTCCGCACCATTTGCGAAGAGGTAGGAGAACGAAATGAAGTGGAAAGCGATTGTGATGGCGACGGCTCTGGCCGGCATCGCACTGGGTTCGGTCGTCGCGGCCGACGGCACGCATGAGTCCCGCATCGGCATGATGAAGAAGATCGGGGGCGCAACGGGTGCTCTCGGCGCGATTGCCAAGGGCGACAAGCCCTATGACGCCGACATCGTCAAGGCATCTCTGACGACGATCGCCGAAACCGCCAAGGCGTTTCCGGATCAGTTCAATCCGCAGAGCGACAAGACCGATCCCGAGGTCAATCCGAAGATCTGGGACAATCTCGATGACTTCAAGGCGCATGCCGCCAAGCTTTCCACCGATGCCGAGACGGCGCTCGCCCAGCTCCCCGCCGATAAGGCCGGCGTCGGCGCGACGCTGAAGACCCTCGGCGGCAGCTGCGGCGCCTGTCACCAGGCCTATCGCATCAAGAAGGACTAGCGGTAGGTCGGCCTAGTTTGAATATCGATTTTGGCCTCCGCACAATTCTATCGCTGCGGAGGCTTTTGGCTTTGGAGCTGGGCTAAGGGGTGGAATGATGGCGCGGTTTATTCGGTGGCTGCTTTGCCTTTTTGGCGTGATCATTCTCGGCGGTGGTGCATTCTATGTCATCACCGCGCCGTCGCCCTTGCCCGCCAGCCATTGGGCCAATCTCGGTGACCCAGATGTTAAAAACGGTCAGCTGGTCTTCTGGGCCGGCGGCTGTACGAGCTGTCATGCGGCACCCGGCGTCCAGGGCGATGCCAAGCTGGTGCTTTCGGGTGGTCTCGCCCTTACCAGCCCATTCGGAACCTTCCATGTCCCGAATATCTCGCCGGATGAGAAGGCGGGGCTTGGCAGCTGGACGCTGGCCGATTTCGGCAATGCCATGAAGCGCGGCGTCGGCAAAAACGGCGAGCACCTCTATCCGTCCTTTCCCTACGGCTCCTATACCCGCATGAGCGACAAGGACATCAACGATCTCTGGGCCTTCCTGAAGACGCTGCCGAAAAGCGACAATGTCGTTCCGCCGCATGAGCTGCCCTTTCCCTTCAATATCCGGCTCGCGCTGGGCGGCTGGAAGTTCCTATATCTCAACGATCAGCCGCGCATCGTGCTTGCCAGTGCCGACGAGAAGGTCAAGCGTGGTCAGTATCTTGTCGAAGGGCCGGGACATTGCGGCGAATGCCATACGCCACGTGACAGCCTCGGCGGCTTCGTGAGCGGCCAATGGCTGGCGGGCGCGCCCAATCCGGAGGGCAAGGGCCACATCCCAGATATTACCCCGGGCTCCAAGGCAATCGGCAGCTGGAGCGCCGGCGATATCGCCAACTACCTCGAGACCGGCTTCACCCCGGACTATGACTCGGCCGGCGGTTCCATGGCCGAAGTCCAGCAAAACATCGCCCACTTGCCGACAACCGACCGCGAGGCGATCGCGGCCTATCTCAAGGCGCTACCGGCGAAGTAAAGCCGCAAGATGCTCAAGCCGCGCCCGCGCGTCTGGCGAGATAGAGATGCGTTTCGTAATGCAGCTCGAATTTGCCGCCGTGTGTGTTTATCGCATCGGCAAGCTCGAAAAGCAGCGCTTCTCTCCGATCCCCGCTCAAAAGCCGATAGCTGGAGAGCGTTCGCAAGAGGTCCGTATAGCTCTGCGCAGTGTGCGACCGACCCCAGGAATAATGGTGGTGTACCGGAGCTTCAAAGTGGTCTGATTGCTTCAGCTCCCGAGCAAAAGGGCCATCAGGCAAATACCAGGCCTCCACGGGCGGGCCGGCAAGCTGTGGGGCATGGCGAGCGTAGATCCCCGCGAACTTTTCTGACAGCGGCGATTCCGGCTTCATCGGCACATTGCCGAAGACGGCGAGTGTTCCTTCCGGCGCGAGGAGGGCGGCCGTCCTGGCGAAGCGCAGTTCCGGCGAAACCCAATGGAAGGATTGGGCCGCGAATATCAGCCTGAGGCTCTCCGGCTCGCCCGGCCATGCTTCGAAGGTGGTGTGCTCGAACCGCACTCGCGGAAATTCCGCCAATCTTTCCTGCGCAACTGCAATCAGTTCCGCGCCGGGATCAAGCGCGAGAACGGAGAGGCCACGGCGAGCAAAGCTCTCTGTCGCTTGTCCGGTGCCGCAGCCGATTTCGAGGACCTGATCCTTGGCTTCCAGCCTGGCAAAATCGATGACATTGGCAAAAAGCGCATCGGGATAGAGCGGGCGGGAAGCATTGTAGAGGGTGGCGACGCCATCGAATGTGAACCGCTGTTCCAAGGCGCATCTCCAGTTGCAGTTCGAAGTCGACAGCCATTTTTCTAGCGCATTTCCGGTCAAGCTTGTAGCCATGGGATTCGGCAATAGGAGAGGGTGGTCGTGGACGCAAGGGTGGCGCGGAGGGTTCCTTATTTCAGCCAATGGGAAACGCCTGACATGACGCTGGCGGTCGTCGCCGAGGGGGCACAATCGGCCTTGCTGAAGGACCCGCTCTGGGCGTCATCCGGCGCAAGCAGCGTCGAGGATTATGCGCGCTGGGCCGGCAATCTCTGCGGCATGGCCTGCCTGAAGATGGTGCTCGCCGCCCGCACCGGCAAAATCATCCCCATCATGGATCTGGCCATGGGTTGCCGGGAATATGGCGGCTACGTCGAGGAGGCGGATGGCCGGATCAAGGGATTGATCTATGCGCCGTTCGTCCCATTCGTTCGTGATCGCTTCGATCTGGATGCTCGTGTCGTCACCGGCATTTCCGTCGCTGACATCGCCGATATCCTCGCGCAATCGGAGTATTTCATCGCGTCGGTGCATCATTCGATCCGCTGGCCCGAGACCGAGCCGCCGGCCAAGGGTGGCCATCTGGTGCTGGTGACGGCCATCGACGGCAATAATATCCGCTTCCACAATCCATCCGGCCACATCGATGCGACGCGCGAGAATGCCGAAATGGCTCTGGAGGTGTTCGAGAGGTTCTTTGCAGGCCGCGGGATCGCCATCGATCACTGAAGTATTTCCAGGAAAAGTGCGCAGCGGTTTTCCGTCCGGAATGCGCGAAACCAGAAACACTCTAAAAATCAATATCGGATGGCGATCCTCTTAAAGGCCGGCATCAGGCCAGAGCCTGAAGGTAGCGCATG
Source organism: Rhizobium sp. BK098 (assembly GCF_014193155.1). NCBI lineage: Bacteria > Pseudomonadati > Pseudomonadota > Alphaproteobacteria > Hyphomicrobiales > Rhizobiaceae > Rhizobium > Rhizobium sp. BK098. Next base: position 554,463 of record NZ_JACHYY010000002.1, on the reverse strand, counting down.
CCGGTGACCGGACGCGGCTTGAAATCCATGTTTTCGTAGAAGCGGTGGGCCTGGAAATTGCCTGTGGCGGCTCCCACGGAAAGGTAGCTGCAGCCGGCCTTGCGGGCGATATCGCGGGCGCGGTCGACCAGATGCTGCCCGACGCCATGGCCGCGATGGCCGTCGCGCACGAAGAGATGGTGCAGATCCATGCCTCGCTGTCCCTCTTGCGCCTTGTAGAGCGGCACGAGGATGGCGTAGCCGATCAGCCCCTGTTCGCCTTCGGCAACAAGCGCCGTGATCCACGGCATAGGACCGAAGAGATCGCGCTCGAGCTGTTCGGGTGTCGTGCCGGAGGGGTCGCCATGATGGGCGGCCAGCAGCCGGATCATGTCGTTGAGTTCAGGCAGGTCGCGTGGCTGGGCATTGCGGATGGTCAGAACCGGAGGGCGGAGAAGTGAGATGTCGCTATCGTCTAGCATGGCATTTTGCGTCCTTGTTTTTTGAATGAGCCGTCAGGACGCTGCCGATACAACAAAGCCGCCTGACGGCGGCTTGTTGACAATATGATCTGTCTTGGCCGCCCGTTACAGGTACAGCCAAAAATACGAGCAATTATGGAGCGCGTTCGTGATCATGGGCGCATCAATGATCCGGTTCAGCGTATTTGTCAATGGGGGCTCAGTGCTCGTGTTCGCATAGGCCGTGATCGGAAAGCGCGCGGATCACATAGCAGTCTTCGATGCTATGGCCGTCGCAATGCGAGACGATGCGCTCCAGCTCGTGCTCCAGCTTCTTCAGCCGCGCGATCTTGGTGCGAACGTCATCCAGATGCTCCTTGGCGATACGGTCGGCGCCTACGCAGGGGCGGTCCGGGTGCTGGCTGAGCGAGATCAGCTCCTTGATCGTATCGATCGTCAGTCCAAGGTCGCGGCCATGGCGGATAAAGGCGAGACGCTCAAGATCGGCTTTGGAATAACGCCGCTGATTGCCTTCGCTGCGTTCCGGCTCCGATATCAGACCCATCTGTTCGTAATAGCGGATTGTCGGCACTTTCACGCCGGTCCGCTTGGATAGATCGCCGATGGTCAGCATTGTATGGCCCTCAAATACCTCTAGTCTCTAGAGAAATATATGAGGCCATTCGTCGAAATTGCAAGGCCGGGTAGCTGTGACCGCCGGCTGGGATACCGTCGGCCCACCTCATTGTCCGGTCGTCGCCACGAAATCTGGCTTCCAATTCATCATCATAAATAGTATACCCCCCTATATTATAAATCGAGGCTACGATGTCCCATACCATTCGTCAGCAAGCCAAGCTTCTCTCTCGCGTCCGTCGCCTCAAGGGGCAGATGGAAGCGGTGGAGCGCGCGCTCGAGGCCGAGCGGCCGTGCGGGGAAATCCTGCAGCTCCTTGCCTCCATTCGCGGTGCCCTGACGGGGCTGACCGGAGAGGTGCTGGAGGACCATCTGCAGGAGCATGTGCTCCATGCCGAAACTGATGAGGCCCGCCGGCAGGCAGTCGATGAGATAGCCGACGTGCTGAAGACCTATCTGCGGTGACCAAAGCATGTCGCGCAAAAGTGTGCGGCGGTTTTGCGATAACGGCATGCGAAAAATCGAAGACGTAAAGCGCCAGAAGTGCATCTGAAAGATCGGGACGCGTTTTATGGTTTCAGGCGTTCAAAGAGAGACCAATGTCATGAGTATTTCCTCCGAAGCGGGGCACAGCCACGTTTTTCTGGGCTCCGACCACCAGCGCAACGAACGCCGCATCTGGCTCGTCATTGCACTCACAGCGGTCATGATGGTAGTCGAGATCGGCGCGGGCACGATTTACGGCTCGATGGCGCTGCTCGCCGATGGCTGGCATATGTCGACCCATGTCAGCGCCATGCTGATCTCGGCGCTCGCCTATCTCTACGCGCGCCGACATGCGCACAATGCACGCTTCACCTTCGGCACCGGCAAGTTCGGCGATCTCGCGGGCTTTGCCAGCGCGATCGTGCTGGCGCTGATCGCGCTGATCATGGGCTGGGAGAGCATACTGAGATTGCTCGATCCGGTGGCGATCAATTTCCGCGAGGCCATCGCAATTGCTGTTGTCGGCCTTATCGTCAATCTCGTCAGCGCATGGCTTCTGCGCGCCGACCACAGCCATCATCACCACGGTCACGCCGGCCATGGGCACAGCCATGGCCACGCCCATACTCACGATCACGCCCATCATCATGAGCATCATGACGATCACCATCACGACCATGGCCAAAAAGGTGGCAGGGATAACAATCTGCGCTCGGTCTATGTCCATGTCATCGCCGATGCGATGACCTCGGTTCTGGCCATCGCTGCCCTGCTGCTTGGCAGCCGTTTCGGCTGGACCTTCCTCGATCCCGTCATGGGCATCGTCGGCGGCCTGGTCATCCTGCAATGGGCCTGGAGCCTGCTGCGCGCTTCCGGCGCCGTTCTCCTCGATTTCATTCCGCAAGGCGAGGATCTGCCTGAGGAGATCCGCGAGGCGATCGAAACGGACGAGGATCGGATTACCGATCTGCATGTCTGGCAGGTTGGGCCCGGGCATCATGCGGCCATCGTTGCGGTCGCAACAGCCGTCTCGCGCGAGCCCTCTTTCTATAAGGCGCGGCTTGCCAGTATTCACGAGCTCTCGCATGTAACGGTCGAAGTTACCGTCGACAAGGCTGCATAAAATCCGCTAGCAATCGGTAAGGTCAGAGGCTTGCCATATTCCTCGCATAGCCCAAAATCTGCCCGATTCTGCTGGAGGCCTCTCGCATGCCCACATTGCTAACCCGCCGCCGCCTCATGGCAGGCTCGGCGCTGCTTCTTCCCGCCTTGACGCTCGGCCCCGATGCGCTTTTTGCACAGGATAGCGGCACATCACCCCAGACGCCTGCGACAACGGATAATTCGGCGGCACCCGGCGCCGGCAGCCAGGGAATGGAAAGCGACAGCGCAGCGCCGGATAATTCGCAGCTGTCCGACGATGTCGACAAGCAGCTTGCCGATCTGGAAAAGAAGACCGGCGGCCGCCTCGGAGTCTCCGTGCTCGACACTGAAACCAATATTTCTCTCGGCCATCGCGAGGAGGAGCATTTTCCCCTGTGCAGCACCTACAAGGCGCTTGCTGCCGGCTTTGTGCTGGCGCGCGTCGATCAGGGCACGGAAAAGCTCGACCGCCGCGTCACCTACGGCAAGGACAAGATCGTCACCTATTCGCCGGAAACAGAAAAGCACGCCGACGGCGATGGGATGACCATTGCCGAGCTCTGCGCAGCCGCAATCACGCTGAGCGACAATACGGCTGGCAATCTTCTGCTCGAAAGTTTCGGCGGACCTGCCGCGTTGACTTCGTGGCTGCGCACCACAGGCGACACCGAGACCCGCCTTGATCGCAACGAGCCAGATGTCAACCAGGCCGTCAAGGACGACCCGCGCGACACGACGACCCCGGATGCGATGCTGGATTCGATCGGCCTTCTGACACTCGGCAATACGCTGTCGGAAACATCGAGGGAGCAGCTGGTCAACTGGCTCGTCGCCAATATGACGGGAAATAATCGCTTGCGGGCCGGCCTGCCGAAGGAATGGAAGGTCGGCGACAAGACCGGTACCGGCAATAACGGCTCCTATGCCGATATCGCCGTCATCTGGCCGCCGGACCGGGGTGCGATCCTGGTCACGACCTTTGTTGCCGAGGCGACTGCGCCTGCAAAGGACGTCGAGGCAGTGTTTGCCGAGATCGGCAAGATCGTCGTCGACATGGTCGGGCAATAACGAGATATCGATAATGAAAACAAGACGATAAGAGCGAGATGTGAATCAGATCCGTATCGTTTTCAAGTGGTTTGGCAATTGACTCAGACCAGCGCCAATGCCGCAGCTGCGCTGTCCGTTTCCTGATCGCTATCATCATCAGTGTTGCCGGCTCCGAGCTTCTGCTTGATCTCATCGGCAATCTGGTCGTTGATTGCCTTCTGCTCGTCGGCCGGCAAGGACTTGAACGAATCTTCCGTCAGGCCATGCGCCTCGAGATATTGCCCGCGGATCTTCTGAGCCGGCGTCATGTTCGCCCATTTGGCAAATTCATTGAGGATATCCTGATCGGACTGCTCGCTTGATGATGCCGAGCCGCTTCCATCCGTGGCCGCCACGTTATCCTGCTCGCCGCCGTCGGCCGAGGTCGAAGACGACGTGCTGCCGACCTGGCTGAGCCAGAAGCCGGATGAAATCGAGGAGGGGACGCCGCTGGACGAAATGGACGGTCCCTGCGAATCCTCCTGCTGGCCGTCGCCGTCGTCCGGCAGCGAGAAGGGTGTGCTGTCGTCGCTGTCGCTGCTTTGCTGGCTGCGGATCGGCGTGCTGAAATAATTTTGGGTGCTGCTGTGCACTTTCATCGTCATGTCTCCCGGTGGATTGCCGGGACGATGACTCTGCAAACCTGTCCGGAGCTTATGTGCTTAAGCTTCCTCAGGTGCCGCAGAAGGTCTGAAGCACCCGTTCTGCCGGCAATGGAGGATCCGCGTAAGGCGCAAAGGCCGGTTGATCCTGGTAAGGAGTTGCCAGCACCTTCAGCAACGCTTCGAACAGCGAGAAATCACCATCCTCGACCGCCGCCTCGATGGCCTGCTCGATTCGGTGATTGCGGGGAATGAAGGCCGGATTGACCTTGCGCATCGCTTCAGCTCGCTCTGCCGGCGCCTGCGGATCGCGAGCAAGTCGCTCGCGCCAGCGTTCGAGCCAAGGTGCCGCTGCTTGCGGGTCGTTGAACGCGGCGGCGAAATCGGTCACGTCCTCGTCTGGAGCGAGAGTCGCAAGTCGGCGGAAGGTGAGCGTAAAATCAGCGCCCTGCTGCTGCATCGTCGCCAGCAGCGACTGAATCAGGTCCAGATCGTCGTCCTCTTCGCTCGCAAGGCCGATCTTGGCGCGCATGCCGGCAAGCCAATAGGCCTGAAAGCGTTCGCCATAGGCTTTGATGACCGTGTTTGCCAGATCGATCGCCGCATCGACGGACGAGTCGATCAGCGGGATCAGCGTCTCGCCGAGGCGCGCAAGATTCCATTGGCCGATAGCTGGCTGATTGGCATAGGCATAGCGGCCGTTGCGGTCGATGGATGAGAACACGGTCGCCGGATCGTAGGCATCCATGAAGGCGCAGGGACCGAAATCGATCGTCTCGCCAGATACGGTCATATTGTCGGTGTTCATCACCCCATGGATGAAGCCGACATGGAGCCAGCGCGCGATCAATGAAGCTTGCCGATCGGCCACGGCTTCTAGCAGTGCAAGATAAGGGTTCTTGCGGTCTCTGATTTCCGGGTAATGCCTGGCAATGACGTGATCCGCCAGGGTCCGCACGCTCTCCGTATCGCCCCGCGCCGCAAAGAACTGGAAAGTGCCGACGCGGATATGGCTCGCCGCCACGCGGGTAAATACCGCACCGGGCAATACTTCCTCGCGATAGACAGGCTCGCCTGATGTCACGGCCGCGAGCGCCCGCGTCGTCGGAATGCCGAGCGCATGCATGGCCTCGCTGACGATATATTCGCGCAGAACCGGGCCAAGCGCGGCGCGTCCATCGCCGCGGCGGGAAAACGGCGTCGGTCCCGGACCCTTGAGCTGAATGTCCCGGCGCTTGCCGTTGCGATCCTTCACCTCGCCAAGCAGGATCGCGCGGCCATCGCCAAGCTGCGGAACGAAATTGCCGAACTGGTGGCCGGCATAGGCCATGGCGATCGGTTGCGATCCCGGCAGCAGCTCGTTGCCCGAAAAGATTGCCGCCGCATTTTGCTTCAGCGTCTCCACATCCAGCCCGAGTTCCCGTGCCAGCACCTCGTTGAACTTGATCAACTGCGGCGCAGCAACCGGCGTCGGCGCCTGGTCCGCAAAGAACTGCGGCGGCAGGCGCACGTAGCTGTTGTCGAAGGCGATCGGCGGCGCCCGAAGCGCGGTGTCATCGTGAAGAGGAGAGCTCATGCTCCTAAGGTAGGGCCGGTGCGTGGGAGGCGCAAGGCGGATATCGTAATCGGCTTTGCTGTTGCCGATTTCAAAGTCCGCTGTCCTCCAGCTCCCGTGCCATCTCCGCAAGCTTGCGCACCGTATTGAGATTTCTGGACGTGCCCGCCTTCAGGGCCGGCAGCTTCAGCTTCGAGCGTCCGGAGCCGTCGGGGTAATGCACGTAGATTTCGCGGCCGGCGATATGCACTTCCTCGCCCCCGGGTGCGACGAGCTTGGTGAGTGCATCTTCCGGTGCCGCCTCCTGTAGGAAAGTCACCAGCAGGTAGTTCGGCTTGGCGTGCGGGAAGGGCGAAGTATCAGCCGCCCTTTCTAGAGCCTCGCGGCTGCGTAGGATCACGCCCGGAGATTTGCCCATCTTAGCCGCCAGTGCCTTTTCAAGCCGAGCCTGCACCGTTGCCTCATCCTCCCCGGCGCGGAAGACCAAATTGCCGCTCTGAATATAGGTGCGCACATCCTTGAGGCCGATCTCTTCGCACAGTGCCTTGAGATCGGCCATGGACAGCATGCCGGTGCCGCCGACATTGACGGCACGTAGCAGGGCGACGAAGACGGTCATGGTTTCCTCCCGCCGTTCCGTTTACATCTTTTCAGCGACCTTGACGGCGAAGGCGTATTCGAACGCCACTTCCTCGAGCCGCTGGAAGCGGCCGGAAGCGCCGCCGTGGCCGGCATCCATGTTCGTCTTCAGGAGAATAGGCGCATTGCTGGTGGTTTTCTCACGCAGCTTGGCGACCCACTTGGCCGGTTCCCAATAGGTGACGCGCGGATCGGTGAGGCCGCCGAGCGCGAGGATCGGCGGGTAGGGCTTCTCGCCGACATTGTCGTAGGGACTATAGGCGGCGATCTGCTCGTACTCTTCCTTGCTTTCGATCGGATTGCCCCATTCCGGCCATTCCGGCGGCGTCAGCGGCAGGGTGTCGTCGAGCATGGTGTTGAGCACGTCGACGAAGGGCACGGCGGCGATGATGCCGGCGAATTTCTCCGGCGCCATGTTGGCGATGGCGCCCATCAGCATGCCGCCGGCCGATCCGCCCTCGGCGATGATCTTCGTGTAAGAGGTGAACTTCTCCTGATTCAAATAGTCGGCGGCTGCGATGAAGTCCTTGAAGGTATTGGTCTTCTTTTCCATCTTGCCGTCTTCGTACCAGGCAAAGCCCTTGTCCTTGCCGCCGCGGATATGGGCGATGGCATAGACGAAGCCACGGTCGGCGAGCGACAGGCAATTGGTGTTGAAGCCGGCCGGGATGGTAACGCCATAGGCGCCGTAACCATAGAGCAAGCAGGGGGCCGAGCCGTCGAGGGGCGTGTCCTTGCGATAAAGCAGCGTCACCGGCACGGTCTCGCCATCCCAAGCGGGTGCGAAGACGCGGCGCGTCACATAGTCTTCCGGATTGTGGCCAGATGGCACTTCCTGCGTTTTCAGCAGAGTGCGCTCGCGCGTCACCATATTGTAGTCGTAGAGCTGGCTCGGCGTCGTCATCGAGGAGTAGGAGAAGCGGATGACATCCGTATCGTATTCTGCCGCACCCTGCAGGCCGAGCGCATAGGCCTCCTCCTCGAAGGCGATCGCGTGTTCCTCGCCGGTACGACGGTCGCGGATGATGATGCGCGGCAGGCCGTCCTTGCGCTCCAGCCAGAGGAGATGGCGGGCATAGGCGAGATGGCTGAGGATCAGCGTGCCCGGCTTATGCGGCACGACTTCACGCCAGTTTTCCTTGCCTGGGTTCTTCGCCGGCGCTTCCATGATCTTGAAATCCTTGGCGTCACCGTCATTGGTGAGAATGTAGAAGACGTCGCCGCCTTCGCTGATCTCATATTCGATCTCGGTTTCGCGCTCGGCCACGATCTTGGGCTCGGCGGTCAGATCCGAGGTCGGGATGATGCGGTATTCGCTGGTCTCGTGATCGTGGATATCGATGAAGATGTAATCGTCGAGCAGCGAGCCGCCGACGCCCATGAAGAAGCCAGGATCCTCCTCCTCGTAGACGAGCCGGTCGTCCGACTGCGGCGTGCCTATGATGTGATGGAAGATCTTCGAGGGGCGATGGTTCTCGTCCTGATGCGTGTAGAAGAAGCTCTTGCCGTCGGGCGCCCATACGGCATCGCCGCCGGTATTCTCGATCACGTCGGGCAGATCTGCGCCGGTCTCGAAATTGCGGATCTTCAGCGTGAAATATTCAGAACCCTTGTCGTCATAGCCCCAGATGCCGAGGCTGTGATCGGAGGAATGATCGAGGCCCGAAAGACGGAAATAGGATTTTCCCTCATTCTCCTTGTCGCCATTCAGCAGCAGCTTGCGTTCGCCGCCGTTGCGCGGTTCGCGGAAGAAGTGGGGCTGCTCGCCGCCGGTGACGAAGAGCGTGCCGTAGGCATAGGGGCCATCCTTCATCGGTATCGAACTGTCGTCTTCCTTGATACGACCCTTCATTTCGCCGAAGAGAACCTTCTGCAGCTCTTTCGTGTCCGCCATCGCCGCGTTCATGTAGGTGTTCTCCGCCTCCAGATGCGACCGGATTTCCGGCGCCAGGATCGACGGGTCCTTGAACATGGCCTGCCAGTTGTCGGCCCGCAGCCACGCATAATCGTCGGTGCGGGTAATGCCGTGACGTGTATCGGTAAACGGCTTCTTCGGAGCGGCAGGCGGGGTGGGAAGATTCTTGAAAACTGACACGAGGGGCGCTTTCTCTGGAGTGAAAGTCGGATGTGAAGTGAAGAGAGAAATAGAGGGCAGCGACGTGAGGTTCAAGCGGCAAGTCTGTTCCTCAAGCTCCATGCAAGCAGCCGATATTAGTCTCCCTCGAATTGGCAGCTTGCGGGAGACCGCATCGGCGCTGCCTTGATGAGACCACATTCTTTCTCGAAGTCGGCATACAGTGCGTCGACACGAAGGCGGTCAGCCTTCTCCGATGGAGCGAACGCACTCAAATCCAAAACAATGCAAGGGACCGGTCTTCATGCTGAAACTCTTCGCCATCCTGATTCCATTGGCCAGTATTGCCACCTCCGCCTTCGCGGTCGATGCGGCTATCAAGAAGCAGTTGGAGAAGCTCGATCCCTCGGAACGAATGGAACAGGCGTGCGACGCAGAGGCCATGAAGCGGATCGGCACGGACAAGACGGGTTTCAAGCCGGACAAGGTGATCGCCTATACATTCGGCGATCCGGATATGCAGCCGGATGCCATGAATGCGCCCGGCGCCGTCTTTCGCAGCAAGGGTGACTGGTATCACCTCTCATATACGTGCGTGACCGGGCCGCAGCATATTCATGTCCGCGATCTGAGCTATCAGATCGGTGACAAGGTGCCGCGCGACGCCTGGCAGGAGCATTATCTTTACGATTGAGCGTCCGGGTGAGACACCAAGGGCCTCCGGACATCAATTCATGGCGGCCATGTTCTATCCTGAGCTAGCTCGCTGCCTTATCGCCGCCTCAGCGATTCCAAACGTGTCAGCTCCGACAGGATATGGTCCTGCACATCGGGCGGCTGCCGGCATACGGCATCCGTCAGGTCGCGCAGTGTCGCCCTGAGGCTGTGAAGCTGATCCACCAGGTCCATGACGACATCGACGCCCGGTTCATTGACACCCATCGCGCTGGCGAGATCGAGGATGAGCCGGCCGCGCGCAATGTCGGCTTCGCTAAAGTTGCGTCCCTCATCCGTGACCTCGGGCACGACCCAGCCCTGAGATATCCAGACTTCCAGCACCGTGGTTTCGATCCGGAGATGCAGCCGAAACTCGCTCTCGTTCATCGCTTATCCTCCCATGGTCTTTCTGGGATCTTGCGCCTTACCTGCCTCCCATTCGGAAACGAAGCGCGTCAGTTCGGGATCCGGCGCATCTGGAAGGACGATCTTCAGCGAGACATAGGCATCGCCATTGTCTTTGCCGCGGACAGGGGCACCCTTGCCCTTCAAACGCAGTACTTTGCCCGTATTGGAGTTCGGCGGCAGCGTCACCGTAACTGCGCCGGATGGCGTCGGAACCCGGATCTTGCCGCCAAGCACTGCCTCGCTCAGCGAAATCGGCACTTCCATCCGGATATCGTCGCCATCGCGAGTGTAGACGCTGTGCGGGCGGACACGCACCGCAATCAGTGCGTCTCCGGGCTTGCCGCCGTTGAAGCCTGGATCGCCCTTACCCTTCAGCCGAAGCGTCTGCCCATCACGTGTTCCCGGCGGGATTTGAACGTCCAGGGCGGGGCCGTCCGGCAGACTGATCTGCTTCTTGGCGCCGTTGATGGCGTCGAGAAAATCGACCTCCATCGTGTAATGACGGTCTTGACCCTGCATTTGCGATTGGCCCCGGCTGCGCCGCGAGAAGAAGCTGGAAAATATATCGTCGGCATCGCCGAAATCGGCAAAGCCGCCCGCATTCTGATAGGGACCGCGATGGCCTTCCTGTGCCGCATAATCACGGTAGTAGCTGCGCGGCGCCTGCTCGGCACCGCTGTTGTCGATTTCTCCGCGGTCGAATCGCACACGCTTCTCCTCGTCGCCGAGAATACCGTAGGCTGAGGAGACCTCCTTGAACTTGTCTTCGGCTTGCTTGTCGCCGGGGTTGAGGTCTGGATGCAGCTTCTTGGCAAGCTTGCGATAGGCGCTTTGAATATCCTTTTGCGGGGCGTCCCGCTTTACGCCCAAAACTTCATAGGGATCGCGACTCATACATGTCTCTCTTTGGGAGCACGGAAAAATATGCAGATAGTGTCACGCCAATCTCATATCAATCGTAGCATAGACGTGATGATGTTGAAGCCCGTTTCACGCCTGATGCATTTCCGATGTGAAATGGCATAATGCCGCCAGTCTGCCATATTTCCGGCGTGTTGCCGGATGATGGCGGGCATTGCGGCTGGGAATGGCATCATCTTCCTGCCGCCAGATTTCGTTTGCTTGATCGATCCGGTGGCCGCCTGATGAAACGTCTTTTGCTGACATCCATGCTCTTGTTTGCCGCAAAGCTTGCTTTTGCCGCCCAGCCGGAGCAGCCGCCTGCCGGTTGGCCGCAATTGCCGCCGAAGGCCCCGGTTTCGAAGGTCAAGCTCGTCGAGCCGCATCTGCACGTCGATCGTGCAGGCAAGGGCACACCCCGCATTGCGCTTACCTTCGATGCCTGCATGGGCAAGACGGATCCGCGCATCTTGAGCACGCTCGTCGATCAGCGCATCCCGGCAACCATCTTCGTCACCGCGCGCTGGCTTCGGACCAATCCGGACGCATTGAAGGTTTTCCTTGCCCATCCCGATCTCTTCGAACTGGAAAACCACGGGCAGAACCATATCCCGGCTGTCGATGTCCCGACCAAGGTCTATGGCATTGCCGCCGCCGGTTCGCCGCAGGCGGTTGCCCAGGAAGTTCAGGGCGGCGCCGATGCGATGACTGCCGCAGGCATCCCGCAGCCGCGCTGGTTCCGCGGCGCGACCGCGAAATACACACCCGCTGCCATCATGCAGATCCGCGGCATGGGCTATCGGATCGCCGGCTATTCGGTGAATGGCGACAGTGGGTCGCTGCTGCCGGCCAAGATGGTGGAAAAGCAATATGCCTCCGCGAGGGATGGCGATGTCATCATCTCCCATATCAATCAGCCGACGCACGCGGCGGGTGAGGGGGTAGCGGCCAGCATCCTAGCGCTAAAGGCAAAGGGCGTTAATTTCGTTCGCCTGCAGGATATCGCCGAAAAGGGCGATGACGACACGACGAACTGATCGCCAGATCGGCCGGAATATTTCCAGGAATAGTGCGCGGCACTTTTCCGTGCGGGGCGGCAAAAGACAATGCTCTAACCCGGCAATTGCGGCTGGGCTTTTTCCTCGATGAAAAGCTCGTCGATGACGGTCATGACGATCAAAGACAGTGGCAGGGCCAACATGGCGCCGACGGCGCCCCACATCCATGTCCAGAAGATGATGGCAAGGAAGACGACAAAGGGATTGAGCTCCAATTGACGTCCCATGACTGCGGGAAAGACGAGGTTTTCCACGGCCATATGCACCCCGAAGAAGGCTACGGCCGGTGCCAGACCGAAAATGATGTCCGAATGGGTGACGATGCCCGCGATCGCGAGCGAGAGCGTCATCGTGGTCACGCCAAGGAACGGAATGAAGCTGGATACGAAGGCGAAAACGCCCCAGAGAATCGGCACGCTCATGCCGCCGACATAGGCGATCACAGTCATCGCCACGCCGATCCCGACATAGATCAATGAAGCGGTCGCGAAGTAAAAGCCCAGCACCCGCTCCACGGCATTGATGATGCGGATCGCAGCCAGGCGGGATGCTCTCGTGGAAAAGGTCATAATGATCGTCTTGCGCAAGCTCACCCTGCCGGCGAGGAACAGCAGCAAGGCAGCAAAGAAGATCAGGATCTGTACGATTGCAGGCGTGAGGCTCGTGGATACGAGGTGCAGCACATTGCCGCTGTTTTCGAGCACGGTGCTGATCGAGACAGGGCTGCCCTGAAATGTTTCGGACGAGATATGCAGCCATTTGAAACGGCCGAGATAGGGCATCAGCCGGTCGGAGGTCCGTTGGACGAAATCGGGCAGCTCCTGTGCGAGCGTGGCCACAGGTCCGGCAAGCGCATTGACAATGAGGAAGATAACCAGCGCGACGCCCGATGAAAGGAGGACAGCGTTCAAAACGCGAGGCACGCCGAGCTTGCTGAGCTTTTCTGCCGCAAGCCCAAGAATCATGCCGACGACGACCGCAAGCGTCACCGGAATGAGGATCAGCGACATCATGTAGACGCCCGCCAAGGCGAATATGAGGAAGATGCCTATGATCGCCCAGGAGGCGGCGACATCAAGCCTGCTGCGCCTCGAGCCATGGGACATGTCGAAAATACTGTCCTCGCCGCCGTCATCGGCGGATGCATTGCGTTCCGCGTCGGGCCTGCCTTCGCGTATAATTGTTGCTTCCGATCGCTGCGTGACGAATTTATCGACTTCCATGCCCTGCGGGTTCCTGAAGGCACGATCGCCTCACCATTCAAACGCGGAAAGGCTTGTTCCGGTTCCGTAACGGGCATGAAGCGATAGCGAATAGAAGCAAATCAGGCGATCAGGTTCAGCCCAATGCCCCAGGGATCGCGCAGCGATATGCCACCATCACGTTTCTCGGTCTTGATTTCGTGCTTCTCCAGAGCCGCTGCTGCCTTGTCGAGCGCAGCCTTGTCGTTGAACCGCAGCGTATAGTCGGAAAGGCCGGTCATATGCTCGCTGCGCACGCCGGCACCCCGGCTGTTCCACGTATTGGCGCCGAGATGATGGTGGTAGCCGCCGGTGGCAAGGAAGGTCGCGCCCGGATAGCGCGCCGCCATGACCTTCATGCCGAGCACGTCGCGATAGAAGGCGTTCGCTTCGGCCACATCGCCGACCTGCAGGTGGATGTGGCCGATGGCCGAGCCCTCAGCCATGCCGTCCCAGCGATCCTGCGGAGCGCTTTCGTAGAGCTTCTGCAGATCGAGCCGGAGCGTAGCCATCTCGACCGTGCCGTCATCGTGAAACGTCCATTGCTCATGCGGCCGGTCGGCATAGATCTCGATGCCATTGCCTTCCGGGTCGGACAGGTAAATGGCTTCACTAACGATATGGTCCGAAGCGCCTTCCAGCACGACATTGTTTTGGGCGGCATGGCGAAGCCAGCGCGCCAGCTCGACGCGGCTCGGCATCAGGAAGGCGGTGTGAAACAGGCCGGCGGCCGTTGTCGGCGCACGCGTCGCGGCCCGATCCGTCGTCAGCGTCAGAAGGGGATGACCGGTGACGCCCAAAACCTCGCCGCTTGCCGTCTTCTCGATGACCTTCAGGCCAAGCATATCCTGGTAGAAGCGCGACACGAGCGGTAGATCGGTAACGACAAGATGGGATCCGCCGACATAGGCAGGACGGGTCAAGGCGTAGGAGGGGGCGGCTTCGGTCATGGGGTGAGTTCCAACCTCGATAATCTTGAAAAAGGCAACCGGCGTCGGCGGCAATGGCCGCCAGCGGCGGGCAGGAGGGTTTCGCCGGTTGATATGCCTCTTTGATCCCCTGGCCCGCTGTACTTGCACATTCATATGGCGGATTTCGATTGTTCACAGAAGGCCATAAATTGCGGATTGAGCGTTCGCTTTCCATTGACGGGGCGAGCAGGCCGGCGGCACGCCATTCACGAAGATTGATCGATGCGCGCGTTTGGCGCAGTTGCGTCCTCTTCGCTCCGGTGCAAGGATCGATGCGCTACGGAAACGGAACCGGATGAAATGACCGAGTACAGAGGCATCCGTTGGGCCTATGACCGATATGAGATTATCGCGGACGGCATCGTCAATGGTGTCGGCGTGGTCTTCGCGCTGATCGGCGCCACCGTATTGATCTTCTATGCGACGGTTTGGAGCTCCTACGGCGGTATCGCCGCCGCCTGGATCTATGGCGTCGGTCTGGTGCTGACGCTCGGGATGTCCTTCACCTACAATTTATGGCCCGTGTCCAGGACGAAATGGTTTCTCCGCCGCTTCGATCATTCCTTCATCTATGTCCTCATCGCCGCCACCTATACGCCTTTTCTGGAGCGGGGGGCCGAAGATCCGCTGCTTTTGGGCGTGCTGATCGCCGTCTGGGTCTTTGCGGCCTTCGGCATCATCCTGAAGGTCCTTTTCCCGGGACGCTTCGATCGACTGGCGATCCTGCTCTACCTTGCGATGGGCTGGAGTGGCATCCTCGTCGCCGAGCCCGTTTCCATGCATATCCCGTTTGCCTCGATGCTGCTCATCGTCATCGGCGGCGTGATCTATTCGCTCGGCGTGGTCTTTCACGTCTGGGAAAGGCTGCGTTTCCAGAACGCCATCTGGCATGGCTTCGTCGTTACCGCGGCCGCCGTACACTATTCTGCGGTGCTGACCTGTTTCAGCCTGTCGCCGGAAAATTTTTGACGATCTCGGCTGTGGGCGCGCATTTCTTCGTCGAACGCAGGCTGCGCACCAGGCGCATGACGACGGCGTCGTAGCGCTGCATATCAGCCTTTGAATAATCCATCTGGAAGAAGGCGGCGCCTCCGTTGCAGAGCGCGACCCCACGCACATAAACGATGCGCCCCTGCCTCGTGCCGGAAAAGCTGATGCCGCGCGAGTTCGATTTCGAATAGGAAATTTTCCAGCCCTGGTCCCTGGCGAGCGCCACGCGCCCATTCGCCTCCGAAATGAAATCGCCATTGGCGATCATCGTGCCGAAGACCTGCAGCGAAGCCGAGCGATCTGCCGGCGATAGCGAAAGCCGGTCGGTATCCTCGGAAGGAGCGGTAAGACGGAATTCCGACGGCAGCTCGATCGCATAGCCAAGACCTGCATTGTCATAGGACCACCAGTCCGCGGCAGAGACCGGGATGGTCGAAAGGAGCAGGAGGCTAATGACGCGGGTGAGCATTGCGGTTTCCGGGAGGCAGGGTCTGCAAACCGGTCAAGAGTAGCGCTTTTTTGAGCGCAATTTCCATAGCGGTTCAGAAAATACCGATAAATTAGCGCAAATTCATTACAACTTCATTGCGAGCCATGCAGTAATGACGGGAATTCGGCAATGATGCGACGTCCAAACCGGCATCGTGGGCTTCCGGACGATCCGTTATGTCCGGCAACCGCTAAGGCCGCTGGCAGCAAAAATCGATTTCAGTGGTTTAAGTCCGGTTTTCCCTCGGCAGGGCTTGAGGCCATGTGCCCTTTCGCCTATCCCTTCAAGACCGCTACGGCTTTGCCGGATTCTGCATAAACGTTCAGTTTGGGGGGAACATGGCCGCCGCCGCCGCGGGCCTGACATTCCTGGCTCTATGCCTGCCCTTTCTCGGTGCGCTGATCGCGCCGGTTGTCGTTCGGCGTTTGGGCCACGATGCGGCGTGGCTCCTGGCGCTGCTTCCCGGCTTCGCCTTCCTTCATTTTGCGAGCCTCCTTCCCACTGTCGCCGCCGGTCGCGTCCAGCTTGGCGGTTTCGATTGGGTGCCGAGCCTTGATCTTAGGTTTTCCTGGCTGATTGACGGCCTGTCGCTCACTTTCGCTCTGCTCATCACCGGCATCGGGACGCTGATCGTCCTCTATGCCGGCGGCTATCTGAAGGGGCATGTCGATCTCGGCCGATTCTTCTCGTTCATCTTTCTTTTCATGGGCTCGATGCTCGGGCTCGTGGTTTCGGACAGTTTCCTGACGCTCTTCGTCTTCTGGGAGTTGACCTCGATCACCTCCTTCCTGCTGATCGGCTTCGATCATCATCGGGAAGCGTCACGGCGGGCGGCGCTGCAGGCGCTCGTCGTCACTGGCGGCGGCGGGCTTCTGCTGCTGGCTGGCCTGCTGTTGATCTGGCAGGCGACCGGTATCGGCGCAATGTCTGATCTTCTGAAGGCCGGCGATATCATGCGCGCAAGCCCGTTCTATCTTGCAGCCCTCATTCTTATGCTCGGCGGCGCCTTTACCAAATCGGCGCAGTTCCCGTTTCACTTCTGGCTGCCGAATGCCATGGAAGCGCCGACCCCGGTCTCGGCCTATCTGCACTCCGCAACCATGGTAAAGGCAGGCGTCTACCTTCTCATGCGGCTCAATCCGGTCATGGGCGGGACAATGGCCTGGCAAACGATCCTGCCGGCCTTCGGCGCAGCGACACTGCTCGTCGGAACTCTACTTGCCATTCGCCAGACCGATCTGAAGCTGAAGCTTGCCTATACGACAGTCTCCTCGCTCGGCCTGCTCGTGATGCTCACCGGTTTCGGCACGGATTATGCCGTCGAGGCCGCCGTCCTCTATCTCGTCGCGCATTCGCTGTTCAAGGGCGCCCTGTTCATGGTCGCCGGCATCGTCGATCATGAAACCGGGACGCGCGATATCACCCGGCTTGGCGGCCTGCGTTCGGCCATGCCGCTGACCTTTGCAACCGCGCTTGCTGCGGCGGTGTCGATGGGTGGTCTGCCGCCGGCTTTCGGCTTCCTTGCTAAGGAAGAAATCTATGCCGCGCTCGCGCAGTCATCGCCGGCTGCGATCATCCTGACGGTCATCGCCGTGGCCGGCAATGCGCTGATGTTTGCCATCGCCTTTGCCGTGGCGTTGAAGCCGTTCATAGGGCCGCGCACCGAAACGCCTCACCAGCCGCATGAGGCGCCACCGTTGCTCTGGTTGGGGCCGGTGGTGCTCGCTCTTCTCGGCCTACTGTCGGCTTTGTTTTCGGCCCCTTGGCACGCGTATGTCTCTTCGCCAATGGCGAGCGCGGTCGGCGGCAAGCGATTGGAGATTTCGATCTCCTTGATCCCGCATATCGGCTTGCCTTTGGCGCTTTCGCTGGTCACCGTCCTGATCGGCGTCATCGTCTACTGGCAGCTCGATCGCGCCCGCTTCCTGATGTCCGTCGTGCTGCGCGCCCTCGGGCCTGGACCGGATCGCGGCTTCGACGGCTTCATTTCCGGCCTGGTGCGGCTGTCGCATGGCGTCTCCCGTCTCCTGCAGCCCGGCCGGCTGGAAATCTACGTCACCATCACCTTCCTCTGCCTGGCGGCAATGCTGCTGATTCCTCCTATGATCCACGGCGAACTGCCCGCCATGCCAGCCTGGCCGAACCTGCAATGGCATGAGGCGACGATCTTCCTGATCGCGGTCATCGGCGTTGCGGCGGTGGTCTTTGCGCGCGACCGGCTGACGGCGATCGTTTCGCTCGGCATCCAGGGCTTTGCCGTCGCCGTCATCTTCCTGCTGTTCGGCGCGCCGGATCTTTCCTTCACGCAGTTCATGGTCGAGACGCTTGCGGTGGTGATCCTGGCGCTTGTCATGACGCGCCTGCGGCTTTCGCCTTCCGATCGCCGGCCACCGCTCGCCAGGATCGCCCATGCCGTGCTTGCCACTGCCTGCGGCAGCGGCTTTGCACTCCTGCTGCTGAAGGTGACCCAGGCGCCGTTCGACCTGACGCTGACCGCCTTCTTCAATCAATATTCGAAGCTGATCGCGCATGGCGACAACGTGGTCAACGTCATCATCGTCGACTTCCGCGGCACGGATACGCTCGGCGAAATCGCCGTCGTCGCCATAACCGGTCTTGCGATCCTGGCGCTGATCCGTATCCGGGCGGGCGGCGAACGCAAACTGGCGACGAATGACCCTGATCTTGAGGAGAAGCTCGGTTTCGAGGAAGGGATGGAGGCCAAGCGCTCATGAATACGCTGATCTTCCGCACCGCCGCGCCGTTTTTGACGGCCCTGATGTTGCTCTTCTCCGTCTTCGTGCTGCTGCGCGGCCATAACGAGCCCGGTGGCGGCTTTATCGGCGGCCTGATCGCGGCTTCGGCGCTCGCGATCTATGGCATCGCCTGTGGTGTGACCGCGGTCCGGCGCGCGATTGTCTTCCATCCGCTGTCGATTGCCGGCTTTGGGCTGCTTGCGGCCACCATCGCAGGCATCCTGTCCTTGTTGGCTGGCGTGCCGTTCATGACGGGGCTGTGGATCTATCCGCATCTCTTCGGTGTCGAAGTGCCGCTTTCCACCGTCATGCTCTTCGACACAGGTGTCTATCTGGTCGTCGTCGGTGCCATCACCTCGATCGCGCTCGCGCTCGAAGAGCGGGAGGTGGATTGATGGAGGCCGTCTTCGCCGTCGTCGTCGGCATCTTCTTCACCGCTGCCATCTATCTCATGCTGTCGCGGTACTCGATCCGCATCATGCTCGGCATCGCGATCCTCGGTAATGCCGTCAACCTTCTGCTGTTCACGGCCGGCCGGGTCACGCCCGAAGTGCCGCCGATCATTCAGAAAGGCGTGGCCACGCTCGATCTTGCAGCCGCCAATCCGCTGCCGCAGGCCTTGATTCTGACCGCGATTGTCATCTCCTTCTCGTTCCTGGCTTTTCTGCTTGTCCTGACCTATCGGGCCTATCAGGCCTTGAAAACCGACGACACGGACGAAATGCGGCTCGCCGAACCGGAGGAGCGGCCGCTGCCGCCCTTGGGGTACTGACGCCATGGCCGGACCCACGGATACCGCAGTTGATCTCTCCCAAGCGCTGGTTGCCGCGCCGATACCGATGGGACATTGGCTCGTCATTTCGCCGATCGTCTTGTGCATCGGGCTCGGCGCGCTTCTTCTGATGCTGCGCAATCGCACCGAATGGCAGGCGGCGGTCGCCATTCCCGGCCTTGTGCTGCTGGTTCTGATCGATGCCGCCTTGCTTTATAGGGTCGTCAGCGACGGCGCCGTGACCATGGTCATGGGGCGATGGCTGCCGCCCTTCGGCATTGCCTTCACCGTCGATATTTTCGGCGCGCTCATGGCCTTGACGGCGGCGGTCGTCGCGCTCGCGGCAAGTTTCTATTCGCTTGGCGAAATCACCGGGAGCAGCCGGCGATATGGCTTCTTTCCATTCCTGATGCTGCTGCTGGCCGGCGTCAGCGGCGCTTTTCTGACAGGCGACGTCTTCAATCTCTACGTATGGTTCGAGGTCCTCCTGATCTCTTCCTTCGGCCTGCTGATCCTCGGCTCGGAGCCGGAGCAGATCGACGGCGCACTGAAATATGCCGTATTGAACCTCATCGCGACCACGCTCTTCCTCGTTTCTGTGGGTTATCTCTACGCTGTTTTCGGCACGCTCAACATGGCCGATATCGCGGTGAAGGTGCGGGCGGGTGACAGTAACGCGCCGCTGATGACGCTCGCCGGCCTGTTCCTGCTGGCTTTCGGTATGAAGGCCGCCGCCTTCCCGGTCAATTTCTGGCTTCCGGCTTCCTACCACACCCCGCGCATCACCGTTTCGGCTTTGTTTGCCGGCTTGCTGACCAAGGTGGGCATCTATGCGCTGATCCGGATTCTGGTCATGCTGTTGCCTGTCGAGCGGGCAGGGCTCGGCCCGCTTGTTACGATCATCGCCATCGTGACCATGCTTGTCGGGGTGATGGGTGCGCTGGGTGCAAATGATATCCGCCGAATGCTGGGCTACATCGTCATATCCGGCATCGGCACGATGCTGGCGGGCGTGGCTCTCGGCAGTGTCGACGGTCTCAGCGGAACGATCTTCTACGCCTTGCATTCGATGGTGTTGATGACGGCGCTTTACCTGATTGCCGGGCAGGCGGCGCATCTCGGCGGAGGCTTTTCATTGACAGTCCTTGGCGGCATCTATCGCCAAAACGGCTGGTTTGCCGGCCTCTCGCTGGTCCTGTTCTTCGCCATTAGCGGCCTGCCGCCATTTTCGGGCTTCTGGCCTAAGGTCGTACTCGTCAAGGCGGCGTTTGCGGCGGGGGCCTGGTGGCTCGCTGCGGCAATCCTTCTTGTTGGATTCCTGACGACCATCGTTTTCGGGCGGGTGTTTCTGCTTGCCTATTGGCGTTCCGCCGCAGCCAGCGCCACGGCGGAGCGGATGAAATGGCATGCCACGCTGCCGCTTCTTGGTCTGACCCTGCTTGTCGTGGGCTTCGGCTTGTTTCCGGAATGGCTCCTGCGCTTGACGCATGCGGCCGCTCTCGGCCTCGAGCAGCCGACGGCCTATCTGCAATCCGTCTTTCCGGCGGCGGGAGGCGCTCAATGATCCTGTTTATCTTCAACCTGCTGCTTGCCATTGTTTGGGTGGCCATCACTGGCAGCGCCTCTTTCCTCAACCTCCTGTTCGGCTTCGTCCTTGCGGCAGTTGCCCTATCGATCGTCCGGGCGTCCTATGGAGGCGGACTCTATCTGGGCCGGGTGCGCAAGATAATTTCGCTGTTGCTGCTGTTTCTGGGTGAGCTTGCCAAATCGGCCTGGGCGGTCGCCGCGGCGGTCATGAGCCCGAAGATCGACGTGAAGCCCGGGATCTTTGCATTTCCGCTGACGGTCGACCGTGATTTCGAAATCACTCTTCTTGCCAATCTTATCACGCTGACGCCCGGCACCCTATCCGTCGATGTTTCCGACGACCGTAAGATACTCTACGTGCACGCGCTCGATTGCTCCGATCCGGAGGCCATCCGGCGCAGTATCGCAGATGGTTTCGAACGCCGGATCATGGAGGCTTTCCGATGATCGCCGCATCCGTTGTTTCGGCCGGTGCCATGGTGGCGCTCGGCATTCTGAGCGTGGCGTTCCTGCTGACCGTCTATCGTGTCGTTGCCGGCCCGACATTGCCGGACAGGGTCCTGGCACTCGACATGCTGGTCGCGATCGCCATCGGCTTCATCGCTGTCATTGCCATCAAGACCGGGTTCACGCTGTATATCGATATCGCCATTTCGCTCGGTCTTGTCGGCTTTCTCGCCACCGTCGCCTTCGCGCGGTTTATCCTGACGCAGGCACAATCGAATGCGGCCGAACGGGTCGGCGCTGGGCAGAATGCCGACGTCATTGCTGAGCGCGGAAAGATACGAAGGCGCAAGCGAAAGAAGGGAGGCCGATAGTGGATATGCTTTGGGCCGTCATAGTAACGGCGCTTCTACTTTCGGGTGCGTTGTTCTCGCTTATCGCGGCGATTGGCATCGTGCGTCTACCCGATCTCTACAGTCGCATGCATGCCGCGTCGAAGGCGGGCACCGTCGGCTCCGGCCTGTTGTTACTTGCCGTCGGCATCCACTCGCAGGACATGGCGATTCTGGCGCGGGCATTGGCCGGGTTTGTTTTTTTCATCTTGACGGCGCCCATTGCGGCGCATCTTCTCGCGCGTGCGGCACACAAGGCAGGCCATCGGCTAACGCCGCCTTCGGTACGGGATGAACTCCTCGCAAGAGAGCAACTCGCAGTACGAGGATATAGAAAAAAGGGCTAACAAACGCGGAAATTGTTCTATTAGGAATAACTTTTCGCGTTATTAGTTACCTGCTTTTTAATAGATGAATTTTTTGCAAAGAAATGTAGGGATTAAAAACTGGACATTTGGGTAAAGAGTGCTAATTCAGATTCAAGTAGAGTTCTGATGTTAAGTTAGTCTCGACCGGGTTTAAGCTCTCGATGCTTTTATCTTTCTTTGATGAAACGCTGAGCAAAACTTTCTTCCGGTAAGCGATTAAAGATCGTTATCGCGGGTCACTAATTTTGATATCAGGCGGCAAGGGGCGGTTTTCTCTCGCATGAGGTCTAGGGGTGGATTTCATGCTGCGGGAAATTTGGCTTTATCCACCGTTTTCTTGCTGTCGACTGCTACGAATACGGGCAGTGCGTTCGCGCGGATTGCTCGGCGCTGGGAGATAGCGAAATCAACAGATTTCTTTAGCCGGGCGCAAAATTATTTAGCAACGTTGCGTCCTGCGTGCTCTTCGTAGGCGTGGACGCAGCAGGCAAGCCGATGAACAGGAGAACACAATGACAGATGCGGCCCTCGGCAACGGGCAGGAGTTACTGGTTGAACTGACTGCCGACATTGTTGCGGCCTATGTCAGTAACCATGTCGTACCGGTCAGCGACCTTCCGAATTTGATTTCCGACGTACATTCCGCCTTGAGCAGCACCTCGGCTCCGGCACCTGCCGTAACCGTGGTCGAAAAGCAGAAGCCGGCCGTATCCGTTCGTAAATCCGTACAGGATGACCAGATTACCTGCCTCGAATGTGGTGGCAGCTTCAAGTCTCTGAAGCGCCATCTCATGACTCATCACGGCCTCTCGCCGGAAGAATATCGTGAAAAGTGGGATCTCGCTGCCGATTACCCGATGGTAGCACCGGCTTATGCGG
Source organism: Rhizobium sp. BK098 (assembly GCF_014193155.1). NCBI lineage: Bacteria > Pseudomonadati > Pseudomonadota > Alphaproteobacteria > Hyphomicrobiales > Rhizobiaceae > Rhizobium > Rhizobium sp. BK098. The sequence continues at coordinate 531,826 of NZ_JACHYY010000002.1, read as the reverse complement.
AAGCCCGTTCACGCCTTGCAAAGGAAATGGGCCTCGGCCAGCGCCGCAAGCGCGGCGCCCGCTAAGGGCTTCATGACAGACTGAAGATAATCCGGCTTTCGGGCCGGGTTATCTGCAATGATTGCTGGAAATCCAACCTACGCCGCGGTCCTGACCCGAGCCTCTTCGCGAATACGCTTGATCATCGAGCGCAATCCATTGGCGCGCTGCGAGGAGAGATGCTCCACCAGGCCGATCTTGCCGAAGACGTCGAGTGCGTCGAGAACGGCGATTTCCGAAGCCGGCTTTCCGGAATAGGTTGCAAGCACGATCGCCACCAGCCCACGCACGATATGTGCGTCTGAATCGCCTTCAAAGGTCAATATCGGATTGTCTGGATCGCCAGATGCATGCGTGACGAGCCAGACCTGGCTCGCACAGCCCTGCACCTTGTTTTCCAGCGTCCGCTTTTCCTCCGGCAGGTCGGGCAGCGCCTTGCCGAGCTCGATCACAAAGCGGTAGCGATCCTCCCATTCGTCCAGGAAGGAAAAGTCTTCGATGATCTTCTCAAGCGGTATCATTGCAGCAGTCCAAATTGTCCGTTGCCTTGGATATAGGCGAAACCATGCGTGATTTGAACCCGGGACAAGAAAGAACGCCGCTGCCCCTAAAAGGTCCGCGGCGCTGAAGTTGGGGCCAATGGAAGAAATGTCAGATATGTGGGCGCGGCATCGGCAGCGGAATAGAGGACGGCAGCTTGACCGTGCCGGTAACGACGACGTCAGCCGTTTCTGTACCAGTGATGCGCTTGGCCGGCATCGGCTGCGCCATGGCGGCAACCTGATCGGTGTTAGCGTGAGGCGTCGCGACATTGGCTTCGGCGGCAGACTGCTGATCCTTGAAGTGGCGGCCGAGCATATCGTAGGCGACGCGGGCGCCGTCGCCAACCTGATAGCCGAGCGCCGTCAGTGTTTCGCCGCCCTTAGCACATACATCCGGCTTCTCATTGCACATGGCGCCGACATATTGCACGACACCGGAGGCGGCTGAAATCGCATCGGAAACCTGTAGCGTCGTTTCACCTGCCGGCCGGGGAGCACCCTCGGGCTTTGCAAAGATCGGCAGGAACATGAGAACCAGCGAAAACCAGAACCCTGCTCTAATCAGAAACCACATCGCCTAGCCCATCCTCTCTGTCGATCGGCTCGATCGCCGATTCGGACTTGCCCGCCCGATCTGGTTCGAACCTACCCGGCAGAGGACAACAGCGCTTTTCAAAACTCGGCAGCATTTTCTGCAATTTTGATTCAAATTTTAGCTTTCCGACTTTGAAGAACACTTTGGTTCAAATTGTAGCAATTGATGTTAAGCATGTCTCGCCGGATGCCGTTGATATGCAGGGCTTTGCGGCGGCCGGCCTCGTCACAAAAGTTAACGCGCAGCGGAAATATGAATAAAATCCGTTGCTTACCTGCTGTTAACCACAAAAAGCAAAGGTCGCTCGTTCTGCGCCAAAACGGGATTTTGAAGGCTTTTCGGCCGCCCGGCCCGTTCCTTCTTTATTCTTTCCTTAAGCCGCCGGAGCCTATTGTGCAGTCCGATAAGTGACCGTTTTGACGGGTTGTAGCGTGCGCGTATTGAGTGACATTTCTGTCGGGGCTGAAGCTCTCGTGGACCGGGTAGGCCGAAGCTGGCTCTCCCGGACGAGCGGGAATGGCGAAGTCCGTGGGCAGGAACTGGCGATCCTGCGCCGACTTGCGCTCGCCTCTTCCGTCGCGCTGTTTGCTGTTCCGGCCGGCCTTTCCTTTATTACCAGTCCGGCCGTGGCGCTGCCTGCCGGTGTGGCCACAGTCTGCGCGGCCTTCCTCTTCTCGGCCGTCGGCAGCATCGCGCTGTCGCGCCAGCGGCCCGAATCTCGTCCGGCCGAGGCCGTTGTCGTCGAGCACCGCGACCTGATGCTGGAGTCGGCCTTCGGTCTCGTCCTGCTCTTCGATTCCCAAGGCAATGTGACGACGGTGGGTGGTCGTGACCGCGCAGAATTCCTGAGCTGGATGCGCGATCCCACCGGGCGTGGTTTCGTCGAGCAGATTCATGTCTCGGACAGAATCGTCTTCCTGCAGGCAATCGATGTGCTGCGCCAGGGCAGGGATGCCCATGGCGCCGATTTGCGGCTGGAGCGCTCCGCGGTCGTGGGTGGCGATCAGCAGTTCGTTCATGCGCGGATGGAATTGAGTGCACGCCGCGATGCCGAAGGGCATCTGACGGCGATCATCGGGCAATTGCGCGATATATCGCAGGACCAGCAGCTTCGCGATGATGCGGCGCGCAAGGCGGCCGAAGCGGAATCCGCCAACGACGCCAAGTCACGCTTCCTCGCTGCCGTCAGCCACGAGCTGCGCACGCCGCTCAACGCTATCCTGGGCTTCTCCGATATTCTGAGCGGCGAATATTTCGGCAAATTGGAAAATGACCGCCAGCGCGAATATGTCGGCTTGATCCGCCAGTCGGGCGCCCATCTTCTGTCTGTCGTCAATACCATGCTCGACATGAGCAAGATCGAGGCCGGCCGCTACGAACTGCTGCTCGAATCCTTCGCGATCGAAGACACCATTGCGACGTGCGAAGCAATGCTGGGACTGCAGGCGAAGGAGAAGGGGTTGACGCTGACAAGCCGTATCCAGCGCGGTCTCGGCGAGATCGTCGCTGACCAGCGGGCGATCCAGCAGATCCTCATCAACCTGGTCGGCAACGCCATCAAGTTTACCGATGCCGGCGGCGCGATCACCATTGACGCGGCGATGGCCGATGGCATGCTGAAATTGTCGATCGGAGACACGGGCATCGGCATTGCCAGCGAGCGCCTTGCCTCGCTCGGTCAGCCCTTCGTGCAGATCCAGAACGATTACACCCGTCGTTACGCCGGCACCGGCCTCGGTCTGTCGCTGGTCAAGGGCCTGGTCGGCCTGCACGGCGGAAACTTCTCGATCGCCAGCGCGCCGGGCGAGGGCACAGTCATTACCATCCTCATTCCGTTCGACGGCTCTGGTGCCGTGACGATGCAGCAGCCTGTGGATGTCAATCGCCCTGTCGATTTTCCGCCGCGCCTGAAACATATTGTGGAGATAGATGAAGGGCGAAATAAGGAACTGATGAATGGCCCCGCAAAAGCGAAAATCGCCTAAGGGAAGGGGGAAGGGCAGGCGCAAGCAGCCCGGCCTGGCTTCCCGTGGTGCGGTTGCCCTTGGCAGCCTGAGCCTGCGCGGCAGCACCGCGCTGGGCGGCCTTGGCCTTCGCGGTGCGGGTGCGCTCGCCGCTCTGATCGGCAGTGCTGTCGGCCGTCATCCCGCCATTGCTGGCGGCGTCGCGCTCTTCTTCGGGGTTTTCGGTTTCGTCACCGCCAACGCGCTCTGGTATCAGACGGGCGCGCATCCATCGCCCATATTGCGAACCCGTGATCCGGCGTCTCCCTATCAGATCCCCGGCCGCAAATCCTTTTTGCATGCACAGCAGGCCGACGCAGGCAATGTCACCACCTTCCGGATCGAGCGGCAGGATTCGGCGTCTGATCTCGCCCCGCCGTCGTCAACCGGCCAGGTCGCAGCACAATCGTCCAGCGCGCCGTCGAAACTCATTGCCGATATCCAGGGCGAACTTATCCGACACGGCCTTTATGACGGCGCCGTCGATGGAAAGCCGGGATCGCGCACGACATCGGCTATCCTTTTCTTCCAGGAGGCGTCGGGCCTCTCACAGACCGGCACGCCGACGCCGGAACTTCTCGCCGCCCTTAAGGCCAGCAATGCCGCAAACGCCCAGGCTGCAAGCTACAAAATGAATACGACAGCTGTTGTTCCCGCCGCACGCCCCGTCAATATTTCCGCTACGGCGGATGCGATCGACCCGGTTGCCGCCGCCATCCAGAATGCCGAGAAGAACATTAAGACCGGCGCCGTCGCGGCCAAGGCGACGCCCAGCGATGCGGTCAACATGGTCATGCAGATCCAGAAGGGCTTGAGCAACATCGCCTACAGCAACGTCAGCATCGACGGTGTTGCCGGAGAGCAGACGAAGGCAGCTATCCGGCGTTTCCAGAAGCACTATCGCTTGCCGGAGACCGGGGAGCCGAGCATGGCGGTCCTCAAGAAGCTGCAGGATATCGGCGCGCTTTGAGCGTGTCGTCCGAACGCTTATCCCTCGAGTTGGCACAATCGGGTAGGGGACGGCTTCGATTGCCTTGGCGGCCCGCCGTCGTTATAGCTCCCCTATGAGATTGCGCAGCGACATCTTTGTTTCCGCTCTTGTCCGCCGCCTGTTCGCCAGGGGCGATTTTGCTGCTGTGGAGCGCAAGGGCGAGGAGCAGGCAGGCGCGATCTTCATCCGCCAGCGTTTCCGCGACGGATTAGAGACCCTCTACGCGCCGGCACCGCAGAGCCTCTTCGATGAGGGGGAGAGCGGCACGCGGCTTTTCGAAATCCGCGTCGACCGCAGGGAGCCGCAAGAAATCCGCGAAACCCTTGATCGCGAGCTGAAGTTCGATCCCGATTTGTGGATCGTCGAGCTTGAGACGGACGATATCGGCGATATCGTCCCCTTGGCCGGTTTCCGCGCCAATCCGTTGGATTGAGCCGTCCTTATCGACGGTTCGCCACGCGTAACGCGCGCGTGGACGCCGAATTCGGCCCGAACAGCGGTGTTGCAGGACGATGGGAAGGTTTTTCCTGTGGCAGGTAGGTGTAGCTGTCGGCGCGGCGCCAGGCCTCGACGCGCGCCTGACTTTCCTCCGCATCGATATCATCGAGCACCAGCCATGCCCGGCTGACGCTGCCGTGCCGTTCGGCGAGGTGCGGATAGAAGCGCTCGAGCGAATAGACGGCATCGGCAATGCCCATGCCGAGGCTGACGAGCGTGACGGCGAGTTGTTGCCCCGAAGTGTCGAGCAGGATGCGTTCGGCGAGCCAGTAACTGGAGGAGAGGGCATCGGCGAGCGTCGTTGCGAACTGCACCGCATCGCGCTCGCGCGCAAAGCGGACGAGGAGTGCCTCCTGCGTCTCGCTGAGACTGCGCAGACCGAGTCTGTCGCTGTCGTCGCGGGTCAGATGGCGCGCAGCCTGTTTGATCTGCTGCCGCAGGATTTCCTCACGCGATTGCCGTTCGGTTTCTGACGTCTGGGCCTGCGATGAGACCATATCAACCGGCTGCTCCGCCACTGTCATACCGCGTTCCGGCTCTGCCTGATGCAGACCGACGAGCGCGTCTATGACTTTCGGGGACAGGGACGAGCGGCGGACGATCGCGCGCGCGTGGGCGGCCCCTTGCGTGCGGGCAATGGTGATAAGCGTTTCGTCATCGATCGCTTGCGAGCTTGTCAGGAAGGGAGCGGCGATCGCGATCGGCTGACAGCCGATGAACAGGGCAACGGCCTGCGGCACCGTTTCGCATTGGGAAAGGGCGGCAACTGCCTGTCGCTTCGCTTCGTCGGAGGATGCCTGGAAAACGGGGGTGAAAAGCTCCGCGAACTGTCGAAGCTCCGATTTGGACGGATGGCCCATGCCCTCGAAGCTGGTGATCGTCGCCATCAGAACCACGTCCTTCTTGCGGACAGTCGCAGGCTCTTCAAGGTCTCGAAACCGATCACGCACGCCAACACCCATACTGATACGCCGAACAAAAAAGCAGGGAGCCCCAAGATCGACCATGGCTTCCGCTTCGATTCATTCCAGTCGAACCGGACGACTCTTTCGATAAAGAGGGCGTTCTCGGCGATGACTATCGAAACGGGTATGGACACGGTCGTCCTTATCTGGCTTTCGCGAAAGACTAAGGCCGGCAGGGTTAATGCTTCGTGAAAACTTTATTAAAATCCGAATAAAAATTGCGCGTTAAGCTTGCGCGAGGAGTGCAGCGGCATTTTGTCCGCATGGACGGCAGTTTGGGCGCAAGCGGGCCTGTGGAAAACCTTTCTCGGCATAGGTTCCCATAGCGAAATTCAACCTATGAGTGCTTCCGTTGCGGAGATAGTCAAAAGCGACGTCACTCGCTGCAAAAGCGGAGATCCGGCCTCTTGATGCTGATGGGATTCTTTAGATGCCCTTGTGCTCGCGCAAGGCCGCGAGCAGCTTTTCCGAGGTGTTGTAGCCGGATTGAAAAAGGCCGATTGCCGCCGTGGCCGCGAACTGGGCTTCCGTACTTTTAATATCGATCCGCTTTTCCAGGCACCACCCGTCCAACGCATTACGCAGGACCGTGACATCCTCCGGTGAAAAGACGGAACTGCCCGTCGCAAACATTGATTGCCCTCGAATTTCAATTCTTACATTACGTTAATTTTTCGTGAGCGCAAATAATATTTGTGTGACGCTTTTCTGCAACGCGATGCCTCCCGCTCTGTTTGCGTGGAAGCTCATCGTCGCAGTTAAGTATATAATATTATTAGATTTTATAGGAAAGCCGGCAGTCGGAATTTTTCCACTGGTGATGAAACCAAAACTGTCGCCGGAGCGTTAATAGGGTATGACGAACGATATCGGAAATGCCACGCGACGAGAATTAGCATTCTGTTAACTGCGATATGTATGAATTCCGATTGACAGCAGCCATTGGCAGAATGTGATCGAGTGTAAAGACAGCATGGGAGCCAAAAATCGGTACTCATGCCACGGTGTAAGGGAAATGCCGTGAGAAGGCGTAGATGCTTCCATCGAAGCCCCTAGCAGAGAGGCTGGATGGAGGGAAGCGCTAGCCCGCTTCAGCAGCGGGCAGGGTGAAATCCAGTCGCAGGTTCATCCGTCTCGAGACGTTAATGGAGACGAGAATGGCAAAGATCATATCTCTTTCGGATTGGCGTTTGCGTCTGCCGCCGCGCGCCCAGAAGGAACCGGTGGAGGCGAGAATACTCTTGTTCACCGGCGTGCGTTACGAACATCTTGATACGCCAACGCATCGGCCCGGCGCAGGACCGAAGCGGGCAAAAGGGAAATAATCACGTCAAACGAGCAAGTGCGCAGCGAATTCGCGCGCACTTGCCAGCTGCGGCCGCAATCAGCTGTTCCGCGCTCATACCGGCAGCTATCCCGGATCAACCTAGCTCCAGCCGCTTAATTGGCGGCCTGCGGTTCCAGCAATATCTCAGCCCAAGAATATCTCAGCCATTGTCGAATTCGTCGCACCCGGCCTCTGAGAGAAATTCTCTGGCCGCATCGTCGAAGCTTGCCTGCGGCGCCATCGTGCGTAGGACCGCATAGCCTTGAGACCGCGGCACTTCCACCAGGATCGATTGGGCAAGGGCGGGCGGTAGTGCCTTGCGTATGCCCGTCAGCTGAACGGGGGATGCAAGCAGCAGGTCGAGCGCTCCGCCGACCGAGGTGCGGTCGCTCATGCTGAACACTTCATTGGATGCCGCGTCATAGATGGCAAGCGACCAGAACGGCACCTTGCCCTTCGCGGTCAGATGAACGGGTGTATCCTCGATGTCGAAGGCGCAGACGGCCGTGCGGATGTAGGGATCAGTGTTAGAAAGCCCCGCGTCATCGTCCTTGTTGTCGAGCATATAGAAATGGTTCTCGTCACCTTCGTCCGACACACGTGTATAGGCGTCACGATCGGAGAAGTGCGGCAGCGACAGAATGATGATGATATGCAGCAGTACCGCACCGAATAGGCCGGTCAGAATCGCAAAGACGAATCTAAACATTGCCGCATCCGATCTTCTCGAGTTTCGGCATGCCAAGATCGATCAGGCCGGAATTGCTGGCCGCCGGCGAATCCAGGAGTGTCCATACCAGACGGAAATTGCCAGACGGGGGCAAGGCAAGCCAGTTGCCCGCCTGGGCTGAGGACGAAACGGTGATGTTGAAGGTCGAATCCGGCTTGCGCAGCACCACCCAGGAATTGATGGTGGAGGGGCGACCGGCAGCATCCTCGACCGGACGGCCGTCATTACCGGCGATGAAAAGGGTCCATAGTCTCGCCGGCGGCGTCTGGCCGCTGATGCGGTAGGTGCAATTTGCGGTCAGCCGCGCTTTGCCGTCATCGTCGGAGGCAGTAAACACCAGCCCTTCGGCGGTGCCATAGAGCAGCCGCCCGGCACGCGCTCTATGGGATTTCGCATAAGGGTCCGCATCCGCTGTCTGCATTTCGGGGAAAGCCTGCCAGGCGCCAAGCTTGATCGCGCCGAAGCCGGAGGTGGCATCCAGCGCCAGAAGCGTGAACACGATCCCGCCGCCGAAGGCGATGACAAGCGAAAGCGCAACAAGAAGGGGAACTCGGAACACCCTGGGATCGTCCTCGTGACAAATCAGTGCCGATTTATTCCTGATTCTGGCGGTAGGGGGAAGGGCAAGCCACTATTTACGGCTGTCTTGAGAACAATGGCGAAGATCGGGAATAGCAGCGGACATGCAAAACACCGGCCTCCATCCTTCAGTTCGACCGCGGGTTTGCCGCTGCCATCAGCGTCGCGCCGCCGCGCATTTCCTGGGGGAACTGGTTATTCAGGCGCTGTCGTGCTGCGATGCTCCGCCGTCGCCACCTTCTGTGCCCCGAGTGGTGTTGCGGCCTTCAGCCTTTCGCCGATATCGCGCAGGATGCTTGTGGAGTCGACCGAAAGCGAGCGCGGACGCACCAATGGCGGCAGGCCGCCATTGGCAGGGTCGGCGGGCTTCTTGGCCGCAACCGTTTGTGGTTTCTGTACAGGAAAAGGGTTGGCGATGCCGGGGATCGGTTTCAGCACGATGCCCTGATTGGCGTAATCCATGATCTTCTTGAAGGTCATGGCCGGCAGGGTGCCGCCCGTCATGTTGTTGGTGGAGGTATAGTCGTCGTTGCCGAACCAGACCGCGCAGGTGTAATTGCCCGTAAAGCCGATGAACCAGGCGTCGCGATAGGCCTGAGTGGTGCCGGTCTTGCCGCCGACCACGATGCCGTTGTCGAGGGCTGCCTTGCGGCCGGTGCCGATCACCGGAACCTGCGTCAGCATCTGGTTCATGTAGGACGTGGCTTTTTCGCTGAGAACCCGTTTTGCAGGGAACTCGTCGTGACTGAAATCATAGAGCACCTTGCCGTCATAGCCGGTGATCTGCTCGATGCCGTGACGCCGCGACTGCATGCCGTTGGCCGGGAAGACGGCATAGGCGGTCGCCTGGTCGAGAACGGTCACTTCCGATGTGCCGATCGGAATGGTCTTGTCGTTGCGGATCGGCGTCTCGACACCCATGGCCTTGGCCATGTTGCGGATCGGTTGAATGCCGAATTTCTCCTTGGCGAGCCGTACGGGGATGGTGTTGATCGACTGCGTCAGCGCCTGGGTGAGCGTCACCTTGCCTTCATAGCGGTTCTCGTAATTGTGCGGGCTCCAATTGCCCCAGCTGATCGGCGCATCGACGATGGTGGATGTCGGCGTCATGCCATTCTCCATCGCCACTGAATAGGTATAGATCTTGAAGGATGAACCGGGTTGGCGCAGCGCCTTGGTCGCACGGTTGAATTGGCTTTCACCGTAGTCGCTGCCGCCGACCATGGCGCGCACGGCGCCACCGTTTTCGATGACGACGGAGGCACCCTGTTTGGCCTTATAGCGCTCGCCGAATTCCATCAGACTGGATTGGACCGAATCCTCCGCCGCCTTCTGCAGCCCCATATCGATGGTGGTGCGCACGATCAACGAGCGCTCGGGGAACCGGTTTGAAAGCCGCTGTACCTCGTCAAAGGCCCAGTCGAGGAAATAATCCGGGGATTCGATCTGGGCGCGGTCGACCACTGAAGCCGGGTTGCGCCGCGCGGCGACGACCTGTCCCTCGGTCATCAGCCCGCTCTGCACGAGATTGGACAGCACGTCGTTGGCGCGGGCACGAGCGGCGGGCAGGTTAACATGCGGCGCATATTTCGCCGGCGCCTTGAAGAGGCCGGCGAGCATTGCAGCTTCGGCCAGATTGACGTCGGTAATGCTCTTGCCGAAATAGAATTGCGCCGCCGCCGCTGCGCCGAAGGTGCCGCCGCCCATATAGGTGCGGTCGAGATAGAGGCTCAGGATCTCCTTCTTGGAGAGATTGGCCTCGAGCCAGATCGCCAGGAAGGCTTCCTTGACCTTGCGTTCGATGGAGCGCTCGTTGCTGAGGAAGATGTTCTTGGCAAGCTGCTGCGTCAGCGTCGAACCGCCTTGGACGACGCCGCCGGCCTGCGCATTGACGGTCAGCGCGCGGAACAGGCCGATCACATCGATGCCGAAATGGTCGAAGAAGCGCCGGTCCTCGGTCGCCAGCACCGCCTTGATGAAATAATCCGGCAGCTGGTCGACCGGCACGGAATTTTCGTGAATGATGCCGCGATGGCCGATGACATTGCCGTAGCGGTCGAGGAAGGTGACGGCGAAATTGCCGCGGTTGCGCCAATCGCCCTGTGTGGCCTCGAAGGCCGGCATGGCGAGCATCAGCATGACAACGGAGCCGGCGGTCCCCAGCGTCAGGCCTTCACCGAGCAATTCGAAAAAGATACGTTTCCAGCCGCGAACGCGGAAGCGGCGGAAGAAGATGGTGATCTCTTCCCACGCCTCGGCGAGACCGAAGCCGGCATTCCACAAAGTGGAGTCGATCCATGAATCGAGGCGCAAAAAGAAATAGCGCTTCCGACGCCGCGGCTTTTCGGCCCCGTTATCCCTAGGCGTCTCGGGCTCCATCTTCGGCCCGTTTTCTGGATTGGATGGGTCTTCCACGCTCTACTTCCCGACCACATTGCTGCCGCGTGTCTCCTTGTGGCACACGCAAAGCCCATTATCTCATAGAACGGCTAATTGAATAATTGGTTGATTTAGAGAAAAGAACAAGAGACATGCATGCCGCAGCCCGAATTCCCCTTGGCCGGGCGAGGACGATGATGATGACAGACGAGATACCCTTCTGGAAAAGCAAGACCCTGACGGAGATGAGCCCGTCGGAATGGGAGAGCCTTTGCGACGGCTGTGGCCTCTGTTGTCTCAACAAGCTCGAGGAGTGGGATAGCGGCGACGTCTATTTCACCTCGATCCGCTGCAAGCTGATGGATGGCGAGAGCTGTCGTTGCACCAGCTATCCGAACCGCTGGGATTTCGTGCCGGATTGCGTGCAACTGACGCCCGAGAAAGTGCCGGAGCTGCAATGGCTGCCGCCCACCTGCGCCTATCGCCTCGTCAACGAGGGCCGCGATCTCTATTGGTGGCATCCGTTGATCTCGGGCGATCCGGAAACGGTGCATATAGCGGGTGCCTCCGCACAAGGGCGCACCATCAGCGAAAACGATGTCGCTCTCGATGATTTCGAGGATTATGTTGTCGACTGGCCGCTGACCGTCGAGGACGACATGATACCTAATCCTCCGGCAAAGCCATAGATTTCGGCGCTGTATTCCGCCAGGCCTGACGCACCAGCCTTCTGACCTCCTCGCTTCCGGCATCGCGATGGAAAAGTCGGGTCCACCCCTTCAGGCCCCAGCTGCCGGGCACGGCGGCGACATGTTCAGGCATGATGGTCGAAGCCATCTGCTGCTGGTCCGGCGTCAGCTTGAGGACGCAGAAATCCGGTCCGCGAAGTGTCATGAAGATCTTGCCCCCCACGCGAAAGTCACGGGTTCCGAAGTGTGAGCTCTCTGCTGCGTACGGCAGGCCAAGGGCGAGGGATATAAGGTCCTCATCGGTCATGGCCGCGATGATAACACGCCGCGCCGCCGTGCCGTAAATGGGCGCCTGCGTGACCTGCGACGAAACGGTTCGGGAAGCGAAGGGGCGTTTTATTGAATTGCACCCACACGCATGGTATCGCGCGATGCCCCGCGCATATGTACAAGGAGCCGCCGCGTGATCCGTCATATCGTCTTCTTCACCGTTCCCGATCGCGCCAAGCTTGAGGAGGTCCGTTCCGGCCTCTCGATCCTCACGGCCATTCCGCATGCGCGGCTTTTGGAGATCGGCACGAACGTCAAGACCGATCAGCTCGGAACCGAAGTCGATCTGGTGGTCTACGGCGAATTCGACGACGAGGCGGCATTGGCGGCTTACAAGGCCCATCCGAATTACCAGCGCTCCATCGAGCGCGTTCGTCCGCTGCGCGAAATGCGCATTGCGGCAGACTATGAGACGGTGACGGCCGTCCGTGAACCTTTCTGAACGTCTGGCCCCGTAGAACCATTTCCCGCCAGCCCTTTCAACGGATTGAGCACGCGAGCGGAATCGGATTGTCGGCAACCGGATTCTCGGCTTGAGGTTCTTGAATCAACTTTTGAAGCTCCGGATTCAACTTGAGAAGAAATCGCGGCAAGCGATTCAAAGGACTCAAGGAAATCGCCACGCCTTATGTCGACAAGACGCTTGCAGGCCGGTTGCATTGGCCACGAAAGGCGACGTTTCATCCCGCCTCTATGAACCGATGATAAGCAAGAATGATTAAAAATGGCTAAGCCTGCGGCTCCGGGCGTGTGGTGCCCGCGAACGCGGATACGTATCGATTCACGCATATCGCCGATAGATTGTATGGATGCGGCGCTCCGGAACGACAGCCGGTTGCCGTTATCACGCTACGGCAGATGCGCGTTCAATAATTTCAAATGGTTAGAGCACCAGTCAGGTGACCCCGACGCATGGTCGGCCGAAAATTACAGCCCATTCATTTGCCATTCAGACGTGTTTGGGTAAATAATCGGCCAAGTTCATATCCCTGTGGGAAGCCCGAAGCATGGCCTCATTTTCAAGCATAGCAGCAGCGGCCCTCGTTCTGGCCGGCTCGTCTGTTCTGCCGGCGCCAGCGCCGACGTCGACCCTGGTCGCGCGCGCCAACAGCGATTGCAGTGAGGCCGCTGACGAGGTGGTCGCCAAGACCGGCGGTCAGCTTCTCTCGGTACAACCATCCGGTGACAGCTGCATCATCACTGTTCTCGTCCAGGGCAACGGCCAGCGTCCGCGCAAGGTGACGATGAAGGTGCCGATGTGATTCCCGCGCATTTTGGTGCCACCTAACGCCTTGAATCTTACACGAAATCTTATTGTTTCCGTGATTCCACTGCGCCACGATTTGCGGTACTGTTTATCGAACCGGGGAAATTGGATTTAGAGATGCGCATTCTCATAGTCGAAGACGATATCAACTTGAACCGTCAGCTTGCCGAGGCCTTGAAGGAGGCAGGCTATGTGGTCGATACGGCCTTTGATGGCGAGGAAGGGCATTTCCTCGGCGATACCGAGCCTTACGATGCTATCATCCTCGATATCGGCTTGCCTGAAATGGATGGCATCACAGTGCTTGAGAAATGGCGTGGCGCCGGGCGCACTGTGCCGGTGCTTCTTTTGACCGCACGTGATCGCTGGAGCGACAAGGTGGCAGGCATCGACGCCGGCGCCGACGACTACGTCGCCAAGCCCTTCCATGTCGAGGAAGTGCTTGCCCGCATCCGCGCTCTCATCCGCCGCGCCGCCGGGCATGCCTCTTCGGAAATCGTCTGCGGCCCGGTGCGGCTCGACACCAAGAGCTCGAAGGCAACTGTCGACGGCAAGCCGCTAAAGCTCACCTCGCACGAATATCGTCTGCTTGCCTATCTCATGCATCACAAGGGGGAGGTCGTCTCACGCACCGAGCTGGTCGAGCATATGTACGATCAGGATTTCGATCGGGATTCCAATACGATCGAGGTATTTGTCGGTCGTCTGCGCAAGAAGATGGGTGTCGACCTGATCGAAACGGTTCGCGGCCTTGGTTACAGAATCCAAGCTCCGACCAATGCGAATTAAGTCGCTCACCGCTCGCGTCCTGCTGCTGACCACGCTTTGGTCCGCCGTGGCGCTGGTGGTGATCGGCCTCGTCATCTCGAATATCTATCGCAAGAGCGCCGAGCGCGGTTTCCAGGACCTGTTGCGCGCGCAGCTCTATAACGTCATCAACTCGGTGACGATCGGCGACCAGGGCACATTGTCAGGCAGCCCGCAGCTCGGTGATTTGCGTTTTGCCCAGCCGAAGACCGGCTGGTACTGGATGGTCGAGCCGCTTGGCACCTATACGGCGACGCCACTGGTCTCGCCGTCGCTCGGCGCATCGAACTTGCCTGTTCTCTCCGTGCTGGAAGCGCCCTTCGACAAGAATTACGAACGCTATTACATCGTCACCGATGCCTTCGGAAACCGCGTCCAGGTAGCCGAAACGGAAGTCGTGCTCGACACGGACGGCCGTGCCGCACGCTTCCGTGTGACTGGCAATGTGGCCGTGGTCGAGGACGACGTCCGCAATTTCTCCCACAGCCTCTACTTCGCACTCGTCGGCTTCGGCGTCGGAAGCTTGATCGTCAATGCGCTCGCCATTCTCTACGGCCTGAAACCGCTCGACAAGGCGCGCGCCGCGCTGGAGCGCATCCGCGCCGGTGAAAGCGAACGCTTGCAGGGCGATTTCCCGCGTGAGATCCTGCCGCTTGCCAATGAGATCAACGCGCTCATCGAGAGCAACCGGCGTATCGTCGAGCGTGCCCGCATGCAGGTCGGCAATCTCGCGCACTCGCTGAAAACGCCGATTGCGGTGCTGCTCAACGAATCCCGCGTCTTGGAGCGCTCACATGGCGATTTGGTGAAGAACCAGGCAGAAGCCATGCAGGGGCAGGTGCAATCCTATCTCAATCGTGCCCGCATCGCCGCCCAGCGCGAATCCGTGCTGGCACGCACCGAGGCCGAGCCAGCGTTGGAACGGCTCGTCCGTGTCATGCGACGGCTGAACGCCGACAAGGAGTTCGAACTCTCCGTCTCGCCCAATCTGGCGCTCGCCATGGAGCAGCAGGATCTGGAGGAGACGGTCGGTAATCTGCTGGAGAATGCCGCCCGCTTTGCCGAACACAAGGTGCGTCTGGTTGCAAACGAGGCGCCGGCCGAGATCAAGGGCATCGATCCGGCGCGGCGCCACTGGGTGGAACTGGTGGTTGAGGACGACGGTCCCGGGCTGGAGCCGGATCAGATCCGCGAAGCCATGAAACGCGGGCGCAGACTGGACGAGAGCAAGCCCGGCACGGGGCTTGGGCTTTCGATCGTCAGCGAGATCACCAACGAATATCAAGGCCGTTTCGAGCTCTCCCGGGGTAGCTGGGGCGGGCTTCGGGCGAGCCTAATTTTGCCGGGCCTGATGAAGGATGTTGCGTGAGGAACGGCATGATGCCAAAAGACGTTGTGGGTCATGATGATGCCGCAGCGCAGTACCTATTGGTTTTGCTTTTTGATACTGGTTCGGTTGTATGAAGCTTCGTACCTTTTTCCTGGTCGTCCCCTCTCTTTTCGCCGCACTCGCGCTTTCTGGTTGCTCGACCACGAGCAGCTTGGGAGGCGGCAAGAGCCTGTTTTCGTCTGCGAAGCCTCCGGCCTCCGCAACCTTCATCAATGCTCTTGATGGTGGCATCGTCGAGCGCACCGGCATCAAGCTCAGCGACAGCGACAAGCAGCGCGCGCTGGAAGCCGAATATCGGGCGCTTGAGACCTCGCCTCTCGGCCAGCCTGTGGCATGGAAGGGCAGGAATGCAAGTGGCGAGGTTGTCCCCGCTGCGCCCTATCAGGTCGGCTCGCAGAATTGCCGGCAATATACGCATACCGTCACGGTCGACGGCAAGCCGACGACGGCAAGGGGCGCGGCCTGCCGCAATGACGACGGCACCTGGACGCCGCTTGAATAGGCGTCTGCAATGAAAGGCGCGGCCAAACGCCTCAAATCTTCGTCAGATGGCCTTTCCCGGTTGGAATAAGCGCCCCGTTAAAGTATTGGGCGTCTATGCTGTTCTGGATTCTCGTGGCCGTTCTTACGGCGGTTGTCGGCGCTGTGCTGCTCTATCCTCTTCTGCGTGGTGCGAAGGAGGCGGAGGGCGGCCGTTCCGGCGAGACTGAGGTCTATCGCGATCAGCTTCGTGAACTGGAGCGCGATCTTGCCGGCGGCCTCATCTCCGCGCAGGAGGCAGGCTATGCCCGCGCCGAAATAGGGCGGCGCCTCATCGCTGCCGCCAAAGACGAGAAGACGGCGGCAAAATCGCCTGCGCGTGGTAACTATCGTCTTGCTCAGGCCTTCATCATCGTCCTTCTTCCGGCCGTTGGTCTCTGTCTTTATCTTATCAACGGCGATCCCGGCCTGCCGGCGCAGCCGCTGGAAGCGCGGCTGGAGAAGCCAGGAAACGATCTCGCCATCTCGATCGTCAAGATCGAGCAGCATCTGGCCAAGAACCCGGATGACGCCAAGGGCTGGGAAGTCCTGGCACCCATCTATTTCAAGACCAACCGTGTCGGCGATGCGGAGCTTGCCTATCGCAATGTCATCCGTCTGTTGGGGCCGAACGCGGCCCGACTTGGCGATCTGGGCGAGGTGCTGGTCGTCAAGGCCAATGGCATAGTAACGGCGGAGGCGCGGGACGTGCTGCAGCAATCGCTTGCGCTCGATGCCGCCAATCCGCGCACGCTTTTCTATCTGGCGCTCGCGCTGGAGCAGGAGGGCAAGGCTGCCGATGCGAAGACCGCCTTCGAGGCTCTCGCCAAGCAATCGCCGCCTGACGCTCCCTGGCTTGCTGTCGTTGATCAACACATCGTCAAGAATGGCGGCCAACCGATGGCGTCGGCAAATGACAAGGCGCCCGGCAATCCGACGGCGGAGGATGTCGCTGCGGCGAATGCGCTGAGCAGCGGCGATCGCCAGCAGATGATCCGCGGCATGGTCGACAGCCTCGATGCCAAGCTCAAGGAAGATCCCAAGAATTTCGAGGGCTGGATGCGGCTAATCCGCTCCTATGCGGTGTTGAATGATCGGGAGCGCGCAGCGGATGCGTTGAAGCGCGGTCTCGCGGCCTTTCCGGCCGATGGAGGGGAGGGCCAGCAGCTTCTGGCGCTGGCGAAAGAATTGGGATTGCCGACGGAGGTGACGCAGCAATGACCCGCAAGCAGAAACGTCTGGCTGTGATCGCCGGCGGCATGGGTTTCATCGCCGTTGCCGTGCTGCTCGTGCTGTTCGCCTTCAGCCAGTCGGTCGCCTACTTCTACATGCCGGCGGATCTCGCCAAGACGCCGGTCAATGCCGGGACGCTGATCCGCCTCGGCGGGCTTGTCGGTGAGGGATCGATCGTGCGTGGTCAGGGTACGCAAGTGCAGTTCTCCGTCACGGACGGCACCGACACGATCAAGGTCAAGTATGACGGCATTCTGCCAGACCTGTTCCGCGAAGGGCAGGGTGTGGTGACCGAAGGCAGGTTCGAGCCGGGCAGCGACGTTTTTGTTGCCGACAGCGTGCTCGCCAAGCATGATGAGCGCTATATGCCAAAACAGGTCGCCGATAAGCTGAAGGCAGATGGCGTCTGGAAGGGCGAGGAGGCCACCCGATGATCATCGAGCTCGGACACTATGCGCTGGTGCTGGCGCTCGCCACCGCACTCGTCGTCTCCATCCTTCCCGTGATCGGCGCCAGGCGCGGCGACGTGTCGATGATGGATATCGCCCCCGTCGGCGCGATCGTCATGTTCCTGCTGGTCGCCTTTTCTTTCGGCGTGCTGACCTATGCCTATGTCGCCTCCGATTTCTCCGTCCTCAATGTCTGGGCCAACTCCCATTCGCTGATGCCGCTGGTCTTCAAGATCTCCGGCGTCTGGGGCAATCACGAGGGATCGATGATGCTCTGGCTGCTGATCCTGGCGCTCTTCAGCGCGCTCGTCGCGCTCTTCGGGCGCAATCTGCCCGACGTGCTGCGCGCCAATGTGCTGGCCGTGCAGTCGTGGATCTCCTCGGCCTTCCTGGTCTTCATTCTGCTCACCTCCAATCCGTTCCTTCGGCTCAACCCGGCGCCGGCGGAGGGCAAGGATCTCAATCCCGTCCTCCAGGATATCGGCCTCGCGATCCATCCGCCCTTGCTCTATCTCGGCTATGTCGGCTTCTCCGTTTGCTTTTCCTTCGCCGTCGCCGCACTTTTGGAAGGTCGCATCGATGCCGCCTGGGCACGTTGGGTCCGACCCTGGACGCTGGCCGCCTGGAGTTTCCTGACGCTCGGAATTGCCATGGGTTCCTATTGGGCCTATTACGAACTCGGCTGGGGCGGCTGGTGGTTCTGGGACCCGGTGGAGAATGCCTCCTTCATGCCCTGGCTCGCCGGCACGGCACTGCTGCATTCGGCGGTTGTCATGGAAAAGCGCGATGCCCTGAAGATCTGGACGGTGCTGCTGGCAATCCTGACGTTTTCGCTGTCGCTGCTCGGCACCTTCCTCGTCCGCTCGGGCGTACTGACCTCCGTCCATTCCTTCGCCAGCGATCCGACGCGCGGTATCTTCATTCTCTGTATTCTTCTGATCTTCATTGGCGGTGCCCTATCGCTTTTCGCGCTGCGTGCACCGAAGCTTGCCGCCGGTGGATTGTTCGCGCCGATCTCGCGCGAGGGCGCGCTGGTGTTGAACAACCTGATCCTCACGGTTGCCTGTGGCACGGTGTTGACGGGTACGCTCTATCCGCTGGCGCTCGAAACACTGACCGGCGACAAGATTTCCGTTGGGCCGCCCTTCTTCAATATGACGTTCGGGCTATTGATGACCCCGATCCTCATTGCTGTGCCGTTCGGCCCGCTGCTCGCCTGGAAGCGCGGCGATCTGCTCGGTGCGCTGCAGAGGCTTTATGTCATTGCGGGCCTGGCCTTCCTGGCGGGCCTTGTCCTGTTCTATGTCGAGCATGGTGGGCCAGTGCTTGCCGCTCTCGGTCTCGCCGCCGGCTTCTTCCTGGTCTTCGGCGCCTTGGCCGACCTCTGGTATCGCGCCGGCGTCGGCAAGGTGGCGGCTGGTGTCGCGTGGCGCCGCCTGAGCGGGCTGCCGCGCTCTGCCTTTGGCACGGCGCTTGCCCATGCCGGCCTCGGCATCACTGTCCTCGGCATCGTCGCGGTGACGACCTTCGAGGCGGAACACATCACCAGCATGAAGCCGGGCGAGACAGCCGAGCTCGGCGGCTACAGCCTGCGCTTTGACGGCGTGCAGCCCGGCGTCGGCCCCAATTTCACCGAGGATCGCGCCCACTTCACGGTCAGCCGTGGCGGGGTTGTCTTTGCAGAAATGTCGTCCGCCAAGCGCGTCTTCACTGCAAGCCGCACGGCGACGACCGAATCCGGCATTCTCACCCTGGGTCTCAACCAACTCTATGTATCGGTCGGCGACGCCAGCAAGGACGGCGGCATGGTCGTGCGCATTTGGTGGAAGCCGTTCATTCTCTGCATCTGGCTGGGTGCGCTCATCATGGCGATCGGCGGTTTCGTGTCGCTCAGCGACCGTCGCCTGCGCGTCGGCGCCCCGAGCCGGAAGGCAAAACCAGCTCGTCCCGCGATGGAGCCGGCCGAATGATGCGTTTGACCGTCTCCCCCTCATCCGCCCCTCCGGGACACCTTCTCCCCGAGGGGAGAAGGGGAGATTGTCGCTGTCGTACCGGTATCAAAGCAAAACCGGTCAATGAAGGCCGCAGCGGTTTTCCCTTCTCCCCTCGGGGAGAAGGTGCCCGCAGGGCGGATGAGGGGGTATTTCACCGCAGTAAGGGCAGTGCTCCTTCTTCCTCGGCTGCTGCTGCCGGCGACTTCCTCCCTAAAGGGGGGAAAGTATGGGTGATCCGCTTGCTTATGCTGCTGGCATTGCTCTTCGCCGCGGCACCCGCCTTCGCGGTCAACCCGGACGAAGTTCTGCCGGATCCGGCCCTAGAGGCACGGGCGCGGACCATCTCCGCCGAACTGCGCTGCATGGTCTGCCAGAATCAATCCATCGATGATTCCAATGCCGATCTCGCGCGGGACCTGCGCTTGCTGGTGCGCAAGCGACTGACGGATGGCGACACCGATCAGCAGGTGCTCGATTACATCGTCTCCCGCTATGGCGAGTTCGTGCTGCTCAAGCCGCGCCTGAGCGAAAAGACATACATTCTCTGGGGAGCGCCGATCGCGCTCTTTCTAGCGGGCGGATTGGCCCTTGCCGTTTACGCGCGCCGCCGCGCGGGCAAGCCCATCGGCAGCTCTCTGAACGCCGATGAAGAGGCGCAGTTGAAAGATATCCTCGGCAAGTGACGCGGCCGTCGTCTTTCGTCATAACGTTGCATCGATACCTTACATTACGAATTTTTCATGGGGCGGACAGTTCGTTGTAAGGTGCCGTGCCCTATATCTTCCTTATGACGCATCATAGCCGGTTTCGCCCGGCGCAAATTTGACGAGAAACGAAAAGGTAATTCGCATATGTTCAGGAATATCAAGGACACTTTGTCCCGCAGCACTGCTATGAAGGCTTCCGTCGTCGCAGGCCTCGCTGTTGCTGCCTTGGCAACGGGTGTTCCGGCCGTGGTCTCCGGTGCCTATGCCGATGCCGTCAACGTCCAGGCGCCGCAGGTTCCGAGCTTCGCCAATGTGGTGGATGCCGTGTCGCCGGCCGTCGTGTCGGTTCGCGTCGAATCCCGTGTCAACTCGGTTGCCGACGAGGATGATTCTTTCGGTCTCGGCCGCGGCTTCGATGACCTTCCGGACGATCACCCGCTGAAGAAGTTCTTCCGCCAGTTCGAGCAGCAGCAGGGCCGCGGCCAGCAGCGCGGCCAGAACCAGCAGAAGAATTCTGACGACAAGGGCCACCTGCGCCCGGTCGCTCAAGGGTCCGGTTTCTTCGTTTCGGAAGATGGCTACATCGTCACCAACAACCACGTCGTTTCCGATGGTGCAGCTTTCGTCGTCGTCCTCAACGACGGCACTGAACTCGACGCCAAGCTCGTCGGCAAGGATAGCCGTACCGATCTCGCTGTCCTGAAAGTCGACCCCAAAGGCAAGAAGTTCACCTATGTGGGCTGGGCCGATGACTCCAAGGTTCGTGTCG
This sequence comes from Rhizobium sp. BK098, assembly GCF_014193155.1. NCBI lineage: Bacteria > Pseudomonadati > Pseudomonadota > Alphaproteobacteria > Hyphomicrobiales > Rhizobiaceae > Rhizobium > Rhizobium sp. BK098. The sequence continues at coordinate 511,024 of NZ_JACHYY010000002.1, read as the reverse complement.
GCGACTGGGTCGTTGCCGTCGGTAACCCGTTCGGCCTCGGTGGCACCGTGACCGCGGGTATCGTTTCGGCCCGGGGCCGCGATATCCATTCCGGTCCCTATGATGATTACATTCAGATCGACGCACCGGTGAACAAGGGCAATTCCGGCGGCCCGACCTTCAACCTCAACGGCCAGGTGGTCGGCATCAACACCGCCATTTTCTCGCAGTCCGGCGGCAGCGTCGGCATCGCCTTCGCGATCCCGGCAACCACGGCCAAGGATGTCGTCGCCGACCTGATCAAGACCGGCACGGTTTCGCGCGGCTGGCTTGGCGTACAGATCCAGCCTGTAACCAAGGATATCGCCGAATCCCTCGGCCTGTCCGAAGCAAGCGGTGCTCTCGTGGTCTCCCCGCAGGACGGCTCGCCGGGTCAGAAGGCCGGCATCAAGAACGGCGACGTCGTCACCGCAGTGAATGGCGACCCGGTCAAGGATCCGCGTGATTTGGCTCGTCGCATCGGCGCGATGCAGCCGGGTTCCAAGGTCGAGGTTTCTATCTGGCGCGCTGGCAAGTCGCAGTCGGTCACGGTTGAGCTCGGCACGCTTCCGGCCGATCAGAACCAGGCCTCGAATGACGACTCGCAGCCGAACCAGCCGCAGCAGCCGTCCTCCGAGAAGGCGCTGGCTGACCTTGGCCTGACCGTCGGCCCTTCCGATGACGGCAAGGGCGTAGCGATCACGGCCGTCGATCCCGACTCCGATGCCGCCGATAAGGGCGTGAAGGAAGGCGAGAAGATCACGTCAGTTAACAACCAGCAGGTCTCCAACGCCGGCGATATTGCCAAGATCATCGAGCAGGCGAAGAAGGACGGTCGCACCCGCGCCCTGTTCCAGATTCAGTCCGGTGACGGCAGCCGCTTTGTTGCTTTGCCGATCAACGCCGGTTGATCCTTCAGACGGATGAAATGCATTGGGAAAGCCGCGCAGGCCACGGCTTGTGCGGCTTTCCCTTTTAGAACGTGTCAAATGACTGGTTCCAAGGCAGGTGAAAGATGACAACCGCTAGCCAACATGCCGTGAGTTCTCCCGATTCTGGTTGTGCCGAGGCAGCGTCGGCAGGTAATGTCGCTCACATGAAGATTCTGATCATCGAAGACGATCTTGAAGCGGCGGCTTACCTAACCAAGGCGTTTCGCGAGGCCGGCATCGTTGCCGATCACGCGAGCGACGGCGAGAGCGGTCTCTTCATGGCCACCGAGAACACTTATGATGTCGCCATCATCGATCGCATGCTTCCTCGTCGGGACGGGCTGTCTGTTATCAGCGAATTGCGCCGCAAGGGCGTGCATACGCCGGTTCTGATCCTTTCTGCGCTCGGCCAGGTTGACGATCGTGTCACCGGCCTGCGTGCTGGAGGTGACGACTACCTGCCGAAACCCTATGCCTTCAGCGAGCTTCTTGCCCGTGTCGAAGTACTCGGCCGCCGCAAGGGAACGCCGGAGCAGGATGTCCTCTATCGTGTTGGCGATCTGGAACTGGACCGCCTCTCGCATGAGGTGCGCCGTGGCGGCAAGGAAATCCTGCTGCAGCCGCGCGAATTCCGTCTCCTGGAATATCTGATGAAGAATGCCGGCCAGGTCGTCACCCGCACCATGCTGCTCGAAAATGTCTGGGATTATCATTTCGACCCCCAGACGAACGTCATCGACGTCCACGTTTCGCGCCTGCGCTCCAAGATCGAGAAGGATTTCAGCCAGCCGCTGCTGAAGACTATTCGTGGCGCCGGCTACATGATCAAGGACGAGGGATGAGTCGCTTCCGCGTCCTCTTCAAGTCCACCGCAGTCCGCCTTTCCGCCCTCTACATCCTTCTTTTCTCGCTTTGCGCCGCGACGCTGGTCTTCTATGTCACGGCCATGTCCGAACGGCTGCTGACGGGGCAGATACGCGATGCCGTCCAGCAGGAGGTCAGTCAGGTCAAGCGTGCCTATGACATCGGCGGCCTGAACCTGCTTCTGCGCACCATGGAGCGCCGTGCCCGCCAGCCGGGTGCTAATCTCTATGTCATTGCGGGTCCTTCCGGTGACATCCTGGCTGGCAACGTCGCTTCCGTACAGCCAGGCGTGCTCGGGCAGGCCGGCTGGACGGAGCTTCCCTTCTCCTACGAGCGCTACACCGACGCCTCCAACGATCCGGAGCGCCGTCATCTGGCAATTGCCAATATCTTCATTCTCGACAATGGCTTGCGTATCCTCATCGGCCGCGACCTCGGCGAGCCGGAGCGCTTCCGCGTGCTGGTGCGTCAGGCGCTGATGCTGGCACTGGCGATTATGGGGCTCGGCGCATTGGTCATCTGGTTCGGTATCGGCCGAAACGCGCTGAAGCGTATCGACCGGATGACGGATGCGGGCCGCAAGATCATGGCGGGCGATCTCTCGCAGCGCCTGCCAGTCGGCGGTTCCGGCGACGAGTTCGACCGGATGTCGGCGTCGCTGAATGCCATGCTCGAGCGCATCGAGAAGCTGAACGAAGGGCTGCGGCAGGTCTCCGACAATATCGCCCACGACCTCAAGACCCCGTTGACGCGCCTGCGCAACAAGGCGGCCGATGCGCTCGACAATGCCGACAGCGAAGGCCGCCGCACAGCGCTTGAGGGCATCATCGGCGAATCCGATCAGCTGATCCGCACCTTCAATGCGCTCCTGATGATTTCCCGCGTCGAGGCGGGTTCCGTGGCCGCAGAAATGACCGCGGTCGATCTTTCCTCCATCGTCGCCGATACGGCCGAACTTTACGAGCCGGTGGCGGAAGAGGCGGGCCTGGCGCTCACCGCCGAGATAGAGCCGGAAGTCGAAGTGCAAGGAAACCGCGAGCTGATCGGCCAGGCGCTGTTCAATCTCATCGACAATGCCCTTAAATATGCGTCGGGCTGCAACGGAAAACCGGCGATCACGTTCAAGCTGGCGCGCGCGAGTGACGCTGTGACGCTCGCCGTTGCCGATCATGGGCCGGGCATTCCTGCCCATCAGCGTGCCGATGTGGTCAAGCGTTTCTTTCGGCTGGACGAAAGCCGCTCCAAGCCGGGAACCGGGCTTGGCCTTGCGCTGGTGGAAGCCGTGATGGAGTTGCATGGCGGCCGGCTGGAGCTTTCCGATACCGATCCCGAAAATCCAGCCGCCAAGGGATTAACGGTCACCATGATCTTCCCCATGCAGAAACAATAGGTTAATCCTGCGGTATCCGCTTGCTGTTTGGGGAGAACTGCATGACGACGACGCAAAGCGATTTGCTGCGGGAGGTTTCTGCCGGGCGGCTGCGGGCGTTGAACCAGACGGAAACGAAGTCTGTACTGGCGGATCTCAAGCAGATCGCGGGAGGCGAGCCCGTCATTGCCGATCTGCTTGGGGGCGAAAGCGCGTTGCGGGATTTTGTCGTCGCTGCCCTCACTCTCTCTCCTCATCTGCGGGAAACCGCCAATCTCGAACCGTCTCTTCTGGTCGCCGCCATCGAGAAGCCGCTGTCGCCGCAGATCGAAGCATTGGTCCAAGAAGCTCGGCAAGCCTGGCTGCCGGGGGAGGACGGGGGAGTTTCGCCTTCCGAATCCGAGGTGATGAGCCGCCTGCGCATCGCCAAGCGCCGCGCTGCCTTTCTCATCGCACTCGCCGATCTCGCTCGCATTTATGATGGCAAGCAGACCACCCGTTGGCTGAGCCGGCTCGCCGAGGCCTCTATTTCAGCGGCCATCGACCATCTGCTGCTGTCGTCGCATGAGGCCGGCAAGATCACGGTTCCCGATCCCGCCATTCCGAGCGAAAATTCCGGCCTAATCGTGCTCGGCATGGGTAAGCTCGGAGCGGAAGAACTTAACTATTCCTCCGATATCGATCTGGTCGTCTTCTTCGATGAGACCGCGGGCATCGTTCCCGATCCCGACGATGCCATCGACATTTTTCCACGGCTGATGCGGCGGCTGGTGCGGATCCTGCAGGAGCGCACGGCAGATGGCTATGTCTTCCGCACCGATCTTCGTCTGCGCCCCGATCCCGGCTCGACGCCGCTCGCTATCCCTGTGGACGCGGCGATGATCTATTACGAGGGTAGGGGGCAGAACTGGGAACGCGCTGCCTTCATCAAGGCGCGGCCCGTCGGTGGCGATATCGCCGCCGGTCAGGCCTTCATCCGCGATCTCGTGCCCTTCGTCTTCCGCAAATATCTGGATTATGCCGCGATATCGGACATCCACTCCATCAAGCGGCAGATTCACGCGCATAAGGGACATGGCGCGATCGCGGTCAAAGGTCACAACGTCAAGCTCGGCCGCGGCGGCATTCGCGAGATCGAGTTCTTCGTGCAGACGCAGCAGTTGATTGCCGGCGGGAGAATGCCGGCCTTGCGCAGCCGATCGACGGAGCAGACGCTTGCCGAATTGACCGAGGCGAAGTGGATCGATGCGGAAACCCGCGACGAGCTGACATCGGCCTACTGGTTCCTGCGCGATGTCGAGCATCGTATCCAGATGGTGCGGGACGAGCAGACGCATCTGCTGCCGGAAACCGATGCCGAGCTGAGGCGCATCGCCTATATGATGGGCTTTGCCGATGTGTCGGCTTTCTCCGAAGCGCTGGTGACGACATTGAAGACGGTTGAGCGCCGCTATGCGCGCCTCTTCGAACAGGAAACCAAGCTGTCGAGCGAAACCGGCAACCTCGTTTTCACCGGCCAGGGCGACGATCCGGATACGTTGGAGACGCTGCGGCGCCTCGGCTTCGAGCGACCGTCCGACATCGCCAATGTCATCCGAACCTGGCACTACGGCCGGTATCGCGCCACGCAATCCGTCGAAGCGCGCGAGCGGCTGACGGAACTGACGCCGGAGCTGTTGCGCGTCTTCGGCGAAAGCAAGCGGGCCGACAAGGCTTTGTTGCGCTTCGACAGCTTCATCTCCGGCCTGCCGGCCGGTATCCAGCTCTTCTCGTTGCTCGGAACCAATCCGGCGCTTCTCTCGCTCATTGTCAACATCATGTCGTCGGCACCTAGGCTTGCCGAAATCATCGCGGCTAAGCCGCATGTCTTCGACGGCATGCTTGACCCAAGGCTCATGGCCGAGCTGCCGACACGCGATTATCTCGCCGTACGGCTGAAAAGCTTCCTTGCCCCGGCGCGACATTATGAGGAGACCCTCGACCTGCTGCGCATCTTCGCCTCCGAACAGCGCTTTCTGATCGGCATTCGCCTGCTGACGGGCGCAATTGGCGGAACGATGGCGGCGCGCGCCTTCACCTACCTTGCCGATCTGATCGTCGAGGCGGCGCTGGATGCTGTCATGAAGGAAATCCGAGCGGCGCATGGGGAATATCCCGGCGGCCGTGTCGCGGTCGTCGGAATGGGCAAGCTCGGCAGTTTCGAGCTCTCGGCCGGTTCCGACATCGATATCATCCTGCTTTACGATTACGACGACGCGGCCAGTGAATCCGATGGCCCGAAGCCGCTCGATGCCACGCGCTATTTCACCCGCATCACGCAGCGCCTGATCGCGGCCCTTTCGGCGCCGACGGCCGAGGGCGTACTCTACGAGGTGGACATGCGTTTGCGTCCTTCCGGCAACAAGGGGCCGGTCGCTACGCGCATCAATTCCTTCGAGAAGTACCAGCGCGAGGAAGCCTGGACCTGGGAGCATATGGCGCTTTCGCGGGCACGGCTGATCTGCGGCGACGAGGAGCTGGTGAACGATGCGGAGCGCGTCATCGGCGAGGTTCTTTCGACAAAGAGAGATGTCGCCAAGATCGCTAGGGATGTTCGCGAGATGCGCGGCATGATCGAACAGGAAAAGCCGCCGGAGAGCATTTGGGATCTGAAGCTTATCCCTGGCGGGCTGATCGATATCGAATTCATCGCGCAATATCTGCGGCTGATCGCGTCGGTTCACGGCGTTGGCATCGATGCAAACGGCCTTAGCACGGCCGAAGCGCTGAAACTGCTCGGCGGCAGCCTGATGGATCGCAACGATCTGGACGTCTGCCTGGAGGCTCTGCAGCTCTATACGGAAGTGTCGCAGCTTATCCGGCTTTGCATCGACGGTACGTTCGATCCGAAAAACACGCCTTCCGGCCTGATCGAGCTGGTCTGCCGCGCCGGGGATTGCCCGGATCTCCGCACGCTGGAAGCCGAGCTGAAGCGCCTGTCGAAAGCGGTACGGAAAGTATTCCAGGCGACGGTGGGAAGCTGATCAGCTCTGATCCGGGATGCGGATTGCGATCACTGTGCCTATGCCCTCGCGGGAGCGGATGCGCATGCGGCCGTGATGCAAAGCGGTCAGTGAGCGCGAAATGGCGAGTCCGAGGCCGGAGCCTCCCTTGCTCTTCGCATATTGGCTCTGTACCTGCTCGAAGGGCTGGCCGATCTTGCTCATGGCCGATTTCGGAATGCCGATGCCTGTATCGGCGATAACGAGCATGACGGCATCCCCGATCCTGCGCGTGCGAACCGAGATACGGCCGCCGTCGTTGGTGAATTTCACCGCGTTGGATAGCAGGTTGAGCACGATCTGCTTCATCGCCCGACGATCGGCGCTCAGCTTGATATCGGAAGAAATGCGCTGTTCGACGAGAATGTTCTTCTGCGCCGCCGGAATGCGGGTGAAGCGCAGGCACTCTTCGATAAGCGGCGCGAGATTGATCCGCTCGCAGCTTAGCTTCATATGCCCCGCTTCGATCTTCGACATGTCGAGAATGTCGTTGATGACGTTAAGCAGATGCTTGCCGCTGTCGTGAATGTCCTTGGCATATTCATTGTAGCGGGCGGAGCCCAGCGGACCGAACATCTGATCCTGCAGGATTTCCGAGAAGCCGAGAATGGCGTTGAGCGGCGTGCGCAGCTCATGCGACATGTTGGCTAGGAATTCCGATTTCGCCTTGTTAGCGGCTTCGGCGCGTTCCTTCTCCGCAAGATAATTGGTGTTGGCAGTCGAAAGCTCCGCCTTCTGCTTTTCCAGAATGCGCCGTGATGCCGAGAGGTCGTTGATGGTCGCCATAAGCCGGCGTTCCGATTCGCGAAGCCGCTCCTGATTGCGCTTGAGTTGGGTAATATCGGTGCCGACCGAGACGAGGCCGCCGTCGCGGGTGCGGCGCTCGTTGATCTGCAGCCAGCGCTCGTCGGCAAGCTGCACTTCCGTCGTCTGCGAGTGATTGGAGCGGCCGGGATCGACGATACGGCGCTCGATGACCGGTCGCGCGGCAGCGGCATTGACGACGGCGCGCTCGGTGCCCGGCACGAGCACATTATCCGGCAGGCCGTATGCTTGCTGGAAATGAGCGTTGCACATGACCAGGCGATCGTTCTTGTCCCACAGCACGAAGGCTTCGGAAGTGCATTCGATGGCGTCGGCCAGGCGCTGATCGGCCTCTGCATAGCGCTGCGCCAGCCGATGCTGCTCAGTCACGTCCATGGCGATGCCGATCATGTGGACACGGCCGGAATTGGTCCGGATTACCTGGGCGCGAGCGCGCATCCAGACATAATGTCCCTTGGCATGGCGGATGCGCAGGATTTGATCCACCTGGCCGGCATTGCCGCGGGTGACGGTGCGGGCGAGCATATGCAGGCTGTTGTCGTCCGGGTGCATCAGCCGCGCCGCGTCCGTGAAGGCGAGCGGCCGGTCGGCGACCGGCAACCCGAGCATGTCGTACATCGACCGCGACCAGAAGAACTGGCGGCTGGTGAAATCGAAATCCCAGAGGCCGCAGCGCCCGCGCGACAGTGCCGTTTCGACTCGCAGGTTGGATTCGAGAAAGATTTCATCCGCATCCCGGGCGCGCTTCACCTGGGTGTAGTAGGCATAGAGAATGACGAGCAGGATGGAGGAGATGCCGGCAAAGAGCGTGACGTTCAGGGTCAGCTCGTCGCGCCAGAGCTTTTCGATCTCATCCATCGATGCGGCCGACAGAATGAAATCGCCTTTGTCGCCGATCAGAGAAATCGCGGCATAATAAGGCTCGCCGCCGATCATGGTTTCGATCACGCCGGCATGATCGCCGAAACTGCGGATGGCCGTCACTTCGGGAAAGAAGTCGGAGACCAGCATGCCGATATAGCCGGAGCCGGCGGCCGACGAGCCGAATACACGGCCGCTCGACTGCACCAGCAGGACGAAGGCACCGCTGTCCAGCCGATCCTGCGGCAGGTAGGAGGCGAGCTTCCGCTCCGCGCCGTTGCGGTCGCCGGCCTGGAACAGGCTGGCATCGTTCGAAAAGGCGGCGGCTGCCGCGGCGATGGAAAGCGAGGTCGTTCGGCGGGCGGAAGCCGCCATGCGGCTATGTTCCGTGATCATGCCGAAGAAATGCGAGGCGGCAACGACCATCAGGAAGGAAACGATGAGGACGGGGATGATGCGCTTGAGAATATGTTCCGTCTGCGGAAAACGACGCGAAATCGTCTCCATCCGCACTCCGGTTCGATCAGTAACGCCGCTATGCCAGGATTTCAGACCGTCGAAATTAACACGCAGCCGTCCATCGGCCGCGGTTGCCCGCCGCACGTCCACCATCGCTTTAGCCTTGTCCCTCGTGTGATTCGCTGCGCCGCTCGCCCGAATCTGCCTTAATGAATCATTCGTGATTCGGCTTGTCCAGAGGGTGCGGTAAAACTTTCTTAACCATCTGCGATTTCAGCATATTTTACACAAGCAGCGGTAAGTTGCACGCGTTCGGGACTCGTTGAAGCTGAAAAGGCCGATGCAAATCAGCCTTTGAAATCGGTGCGCCGGTTGATCGAAATCACTCCTTGAGGATGCGTTCGACGATGTCACGCACGTCGGTCGAAAGACCGGCGGCGCGCTCGATCCGCATCAGCGCCGAGCGGGCATGATCGGCGCGCACGGGTTCGAGCAACCGCCACGAGCGCATCGAGGTCAGGATGCGGGCCGCAAGCTGCGGATTGCGCTGATCGATCTCGAGGATTTCGTCGGCGAGGAAATGGTATCCGGCGCCGTCCGCCCGGCCGAAACCCGTGGGATTCGCAAAGACAAAAGTGCCAATAAGGGAGCGGACGCGATTGGGGTTGGTCCGTTTGAAGAGCGGGGTTTCCATGAGCAGTCGGATGCGCTCCAGCGCCCCAGCGCCCGGGATTGCCGCCTGAATCGCGAACCATTTATCGATGACGAGCGCATTGTCCGCGAAGCGGTCACGGAAATGCGCAAGCGCTGCCGCCGTCTCCGTCGTGTCGGGGAAACGCTGAGCGAGAATGGTCAGCGCGGCGCTGAGATCGGTCATGTTGTTTGCCGCATCATAGGCGGCCTTCACCCTTGCGGGCGTTTTGTCCAGCTGCGACAGATAGCCCAGTGCCGCATTGCGCAGGGCGCGGCGGCCGGCGCTTGCCGCGTCGGGGCTGAACGGTCCCGGCGTCTGCATGCCATCATAAAGCACGGTGAAGACGTCCTCTCCGGCTTCGGCGATGCGCTTGATGATTGTCTGGCGCGCTGCATGGATGGCATCGGGATCATTGTTGCCGCCAAGCTCGCGGGCAATGTCGGATTCACTCGGCAAGGCGAGCGCCTGAGCGCGGAAGGCCGGTTCCAGACTTTCATCGGCTGCGGCAGCCAGCAAGGCGTCGGTGAAGGCCGAGCCGCATGTTATGTCGGCACCCTGGCGGGCATCTCGTGTCGCCTGCAAGAGGTTGGGCAGGCCAAGATCGATCAGCGCCTGCCAGCGGGCGAAATGATCGGTCTCATAGCGGGCGATCAACGCGAGATCCTCAGTGCTCTGGCTGAACTGCAGATTGATCGGCGTCGAGAAGCTGCGATTGAGCGAGAGGACCGGCCGCGAGGGAATGCCGTGGAACGTCACCGTCTGCGTCTGCTTCGTCAGATGCAATACGTCGTCAGTAAGCTCCGCTCCGCTGACGGATGTCGGCGTGATGGGGGTGCCGTCTTCGGCGAGCAAGCCCAGGCGGAGCGGAATGTGCATCGGCTTTTTGACGGTCTGGCCCGGCGTTGCCGGCACCATCTGTTCGAGCGACAGGGTGAATGTCTTGGCATTGGCATCATAAGAGCCCGATGCGGTGACGAGCGGCGTACCGGCCTGATGGTACCACAGCGAAAACTGCGTGAGATCGCGGCCGCTGACATCCTCGAAACACCTGACGAAATCTTCGATCGTCACCGCCTGTCCGTCGTGCCGATCGAAATAGAGATCCATGCCTTTCTTGAACAGATCGCGGCCAAGCAGCGTCGCGATCATGCGGGTGACCTCGCTGCCCTTCTCGTAGACGGTCGTCGTATAGAAGTTGTTGATTTCACGGTATGTCGTCGGCCGCACCGGATGGGCAAGCGGGCCACTGTCCTCCGGAAACTGTTCCGATTTCAGATGGCGGACTTCGGCAATCCGCTTGACGGGACGCGAGCGCTGGTCGGCGGAAAACTCGTGATCGCGATAGACTGTCAGGCCTTCCTTGAGGCAGAGCTGGAACCAGTCGCGGCAGGTGATGCGGTTGCCCGTCCAGTTATGGAAGTATTCATGCGCGATGATGGCTTCGATATTGGCGTAGTCGGCGTCAGTTGCCGTCTCGGGATCGGCCAGGACGTACTTGTCGTTGAAGACGTTGAGGCCTTTGTTTTCCATCGCTCCCATGTTGAAGTCCGACACGGCGACGATCATGAAGATGTCGAGATCGTATTCGCGGCCGAATCGCTCTTCATCCCACTTCATCGAGCGCTTCAGCGCGTCCATGGCGTAAGTCGCGCGCGGTTCCTTGCCGTGCTCGACATAGATTTTCAGTGCGACCTCACGGCCGGACATTGTGGTGAACGTGTCCTCCACAACGCCGAGGTCGCCGGCGACGAGTGCGAAAAGATAACTCGGCTTTGGATGCGGATCGAACCAGGCAGCAAAATGCTTGCCTTCGCCATAGCCGGCGCCACCGAGGAAATTGCCGTTCGACAGCAGCAGCGGGTTTGCTTCCTTGTCGGCGATGATATTGACCGTATAAGGGGCGAGCACATCCGGCCTGTCGGGGAAATAGGTGATGCGGCGAAAGCCCTCGGCTTCGCACTGCGTGCAATAGATGCCGCCGGTGCGGTAGAGGCCCATCAACTGGGTGTTGGCTTCCGGATTGATGACGGTCGTGATCGTCAGTTCGAAAGGGGCGCTTTCCGGCAGGTTGCGAACGGTCAGGCTTTCTGGCGTTGCATCATATTGCGTGGCCGGAAGTTCGCTCTGATCGAGCAGCAGGCCGGAGAGCACCAGCTCGTCGCCATCAAGCACGAGCGGCGCATTCGCATCGACACCCTCGCGCCGATGGAATATCAGCCGCGTCTCTACCTTAGTTTCTGTCGGATGGAGATCGAAGGTGAGATCCACGCGCTCCAGAACGAAGTCGGTGGGGCGATAGTCTGCCAGATTGATGATCTGGCCGGTGTCTGTGCGCATGGTCTATCCTGATCAGGCTATGCTTTGGCGGGCACGGTCCGAAGCTTTCCTTCGAACCGAAAGTGGCCGCATCATTACATCGAAATCTGAACCAAAGTTAAAGTCATATCGCAACATCAATTTGTTTTGTTATGGCACGGTAAGTATTTGCTCGATGTGCCGCTCCCGTTTCAGCTATTCGAATGAAAAACAGAAAATCTGAAGCTGCATTTGCAGGTCAACAGTAGAATTGCTAACATAATGTTTAGGTTAAACATCATGGTTGTATTACCGTCAAATGTTGACCGTTACGGTAAGGAAACGATAATTTAAAGTAAATTATCGTTTAACCTCTTGCGATATCGGCAAGCTTGCATAACTATAGCATGCTATTAGATATCGGAATTATGATCGATTCCGGCAAGTTTGTTCATAAAAATGAAACATCAACTTTCTGCTGCTTTTTAAGAAGGGCGCCCAGGGAGGCCCGATTGAGTTTTCCCATCGAGCAACTTGCTCGCCATCCCAAGTTCGTAGCGTCCTTGCGCTTTCTCTCCGAGACATTGCGTAACCGTTACGACAACGGTCCGAGGATTGCGCGTATGCTCGCCTCACATCAGCGCTGGCTGCTAAGCCAATCCGCCTATGCGCTCCATCTTGAACATGATCCGGAGCATCCCCGCTCCGGGCTGACTGTCGTCGCGCTGCGTGACCTCATCACTCATTATCGCATTGCCAGCCGCAATACGGTCTTGAGTTTTATCGAGGAGTTGTTGACCTATCGCTTTCTGGAGTTGGCACCTGGGCCGGCTCGCCGCCCGCGGCGTTACGTGCCGACTGAAACCGCCTATTCGGGAATGTTCGGTTGGTATCTCGCCAATTTGGCGGCGCTCGATCTGATTGACGACGGCAGCCGCGCAGCCGCGCTCGTTGCCTCACCCATGCTCCTGGACCTAGCGCAGCCGCGTATGGCGCGCACCTGCCTGGCAGCCGATCTTTGGCGCGAACCGCCGGAGAGTGTCGGTCTGTTTCTTTGGACGGAATCCGGAGGTCTGGTCGTCGATTACATCATGTCGAGGCTCGAACTCGACGGGAAGGCGGGCGATCGGATCGATATCGGTCACGTCGATGCGCGCGCTTTGGCGACCCATTTCATGATATCGCGAACGCATCTGCAACGTATCTTGCGCAAGTCGGCTGATCGCGGCGATGTCGGCTGGTATGAATCCAAGAAGACCCAGATGTGGATCTCGCGCAATTTTCTCGATCAATATTGCGGCTGGCAGGCCATAAAATTGGCGGCGGTCGATGAGGCCTTTGCCTGGGCGCAATCAGCCTCCCGAGGCTGATCCCGATCCTTAAAGTGGGATGCTGGCTGCCGCACTTCGTGCGTGGAAGGTGCCGTCTTTGCTGACGTTGCGCGCACGCTCGAATTCTTCGGCGGCGCGAACCGCCGCGCCGATATGGCCGACGGAATCGAACAGGGCGATGAATGGACGCAAACCCGAAGACATGGTGTCGTTCCTGATACTCAAACTTTTTAGCTGGATTGCTGGCCTAGTCGCGCCTGTCGGTTAGCAGGCGCGGAAATCGGCGAAGATCGTCGTCGGGCGGCTCACACGAGCCGACAGCCCGGTGCCTCGCGCGGTCATCTGCTCATTGGCAGCGATGCCGAGGTTGCGATGTCCATTTGACGCGCGCACGGGCTCCAGCGCGCGGCGCAGGGTATCAAACCCGCAGTGGATAGGACGAAAACGTGCAGTCATGGCCTTGGTTCCTTTCGAGATTCCTCCCAAGACACCAGCATATATTGCAATGCAACATTGATTCCGCAATGCACAACAGAGGAGAACTGCCATGCGAAAAATGCATGACCATAATCATATTTCGTTAGTAATTGGGAGAATCAGCCTAATATTTCAGCGGCGATATAATTCTTGAAGGTAAGAAGATCGCTCCAGGCTAGCCGCTTGTTGACCGGCGCGGTCAGTAATTCCTGGGGATGAAGGCTGGCGATGGCCGGTATTGTTCGACCGGAAACGCTTATTTCCCGCCACTCTCCACGCAATCCATGGATGGTTTCAGTACTTCCGAAAAAGTGCCGGGCGGTGAAATTGCCAAGCAGAAGCACTGCCTTGGGCTCGGCCAGAGCAATCTGCCTTTCTATGAACGGACGGCATATCTCGATTTCGGGTGGGGAAGGGGCTCGGTTGCCCGGCGGCCGCCACGGAATGACGTTGGTCAGCAGGATCTCATCGCGCTTCAGGCCGATGGCGGCAAGCATTCTGTCGAGTAACTGTCCCGCGCGGCCGGCAAAGGGCGCCCCCTCACGATCGTCGTCGGCGCTCGGCATCGGCCCGATTACCATGATGCGGCCCTCCGGTGTGCCACTGGCAAAGATCGTCGAGCGTGCGCTGTTCTTGAGATTGCAGCCGTTGAAGGCTTCGAGTGCAGTTTTCAACTCGCTGAGTGACCGCGCGCTTTCGGCGGCGAATCGGGCCTGCTCTACAGCTTGCTCGTCAGGAATGGCGGGCGTCGCACGCGGCGGCGCTGCCGCTGGCTTAGCTGCCGGGCGGCGCTCGGTTTGGGGCCGCGCCGCAGGTGCTGTAGCTTCAGGCCGAGGCTGCGCTGCCCGCGCGCCCTGTCTAGCTGCGCGCATGGCCTCGAATTCGGCAAACCGATCCACCGGCTGATCTTCCAGCAGCCAGTCGACTCCGGCATCCGCATGGAAATGCAGGAGGGCGGCAAGTTCGGCCGGTGTGAGGTCGCTGGCGGAAATCATGCGCGAACTCTATCCAATGCGGCGCACGAGCGAAAGGGCAGGGTGGGCGCTATGTCAGGCCGTCCACTGGGCGATATCGTCGCGCTCGCCGATCAGGGCCAGGCCATGGGCGATGGACAGCAGTTCGCCGCCCGTCTCGATCCGCTCCTGGCCGAAGCGTTCCGTGAAGATGCGCCGAACGGCCGGCACGAAGGAGGTGCCTCCCGTCAGAAACACTTTGTCGATCGCATCGGGTGATGTGTTCGTCGTGGTCAGCACGTCGTCCAGCGCCCCTTCGATGCGGGCGAGATCGTCGGCGATCCAGCTTTCGAAGTCGGCGCGGCGAACGTGCTTGCGGCCGGCCTTTCCGAGCGGCGGGAAGTTGAATTCGGCCTCTTCCTCGCTCGAAAGCGCCATTTTCGTCGCCGATACGGCCTGATAGAGCGGATAGCCTTCGTCATGCTCGACGAGTTCGATGAAGGTCTCCAGCTTCTCCGGCTCCAGGCTGCTGCGCACCAGCGTCTTCAGGTCGGCATATTCGCGCGAGGTCTTGAAGATCGAGAGCTGGTTCCAGCGACCGAAGTTGGCGTAGTAAGAGGTCGGCACTTCCAAAAGCTTGTCGAAGCTCTTGAAGAAGCTGCCCTTGCCGATGGCCGGCGAGACGACGTTGTCGATCATCCGGAAATCGAAATGATCGCCGGCGATGCCGACGCCTGAATGGCCGATCGGCGTCGCCGTCAGCTTTCCGCCGTGGGTTTCGAAGCGGATCAGCGAATAGTCGGTCGTGCCGCCGCCGAAGTCGGCCACCAGCACGGTCGCATCCTTCTTCAGGTGTTGGGCGAAGTAGAAGGCTGCCGCTACTGGTTCGTAGACGTAGTGGATTTCCGGAAAGCCGAAACGCGCAAGAGCGGTGTTGTAGCGCTCCGTCGCAAGGGCAGGGTTTGGATTGGCGCCGGCAAAGTGCACCGGCCGGCCGGTAACGATACGCGAAACATTCTCCGGCCACCCCTCTCCGGCATAGGCGCGCAGACGGCGCACGAAGATTTCCATCAGGTCTTCGAAGCTGTGGCGCTTGGCGAAGATCAGCGTGCCCTGGAAGAGAGCGCTCGCCGCAAAGGTCTTAATCGACTGCAGGAAGCGACAGTCACCGGGATTGTCGATGAACTGTTGGATGGCCGCGTGCCCGGCTTCGACCTTGAGTGCGGCCGCGCCCAATCCCGGATCCTTCATGAAAGAGAGCGCGGTGCGCATGCTGTCCGCCGTGCCGGCAGCGCTGTTGAAGGCGACCGATTGTGTCGCGGGTCCATCGGCCATCGCCAGAACCGTATTCGTCGTGCCGAAGTCGAAACCAAGCGCCCGAGCCATGCCCGCACTCCCTTCCGTCCAAATTGTCTGGATTGGGGCCAAGCCCCTATGAGACGCTGACGCGCCCTGTCGCAAAGAGGGCGCGTCATGACATGGCTAAGCTTCAACTTCAAGCCGGGGTGATGCTTTTATTTTTGCCCGCAGCGACGTCAGCCGGCAGCCCTTCCGCACCCGGTTAACTGGCAAAAGAACGGGCGCCTTTTGGCGCCCGCTTACCTTATTCGGCGGCGATGGCCGCTGGCGGATCCTTGTGATGCGGGTCCGCCTCCTTGCGCTTGGTGAGACGGGCAAGGAAATCGTTGAGGCGATTCATCTCCAGGAAGATGACGGGTGTGATGAACAGCGTGAGAAGCTGGGAGACCACCAGGCCGCCGACAACGGCGATACCGAGCGGCTGCCGGAGTTCGGAGCTCGCACCGCCGCCGACCGCGATCGGCAGGGCGCCGAGCAGCGCGCAGAAGGTCGTCATCATGATCGGGCGGAAGCGGCGCACGCAGGCCTCATGGATGGCCTCTGCGGGCGATATGTCTGTTGTCGAGCGCAGCGTTTCCAGCGCGACGTCGATCATCATGATCGCATTCTTCTTCACGATGCCGATCAGCATCAGCAAGCCGATGAGCGCGATGATCGAGAGATCGAAGCCGAACACCTTCAAGGCGAGAAGGGCGCCGAGAGCGGCAGCCGGCAGGCCGGAGAGAATGGTCAGCGGATGGATGAAGCTTTCATAGAGAACGCCAAGGACCACGTAGATCGTCAGCACGGCAGCCAGGATCAGGTAAGGCGTGCTGCCCTGCGACTGCTGGAAGATCTGTGCTGTACCGCCGTAGGACGTGAAGATGTCCGCCGGCATGTTGATGTCCTTCTTGATCTGATCGATCTTCGCCGTGGCATCGCCAAGCGCTTCGCCGGCCGGCAGGTTGAAGGAAACCGTCGTCGACACGAGCTGGCCCGTCTGGTTGATGGTGACCGGACCGGTGGTGCGCTGGACACGAGCGAAAGCGGACAGGGGAACCAGCGCGCCTTTTGATGAAGCAACGTGGATATCCTGGAGCCTTTGGTCGTCCCAGGGCTTGCTGGTGTCGAATTCGACCATAACGTCATAGCTGTCGCCGGTCGTCTGGATCTGTGCGGCGTCATAGCCGCCGAACGCTTCTTCCAGCGTGGTGCGCAGCTGATTGTTGTTAATCCCGTATTGTGCCGCCTTTTCGGTATCGATGACGATGTTGGCCTGCAAAGCGTTGTTCTGCTCGTCCGAGGCGACGTCGGTAAAGCTCGGATCGCGGCGCATCGCGTCCAGCATCTTGTTGGCCCAGAGGTTGGTCTGGTCGGCACTCAGCGCCTGGATAATGAGCT
This sequence comes from Rhizobium sp. BK098, assembly GCF_014193155.1. Taxonomy (NCBI): domain Bacteria; kingdom Pseudomonadati; phylum Pseudomonadota; class Alphaproteobacteria; order Hyphomicrobiales; family Rhizobiaceae; genus Rhizobium; species Rhizobium sp. BK098. The sequence continues at coordinate 494,166 of NZ_JACHYY010000002.1, read as the reverse complement.
GATATTGGCTGGCGGTCTGCCGGCCTCCGAAGCGCAGGCTTTGCTGGGGCGTAATATAGGCCTTCAGGCCGGCGATGGTGCCGATGCTGGACCGCAATTCACGCAGCGTCTGATCGAGCGGTGCCCGCTGCTCCTTCGGTTTCAGCTGGACAAACATGGTGCCGTTGTTCAGCGGCTGGCGCACACTACCGCCGACGATGGACATGACATGGTCGACGGCTGGGTTCTGCCTGACGAGTGCTGCGGCCTGGTTCTGTAGGTCGCGCATCGCCGGATAGGAGATGTCCTGACGCGCTTGGGTTGAAATCTGCAGGCGGCCGATATCCTCGGTCGGAAAGAAGCTGGCCGGCAGCACCATGAAGAGATAGACGGAAAGCGCGACCGAACCGAGGAAGCTCAGGAGAACGAAACCGCGATTGCGCAGGCACCAGGCGACGCCCTTGTCATAGCCGCGCTGCGTCCAGTCGAAGCCGCGGTTGAACAGGCGTACCGGATAGGGGGGCTGGCTATGGCCCGCCGAAAGACGCGAGCTGAGCATCGGCGTGACCGTGAGCGACACGACCGCTGAAGACACGATAGCGATGGCAACCACCATACCGAACTCGTTGAAAATACGGCCGACTACGCCGCCCATCAGCAGGATCGGGATGAACACCGCGATCAGCGAGATGGACATGGAAATGATGGTGTAGCTGACTTCGGCCGATCCCTTGATCGCCGCCTGCAGCACCGGCATCCCGTCTTCGACATGCCGCAATATGTTTTCCAGCATGACGATCGCGTCGTCCACCACAAGGCCGACGGCGAGCGTTAATCCCAGCAGTGATATGTTGTCGATGCTATAGCCGAGCACATACATCATGCCGAAGGTCGAAATCAGCGACAACGGCACGGCAAGGCCGGGGATGATCGTGGCCGTGACGTGACCGGTGAACAGATAGATTACCAGCACGACGAGGCCGATGGTCAGCATCAAGGTAAACTTGACGTCCTTGATCGCGTCGCGGATCGGCTGAGCTGAGTCATTCATGATATGCGTCTGCACCGAAGCCGGAATTTCCGCATGGAGCTGCGGCAGCTTGGCGTTGATTGCATCGACCACATCGACCGTATTGGCGTCCGGCTGGCGCTGGATGGCGAGAATGATCGCCTGCTTGCCGTCATACCAGGAGCCGGCATTGGTGTTCTGCACGCTGTCCTGAACGTTGGCGACATCGCTCAGATGGATCGGCGCGCCATTGGGATTGGCGATGACCAGCGACTTGAACTGCGCGGCATTGGTATTCTGCGTGTTGGCATTGAGCGTCATGCTCTGCTTGTTGTTCTGCAGAGTGCCGACCGGAACCTGGCTGTTGGCATTGACGATGGCGGTGTTGACAGTATCGATCCCGATACCGCGCGCCAAGAGCTTGTCCGGATCGACTTCGACACGCACGGCATAGGTCTGGGCACCATAGACTGTCACTTCGGCAACGCCCGGAAGCGTCGACAGCGACGGTGAAATGATATCTTCGGCAATTTCGTCCAGCTTGCTGCGCGGCATGGTATCGCTCTGCACAGCAAGCAGCATGATCGGCGCGTCGGCCGGATTCGTCTTCCTGTAGCCCGGCGGTGTCGTCAGATTGTTGGGCAATTGACGCGTCGCATTCGAGATCGCGGCCTGAACGTCGGCCGCGGCGGCATCGATGCTGCGGTTGAGATCGAACTGCAGCACGATGCTCGTATTGCCGAGCGAGTTCGTGGCCGAGATTTCACTGATGCCGGGGATGGTCTCGAACTGCTTGATCAGCGGCGTGGAAACCGAAGTCGCCATTGTCTGCGGCGAAGCGCCGGTCAGCTGTGCCGAAACGTTGATGGTGGGAAAATCCACCTGGGGCAGGGCGGCAACGGGCAGCAGCTGATAGCCGGCGAGGCCGGCCATGACTACACCCAACGCCAGAAGTGTGGTCGCGACCGGTCGCTGGATACAGAATTGTGGGATCATTGCTGTGCTCCAACGGAAATCGTTTCGCTCTTCTGGCTCGATTGATCGTTGGCGGCGGCCACCTTCTCAGGCTTTTCGTCATTGAACTGCTCGACGACCGTCTGTCCGTCGATCAGCTGCACCTGTCCTTCAGTGACGACATGATCGCCTTCCGAAAGTCCCTTGGCGACTGCGGTGAAGCTGCCATTCTGCCGTTCCACGGTGACGGGCGTCAAATGAACCTTGTTGTCCTTGACGACATAGGCATAGAAGCCATCCGGGCCGGGGCTGATCGCAACCGTCGGAGCGACGATCACGGGCTCGTTGTCGGTCAGATGAACGACGACGTTGACCGATCTGCCAGGCCAGATCGCGCCATTGGCATTGTCGAACTTTGCCTTGACGAGGATGGTGCCGGAGGCGGTATCCACGGAATTGTCGAAGAAGCTGACTGCGCCCTGGCGGGATTTGCCCTTGCTCGAATTCGGCACGGTGCTGACCGGCACCGTGCCGGCCTTCATCGCTTCCTCCAATTCCCGCAGCTGATTCTCCTGCATGTGGAATTGCACGTAGATCGGATTGTATTGCGTAATGGTCACGATGGCAGTACCCGGCGTCACATAGGCACCGGGGCTCGGAACGACATTGCCGAGACGTCCGTCATAAGGGGCGCGGATCTCAGTGTTTTCCAGGAGAACCTGATCGGACGCGAGCTGGGCCTTGTCGGCATTGACGTCGGCCGCCGCGGTATCGCGGGCCGCCACGGCCTGATCGACGGTCTGTTGCGTTCCGGCATTGTTGAGCAGGCTCTTGGCTCGGGTGAGCGCGGCTTCCGCCGCCACGAGCGTCGCCTGATCCTTGACTATGGTCGCCTGGTCCTTGTCGACGGCGGCCTGCGCGGTTCGCGCATCGAGCTTGGCGATCAGGTCGCCGGCCTTCACCATCACGCCGTCCTGCGCTTCGATCGAGGTAATGATCCCGGATTCCTGCGCGGCGATGGTCGTCGTATTCTGCGCAACAGCCGAGCCTGTTGCTGTAATATCGTTGGGCAGAGTTCTCTTCTCAACCGCGGCCGTCTTGACGACGGAAGACAGCGCCTTGTGCTTTTGATTGCCTGCCGCTTTTCCAGCATCTTTGGTTTCTGCGGAGGCTTGATCGACAAAGGCGGAAAGGAAAGGAATACGGTCGCGATAGCTCCATGCTGCAAGGGCTGCGACGACAAGAAGGCCGAGGGGAAGCCAAAGTTTTTTCATATTTAAAGAACCGGTCGGGGCTTGTTGCAGGAAGCGCGGTGACGGTGAAGTGTATCTGCTGCGCCGCACAACAAAGACGCGCCTCGCTGCAGTTCATCACATAGCCGTCGCCGCTAACGTTCGGTAATTCTGTCCCTTTTTACGCGAATTCATGAACGCTGATGCCGTGCAATTTATCACAGTTCCGGAGGGCGAAAAATTAAAGCTTGGAAAGCTTTGGAATAGGTTCTGTTTGTGCAGTGCAGCAAACAGTCAAATGACTATTTTTTGATTGCCATTGCGTAATATTCGGCAGGAAAAACAGCCTGAGGCAGCATTTATACTCCGCAGACGTGCTGCAGCGTGTAAAGAAGCGTCGCGCCGCTCACGGAATTGTGTTGTCAGGCCCTATGGCAAGGGCCTGCACTGTTCGCCGGTGGCGACCTTATAGTGAGCGAGCAGCTCCCCCATCGCAGCGAACCATGGTGCCCGTGACGTAGCTTGCCGGTTGGCTGCAGAGGAATGCTGCTGTAGCGGCGAACTCCTCGACGCGTCCGTAGCGGCCGGCCGGGATGCGCTGCTGGCGTTCGGCGCTTACATCTTCCAGGCTCCTGCCTCCGCGCTTGGCCGTCGCGGTATCGAGCTCCGCCAGCCGGTCGGTCGCAATGCTGCCCGGCAGCAGCATGTTGACCGTGACGCCATGCGCGGCCACTTCGCTGGCCAGCGTCTTGCTCCAGCCGGCAAGCGCCGGGCGAAGCGTGTTGGAAAGCGCGAGATTGGGAATGGGCTCGATGACACCGGAGGAGGCGACGGTGAGAATACGTCCCCAGCCTTGTGTTTTCATGCCTGGTAAGAGCGCATTGGTCAGGGTGATGATCCGTGACACCATCGAGATGAAATAAGTCTCCAGCCGTTCGGCGGTCATATCTTCCGTCATCCCCGGAGTGGGGCCGCCGCTATTGTTGACGAGGATATCGATGCCGGCCAGCTTCTCTATGGCTGCCTTGGTGACGACATCCACGAAGTTCTCGTCATTGAGGTCGGCCCAGATCCAGTCTGCCCGACCCTTGCCTTCAGCATTGATGGCCTTGCAATTGTTCTCGAGCCTGTCGCCGCTTCGGCCACAGAGCAAGACATTCGCGCCCTCGCGGGCGAGCGCCACTGCAATGCCATGGCCCAGCCCCTTCGACGACGCGAGCACCAGTGCGCGCTTTCCGCCAATACCAAGATCCATCCTGATCACCCTTCATGCTATTCGGATTGTCTGATCGGCATTTATAGAGCCATCGGAGGACTATGGAAGGCGCACTTCGCAGGCGGTCGCAAATACCAGCGGAATATTGACGTTAACGTAAGAGTAATTTAACTTGTTTTACGTGTTGGGCGAATTGGAGGATTGCCTGTCGCTTCCCGGCTCGACAATCCCCTCCCATTTTGACAAGAGATAACCGAAACGGGGAAGACGCCCAAAGGGGATGAGGCCGTGGTCCGAGATCATCGGACGCCGGCCAAGCGGAGAAGATGAATGACAGACGCCAGCGAGCTGCCGGAACGCGAGAGCATGGAATTCGACGTTGTGATTGTCGGCGCAGGTCCTGCGGGCCTGTCGGCTGCGATCCGGCTGAAGCAGATCAATCCGGATCTGACCGTCGTCGTGCTCGAGAAGGGAGCCGAGGTCGGCGCGCATATCCTGTCAGGCGCCGTCGTCGATCCGATCGGCATCGACCGGCTGCTGCCGGGTTGGCGCGAGGAGGAGGGGCATCCCTTCAAGACCGAGGTGACATCGGACCACTTCCTGTTCCTAGGCCCCGCCGGCTCCGTCCGCCTGCCGAATTTCCTGATGCCGCCGTTGATGAACAATCACGGCAACTATATCGTATCGCTCGGTAACGTCTGTCGCTGGCTGGCCGAAAAGGCTGAAGCCCTCGGCGTCGAGATCTATCCCGGCTTTGCCGCGACCGAAGTGCTCTATAATGACGAGGGCGCCGTCATCGGTGTCGCGACCGGCGACATGGGCATCGAGAAGAATGGCGAGCCCGGCCCGAACTATACGCGCGGCATGGCGCTCTTAGGCAAATACGTACTGATCGGCGAGGGCGTGCGCGGTTCGCTCGCCAAGCAGCTCATTGCCAAGTTCGATCTTGCGCGGGACAGCGACGTGCCGAAGTTCGGCATCGGCATCAAGGAACTCTGGCAGGTCAAGGCGGAGAACCACAGACAAGGCCTCGTGCAGCACTCCTTCGGCTGGCCGCTCGGCATGAAGACCGGCGGCGGTTCGTTCCTCTATCATCTGGAGGACAATCTCGTCGCCGTCGGCTTCGTCGTGCACCTCAATTACAAGAACCCTTATCTCTATCCCTTCGAGGAGTTCCAGCGCTTCAAGACGCATCCGGCGATCCGCGGCACTTTCGAAGGCGGCAAGCGCATCTCCTATGGCGCGCGCGCCATCACGGAGGGCGGATACCAGTCGGTGCCGAAGCTCACCTTCCCCGGCGGCGCGCTGATCGGCTGCTCGGCCGGCTTCGTCAACGTGCCTCGCATCAAGGGCAGCCACAATGCGGTACTATCAGGCATGCTGGCGGCGGACAGGATCGCTGAGGCGATTGCTGCCGGTCGCGGCAATGACGAAGTGATCGAGATCGAGAACGAATGGCGCCAGTCGGATATCGGCAAGGACCTGAAGCGCGTCAGGAACGTCAAGCCGCTCTGGTCGAAGTTCGGCACGGCAGTCGGCGTGGCGCTCGGCGGCCTGGACATGTGGACGAACCAGCTGTTCGGCTTCTCCTTCTTCGGCACGCTGAAGCATGGCAAGACGGATGCCGCCTCGCTGGAGCCTGCCGCCCAGCACCAGAAGATCGACTATCCGAAGCCGGATGGCGTCCTGACCTTCGACCGTCTCTCCTCGGTGTTCCTGTCGAACACCAACCACGAGGAAGATCAGCCGGTGCATCTGCAGGTCAGGGACATGGCGTTGCAGGTATCGTCGGAGCACGATGTCTTCGCCGGTCCGTCGACGCGCTACTGTCCGGCCGGCGTCTATGAATGGGTCGAAAAAGACGGCAAGGAAACCTTTGTCATCAACGCCCAGAACTGCGTCCACTGCAAGACCTGCGACATCAAGGACCCGAACCAGAACATCAACTGGGTTCCACCGCAGGGTGGTGAGGGACCGGTCTATCCGAATATGTGAGATGCGATGACGGAGATCGAACAAGGCGCCTGGACGATCCGCTCGGCCAGGGACGACGAACTGCATCTGCTCGCTGCCATCGAGATCGATGCCTTCTGGGCTCTGCATGGGGCCGGCGCGGTCGCCTGCGAGCCGACATCGCTGCCTCTCGACGTGTTGGAGCAATCCCTTGCGGAAGGCTTGCTGTTGGTTGCCGTCGACGATGAAGATCAACCCTTCGGCTTTCTGGCCGGCATTATGAAAGATGGCTCGGTTCATATTGCTGAACTCGATGTTGTCAGGCGTTGGCAGAAGCGAGGTGTGGGACGTCGGCTGATGGAGGCTGCGATTGAAGCGGCCAGGGCTCAAAATGCCGCAGGCGTCACTCTGACGACAGATCGGCAAGCGGCCTTCAACGCGCCGTTCTATGCCTCGATGGGGTTTCGCATACTGAATGACGATGACAGGCCGGCCGTTCTCACGCAGATCCTTGAGAATGAGATTGCCCACGGTGCCGATCCGGCGAGGCGTGTGGCCATGGCGCTTCGATTTTGACTCTTGTTTCGTAAATTGCAGGGGCAAATAGAAAGAGCGGCGCAGCACTTCGCTGAACCGCTCCATATCTCCGCAAGATGCGATTCAGTGCTGAATGGCCTTCCGAGCGAGCAGGCCTGTGGAAAGGGCAACGCCGATGCCGGTCACGATTGCGGCTGCAATGCCACCCATTCCGATTTCCTCACCGAGCAGAAAGCCGCCGCCGATCGTGGCAAGAACGGGGGTGATGGCGGTGAAGGCTGCGGCCTGCGTGCCACCGAGAGCCTGGACAGCAAGACCATAGGCAAGCGTGGCGGCAAGACCTGACAGCAGCCCTTGGCTGACGATCTGCAGACCGATTTCCGGTAGCGGCACCGAGGCAAGCGAGCTGCCGAAGATGGCGGCCAGTGCGACATGGATCAGGAACGACCAGACGGCGATGATGGCGCTCGACTGCACGGCGCTCAGCCCGGAGCGGCGGAAGGCGTGGGTATAGGTTGCCCAGAGCAGGGCGGCAAGCGGCAGCAGCGTAAAGCCCTCCCAGGAAATCTGCACGCCATAGAGGCTGCGGGCAAGCAGGATGACGACGCCGGCGACGATGCCGCCAAGACCGAGCCAGCGCGTGATGTCGAGCCGTTCGCGGAACAAAGCCATACCGATCAGGGCTGCTGCCAGCGGCATGGAACCGCCGAGCAGAATGCCGGCCGACGATGCCGGCGTGAACTGGATGGCGAAGGTGGTGAGCTGGAAGAAGAGGGCGCCGGAGCCGCAGACCATCAACGCCAGCAGCTTCAAAGGTACGCCCTTCGGCAGCAGGCCTGTCCGCCACCAGACAGGAGCCAGCACCAAGGCCGGCACGCCGTAGCGGATCAGGCCGAGATCGATCGTGCCCATCTGCGTTTCGGCTGTATGACGGGTGGCAAGAATCCAGTTTGCCCAGATCAAGACGGTCACGATGGCACCTGCATAGCCGACCATGGTGGGGGTTGCCTTGCGGGTGGAGAGAGACAAAGCGGTCATCGACATATCCTTTCCAACGATCCGGTTATCTTTCGAATGAAGAGAAGATAGCTCCGAAGGCCGAGGCATGTCCTTGCTAGTTATGGCTCAAAAATCATGCTACGAGCAATGATCTGCCAAAATTCATGATTGAGTTTCCCGGAAATGCCAAAGCTGGATAAATTCGATATTGCGATCCTTAACTGCCTGCAGGAGGATGCGCGCGCCACCAATGTCGAGATTGCCGAGCGCGTAAATCTCTCGCCGTCTCCCTGCCTCAGGCGCATCCGAAATCTGGAAAAATCCGGGCTCTTGCGCGGCTACCGCGCAGATATCGACCGCAAGCAGGCCGGCCTCGGCCTCACGGTCTTCGTGGAACTCAAGGTCGGTCATCATTCAAAGGAGAATTCCGAGACGCAGCAGGCAGCATTACTCGCCATTCCGGAAGTCGTCGCCTGCCATCTAATTTCGGGCACGGCCGATTTCCTGGCTGAAGTCGTGGTGGAGGATCTTGCGGCTTATGAAAAGGTGATGTCGGAAAAGCTGCTTGTTCTTCCCGGCGTGGTGGACCTGCGTTCGAACTTTGCAATCCGCACCATCAAAACCAATGGTGCGTTGAAGCTGCCAGTGCCGGAATAAATAAAAAAGGGGCCGTCGCCAGCCCCTTTACGATGAGAGTTTGATTATCCTCAGAGCATCGTGCCGCTGAGGATCAGCAATGCCACGGAGAAATAGATCACCAGGCCGGTGACATCGACCAGCGTCGCGACAAAGGGCGCCGAGGCGCTGGCCGGATCGAGCCGCAGCTTCTGCAAGACGAATGGCAGCATCGAGCCGGCGAGCGAGCCGAAGGTGACGATGCCGATGAGGGCAGCGAAAACCGTAAGGGCGACCAGCTGCCAATGCGGGCCGTAGTCGAAGAGGCCGATATTCTGCCAGAGCACGATGCGGGCAAAGCCGACAAGGCCAAGGATCGCTCCGAGCACGATGCCCGTCGGCAGCTCGCGGAAGGCCACGCGCCACCAGTCCGAGAGCTTGAGTTCGCCGAGCGCCAGCGCCCGGATGATGAGCGATGTCGCCTGCGAGCCGGAATTGCCGCCCGAGCTCATGATCAGCGGGATGAAGAGCGTCAGCACGACAGCCTTTTCCAATTCGCCTTCGAAGTGCTGCATGGCGCTTGCCGTCAGCATTTCGCCAAGAAAGAGGGCTGCGAGCCAGCCGGCGCGCTTGCGGATCATGCCCGCAAAGCTGATCTTCATATAGGGCTGGCCGAGAGCTTCCATACCGCCGAACTTCTGGGCGTCCTCGGTGGTATCGGCGATCATCGTATCGATGACGTCGTCGACCGTGACGATGCCGAGCATGTGGCCCTTGTCGTCGATAACAGGAAGCGCCAGCAGATCGTGGCGGCGGATCAGGCGGGCGACGTCCTCCTGCTTCATCAGCGGCGGTGCCGTGACCGGCACACCCTTCTGGGCCACGGTCAGGATGCAGGCATCCGGCTCGCCTGTGATGAGACGGCGCAGCGTCACGACATGCAGCAGCACGTGCGTTTCGTCATCGAGCACATAGATGGCATAGACCGTTTCGCGGGAACGCTCGACCTGGCGAACGTGGTCGAGCGTCTGGGCCACGGTCCAGCTCGCGAAAACGCTGACAAATTCCGTCGTCATGATGCCGCCGGCCGTGCGCGGCGGATAGCCCATCAGGCTCTGAATCGCCTGCCTTGCATGCTCGTCGAACGTTGCGAAGAGACGGGCGCGCGTGTCGACATCCATTTCGAGCAGCACGTCGGCGACGCGGTCGTTTGACATGCCATGCAGCAGGCGTGCGGCATCCGCATTGCCCATGACTTCGAGAATGGCAGGTGCGTTGCGCAGTTCCGGCCGGTCGAGAATGCGCACGGCGCGCTCTTCCGGCATTTTGGCGAGAATGCGGGCAGCCTCTGCCACGTCTGTTGCGTTCAGAGCCTCGACACGTTCCGCGATGGTGACGGCGCGATTGTTATTGATGAATGCGCGAGCGGCATTGCCGGCCCGCATGGGAAAGCTGTTGATGTTCATTATAGCTCGCCTTTCCGGTCGATCCGCCGTCGTAGCGGATCGTGGCGAGCCGACAGGAGTCGGTTAGTGCACGAATGCTACTGACGGCAAAGGCAATCGACTACTACTGTCGCTAGGCATCGAAAGATGGCTCCGGTTAATCGGTATGGAAAACGCTGTTCCCCATGTGCGGAGAAGTCGCGCCGAAGGCATAAAAAGTCAAGAGGCGGACGTGCCTAAACGCTCGATCCTGCGATAAAAATTTGTTTAGGCGGCTGCAAATTTTTGCGATGCAACAAAACCTGGTGCCAATGCGTTAAAACAATGCGGCCGGACGACATTCGCCCGGCCTGATCTGTCGTGAATATTGGTACTCAGAAACCGGCCAGAACGACCTTTCCCTTCATCTTGCCGGTCTCGACGAGGGCATGCGCCTTCTTGAGATTGGCGGCATTGATCGTGCCGGCGGTCTCGGTCAGCGTCGACCTGATCTTGCCGGCATCCACCAGTTCGGCGATCTTCGTCAACAGCTTGTGCTGCTCGATGATGTCGGCAGTGTTGTAGAGGGGGCGAGTGAACATCATCTCCCAATGGATCGATACCGCCTTCCACTTGAAGGGCACGACATCGAGCGTTTTCGGATCGTCGATGAGGGCGAACCGGCCCTGGGGCGCGATGGCCTCCGCGATCGAGGCGATATGATCCAAGGTGTTGGTCGTCGAGAAGACGAAGGCGGGGGCGCCGATGCCGAGCGCCTCGATCTGCGGCGCAAGCGGCTTCGAATGATCGATGACGTAATGGGCGCCCAATTCCTTCACCCAGGCCTGCGTTTCCGGGCGGGATGCTGTCGCGATGATGGTGAGATCGGTCAGCGCGCGGGCGATCTGGATGGCGATCGATCCGACGCCGCCGGCGCCGCCGATGATGAGAATGGCATTGGCCGCGCCGGGAACCGGATCCTGCACCTTCAGCCGGTCGAACAGCGTTTCATAGGCCGTGATCGAGGTCAGCGGTAAAGCGGCAGCGGCCGGAAAATTCAGGCTTTTCGGTTTGGCGCCGACGATGCGCTCGTCGACCAGATGGAATTCAGCGTTAGCGCCGCCGCGATTGATGGCGCCCGCATAGAAGACTTCGTCTCCAGGCTTGAACATGGTGACCTCGGACCCGACCGCCCTGACGATGCCCGCGGCGTCCCAGCCAATGATCTTGTACTCTCCCTCTGGCGGGGCAACGTTGGCACGGACCTTGATATCGACCGGATTGACCGAAACCGCCTTCACTTCGACCAGCAGGTCCCGGCCTTTTGCCTCGGGTGTCGGCAGCTCGATGTCGATCAGCGATGTCTCTGCGGAAATGGGTTGTGGCTGCTTGTAGGCGACTGCGCGCATGGGAGAAGCTCCTGGGTTGGTTGCACAGAGGCTAGATGCGCATTATCCTTAAGAGGCGCAAGAATGCACAATTTCTGTACGTAGGTACAAAAAGGATACTGTCGATGTCGGTTCCCCGCTCCAAGCTCGTCGGAAATTTTCCAGGTTGCCCGGTCGAGGCGACGCTGAGCGTGCTCGACGGCAAATGGAAAGGCGTGATTCTGTTTCACCTCATGGAGGGAACGCTGCGCTTCAACGAAATCCGCCGCAAGCTGCCATCGGTGACGCAGCGCATGCTGACCAAGCAACTGCGGGAACTGGAAGAATCCGGGCTGCTGTCACGCACCGTCTTTCCGGTGGTGCCGCCTCGCGTCGAGTATGCGCTGACGCCGCTTGGCGCCAGCCTGGGGCCGATCATCAAGGCGATGGCCGTGTGGGGTGAGGAGAATGTATTTTGCCATGACGGGCGCCAGCAGCTGGGCGTCCCAGGCATATCATGCGCGCCCGGTGCGGCGCTCCAGGCCAACTGAAACGGCAAAGACGGCAAGACCGGCAACGGAAAGTACTGCGCCGACATAGCCGGTGGCCGCAGCCGTGAAGCCCCAGGAGATCACCAGCCCGCCCAGCCAGGCGCCGAGCGCATTGGCGATGTTGAAGGCGGAGTGATTGGAGGCGGCGGCCAGCGTCTGCGCATCCGCGGCCACATCCATCAGCCGCGTCTGCACGGCCGGGCAGGCTGCAAAGCCGCAGCCGATCAGGAAGACGCAGATGCAGAGCATGATGGGATTGGCTGCCGTCAGCGAGAAGAGCGTCATGATGACGATATTGAAGATCATCATGCCGCCGATCGTGCCCTTGATCGAGATGTCGCCGAGGCGCGAACCGACGATGTTACCGACATTCATGCCGATGCCGAAGAGAGCCAGCACGACCGGCACCATGGCGGTACCGAGGCCGGCGACCTCGGTCGTCGTCGTCGCGACATAGCTGAAGATCGAGAACATGCCGCCGAAGCCGACGGCAGCGACGCCGAGCGAAAGCCAGACCTGGATGCGTTTCAGCGCACCGAGTTCACGGGCGATGCTGGCGCCTTCCTCGACCCTATCCTTGGGAAGGAAGAGGGCGATCAGCAGCATGGTGGCGAGGCCGATGGCGCCGACCATCATGAAGGCTGCGCGCCAATTCAGAAGCTGTCCGAGGAAGGTGGCGATCGGCGTGCCGATCAGCGTCGCGATCGTTAGGCCAAGCATGACCTGGCCGACGGCGCGCACGCGGCGATGCACCGGCACCATCGAGGCGGCAACGAGTGCCGCGACGCCGAAATAGGCGCCATGCGGCAGGCCGGTGATGAAGCGAAGCGCCGTGAAGCTTTCGAAGGTCGGCGCAAAGGCGCTGGAAATATTGCCGGCGGCAAAGATCGCCATCATCAAGAGGAGCAGCGTGCGGCGCGCCATCTTGGCGGCAAGCACGGCAACGATGGGCGCACCGACGACGACGCCGAGCGCATAGGCGCTGATGACATGGCCCGCTTCTGGGGTTGTAACGGCAAAGGTGTCGGCCACATTCGGAAGAAGTCCCATGATGACGAATTCACCCGTGCCGATACCGAAGCTGCCGACGGCCAACGCCAAAGTCACCAGCGCGATCGCGGTGCGCGACGGCGCTTCCAGGGCGGTTTGGGTGTCGAGGGCCTCGACGGCAATATCGCTCACGAAAACTCCTTGGGCGCCATACGAAGATCACATGCTGCGAATCAGACGGTAAACTCCGGTTGTGCGGCGTTCAGTGCATCAAACTGGAATATGGGACTGGCGAGGCACGGACATGCCTCGTTGATACTATCAATGACCGGAGCGCATCTGTCGCGTGCGTTTTTTGCAGTGCAGCATGTCGGATCGCGCATAAGTGTGCTGCAGTCGATATCGGCGAAACGGCTATAACGCTTGAAATCGTTCCATCCAAAACCATCTGAGAAGAAGCGCGCGGGGCCTCAGCCCCTGATACAATTTGCGGAAAGACCGAGAGCCCCCAATGAAGTTGATCGGCTTTTTCAATCGCGATGGCGGAACGTTCCGCACGACTGACATGGCTGCCTATGAAAAGAAAGCGGAACAGGTCTTCCGCGACGCCGGTCACGATTTCGAAGCTATTGTCGTCGAGGGGCGCAATGTCGTCTCGGCGATGGAGCGTGCTGCGCGTCGTGATGATATTGACGGGATTGTCGCGGGTGGCGGCGATGGCACCATTTCGGCGGCTGCGGCCATTGCCTGGAAAAACGGAGTCGCTCTCGGCGTCATTCCGGCCGGTACCATGAACCTCTTCGCCCGTTCTTTGCGCCTGCCGCTCGACATATGGCAGACGCTGAACGTTCTTGCGACGGGTGAGGTCGACAATGTCGATATCGGTAGCGCCAACGGTCGCGCTTTCATTCATCAGTTTTCAGCGGGCTTGCATGCGCGCATGGTCCGCTATCGCAATGGCTATACTTATCGCTCGCGCATCGGAAAGATGTCGGCCAGCACCCGCGCGGCCTTCGGCGTCATCGCCAATCCGCCGGAATTCGACGTCGACTTCGAAGCCGGCGGCATTCGCGAACGCCGGCATGTTTCGGCAATCTCCGTCTCCAACAATCCCTTCGGCGCAAATGCGCTGCTGTATGCCGATAGCCTGCGCAGCGGTGAGCTGGGCTTCTACATGGCAAAGCCACTGCGCCCGCTCGGCGTCGCACGACTTGCCATCGATATGCTGCGCGGCCGGGTTCGCGAGAATGCCGATGTCATGGTCATGCACGCGCCGGAGGTGCATTTGCACTTCCCGAAGCTGCGCCAGCTTGCCAATTGCGTCATGGATGGCGAGTTGCTGCCCCTCGAGCGTGATGTGACGCTCAAGGTGCATCCGGGCGAGCTCAAGGTGATGGTGCGGGAAGGGACGGCCGCCAGCGTTGCGCGCGAAGGCGCAATCGACAGCGTCGCTATCTGATGGATTCAGAGGCGGGGTAGGTAGGTCCTGTAATCGAAATCGGAAACCGTGCGCAGGTGGCTGAGCGCTTCCTTATGCTTCGTCTCGCCATAGAGCTTCTGATACCGCTCGCCGAAAATGTCGGCGATGAAGGCCGAGGCGCGGAAGCGCTCGACGGCCGTCAGGAAGTCATGCGTCAGCTTGGGCGCATCGGCCGGCACGTAAGCCGGCGTCGTCTCCTCACCGGGATCGAGGTCGTTCTCAAGGCCCAGCAACATACCGCCCAGAATCGCCGCCAGCATCAGATACGGATTGGCATCGGCGCCGGCGACGCGGTGCTCGATGCGCGCGCCCGGCCCGTCCTTTTCGGGGATGCGCACGGCCGTTCCGCGGTGGCCGAAGCCCCAGGTGAGATCGACCGGGGCAAACGAGCCCGGCTGGAAGCGGCGGTAGGAATTGGCATAGGATGCAAAGATCAGCTGCGCATCCTGCAAGGTCTGTAGCAGCCCCGCGCAGATCGACTTCAGTCTCTTCGGCTCACAGCCCGCAGCATCAAGGACATTGCGCCCTTGAGCGTCGACGATGCTGGCATGCACATGCAGCCCTGAGCCAGCATGATCGGTATAGGGCTTGGCCATGCAGGTCGATTTCAGGCCATGCTTGCGGGCGGCTTGCTCGGCCACACGTTTCAGCATGATGCAGTCATCCGCGGCCGCCAGCGCGTCCGGGCGATGCAGCAGGTTGACTTCGAACTGGCCTGGGCCGAATTCCGCCGTCGTTGCGTCTGCCGGCAGGCCCTGCGCCCGCGCGTAGGCGCGTAGCGTTTCGAGATAATCGTCAAGGAGATCGACGGCATCCATGTCGTAGAGCTGAAAGCCGTTGGGCTCGCCCTGATAGGTCAGGGTAGCCGGTGGCGAGGGGATGCCTCTGTCGCGCCAGTCTCCGGCAAGCAGATAGAATTCCAGCTCGGTCGCGATGACGGGTGTCAGGCCGAGCGTCTTGTAGCGATCGACCACGGCCGCAAGAATGGCGCGCGGATCCTGAAAGCTCGGGCTGCCGTCAAGCTCATGCATGGTGGCGAGCACCTGCTTCGATCCCGGCGGCGCCCAGGGCATGTTGGCGAGCGTGCGCTGATCGGCGACGCAGGTCCCGTCCGGATCTCCGATCGTCATCGAAAGCCCGGTGATCTCGTCATTGTCGTCACCCCAGATATCGAGCGATTGCGTCGAGGTCGGCAGCCGCACGGCGCCGGACCAAACCTTCTTTTCGGCTGAAATCGGGATCTGCTTGCCTCTGAGCCGGCCGTTCATGTCCGAGATCAGCACTTCGATGCGCGCGTTACCTTCGGTTGCGTTGTCGGTCGCCATGCTCTTGTAAATCCCCGATGCTCACGGCATGGTCGTAAACCAAGATAGCTTGCAGTCAAGTCCGGCTGCGTCGCGGCGTCGGTGGACTTGCCTGACAAATGCCAATTCAAAGAGGGTTCGAATAAGCCATGTCCGATACGTCCAGCCGCTCCAATCTCGCCGCCCTCGATGCCGCGCATCACCTCCATCCCTTCGCCGACATGCGCAAGCTCAACGCCGATGGCGCGCGCATCATCCAGCGCGGCGAGGGTGTCTATATCTTCGATGCGGAAGGACGGAAGTATCTCGACGGTTTTGCCGGCCTCTGGTGCGTAAATATCGGCTACGGCCGCACCGAAATCGCCGACGCTGTCGCCAGGCAGATGAACGAGCTGCCCTACTACAACACCTTCTTCGGTACCACGACCACGCCGGCGACACTTCTTGCCGAGAAGGTCTGCGCCCATGCCGGACCGCAGTTCAACCATGTCTTCTTCACCAATTCCGGCTCAGAGGCCAACGATACCTGGTTTCGCATGGCGAGGGTTTATTGGGCTGCAGTCGGCAAGCCGACGAAGAAGACCATCATCGCCCGCAAGAACGGCTATCACGGCTCGACGGTGGCTGGCGCCAGCATGGGCGGCATGAAATACATGCACGAGCAGGGCGATCTGCCGATCCCTGGCGTCGTCCATATCGGCCAACCCTATTGGTATGCCGAGGGTGGCGATCTCTCGCCGGAGGAATTTGGTCTCACGGTCGCTCGCGAACTCGAAGCCAAGATCGACGAGCTGGGTGAAGACAATGTCGCAGCCTTCGTCGCCGAGCCGGTTCAGGGTGCCGGTGGCGTCATCATTCCGCCGTCGACCTATTGGCCTGAGATCGCGCGTATCTGCAAGGCGAGGAACATCCTGCTCGTCTGCGACGAGGTGATCTGCGGCTTCGGCCGCCTCGGCGCATGGTTCGGCTATCAGCATTTCGGTGTCGAGCCGGATCTCGCCCCGATCGCCAAGGGACTGTCGTCGGGCTATCTTCCGATTGGCGGCGTGCTCGTCAGCGACCGCATCGCCGATGTGCTCATCAATGAAGTCGGCGAATTCAACCACGGCTTCACCTATTCCGGCCACCCGGTCTGCGCGGCCGCCGCCCTTGAAAACCTCCGGATCATCGAGGAGGAAGGGCTGGTCGAGCGCGTGCGCGACGATATCGGCCCTTACTTCGCCAAGGCTTGGGGCAGCCTTGCCGATCATGACATGGTCGGCGAAGCCGTCAGCATCGGCTTGATGGGCGGCCTGCAACTCGCCGCCGATAAATCCACGCGTCGGCGCTTCGAGAAGCCGGATGCAATCGGATCAGCCGTGCGCAACCATGCTTTGGTAAACGGCCTGGTCCTGCGCGCCACGGGCGACCGCATGCTGGCCTCGCCGCCGCTCGTCATCAGCCATGAGGAAGTAGATACCATGGTACGGATCGCGCGTGGCGCGCTCGATGCCGTCTGGGCGGAAAGAAAATCGTAGTCAGGGCTTGGGTTTCGGCACGTCCCACTTGCCCGCCTTGTGAAGGGCAAGCGTCAGTGCCGCAACGTGGATGACCTGGATCATCTTGCCTTCCAGCACCAATTCTATCGCCTGGCGGATCGGCATGCGGATCAGGCGGATGCGCTCGGTCGGGTCGTCCGCCCGCCTGCTTGCAAGCGCGACATTGCGGGCAATGACGATATGCGAGTGGTTGCTATGCGTGGCCGGGTTGGGCGCAAGCTTGCCGACATAATCCCATTCGGTGGATGAAAGGCCGGTTTCCTCGCGCAGCTCGCGCGCGGCTGCTTCGACCGGACTTGCATCATTCGCATCCACGGCTCCGCCAGGGAGCTCGAGCGCTACGACGCCGAGACCGTGACGATACTGCTGAACGAGATAGATATGATCCTCGGCATCGAGCGCGATGATCCCGACCCAATCGGGATATTCCAGCACGTAGTAGGGCGCGATCTCCACACCCTCCGCCGTCACGCAGTTATCCGCACGAACCTTCAGCCAGCGATCATGAACAAGGCGTGTCGAGCTTGTTGTCCGCCATGGTGGCAGGTCCGCCGTGTCCGATAGCTGGCTGTTGATGTCGTCTTTCGAGCTCATGCGCGGCTCAGCTCCTGTTGCCGATAGGCGCGGGCCTAAGCACGATAGGCTAGGCGTCCTGATGATCGCGATCGAAGATCTTGCGCACGATATAGTTCGGCGAGAGATCGTCGCGATAATAGATACGGGCGATCATTTCGGCGAGGATGCCTGTCGTGATCATCTGTACCGAAGACAGGAGCAACACGACGCCGACCATCAGCAATGGGCGGCTGCCGATATCGTCGCCGAAGATGAACTTGTCGATGAAGAGCCACAGCAGGATGATACCGGCAAGCGCGCCTAGGCCGAGGCCGAGCGAGCCGAAAAAGTGCCCCGGCCGCGCCTTGTAGCGCATGAAGAACATCACCGACAGCAGATCGAGGATGACGCGGAAGGTGCGTGAGATCCCGTATTTCGACGTGCCGTGCTGGCGGGCATGGTGGGTGACCGGAACTTCGCCGATGCGCGAGCTCGGCACGACGCCGGCGACCCAGGCGGGAATGAAGCGGTGCATCTCACCCATCAGCTTCACCTGCTTGATGATGGAGGCGCGATAGATCTTCAGGCTACAGCCATAGTCGTGTAGCTTGACGCCGGTGATGCGGCCGATCAGATAGTTGGCGCACCAGGAGGGGATCTTACGCAGCAGGAGGCCGTCCTGGCGGTTCTTGCGCCAGCCGACGAGCAGGTCGAGCTGCCGCCGCTCCAGTTCGTCGACCATCGAAGGGATATCCTTCGGGTCATTCTGCAGGTCTCCGTCCATGGTGGCGATCAAGCGGCCGTTGGCCGCATCGATACCGGCCTGCATCGCCGCGGTCTGTCCGAAATTGCGCTGAAGCTCGACGATGCGCAGCGTCAAGCCTTCCTGCGAAAGTGACCGGCGAGCATTGACGAGTGTCGCATCCGTGCTGCCGTCATCGACCAGGATCAGCTCCCAGGACTTATCAAATCCACGCATGGCGGCACAGATGCGCTCGATGAGCGGTCCGACGCTTTCTTCCTCGTTGAAGACAGGCACGACCAGCGAAAGCTCGAGAGGGCTTTCCGGATCGGCCTGGGGGAGGGTCGACTCTGCCGTTGTCTGCAACACTTCTTTCTCCTAAAAGACCGGCAGTACTTGCCGGACGAAACGAGCGAAAAGTCCGGTTTCAGCCTTCCGCTCGCATTTGGGTGCCCTAACTACATGAAGACTCCGACGGTTGCCAGCCGACAGAATTGGTTTATTCGCAACCGAATGACACTGCTGACGCTCGCGGTCGTCCTTACATACGCCGCCTTCATCGAATGGTTCTGGGGCTGGACCTCGATCCTGGCGCAATGGGGCAAGGTCGGCGCCTGGCCGATCCTTCTCGCTCTCGCGCTCCTGACAAGCACCTATTTCCTACGCACCTGGCGCATCTATGACTATTTCCCGAAGGAAACGTCAGGCCATTTCGCAGCGCTCTTCCGCGTGACGCAGGTCCATAATCTGCTGAATATCATGATGCCCTTCCGAACGGGGGAAACCAGCTTCCCGGTGCTGATGCGCTCCGAATTCGGCATTCCTCTGGCACGGGGAACTTCGGCGCTGTTCGTCATGCGGCTGCTCGACCTGCATGCGCTGCTAGCCGCAGCCGGCGTCGGCCTTGCGCTTGCTTCGCCCTATCATGTCTTGGCCTGGATCGTATGGGCGCTTTTCCTTCTGCTGCCGGTCGTAGGCTTTGCCTCCCGCCGGCCGCTGATCCGCCTTGCCGCCCGCGCCCTGCCAAAGAAGGCGCAAGGGCTGGTGCATGAGCTGGAGCGCGGCCTGCCGGTTGATGCCAGCGCCTTTGCGCGCGCCTGGCTGACGACGATCGTCAACTGGCTCGTCAAGGTCGTGGTGCTCGCTTGGGCGCTTGGCCTCATGAACGTCACGCCGCTTTCAGCAAGCTTCGGCGGCGCTCTCGGCGGCGAATTATCATCAGTCTTGCCCGTGCATGCGCCCGGAGGCGTCGGCACCTATCCGGCCGGGATCACCGCCGGCGCCATGGCTTTTGGTGCTTCGAGCGCCAAGGAGGCAATCGAAAATCTCGCACAGGCGAGCATCAACGCTCACCTGCTGATCGTGGTTTCTGCGTTGACGGGGACTGCGATCGGATTGCTGATCTCGCGCAAACGCGTACCCGTGGCTTAAAAATCGCAGCCTCTTTAGTGCCGGATCTGATCGCCGAGCTCGGCCAATCGCTTGCGCAGGAATGCCTGCTCCGGCGCCTGCTGGCATAGCGAAAGCGCTGTTTGATAGGATTGTCGCGCCTCATCCGTCCGGCCAAGCTGGCGCAGAAAATCGGCCTTTGCGGCGTGGGTGAGGTGATATCGCGCCATCCGTTCCTTTTGCAGCAGCCCATCGACGATGGAAAGCGCTGCCACCGGACCATCGCACATGGAGACTGCCACCGCCCGATTAAGCTCGATCACAGGGGAGGGGCTCGCCGTCAGCAGCAGATCATAGAGCATCACCAGCTTTCGCCAGTCGGTATCCTCTGCGGTCTTGGCGCGAGCATGTTCCGCCGCGATCGCCGCCTGCAGTGCATAGCTACCGACGCTATCTGCCGCCATCGCTCTTGCTGACAGCGCCAAACCTTCGCGGATCTGACCATGATCCCACAGCGCACGATCCTGATCGACGAGCAGAACGAGATCGCCGGAGGTATCGGTGCGGGCATGCCGCCGCGAATCCTGCAGCAGCATGATGGCCAGCAGCCCCTCGACTTCCGAATCCGGCAATAGCTGCAGCAACAGCCTGCCGAGTCGTATGGCCTCCGCGGCCAGATCGGCGCGCACGATCGCAGAGCCGGAGGATGCCGAATAGCCCTCGTTGAAGACGAGGTAGATGACATGCAGCACCTGCGCCAGACGCTCCGGCAGTTCGGCCTTGCCGGGTACCTCATAGGGAATATGTTCGGCGCGGATGCGGTTCTTGGCGCGGACGATGCGTTGGGCAACGGTTGGAGCCGGAATCAGAAAGGCATGGGCAATCTCTTCCGTCGTCAGGCCGCAGACCTCCCGCAAGGCCATCGCCATCCGCGCCTCGGCAGGAATAAGTGGGTGACAGCAGGTGAAGATCAGTCGCAGCATGTCGTCCTCGATCTCCTCGCTTCTCGATGTCTCCATTATCTCGCCCTCCGGATAGAGGCTGTCGGCGATATCGAGCTGGGCCGCATCGAAACGCGAGCGCCGCCTTATATTGTCGATGGCGCGAAAACGTCCGGCGGAGACGAGCCAGGCATAGGGATTGGCCGGGATGGTCTCCTCCGTCCATTGCTGCGACGCTGCTGTAAAGGCATCATGAAGGGCTTCCTCCGCTCGGTCGAAATCGCCAAGCAGACGGATCAGCGTTGCCAGCACGCGGCGTGAATGGCTGCGATAGATGCCTTCAATGGTTCGGTTCCGCGACACGGCGTCAGCCTTCCTCTGCCAGGTCTCCTCGAAGGGTCAAGATACGAACCGGACGGATTTCGACGGCGCCATAGCGCGCTGAGGGAATGCGTTTGGCGATATCGACAGCGCCATCGAGGTCAACGGCTTCGATGAGATAGAAGCCGGCCAGGTGCTCCTTGGTCTCCGCGAACGGGCCGTCCGTGACCGAAAATCCGTCGCCGCCGTTCGGCCGGATGACGATCGATTTGTCTCGGAGCGCCAGTGCATCGGAAACGATCATGGTGCCGTCCCGCCGCAAGCCCTCGTCGAAGACGAAGTGCTCGCCAATTAGATGGTTCATCTCGTTCGGCGACAATCGTCCGTCAACATCGACTGTTGTGTAGATCAGGCAAAGAAACCGCATGTCTTCTCCTCTCGCTGTTATTCATTCGGAAAGCGGATGTCGAAGGCGGCGCGGACCTCGATCATGCCGTAGCGCGCAACAGGGAAGGTGGCGGCAATTTCAGTCGCTTCCTCCATATCCCGGGCCTCGATCAGCACGAAGCCGCCGAGATGTTCCTTGATCTCCGCGAACGGGCCGTCGGTCACGGCGGTTTCGCCCCTGCGCACACGAACTGTTTTCGCAGTCTCCGGTTCGCGCAGGGCATTGGCGACGATGAGGTGGCCGCTCTCGCGCAGCCGGTTGTCGTTATCGACCGAATCCTGGGTCAGCTTTCGCCCCTCCTGTTCGGAAATCTTGGCGATCTCGGATGTCTCGAACCAGATCTGGCAAAGAAACTTCATCTGAACCTCCTCAAGCATCCGGGCCGAAGTTATGGATTGGCCGCACCTCGATCGCGCCGAGCTTGGCGAGCGGAATGCCGGCGGCGACGCGGATCGCATCGTTCAGATCCTTCGCCTCGATCAGGATGAAGCCGCCAAGATATTCCTTGGTCTCGATGAAAGGCCCGTCCGTCACCGACGTCTCGCCATTGCGGACCCTTACCGTCACCGCAGACTTCGGCGATTGCAGCGCTTCGGCATGGATCATATTGCCGCTCGCCATCAGATCCCGGTCATAGCCGAGCGAATCCGAATCGAGCTTATGTTTTTCATCCTTGGTCATGACGTCGAGCGTCGTGCCATCGAACCAGACCTGGCAGAGATATTTCATCGCAGCGTCTCCTCTCTCAATTTGCTGACAGCCATAGACGAGCGGCTGCCAAGCAAATCGACATCCCGATCCGCAGCATGACAAAAATTTTCGGTGCTGTCGAAAAAGCCTAAGCCCGGTCGACCAGTTCCGTCATCTCAAAAAGGAGAAACGGACATGTACAATCTTGAAGCAGCCCTTGTCTACCATTGGCAGAAGAAGACCCTGTCGGACGAAGAGATCTTTCAAATGTCAAATCCCGGCGAAGTGATCGCTCGCACAGCGATCGGATTTGCCATTTTTGCCGTGATGATTCTTGGTCTGAATTTGTGGGCAGTCCCAAACGACCAACGGCCGCAAGTCGCGGCCGCTTACCAGGTGCAATCGTTGTCGGCAGAAAAGCAATAGGATGAAGCCCCATCGCCTTGCTGGCTCGTGGCTTACTGGAATGCCGTTTCGAAGAAGCTGCGCAGCTTGCGCGAATGCAGCGCTTCCGGCGGCATGGCGGCCAGTTTCTGGATCGCGCGGATGCCGATCTGCAGATGCTGGTTCACCTGGGTGCGATAGAAGGCCGTCGCCATGCCCGGCAGCTTCAGTTCGCCATGCAAAGGCTTGTCTGAAACGCAGAGCAGCGTGCCGTAGGGAACGCGGAAGCGGAAGCCGTTGGCGGCGATCGTCGCCGATTCCATATCGAGCGCGACCGCACGGGCTTGCGATAGCCGCTTGACCGGGCCGGCCTGATCGCGCAGTTCCCAGTTGCGGTTGTCGATGGTGCCGACCGTGCCGGTGCGCATGATGCGCTTCAGCTCGAAGCCTTCATAGCCGGTGATTTCGGCAACGGCGGCTTCAAGCGCGACCTGCACTTCGGCCAGCGCCGGGATCGGCACCCAGACCGGCAGGTCGTCGTCAAGAACATGGTCTTCGCGCATATAGGCATGGGCGAGCACATAGTCGCCGAGCCGCTGACTGTTGCGCAGGCCGGCGCAATGGCCAAGCATCAGCCAGGCATGCGGACGCAGCACGGCAACATGGTCGGTGATCGTCTTGGCGTTGGATGGGCCGACGCCGATATTGATCATGGTGATCCCGGCATGGCCCTTCTTCTTCAGATGGTAGGCCGGCATCTGCGGCAGCCGCGGCGCGGTCACATCGCCCTCGGGCTGGCTGGAGCCAGCCTTCGTGATGATGTTGCCCGGTTCGACGAACTCGGTATAGCCGTCGCCGCCGCTCGCCATCAGGTCGCGCGCCCATTTGCAGAACTCGTCGATATAGAACTGATAGTTCGTGAACAGCACGAAATTCTGGAAATGCGCCGCACTGGTCGCCGTATAGTGGACGAGGCGGGCCAGCGAATAATCGATGCGCTGCGCGGTAAACGGCGCAAGCGGTGATGGCTCGCCCGGCGGCGGGATATATTCGCCGTTGGCGATTTCGTCGTCCGTGGTGTTCAAGTCCGGTGTGTCGAAGAGGTCACGCAGCGGAATATCTTCGAAAATACTGGCGGTTGCTTCGACGTGAGCGCCTTCGCCGAAGGCGAAATGAATCGGGATAGGTGTCGTCGATTCCGACACGACCACCGGAACATTATGGCTGCGCATCAGGAGCGTCAGCTGCTCCTTGAGATAATGCTTGAAGAGCTGCGGGCGGGTGATCGTCGTCGTATAGACGCCGGGCGCGGTGACATGGCCGTAGGAGAGGCGCGAATCGACATGGCCGAAGCTCGTCGTCTCGATGCTGACCTGCGGATAGAAGGCGCGATAGCGCGCGGTGATCGGCGCGCCTTTGGCGAGCTTGGTGAAATTGTCGATCAGGAACGCGGTGTTGCGATCGTAAAGTTCCGTCAACGCGTCCACGGCCTTGCCCGGATCATCGAAGGTCCTCGGCTGGAACGGGCTGGGAGAGGAAATGTCGAGGGGTGAAAAGGGAGAGATTCTGTTGCTCATGCGCCATTATAGAGTGTCGTTGGTTACAAGCAAACGACGTTGCAACAGGCGGCCCGGATTCTCGCAGCTATTTTTAGAGCCGCCCACTGGCCTGCGCGAGGATTACGCGCAGATGTTTGTTATTGTACCGTCGTGCAGTAAGGCGCGCCTGTCTGCACGCAGGTGAAGCTTGCGCCGAAGTGCGATTGTGCGCCGCTGCGGCCGGCGTGTTCGACCGCAACCGAGAAGCTGAATGCGAAGACGGCAGCAAACAGCATGATAACAACGAAGCGCCGTGCGATGATGATCGAGTCCATATTCCTGGCCTACCCGTGCCCTATACTGGACACTGTTTTGCCATGGTCAGGCTGAACAGGTGCTGAGATACCGGTTCATCCGGCGTTCAGAAATATTACCAGTTTCGAATGGTCGCCGGCCTCTCCTCGCAGGCAAATAACAAGAGCCCCCCGACGTCAGGCGGCAGCCACGTCGAGTGCTTTCTGGGACAGGCAGGTGCTGTTTTAGAGCTTCGTCCAGGTCTGCGATTTGCAAAATACCTTCAGCACGCAGCCCTGCATCTTGATCTTGTTGCCGCTGACCGTGCCGGAGCCGCTATAGGTTTTGTCTTCGGAGGGGTCGGTAAGCTCGCCCGTATAGCTGTTACCTGTGCCCTGCATCTTGCCGATCTGCTTGCCGGCATATTTGCCTGTCTTCAGGGTCACGCAATAGCTGTCGCCGCAGGGAGCGATGGCAGCCGTGTCGCCAGCAACCGTTTTCCAATTGCCGACGATCGGCTCTTCGGCAAGAGCGGCACTCGCACTCATCAGCAATGCGATCGCAAGAACGGTCGTGCGGATCATGGTGTCATTCCTCCCCCAAGGCGCATCCGGTTCTGTGACCGGGAATGCAGTGAGATTATCTAACGCGAACGTAAAGGTAAATACGGTTTTCGGAGCTCAAATACCCGTTTCGGCGGGTATCCGAGCGCCGTCGAAACACGACATCGAATTCAACTGCGCTCTTTTTGTGGTGAAGAAAGAGTTTAAATCCAAATCTTAACGGAAGGTTAAACTCGCCCGAAAATCCTTAATTTGCAAGGGAAGCGATGTTTAACAAAATCCCAAGTTTACCAAGCATTTGCACTTTGTTTGCATCGAATTAATCATGCATTTTAGGCGTTTTTTGAAAGCCGTCTGCGATAGTGAAGCCATCAAACGAGCGGGGCAAACCCGCCGGCCGGAAGAACCGGAAAGCCGCGAATGACGGCAAGGTTCGGACGGAAAACAGGGTAGATACGAACGGAAGTCAAACAGGGATAATTGCAATGGCACGCTTTGAAACGCCGATGTCTGGAAATGCCATGATGGGTGGTAACAGCGCCGATGCCCTTTGCGAACTGGGCGTGAACTACGCGACCGGCAGGGGCTGCAATGCAGACCTCGTCGCCGCCCACAAATGGTTGAATATCGCCGCCATCCGTGGCAGCGAGCGCGCCGCCGAGCTTCGTGCCGACGTCGCCGCGACCTTGACGAAGATGCAGCTCGCAGCAGCGCTGCGCGCCGCCCGCGAATGGATGACCACGCACTGACGCATGCCGCAAACGATTCGACGTACTGACTGATCTCGAAGGAGGGGATGTCGGCGATCGATGGGAGGCGAACGCCGAAATGATGAAAACCGCGACCAGCCGGAACAAGGCAGGCGCGGTTTCGTCATTTTGAGCTTAACCGATCGCCTTCAACACTTTGGGCAGCGCTTCGGCAAGCAGCTCCAGATCTTGCTTCGGGCCGACGCTGACGCGGATGCAGCGGTTGAGGGGCGCAACCCCCGGCATGCGGATGAAGACGCCGTGCTGGATCAGCCCATCGACGATGGCGCGGGCATAGGTGCCGTCGCGGCCGCAATCGATGGCAACGAAATTGGTGGCGGAGGCGAGAGGCAGCAGCCCGTTGACGCGGGCGATCGTGCCGATCTCCTCGCGCGCAGCCCGGATCTTGCCGATTACTTCGGCAAGATAGGCCTGATCCTTCAGCGCGGCGAGCGCCGCTACAGTCGCGAGCCTGTTCATGCCGAAATGATTGCGGATCTTGTCGAAGGCCAGCACGGTCTCCGGTGCGCCGATGACATAGCCGACGCGGGCGCCGGCAAGGCCATAGGCCTTGGAGAAGGTGCGGGTGCGCAAGACATTCGGCAGGTCGATCAGCGTTGAGATATCGGGCAGCGAGCTGGCAGGTCCGGTTTCGCTATAGGCTTCGTCGAGGATCAGCAGGCAGTTTTCCGGCAGCGCACGGGCAAAGGCAACGATCTTCTCGGCATCCCACCAGCTCCCCATCGGATTGTCGGGATTGGCGAAATAGACAAGCGGCGCATTCTCGCGCTTCACCGCTTCGAGCAATCCATCGAGATCCTCGCGATCATTGACGTAGGGCACAGTAACGAGGCGACCGCCGAAGCCGGCGACATGGAAATTGAAGGTCGGATAGCCGCCAAGCGAGGTGACGACGGGTGTGCCCGGTTCGATCACCATACGCGCGATCAGGCCAAGCAGGCTGTCGATCCCTTCGCCGACGGCGATATTGGCGGATTGAACGCCAAGATGGGCCGCAAGTGCCTGCTTCAGCTCGAAATTCTCCGGATCGTTATACATCCAGATATCGCCGGCCCGCTCGCGCATGGCCGCGATGACCGAGGGCGCCGGTCCAAAGCCGTTCTCATTGGCGCCGATACGGGCCTTGACCGTCAGCCCGCGCTGACGCTCCAGCGCTTCTGGGCCGACGAAAGGAACGGTGGAGGGAAGGGCGCTGATCAGCGGCGTGAAGCGCGAGAAGGCGGACATGCTGGCTTTGTTTCCCGAATTCGGTTGCTGGGTGCGGCAGAATAGGCGCTTGGCGGGTGGTTGCAAGAGCGGAAAATCGTTCGTTTGCATTGCGCCGTTTGCAGTCATCGCAATCGATGGGGTCACTTCTTCGATAATCTATAAAACAGAGGAAACGCGCTTCACCAGACGGCTGCGTGTTCCCTCTAATGCGCCGTCGAAGTCGGAGCGGCAGCAGCTTTTGGGCCGCCACCGATTCCAGTTACAAACCTGCCTCAGCCATCCAGAGTTCAGCATCCGCACCGCCCGGAATTCGCAGCGGGGCGGATGGATCGGTGGCTGCCCGCCACACTGCCTTCGCCACGTCGGGCGCGTGGGTTACAGGACCGGTATCGTCCTGCACATTCTTGACAAATTGCTGAATGAGCGGCGCATAATCAGGATCGTCCAGACCACGCAAATGTGGACGCGCATTCTCCCCAAAGCGAGTTTCCGGCGACCGGCCTGGCAGGACAATATGCACCCGCACGCCAAATGGCTCCATCTCCACTGATAAGGACTCGGTGAAAGCGTTCACCGCTGCCTTGCTCGCCCGGTAGATCCCAATCACCGGCAAAGGCTTGACCGTCACCGTAGAGGTGACGTTGACGACGACCCCGGCCCGACGTTGACGCATCTGGGGCAATACGGCCTGAACCATCGCCAATGTGCCGATCGTATTTGTCTGGAATAGCGACTGCACCGTCTCCGGCGCAGTCAGCTCGATCGGTGAGGGCGCTCCGAAACCGGCATTGTTGACCAGTACGTCTATCGGGCCGGCGGCCTTCACGGCGTCCGCGATGCTTGTCGGATTGGTGACGTCGAGCGCGAGAATACGCAAGCGTTCGGAAACCGGTAGCAGCTCGGGTTTGGGCGTGCGCATTGTCGCGATGACATCCCACCCTCGTTCAAAAAACAGTTTCGCAGTCTCCAGGCCGAAGCCAGACGAGCAACCAGTAATCAATATCGTGGACATGAGTCTCTCCAACAAAAGGGATGATGCCATGGTAGTGACCGGGAGAGAGACTTTATATATGCTATAGTCTCCATTTCTTTAGCGTTAGTCCTGATTATGACCGTCGATCCCCTTGCCGAAATCGTCACGCTGCTGCAGCCGGCCGCACGCTTTTCGAAGCTGGTGGAATGCGCCGGCGCCTGGCGAATTCATCGCGAGGCCACAGGCGAGCCATTCTACTGCGCAATCCTTGAGGGGCGTTGCCGCGTAACGTTCGGAGGACATCAGCCTTTCATCCTCCGAGCCGGCGATTTCGTGCTCGTGCCGGCCATGCGCGAGCTTGTCAACGAGAGCGTCGACGCACCGGTCGGTCTGTCCGCCATGGTTCCAACGCAGCTGAGTGGCGGCCATTTCCGCGTCGGCCGCCTCGAAGGGCCGCCGGACCTGCGCATGCGCATAGGGCATTGCAGCTTCGGCGCGCCGGATGCGGCCTTGCTCGTTTCCCTCTTGCCTGATGTCGTTATCGTTCGCGGCGAGCCCCGACTCGCGACGCTGATGCAATTGGTCGGTGAGGAAACGCGCGAGCGCCGGCCGGCACGCGAACTCGTGCTGGAGCGGCTGCTGGAGGTGTTGTTGATCGAGGCATTGCGATCCGGCACGGAAACAACCGTCACGTCGAGCTTGAGTCGCGGCCTTGCCGATGAACGCCTAGCCGCAGCACTTCACGCGATGCATGCGCGTCCTGCCCATCCTTGGACTGTCGCGGATCTTGCGACCGAAGCGGCCCTGTCCCGATCGGCTTTCTTTGCGCGTTTCAGCCGCGTCGTTGGCCTGCCGCCAATGGAATATTTATTGGCTTGGCGCATGGCTCTTGCAAAGCAGCTATTGCGCAGCCGCGAATTGGGGATTGATCAGGTAGCTGAACGCGTTGGCTACGGATCGGCAAGCACTTTCAGCGTCGCCTTTGCGCGATACGCAGGCATGCCGCCTGCACGATATGCCCGCGGCGACGTGCGAAGCGATTGAGGACGTGAAGCCGAATTTAAACCGGCCGCCTTCTGCCGCGCGCAGCCAGCGCTTCGACGTTGCCGATCATGAAATCGGCGCGCACGACGCGGCGAAGCGTCTCCGGTTCGATCAGGTTGATGAAGCGGACATGGACGCGGTTGTCGATGCGGCTGACCTCGGCGCAGGCTATGCGGTAGGCGAGACCGAGGATGTTCAGATAGTAGTGGGTCGGCAGGCCTACCGTCGTGGCGACGGTGAAGCTCGCGCCACCGCGCGAGATGTCGGTAATCTCGGCGCTGCGCACCGAAATGCCGTTGAGACAGGGACGAACAGCCACGAGACGCGCCGGCCGCTGGACGTAGAAACGTTCCCAGCTGCGTTCGTAGACTTCGGATTTGACTTTCGCCAGATGGGTTGCGCGAATCATTGTCATTCCCTGTTGGAAAACAGACCGAATTCATCTCGGTTACAGCATGAACCTTGCACGGAGATTTTGCAGAAGCGTCAATTGCATTGGTAGAATTTTAACGGGTTCGTCTTTTGTACCGATTTGGGCGCATCTTGACAGGAGCATCGGCTTCGATCATACGAACGAGCGGTTCGAGGCGCCTGCCGCTCGCGGATGAAAATCCAAGGTGAAGTCCTCGCTGTTTTAGGTCACGGCCATTCAGGGCATGCTGACTGACGGTAATGCGAGCTCCGTTCCACAGTCGTAAATGCGTGCCTTAGCAAAGGCTAATCCTATGACGACGTATCCGTCCATAGATGAATTGAAGGCTCAGGCCCGGCGTCTGCGTCAGGCGATGGCCGAGCGCGGCGACGACATGAGCCACTCGACAGCGCTGGAGCTGATCGCGAAGCAACACGGGCTGCGCGATTGGAACACGCTCTCGGCGCTTGCGGCAAAACCGAATGACGGGCCGGATGCGCCCCTCGATGTCGGCTCCGCCGTTCGCGGGCGCTATCTGAACAAGCCGTTCACCGGCAAGGTTCTCGCGATGTCCGCGAAATCCGGCGGGCTCTACAGGATCACCATCCACTTCGACGAACCGGTCGATGTAGTGGAGTTCGAGAGCTTCTCGGCATTCCGCCAGCGCATAAATGCCCAAGTCGATGCCGACGGCATTTCGCCGCGCAGGACATCGAACGGCGTGCCGCATCTGGTTCTCGACCTTTAATCTTCATCCCTGCTTGTCACGCCGCTATCTTTGCCGCTCGCGAGCGATTCCGTCCGGATACCACCATGACGCACACCCTCGAAAACAATATGTTTCTCACCGGCTGGCTGCCGGGCGTCTTTGCCAAGACAGCCGCGCCGATCATCATCATCACGACAGTCAGCGGCCTCTTTGCCGTCGTCGACGCCTATTTCCTCGGCGTCTATGTCGGCGCCGAGGCGCTCTCCGCCGTCAGCCTCATCTTTCCCGCGCTGATGCTGCTGATCGCGCTGCAGACGCTGGTTTCAAACGGCATGGCGAGCATTCTCGCCCGCCGTCTCGGCGCCGGAAATCGTGACGCCGCGAAGTCCGTGTTTACCGGCGCCCATACGCTGGCGCTTGCCGTCGTGGTGGCGATCAACCTCGTCTACTGGCTCGCAGGCCGGCAGTTCATTGCCGTGGCAGCGGCGGGAAACGCCGATGTTGCCCGCAGCGCCGAGGCCTTCATGGGCGTCATGGTCGCCTTCGCGCCGATCAGCTTCTTTCTTTCGATCCATCTCGACGGGCTGCGTTGCGAAGGAAAGCTCGGCTTCATGACGCTGGTGACGCTTGCCTCGACGCTGCTGAACATTCTGGCAAACTGGCTGCTGATGGCGGTCTTTCAATGGGGCGTCGTCGGCTCCGCTGGCGGCTCGGTCCTGGCGCAATTCATCTGCCTGATGATCGTCATCATCTATCGCCTGCATCGGCCGAATGGCCTTTGGATCGACATGGCGCTGCATGTTCGCGAGTGGCGCGGCATCTTCGCCTTCGGCGCTCCTATGAGCCTTGGTTTCATCGGTATTTCGCTGAGCTCGGCGGCGATCCTCTTCAACGTGTCGATCTGGCATGAGGGGGATTATGTCGCGACCGTCGGCGCATACGGAATCGTCACAAGAGTAATGACCTTCGCCTATCTGCCGCTGCTGGGCTTGAGCATCGCGTTGCAGACCATATCAGGCCATAATCATGGCGCCGCCCTTCCAGCCCGCGTCGGTCATAGCGTCCTGATCGCCCTGATTTCGGCTCTGGTCTATTGCGGCGCCGTCGAACTCATCGTCGAGCTGCTGGCGAGACATCTGGGTTCAATCTTCGTCGCCGATCCCCTGATCGTCGCGGAAGTCGGCCGCATCCTGCCCTGGACGATCGGCGCCTACTTCCTCTTCGGTCAGGCGATCATCCTGTCATCTTATTTCCAATCCATCGGCGATGCGAAGCGCGGCGCGATCTTCGGTCTGTCACGGTCCTACCTGTTCACCTTGCCGCTGACATTCCTCCTGCCGCTCGTCTTCGGCGAACGCGGGATCTGGATGACGCCGATCTTCGCTGAGATGGGAATGATCCTGCTCACCTGGCTGGTATTGTCGCGCAATGCAAGGGATCGCAAATGGCGCTATGGCTTGTTGCCGGCATGAGAATGGAAAAGGCCGCGCTTTCGAGCACGGCCTTTTCGCTATGAGCCTATATCAGGCGTCATTCAGGACTTGAGCAGCCATTCATGTTCCACGGCATTGTGGAATTTCCAGATCCGCTTAGGCCCGGCCATGACATTCAAGTAATAGAGGTCGTAGCCGTGGCAGGCGGCGCAGGGGTGATATCCCCTAGGCACCAGCGTCACGTCGCCATCCTCCAGCACCATGACTTCGTCCAGCGATCGGTCGTCGGTATAGACACGCTGGAAGCCGAAACCCTGTGGCGGATTGAGGCGGTGATAGTAGGTCTCCTCCAGGAAGCTCTCGTTCGGGAGATTGTCTTGATCGTGTTTGTGCGGAGGGTAGGAAGACGTGTGTCCGCCCGGCGTGATCACCTCTACGACGAGCAGCGAATGCGCCGCGCCATCGTCTTCCGGCATGATGTTGTTGACGTGGCGGACATTGGTGCCCTTGCCGCGCGTCAGCGCCGGATGCGTGCCCGGCGGAATGGCGCGAGCTTCATAGGAGCCGCCGCCCGGGGCCGAGCAGACGGCCAGTTCCAGATCGGTCTCGGCAGTCACCGACCAGCTCGAGCCTGCTGGAATATAGAGCGCGTGGGGGGCGCCCTCGAAGGGGCTCATGCGCCCGCCGAGCAAGCCAAAATCCTTAGTCCCCGCCTTGGCGCTTCCCTTGCCACTGACCCAGACAAGGCAGACTTCGCGATCGCCGGTTTCGGCCGAAGCGGTTTCGCCCGGCTTCAGGCGGTGGAGATCGAAGCCGACATAGGTCCAGCCGGCGCTTTCTGGTGTGACATGGGTGACGCGGCCATGCGAGCCGCTAGATTTGACCTTCAGATTGGGCATGGTCTTGCTCCATTGCTTGGAGAGTACCCCTCGCCAACCTGTGACGGAGGAGAGGGGTGCTCGTCTTCCGTTATCCCTTGGGAAAGCCTTCGGTTTCCACCGTGTAGCCTGCGGCCGTCATGACGCGCATCAGCTCGGCATGGCCAATCTCGGCCATCTTCTGCGGCGGCGCCTTGCGCGGATCCTGTTCGGCCTCGACCACGAACCAGCCTTCATAGCCGTAATCGGCGAAGCGCTGGACGATCGCTCCGAAATCGAGCGAACCATCCCCCGGCACCGTGAACGCGCCGAGCGCGACAGCATCGAGGAAGGACTGCCGGCTGCGATCCAGCCCATCGACGACCGACTTGCGGATATCCTTGACGTGAACGTGGTTGATACGGGCGTGGTGATTATCGATGGCGCGCAGCACGTCGCCGCCGGCAAAGGCGAGATGGCCGGCATCGAGCAGCAGCGGAATGCCTGCACCGGTATTGCGCATGAAGGCGTCAAGTTCAGGCTCGGTTTCGACCACGGCCGCCATGTGGTGGTGGTAGGAGAGCGGCATGCCTTGGTCGGCACACCATTCGCCGAACTCGGTGACGCGGCGGGCATAGGCCTTCATCTCGTCATCCGAAAGGCGCGGCTTGGTGGCGAGCGGCTTGGAGCGGTCGCCCTGGATCGAGCGGCCGACCTCGCCATAAACGATGCAAGGCGCGCTGACGGCCTTGAACAGTTCGATCATCGGCGCGATGCGGTCCTTGTTTGCCGCAAGCTCCTCGTTGACGAGCGTGCCCGAGAACCAGCCGCCGCAGAGCGTCACGTCGGCGGCGCGCAGGATTGGCAGCATCTCATCAGGGTTGCTGGGGAAGCGCCGGCCCTGTTCCATGCCGGTGAAGCCCGCGCCGCGCGACTGGCGAAGGCATTCCTCAAGGGATACGTCGTCGCTGAGCTCAGGAAGATCGTCGTTCCACCAGGCGATGGGCGACATGCCGAGTTTGGCCTTCATCAATGGTCTCCTTGAAAACACTGTTGGAGGAGCTGAAACGCTCCTCCAGAAATAGGACAGAAATCAATCAGCCGATGCGCTGGGCGGCGCGGGCCTTTTCATAGGCGGCGCGGGCCTTGTTGACCTCGGCGCGCGGGCTAACCTCGGGAACGGCGACATCCCACCAGTGGCCGCCTTCGTCGGTGGTGATCAGCGGGTCGGTGTCGATGACGATGACCGAGCTGCGATCGTTCTTCTTCGATGCTTCGATGGCCTGTTCCAGCTCAGCGATGGAAGCGACCTTCACGGCAATCGCACCCATGCTGGCAGCATGCGCCCGGAAGTCGATCTCCGGCATCACTTCGAACCGCGAGTCCTTCAAGAGGTTGTTGAAGTTTGCGCCACCGGTCGCCATTTGCAGGCGGTTGATGCAGCCATAGCCGCGGTTGTCGAGCAGCACGACGGTGATCTTCAGGCCGAGCATGACAGAGGTCGCCAGTTCGGAATTCATCATCATGTAGGAGCCGTCGCCGACCATGACGACGACATCCTTCTCCGGCCGAGCCATCTTCACGCCGAGGCCGCCGGCAATCTCATAGCCCATGCAAGAGAAGCCATATTCCATGTGATAGCTGCCGGGTGCGGTCGCCGGCCAGAGCTTGTGCAGCTCGCCGGGCAGGCCGCCCGCCGCGCAAACGAGAATGCTGTCCTTGCCGCCGAGCGTCCGCGTAACAGCGCCGATGACCTGGGCGTCGGAGGGCAGAGCGGCATTGGTCGTCGCCATAGCCTTGGCGGCAGCCTCCATCCAGACCTGCTTTTCTTTCGTCGCCTTTTCGGCCAGCAACGCCGGAGCGCGCCAATTCGCCAGGTCGGCGGAAAGCGCCTTCAGTCCCTCGCGCGCATCCGTCACCAGTGGGTGACTATTGTGCTTGAGAGCGTCGTAGGCCGCGATATTGAGGCCGATCATGGCCAGCTTTTCATTCTTGAACAGCGCCCAGGAGCCGGTGGTGAAATCCTGGCAGCGGGTTCCCACAGCGATCACCAGATCAGTCTCCTCGGCAATGGCATTGGCCGCCGATGTGCCCGTCACGCCGACGGAACCAAGCGCCAGGGGATGCGTCTCGTCGATGGCCGATTTGCCGGCCTGCGTAACGACGACAGGAATACCATGAGCTTCGGCAAAAGCGGCCAGTTCCTTCGTCGCCTGCGAATAGAGCACGCCGCCGCCGGCAAGAATAACCGGCTTTTCGGAGCGGCGGATCAATGCAATGGCATTGGCAAGTTCGTCTGCATCCGGCTGCGGACGGCGCGGCACCCAGACATGCTCCTCGAAGAAGCTTTCCGGATAATCGAAGGCTTCGGCCTGCACGTCCTGACACAGCGACAGCGTCACAGGACCGCAATCAAGGGGATCGGTCAGCACCTGCATGGCGCGCTTCAACGCCGATATGATCTGCTCGGGGCGGGTGATGCGGTCGAAATAGCGCGAGACGGGGCGGAAGGCGTCATTGGCCGACACGGTGCCGTCGCCGAAATCCTCGATCTGCTGCAGTACCGGATCGGGCGCGCGGTTGGCAAAGACGTCGCCGGGCAGGAAGAGAACGGGGATGCGGTTGACGTGCGCAACGCCGGCCGCCGTGACCATGTTCAACGCGCCAGGGCCGATGGAGGTCGTGCAGGCCATGAAGCGCTGGCGGAAGCTTGCCTTGGCATAGGCAATAGCAGCATGGGCCATGCCCTGCTCGTTGTGGGCACGGAAGGTCGGCAATTCCTCGCGTACCTGATAGAGCGCCTCGCCGATGCCGGCGACGTTGCCGTGACCGAAGATCGCCCAGACGCCGCCGAAAATCGGCTGCTTCTGCCCGTCGATGACGGTCATCTGCTTCTTGAGGAAATGCGTGACGGCCTGTGCCATCGTCAATCGGATCGTCTTGCCCATCGGGCGCCTCCCAAATGCTTGTTTCTTACAGGCCGCGGGTTTTAAGCCACGCTTGCGTCAATTGCCGGAAGCGGCCGGCCATATCGGCAATCGCTTCCTCGTCGTTCATGCCACCCGACAGCCACGCGCGGGCCGCATCGGAGAAGATGGTCCGCCCGACGGCGAAACCCTTGACCGAAGGGGCCGCCAGCGTTGCCTCGAAACTGCGGATCAGTTCCTCCGCCGGTGCCTCCAGGCCAAGCAGCACGATACCGCGGCACCATGGATCATTTTTGGCGATCACGGCATCGATTTTTTTCCAGGCGGCCGTCGATTCCTGCGGTTCCAGCTTCCACCAATCCGGCTTGATGCCGAGCGCGTAAAGCTCTTCCATCGCCGTTGGGATAGTATCGTCGGTCAGCGGTCCGTTTTTGCTGGCAATGATTTCGACCAGAAGCTCGCGGCCAACCTTGCGCGCGGCTTCGAACAGCGTCCGCAGCTTCTCCTGCTGCTCCGCCTTCAGCTCCTTCGGATCGTCTGGATGGTAGAAGCACAGGCATTTGATGCAATGGTTGAGCGGCCATTCAACGAGCTGTGAGCCGATATCCTGGCTGAACTCGAATTTCAGCGGCTTCGATCCCGGCAGCTCGACGGGGCGGCCGATCCAGGAGAAATTCTTGATTGCCGCATCGAAGAAGGCGTCGCGCCCGAAGCGTTCATCGATCAGCATGCCATAGCCCTGGCGGCCGTCGGCCACACGCGCCGCAGCCTCGACCGCGAGCCGCTTGAAGGCGACGATCTTGTCGTAACCGACGCTTAGCTCATCGCAGACGCTGACGAGCTGCGAACGATGGTCGATCGCAAGCGCCATTAGCAGCGGGATTTCGTCGCCGCGACGGGTCGTCGCCCAATGAATGTGGTTGATCGCCTCGTCCTTGCGCAGCGCCCTGTGCTCGCTGCCCGTCTTCAGGAAGAAATCGAGCTCCGTCCACGTCGGATATTCCGGTGAGCAGAGCAGGCGGGAAACGGCAAAGGCGCCGCAGGCATTCGCCCAGGTGGCGCAGGTCTTCAGCGGTTCGCCACGCAGATAGCCGCGCAGGAAGCCCGACATGAAGGCATCGCCCGCGCCGAGAACATTGAAGACCTCGATCGGGAAACCCTGGCCGACGATGCCGGCTTCGAGATCGTCGGAGATCGGGCCGTCATAGACGATGCAGCCCATCGCGCCGCGCTTGAGCACGATGGTCGCTGGAGAGAGGCGGCGGATTTCCTTGAGCGCGCCGAGCACGTTGTCGACGCCCGAGCCGATCATGATCTCTTCTTCCGTGCCGACGATCAGGTCGCAATCCGGCAGCGTTTCCCTCATCTTCGAGGAAACGCGATCCGATTTCACATAGCGCTCGAAACCCTCGGCATGACCGGCAAGACCCCATAGATTTGGCCGGTAGTCGATGTCGAAGATCACCTTGCGGCCGTTCGCCTTGGCAATGCGGATCGCCTTGCGCTGCGCCGCTTCGGTATTGGGCTTGGAAAAATGCGTGCCGGATACCAGCACTGCGCCGGAGGACTTGATGAAGCCTTCGTCGATATCATCCTCGCTCA
Source organism: Rhizobium sp. BK098 (assembly GCF_014193155.1). Lineage (NCBI taxonomy): Bacteria > Pseudomonadati > Pseudomonadota > Alphaproteobacteria > Hyphomicrobiales > Rhizobiaceae > Rhizobium > Rhizobium sp. BK098. The sequence goes on along the minus strand of NZ_JACHYY010000002.1, from coordinate 457,217 downwards.
GCGCCATGTCGGCGCAGTCGGAGCGATAGAAGATCATCGGCGAGACGCCCTCGGCCTCGACCGCCAGCAGCACCAGCGCTGTCAGCCGCTCCTTGTCCGTCGCGATCCCATCGACCGCCACGCCCTCGCGCGCCGCCTGTTCGCGGATGAAGCGGCCCATCTGCTCGTCGCCGACGCGGGTGATCAGACCCGATTTCAAACCGAGTCGTGCGGTGCCGATGGCGATATTGGCCGGGCAGCCGCCGACCGATTTGGCAAAAGAGGCTATATCTTCCAGGCGCGAGCCGATCTGCTGGCCGTAAAGGTCGACGGAGGATCGGCCGATAGTGATCACATCGAGTTTTGTCTCCGGCTGTGCGCCAGGATTGTCGTGTGCCATGATGTCCTCCCGTCGGGGCATGACCTCTTCTGCTTTTCAGCCTGCGCCGAGATCATGCGTTATTGAAAGTGCCGGTGCTCTTTTCGTCCCGGCTGCTATGGATCTGGCGACCATCTCCCGCGGCCGTGATCTTGGTTGTAGTGAAACATTGGTTCCGAGATTTTGTCAATTCGGAATGTTTATTCCATTTTCGTTTTATCGGCTTTTGTCGCAGCTTTTCGCCGGCGCTCGGCAATGGCAACCGGAAAGGCCATGATCAGCGCCATCGACGCCGACAGCGAGCGGAAACCGGCAAAATCGGCTTCCGCCACTTCAAACCAGTAATCCGCGCAGGCAGTAAGCGGCGAGAAGGCCGAATCGGTAATGGCGATGACGGGCACCTTGCGCGCTGCAAGATCCTGTGCCTGCGCTAAGCTGTCGGCGGCATAGGGCGAAAAGCTCGCTGCGATCGCTGCGTCCTTCTCCGTGGCGAAGCGGGTGATCTCGCCGTCGATGCCGTTCGGCGAGGCTACGATCTGGTGACGTATGTTGAGCTTGGAAAAAGCATAGGTCATATGTGCCGTCAGCGGATAGGAGCGGCGCTTGGCGATCAGATAGATTGTCTCGGCCGCTGCAAGCACGTCGATGGCTTTGGCGAAGGTGTCGGTCTCGATGGTTGCGGCGAGCTTGTTGACGGATTGGCTCGCCGCAGAGAGGAAGCCCGAGAGAATACTGGCCTCTTCGTTCTCTACGCCGGAGCGTTCGAGCGTTACCAACCGCTCCTCATAACTCAGCGTCCGGTCGCGCAGCCGCTCGCGAAAGATGCTCTGAAGATCGGAAAAGCCCTCATAGCCGAGGTGATGGGCAAGGCGCACCAGCGTGGAGGGTTGAACTTCGGCGGCAGTGGCGATGCTCGCCGTCGTGCCGAAGGCGATCTCATCGGGATTGCCGAGCGCGAAGGCGGCAACCTGCGCGAGGCGCTTTGGCATGGCGTTCTTGCGCTCGATGATGATGCTGCGCAGGCTTTCGAAGTCGCGCGGCACCCTGGTTTGCGTCTCGACATTGTTGTCCATGCGCCGTCCTTCAGCTCCCCACATGCCCGCAATGAAACAGATATTCCATATTTGCAACGATACCGGATTTTGAATCGTTCGGCACGAATAATTTTAAGCTAATGAATTTACACATATAAATATGGGTTTTCGTCATTTCGGATTGAAGTCGATACCATGAGTGCGCTTGTCAAAACGGTCTAAATATTCCAAAAATCGTCCACTTCGGGAGAATATGTGAGGAGGAAAGGCAAATGAAGCCATTGGGCGTTGGATTGATCGGCACCGGTTATATGGGCAAATGCCATGCGCTAGCCTGGAATGCGGTCAAAACAGTATTCGGTGATGTCGCGCGGCCGCACCTGGTGCATCTTGCCGAAGCCAATGCCGATCTGGCAAAGGCGCGTGGTGACGAATTCGGCTTCGAAAAGGCAACGGCGGACTGGCGCGTTCTCATCGCCGATCCCGATGTCGACGTCGTCTCAGTCACGACCCCCAACCAGTTCCACCCGGAAATGGCGATCGCAGCCCTTGAAGCTGGCAAGCACGTTTGGTGCGAAAAGCCGATGGCGCCGTCCTATGGCGATGCCGAGCGCATGCTGGCCGCAGCCAAGGCCTCCGGCAAGGTCGCCATCCTCGGTTATAATTATATCCAGAACCCGGTGATGCGTCACATCAAGGCGCTGATCGCAGAAGGGGCGATCGGCGCGGTCAATCACGTCCGTGTCGAGATGGACGAGGATTTCATGGCCGATCCGAACGGTCTCTTCTATTGGAAGAGCGAACTTGCTTCCGGTTACGGCGCTTTGGATGATTTCGCCGTGCATCCGCTTTCGCTTCTCTGGTTCCTGTTCGGCCACGTCGAGGCCGTGATCACCGATATGGTGAAGCCCTATGCCGAACGTCCCCTAAAGGACGGCGGCACCCGCGCCGTCGAAAACCACGATCTCGCCAATGTGCTGATGCGGCTTGGCGGCGGCATTTCCGCGGTGCTCATGGCCAATCGCTCTGCCTGGGGCCGCAAGGGGCGGATAGCCCTGCAGATCTTCGGCTCCAAGGGCTCGATCTCCTATGACCAGGAGCGCATGAACGAATTCGAGCTTTATCAGGCCGAGGGCAGGGACAGCGAGCAGGGCTTCCGCAAGGTGCTGGCCGCACCCGCGCACAAGCCCTATGACCGTTTCATCCCGGCGCCCGGTCATGGTCTTGGCTTCAACGATCTGAAGATCATCGAGTGCCGAGAGCTGATCAGAGCCATATCAGGCGAGGCTGCGTCAGTCGTGACTTTCAAAGACGGCCTGCGCATCGAAAAATCGGTGCACGCCATGGCCCAATCCTTCCACGAACGCCGCTGGGTCGAAATATCAAGCTGAGCGTTTGGCCTAATTTTCTCCCGATCCGGGGCGCAGGGTCAGCCGTGATTGACGCTTGCGGATGCAGGCGTTACCCCTGAAGTCCATAGGCAGCCTTCCGCGCAACGCGGAAGGAGCGGCATAATAACATGGAGTACGGAACGTGACGGGCAGATTGGTCATTGTCGGGGCCGGACAGGCGGGTTTTGCGCTTGCGGCCAAGTTGCGCGGGCTGGGTGATTCGCGGCCGATCACCATCGTCGGTGCCGAGGAAAACCTTCCCTACCAGCGCCCACCTTTGACCAAGAAGTACCTGCTGGGCGAGATGGCTTTCGATCGCCTGCTGTTCCGGCCCGAACATTGGTACGCCGACAATAATGTCGAGATTCGTGTGTCCACCTGGGTCGAACAGATCGATCGTGCCGCAAAGCAGATCGTCATGCAGGACGGCTCCAGGGTGGATTACGAGACCCTAGCGCTTGCGACTGGCTCGACGCCCCGCCGCCTGCCGCCCTCCGTCGGCGGCGCGCTCGAAGGCGTCTATCTCGCCCGTGACAAGCGAGACGCCGATCTTCTTGCTGGCGAAATGCGCCCAGGCCGCCGGGTGCTCATCATCGGCGGCGGCTATATCGGGCTTGAGGCCGCTGCTGTCGCGCGCCATCGCGGCCTTGAGGTCACGCTCATCGAGATGGGCGACCGGATATTGCAGCGTGTGGCGGCCAAGGAAACCGCCGATATTTTCAGAGCCATTCATCAAAAGCACGATGTCGTCATTCGTGAGAAGACCGGCCTGAAGCAGCTCATCGGGCGTAACGATCATGTCATCGCCGCCGAATTGTCCGACGGGTCTACCATCGATGTCGATTTCGTCGTCGTCGGCATCGGCGTCGCCCCGAATGACAGGCTCGCCAAGGAGGCCGGTCTCGAGGTCGGCAACGGCATCGTCGTCGATTCGTTCGCCCGCACCTCTGATCCCACGATCTTCGCCATGGGCGATTGCGTAGAATTGCCCTGGGAGGGCGGCCGCATCCGGCTCGAATCGGTGCAGAACGCTGTCGATCAGGCTGAGGCCGCGGCGGGAATCATAGCCGGCGGCGAAAAAGCCTATGATCCAAAGCCGTGGTTCTGGTCGGATCAATATGACGTCAAGCTGCAGATCGCCGGCTTCAACCTGGGTTACGACGAGACCCTTCTGCGTCCGGGCCTCCGCGAGGGCGCGGCTTCCGTCTGGTATTTCAAGCAGGGCCGCTTCATCGCCGTCGACGCGATAAACGACGCAAAGGCCTATGTGACCGGCAAGAAGCTGCTGGAAACCGGCGCCAATCCATCCAGGGAGATCCTTGCCGACCCGGCCGCGGATTTGAAGCAGCTGCTGGCTTGATGTGAATTTTCGAGCCCGCCGGAGCATGGTTCGGTCGACAATCGCCTGTTGCTGAATCATGGAAAGAACGTACACAAGCGCGAAAAAGCGCTTGCGTCGATAAATGAATGGCCCTATCAGGGCCGCACCGGAGAGGTGGCCGAGTGGTCGAAGGCGCTCCCCTGCTAAGGGAGTATACCAGAAATGGTATCGTGGGTTCGAATCCCATCTTCTCCGCCATTTTCCCGAGTATCCTACCCTGCAGGCGACGGCCCGCGATCTTGGCGCTGCGCCAAGCCGATCAAGGCCAGCTATTATCGGGAATTTCGGCCTGCAAAGCCTTCGTAGCGCTTCAGATATGCTATGAGCGCGCGCAGCTTGGGAGCCATGTTCCGTCGGTTGGGATAGTAGAGGTAGAAGCCCGGAAAATAGGGGCAATATTCCTCCAGGATCGGCACCAGTTCGTTTCTGCCGATGAAGGCGCGAAAGCTTTCCTCCATTCCGAAAGTGATTCCCGCTCCGGCGACGGCCAGCCTGATCATCACGCCCATGTCATTCGTCGTCACCTCCGGCGCGACCTCTACCCGGAATTCCTTGCCTGCCTCGGCAAACTCCCAACGATAGGGGACAGCCTTCGGTGAGGATCGCCAGCCTATGCATCGATGCATCGAGAGTTCTTTCGGATGCGTGGGGATGCCGAATCGGTCGCGATAGGCCGGGGAACAGACGGCCAGTTGCCGCTCGTCACCGGCGACCGGTACGGCAATCATGTCCTGCTCGATGACTTCGCCAAGCCGGACGCCCGCGTCGTAACCTTCCGATACGATGTCGAATTCCTCGTCCGTGACGGTGATGTCGAGCTGAATTTCGGGATTGGCGTCCGCAAAGCCTGCGAGAAAGTCGCCGGCGAGAAAACGCTCCGCGATCGACGAGACGGCAAGCCGTAATTGACCGCGAGGTTGGGTGCGCAAAGTCTCCGTCTTTTCCATAGCGGTACGTATGTCCGAGATTGCCGGCTCCACCTCCGCATAAAGCCGTTCGCCAGCCTCGGTCAGGCTGACGCTGCGGGTTGTGCGCTGCAGCAGCGCGATGCCCATGCTCTCCTCCAATCGCCGGATCGTCTGGCTGATTGCCGAGCGGGTGACGCCGAGCCTATCGGCAGCGGCGCGAAAATTGCGCTCCTGAGCGACCAGGATGAAGACGGAGAGGGCATTGAGATCAGGCCACATTGGTAACTTTTACTTTCCAAGCTGTCACTGAATGGATGTCTTATCACGACAATGAAGCGCTGTATCCTTCTCGTATCCGGTTCTGGAAGAGAACCGTTCATATAAGAAGGAGTGATTGAATGCCCATCGATAAAGTCATTCTCATTACAGGTGCCTCCAGCGGTATCGGCGCGGGCATCGCCCGCGAACTCGCTTCTGCCGGCGCAAGGGTCATGCTGGGCGCCAGGCGCATCGACAGATTGGAAGCATTGGCGGCCGAGATGCGGGAAAAGGGCGGCACGGTCATGACCCGCCGGCTCGATGTCACCGACAGGGTTGACGTAGCTGCCTTTGCAGAGGCGGCACGCCTGGCGTGGGGAAGCGTCGATGTGATCGTCAATAATGCCGGCATCATGCCGCTTTCCCTAATGGCCTCGATGAAGGTCGAGGAATGGGACAGAATGGTCGACGTTAACATCAAGGGCGTGCTTCACGGCATTGCGGCGGTCCTGCCGGAAATGACGGCGCGTGGTTCCGGCCACATCATCAATATCGCCTCGATCGGGGCGCTGGCTGTCTCTCCGACCGCCGCCGTCTATTGCGCGACCAAGTATGCCGTTCGGGCGATCTCCGATGGGCTGCGGCAGGAATGCCGCGACATCCGGGTCACCTGCATCCATCCGGGCGTCGTCGAGAGTGAGCTCGCCGATACGATCACCGATCCGGTGGCAGCCGAAGCGATGAAATCCTATCGAGCCGTTGCGCTGACTCCCGATGCCATCGGTCGGGCGGTGCGCTTCGCCGTCGAGCAGCGCGATGATGTCGATGTCAATGAAATCGTCGTCCGCCCGACGCGGGCGGCGCATTGATCCGCTCCCTTGCTCTCATCCTGGCAGGCATCCTGTTCGCTTCGCCGGCACTTTCCGAGGATCGAATCCAAATGAAGAAACCGACTCGCGCTTACGCCGGCATGTGGGTGACCGCAGACGGTCATATCCGCCATGAACTCCTGCCGAACGGCCGCTATATCGAGGCGCGGGGGAGCCGTGAGCGTGCCTATCAGGGGCGCTACGTGTTGACTGGGGATCATATCGACTACTGGGACGACACCGGTTTCACCGCAGATGGCGACTTTATCAATGGCGTGCTCCATCACGCCGGGATGATCCTCTATCGAAGGAAATGATGGTTCGGAGCGGCGTTTGGTACTCAGCGGCCCTTCCTTTTCCAATGGCTGCCTGCACTTGTCCGAATCGCTCATCCTGGAATCACCCGCGTCCTTGCTTCGTTTTGGGACGCGGGTGGAAGTCACAAGTGGCTATTTGTCCGGCGACGAAGCGAGGCCAGTGCCGCAAAGAGCTTGCCGGACCGCGCAAAAATCCGCCGGTTAGCCATGGAATGGCCATTTCCCCGCCTTTTTCCAGCTGACTGAAGCTATTCCAGCCGTTGGCGTAAGTACCCGTAGATTAAGACGTTTCTTAACGAAGTCTAAATAAATGCGGCCACCGTGTCGCCGACTTGTGTCCTTTCAGCAACAGGAATTGCGGAAGGCTTACGCAAATCCCCCTTTCGGAGAAGATGTCGATTGCGTGACAGGCCGCGTCTTGTATTTTCACTCTCGGAAGCGAGGGCGATTGATCGTCCACTTCTTGAAACACGAGGATGGGGCAGGGAATGCCTTCGGGTAGTTCTCATTCTCGAGATAAAACTTTGACTGGAGGTCAATATGAACATCAAGAGCCTTCTTCTCGGCTCCGCTGCTGCGCTTGCAGCAGTATCCGGCGCTCACGCGGCTGACGCAATCGTCGCTGCTGAGCCCGAGCCGCTGGAATACGTTCGCATCTGCGACGCATACGGTGCTGGTTACTTCTTCATCCCGGGCACCGAAACCTGCCTCAAGATCGGCGGTAAGGTTCGTACCGAAGGCAAATGGTACGATGCTTACGACGCAGACAGCCACAATGGCACTCTCTGGCACACGCGTGCTGAGCTGCAGCTGCAGACGGCAACCGACACCGAATACGGCCCGCTGAAGACCAACACCGAAATGCGTTGGGACTGGAATGACGGCAACGCGACGTCGACCAACCTGCTGCACGCCAGCATCAGCCTCGGCGGTTTCACCGTTGGTAAGGAAGACTCGCAGTTCAACGTCTTCACCGGCTACGCCGGCGACGTCATCAACGACGACGTGGTCTATGACGGCCCGTACGAACTGAACCAGATCACCTACAACTACGACGCCGGCAACGGCTTCACGGCTGTGATCTCGGTTGAAGACAGCAACTCGGGCGCTGGCGCAACTGGCGCAAACGGCGAAGACAGCACCAACCACTACCTGCCTGACGTTGTTGCCGGTGCTGGTTACAAGGCTGGCGCATGGTCCTTCAAGGTCGTTGGCGGTTACGACTCGATCGTCGAAGAAGGCGCCATCAAGGCTCGTGTAGACGCTGACTTCGGCGTATTCTCGGCCTTCTTGATGGGCGGCTGGAACACCGACGGCGACAAGCTCAACAAGTACGCTGGTGCAGGCAGTGAAGGCATCGGCTGGGGCGACTGGGCTGTCTGGGGTGGCGTTGGCGTACCGGTCAACGAAAAGCTGAAGTGGAACCTGCAGCTCGCTTACACCGACTCCAAGGTCTTCGCCGCTACCACGAACGTCAAGTGGAACCCGGTCAAGAACCTGCTCATCGAGCCGGAAGTCTCCTACACCAACTGGGACTCCATCAACAAGGACCAGTGGGCTGGTATCCTTCGCTTCGAGCGCTCGTTCTAATCTGATTTGACTTCGGTCATATGAGATTTCTCACTTCGGTGAGGAAAAGCCCGGTCGAAAGGCCGGGCTTTTTGCGTTATCGGCAGCGGCATTTCTTTCTGATCTTGAAGATAGACGCGACCATCTTGGTATGGCGCATTTTTCTCTGCGGATATTGCCTATCGCGCGAAAGTTCTTTTCATGCAATTTTAGAGTTCGCTCCGGGTGCTTCGGAAGTATGACAGATTTGCGACGTGATTTTTGTGCAACGCACTCTTTTGAAACAGCTGTCACAATTGTTCATAGTTTCTCTCTGATATTGCTCTGAAAAAAACGATCTGTAGGTTCCAAATCGGAAGCAAGACTTAGCGTCTTGGTTCTCCCAGATCAGGGGTCAACTTTTAAAGCTAGGTGGGGTAGGGCGCGTCGTTTTTTGCGATGTGATTTCTCATACCTAATTGATATTGAAACTGGAGTTACTATGAACATCAAGAGCCTTCTTCTCGGCTCCGCTGCTGCGCTGGCAGCAGTATCCGGTGCTCATGCGGCTGACGCGATCGTCGCTGCCGAGCCCGAGCCGCTGGAATACGTCCGCATCTGCGACGCTTACGGTGCAGGCTACTTCTTCATCCCGGGCACCGAAACCTGCCTCAAGGTCGGCGGCCGCGTCCGTACCGAAGGTGGCTGGTACAATGCCTACAAGGCTGGCCAGGACGCTGGCGGCCGCGGTACCTACTGGCATACCCGCGCTGAACTCTCTCTCGACACCGCGACCGATACCGAATACGGCCCGCTGAAGACCAATACCGTTGTTCGTTGGGACTGGAATGACGGCAACGCGACCACGACCAAGCTGCTTTGGGCCAACATCAGCCTCGGCGGCTTCCTCGTCGGTAAGGCTGATTCGGTCTACTCGACCTTCACCGGCTACGCCGGCGACGTCATCAACGACGACGTGATCGAATACGGCATCAACAACACCGACGAACTGAACCAGATCACCTACAAGTACGACGCCGGCAACGGCTTCACGGCTGTGATCTCGGTTGAAGATAGCAACTCGGGCGCTGGCGCCAAGGGTGCCAACGGCGAAGACAGCACGAACCACTACCTGCCTGACGTTGTTGCCGGTGTTGGCTACAAGGCCGGCGCCTGGCAGTTCCGCGTCGTCGGCGGCTACGACTCGATCGTCGAAGAAGGCGCTGTCAAGGCTCGCGTCGATGCCGACTTTGGCGTTCTCACCGCTTTCGTTATGGGCGGCTGGAACACCGATGGCGACAAGCTCAACAAGTATGCCGGTGCTGGCGGTGCTGGCCTTGGCTGGGGTGACTGGGCCGTATGGGGCGGCGTTGGCGTTCCGATCAACGACAAGCTGAAGTGGAACCTGCAGCTTTCCTACGACGATCTGAAGACTTTCGCTGCAACGACGAACGTCAAGTTCAACCCCGTCAAGGACCTGCTGATCGAGCCGGAAGTGACCTACGTCAACTATGACGCCGTCAACAAGGACACCTGGGCTGGTATCCTGCGCTTCCAGCGCACCTTCTAATTCGGTCGCCGAATCGAATTTGACAGATCTTCCGATCAGACCTCCGATCGGAAGAGGGAAGGCCCGGTTTCCCACCGGGCCTTCTTGTTTCATTAGGACTGAACGATTTCGGGCTTCGTCCTCAAAGCTCCGAGATGAAAGCGCCGATCGCCTCCGGAATGTCGCCAAGGTGCAGGATAGGAGCGTGTCCTTGTCCGCCGGCGATTTTAACGACGATGCCCGGATGGCGCTTTGCCATTTCATCGGTCGTGGATTGCGTCAGCAGCTTCGAATTCTCGCCGCGAATCACCATCAGCGGAATGCCCTGAAATCCTTGGAACTGCGTCCATAGATCGGGAATCGGCGATTCCAGGTCGAGCGCCTGCATTTGCGCGGCAATAGCGGGATCGTAATCGGCGACGGGTTTATCGTCGGCTATCGCGTAGATCGCTCGCGCCATGTCTTGCCAGTCTTCTTCGCCAAGCGCGATAAAGGCATTGCCATGGTTCTCTCGCAGGATCTCGACCGCCTCGCTCCAACTGGCGGGCTTCCGGTCGCGATTTAGATAGTCGCGAATATCTGCGAGCCCCGTCTTCTCCAGCACAGGGCCAATATCGTTGAGAACGACCGCTTTTAGGATGTCCGGTCGGCTGGCCGCAATCATATGCAGAACCAGCCCGCCGCGCGAGGTGCCGATGAAGATGGCTTGCGAGATATCCAGAGCGGCGCAAACGGTCAGGACGTCCCGCGCTTCGACAGCGAGATTGTAGTGGGACTTGTCGGGATCTCGTTCGGATAGGCCACGTCCGCGGGCGTCGAGTGTAATCACCCTGTGTGGGCGTAAGGAATCCTGCGATAGAAGCAGCGCCAACTGGTGAAAATCGCGCGAGTTGCGTGTTAGTCCCGGCAGGCAGAAGACAGGCGGCCGGTTGTGCGCCGTCGCTTCGCTGCAGGCATAATCCCGCACATAAAGCTTCAAACCGTCCTCGGCCGCGATCGTTCTGGCAAGGAAGCCGCTTTCATCGTCGCTGCGCATGTATCACTCCCTCAAGTTTCGGATATCGCGAGGGATGTAACGGCATTTCCGCAGCACGCACAACTGGGGTTACCGGCTAGCCGCGACCGCTTATCAGATCGTGCACGATGTCGGCTTTCTGCCCCAGTCGCGCCTTGTAGACCTGATAGTTTTCCATCACGCGCTGCACGTAGTTGCGGGTCTCCGGGAAGGGAATGCGCTCGATCCAGTCGATCACGTCGTCGAGCGACTTGCCGCGCGGATCGCCATAGCGGCTGATCCATTCCGGCACCTTGTTCGGCCCGGCATTGTAGGCGATGAAGGTCAGGATGTAAGATCCGCCGAAGGTGTCGATCTGCTCGCCGAGATAATGGGCGCCGAGCGTGGCGTTATAGCCGGCATCCTGCGTCAGCTTGTCGGCGGAATAGGTTATGCCGTGCCGCCCGGCAACGGCCTTTGCCGTCTTCGGCAGCAACTGCAGCAGGCCGCGGGCATTGGCAGAGGAAACGGCGGCCGGATTAAAGGCGCTTTCCTGCCGGGCGATGGCATAGGCGAGTGCCTTGCCCGAGCCCGAAATATTGGCGTTGTCCGGAATGACGCCGATCGGGAAGGCGAGAGCTGCGACGTCGATGCCGCGCCCATAGGCGATCTTGCCGATCTGTAGCGAAAGCTGATGATTGCCGGAACGCTCAGCGCGGGCAGTCAGCATGGCGACTTCGCCGGGGCTATCCAGCTGTTTAGCGAGAGCGCGATAGAGCGCGTCGGCACGCCATCCGTGCCCGGCCGCCTCAAGCCGCGAAATCGCCTGCACCGCCTCGCGTGTCTGGAAGCGCTGGCGATCCGTAGCCGAGGGCGAGGGATAGGTGACATCAAGGGTACGGCGGCCAAGCTTCTCAGCGGCAAGCTGGCCGTAGAAAGTGCTCGGATAGGAGGCGGCCTTCGCATAGAAATCGGCAGCCTTACCCGGTCCGCCTGCCTCTGCTGCCCGCCCGAGCCAATACCAGCCGCGCGATTGCGAGATCGGTCCGTTCGAGACCTGCAGGATCTTGCGGAAATGGGCTGACGCGTTTGCGCCGTCCTGCAAGCCGCGCAGAGCGTACCAGCCGGCATGGAATTCGGCCTCGCCGATATCCTGCGGGCTTTCCGCAACGCTGGCGTCGACGATGCGATAGGCAGCCTTGAATTCACCCTGATCCACCAGTCCGCGGCTGACGATGCGCTGCTCGGCCCACCATGCGCCGGGGCTGACAAGCACGCTGCGGTCTTTCGGCATCTGCGCCAGAAGACTGGCGGCATCGTCATATTTGTTCTGGCGGCGCAGGTTCTCGATCCGCATGAAGAGATAGGCAGGGTCCTTGCGCGATTGCGCATCGACGCCCGCAATCAGAGCTTCGGCTTTCGGCGAGCGGTCATTGACGGCCGCCCACGCCTTGTAGAGCGATTGCGCCTTGCCGAGGTCGCCGAAGCGTTTGGCCTGTGCCGTCCGGTCGCGGTAAAGCAGATAATCCATGCGGGCCTTGTGATCGGCAGGCGAAAGCAGGCTGGCGAATTCCGCAAGGATCTTGTCCTCAAGAGGCTTGTCCAATGGCTCATCGCGCCAGATCTTGCGGATCAGCCTTCCGGCCTGCGCCGACGCGCCGCGCGCCATAAGAGCACGTGAGAGGACGATGCTGCCTTCTACGGTCTCCGGCTGCGAGTTGCCGAAGGCGGCCAGGACCTGATCCGTCGCCGGATTTTCCGTGTAAAGCGCCCGCTCGGAATTGGCGCGCAGGCTACCAAGCCCCGGCCAGCCGACAAGCTCACGCGCGGCGGCGGCAATCTCGCCGGAGGGAATACCGGGCTGGCCTGAAGTGGCGATTGCCCAGGTCAGGATATGGCGGTCGAGCGTGCCTTCCCCCATGCCATTGCGAATGGCGAGCGCCTGCATCGGGTTCTTGTTGGAAAGGGCGTCTAGGCCTGCCTTCAGGTCGCCGCTGACAGGCGCGATAGCGCCGCTGCGCGGGATCGCGGCCGTGCTCATGGGATCCGGCGCCATGGCGACATAGGCGTTGGCGCTCGTCGGTATCTGCTGGCCGGGAAGTTGCGAGGCGACGGCGCCCCAGGCGACCGCCAAGCCCGCGGCGGTCCAGATCATGACAGGTCTCTTCATCCGGCTACTCACAAAACAAAAGGCCCTTCCATTTGCCAAATGCAATATTAACGAAACCTTACCGGTGGTCCGAATTTCAATCAATTATGATATCGGAAACTACCCTTTACCATTCAAAGCGTGCTTGTCGCCGTCAAGCCTGCGCTTTATGGTGCGCGGATTCATAACCATGGATTGCGGCTGAAGCATGAATGCCGCACCGCTAGGAGACTTGCATGTTCCAGGGATCCATTCCCGCTCTCGTTACGCCCTTTACTGACGCCGGCAAGGTGGATGAGGCTTCCTTCGCCTCGCATGTCGACTGGCAGATAAAAGAGGGCAGCAAGGGACTGGTGCCCGTGGGTACGACGGGTGAATCGCCGACCCTGTCGCATGACGAGCACAAGCGCGTCGTCGAGCTCTGCATCGAGATCGCCAATAAGCGGGTCCCTGTCATGGCGGGCGCGGGTTCGAACAATACCCGCGAGGCGATCGAGCTGGCGCAGCATGCCGAAAAGGTTGGCGCCAATGCGGTTCTTGTCGTCACGCCCTACTACAACAAGCCGACCCAGAAGGGGCTTTACGCGCATTTCGCCGCGATCGCGGAGGCGGTAAAGCTGCCGATCTATATCTATAACATTCCCGGCCGTTCGGTTGTCGACATGACGCCGGAGACGATGGGCGCGCTTGCCAAGTCCTATTCCAATATTGTTGGTGTCAAGGATGCGACCGGCAAGATCGAACGCGTCTCCGAACAGCGTATTAGCTGCGGCCGCGATTTCCGCCAGCTTTCCGGCGAGGATGCCACGGCGCTCGGCTTCAACGCCCATGGCGGCGTCGGCTGCATCTCGGTCACCGCCAACGTCGCACCGCGTCTTTGCGCCGAATTCCAGGCGGCGACGCTCGCCGGTGACTATGCCAAGGCTCTGGACTATCAGGATCGATTGATGCCGCTGCACAAGGCGATCTTCCTTGAGCCAGGCCTTTGTGGCGCCAAATACGGCCTCTCCCGGCTTGGCCGCATGAGCCGGAATGTCCGCTCGCCGTTGCTGTCGACCCTGGAGCCGGGCACGGAGGCTGCGATCGATGCGGCCCTGCGCCATGCCGGCCTCTTGAACTGACGCTATTCGAGGCCATTGCCAAACTCTGCCGGACCGCTCTCTTCACAAGGAGGGCGGTCTCGCTTATTTAGGAACCAGGATGTGGCGCACCTCTGGTTGCCGCCGGAACGACGCAGGAAAAGAAGAAGAATTATGGCACCCAAAGGCAGCCAGCGCGTGGTGAACAAGGTCGTGGCGGAAAACCGCAAGGCCCGCTTCAACTACGAGATCATCGATACCTATGAGGCTGGTCTCGTGCTGATGGGCACCGAGGTCAAGTCGCTGCGTGAAGGCAAGGCCAATATCGCCGAATCCTACGCTTCGGATGAAGGCGACGAAATCTGGCTGATCAACTCGTATCTGCCGGAATACCTGCAGGCGAACCGCTTCAATCACGAGCCGCGCCGTCGCCGCAAGCTGTTGCTTTCCAGCCGCGAAATTGGCCGGCTGCGTTCGGCGATCAACCGTGAAGGCATGACCTTGGTGCCGTTGAAAATCTATTTCAACGACCGGGGCCGCGCCAAGCTGGAATTGGCTCTCGCCAAGGGCAAGAAGCTGCATGACAAGCGCGAATCCGAGAAGGAACGCGATTGGAACAGGCAGAAGAGCCGCCTGCTCAAGGACAATGGGTGAGGGTGAGGAGCGATCGGGCAACGCCCGAGCAATCGATCTAGTGAATCGATTGCAGCGACGAACGCCCTGAGCCCTAGCGAAGGGCCGGCTGTCGTGGCAAACGCAAAACGCTTTCACCGCGCGCAACTATCCCTGGGCAAAGACAGCTGCGCATTAATCGATTGCAGCGACGAACGCCCCTTCGGCAGGCTCGGGATGTCTTAGCGAAGGGCCGGCGGCCGCGGCAAACGCGAAACGCTTTCTGCCGTAGCGAACCCGTCTAATACAGTCCCTAACTATTCCTCGGATTCCGCAGCGGCGTGACCTCCCTCGTGCGCGCGCGGGGGCCGTTCCGAGGCTTCACGGCCGATCTCGGCCTTCAGCGAGACAAGGTCGATGAAATGGTCGGCCTGACGGCGCAGGTCGTCGGCGATCATCGGCGGCTGGGTCGACATGGTCGAGATCACTGAAACTTTGCGTCCGCGGCGCTGGAGGGCTTCCACGAGGGTCGTGAAGTCGCCGTCGCCGGAAAAGATCACCAGATGGTCGACGGTCTCGGATTGCTCCATGGCGTCGATCGCCAGCTCGATGTCCATGTTGCCCTTGATCTTGCGGCGTCCCATGGAATCCGTGAATTCCTTGGCCGGCTTGGTGACGACCTTGTAGCCGTTATAGTCGAGCCAATCGATCAGCGGGCGGATGGAGGAATATTCCTGATCTTCGATGAGAGCGGTGTAATAATAGGCCCGCAGCAGATAGCCGCGTTTCTGAAATGCCTTCAGCAGCTTGCGGTAATCGATATCGAAGCCGAGGCTCTTGGACGCAGCGTAGAGATTGGCGCCATCTATAAAGAGTGCAATTTTTTCGCGTGGGTCAAACATTGCTTACTTATCCACTGTTATAAAAACGTAATCACTTCATTCAAACGCTAGCTAAAACAATGCCTTGTAAGGCGTTGCAGAATAATTCGTATTACTTTATGAATTATTCATATAACCGAGATTTAGGGCACGCAATGGGATATTCCAAGCAACTTCCGGTGGAAATCGCCGTTTGTCTAGGGGAATTTTAGCACTTTCCCGGGGGCTGCAAAGGCGCTGAAACAGGAAAAACTTGAATTTGCCATCGTTTGCTTGTATCGGCGTGCTACTCCGAGACATGATGACGACATCACGACCGCAAAGGACAGGCAATGGCCCGTGTCACAGTAGAAGATTGCATTGATAAAGTAGAGAACCGGTTCGAGCTCGTGCTGCTCGCCAGCCACCGCGCCCGCCTGATCTCGCAGGGATCCTCGATCACCATCGACCGCGATAACGACAAGAACCCGGTCGTCGCGCTGCGCGAAATCGCCGACGAGACCTTGTCGCCTGATGATCTCAAGGAAGACCTGATTCATTCGCTGCAGAAGCATGTCGAAGTGGATGAGCCTGAGCCCGATCCGGCAAGCCTCCTGGCAGCAGGTGCTTCCACCACCAGCGAAGAGGAAGAAGACGCTCCTGAAGCCGTTACTTTCGACCAGATGTCGGAAGAAGAACTTCTGGCCGGCATCGAAGGTCTGGTTCCGCCGGAAAAAAGCGACGATTACTGATCGTCGATCTTGATGCTCCGGGCAGGAGCGATATGATGGCAAGATGCGTGCGCCGGTCAGATGACTGGCGCGCTTTTGTTTTTGCGGGAGTAGCTTCGGAATGATGCGGCAATACGAGCTTGTTGAGCGCGTGCAGAAATACAAGCCCGATGCCAACGAAGCTCTTCTCAACAAAGCCTATGTTTATGCGATGCAGAAGCATGGCCAGCAGAAACGTGCCAGCGGCGATCCCTATATTTCCCATCCTCTCGAAGTTGCTGCGATCCTGACGGATATGCGTCTGGATGAATCGACCATCGCAGTCGCTCTTCTCCACGATACGATCGAGGATACAACGGCGACGCGCGCCGAAATCGACGAGATGTTCGGCGAGGACATCGGTCGCCTGGTCGAGGGCCTGACGAAGATCAAGAAGCTGGATCTCGTCACCAAGAAGGCCAAGCAGGCCGAAAACCTGCGCAAGCTGCTGCTTGCCATTTCCGACGACGTACGCGTGCTTCTGGTCAAGCTTGCCGACCGCCTGCACAATATGCGCACGCTCGATCACATGTCGCCGGAAAAGCGCGCGCGCATTTCTGAGGAGACGATGGAAATCTATGCGCCGCTCGCCGGCCGCATGGGTATGCAGGACATGCGCGAGGAGCTGGAGGAGCTCTCCTTCCGCCATATCAATCCGGAAGCGCATGATACCGTCACCAAGCGCCTGGAGGAGCTATCGCGCCGTAATGAAGGGCTGGTCAAGAAGATCGAGACCGAACTGCGCGATCTGCTTGTTGCCAACGGCTTGGCCAACGCCATGGTCAAGGGCCGGCTGAAGAAGCCCTATTCGGTCTTCCGCAAGATGCAGTCGAAGTCGCTCTCTTTCGAGCAGCTTTCCGATATCTACGGCTTCCGTCTTCTCGTCGACGATATTCCGTCCTGCTATCGGGCGCTCGGCATCGTGCACACCCGCTGGCGTGTCGTTCCCGGCCGCTTCAAGGACTATATCTCGACGCCGAAGCAGAACGATTATCGCTCGCTGCACACGACGATCGTCGGCCCTTCCAGCCAGCGCATCGAGCTGCAGATCCGCACGAAGCGCATGCATGAGATCGCTGAATTCGGCATCGCCGCCCATACGCTCTACAAGGACGGCACGAATAGCAACGGCAATGGTGCGGATGGTGAGCTCCTGTCGCGGGAAAGCAACGCCTATTCCTGGCTGCGCCATACGATCGAGGCCTTGGCCGAGGGCGACAGCCCGGAAGAGTTCCTCGAGCACACGAAGCTTGAGCTGTTCCAGGACCAGGTCTTCTGCTTCACGCCCAAGGGCAAGCTGATCGCCCTGCCGCGCGGCGCGACGCCGATCGACTTTGCCTATGCCGTCCATACGAATATCGGCGACACCACGGTCGGCGCCAAGATCAATGGCCGCATCATGCCGCTCGTTACGCGCCTGAACAACGGCGATGAAGTCGAGATCATCCGCTCGGGCGTGCAGGTGCCGCCGGCCGCCTGGGAAGAAATCGTGGTCACCGGCAAGGCACGTGCCGCCATTCGCCGCGCAACCCGGCTTGCCATCCGCAAGCAATATGCCGGCCTCGGCCACCGCATTCTGGAGCGCACTTTCGAGCGTGCCGGCAAGGTCTTCTCGCGCGATGCCCTGAAGCCTGCCCTGCATCGCCTCGGCCAGAAGGATGTCGAGGATGCGATCGCCGCTGTCGGGCGAGGGGAGATGTCGTCGCTCGATGTCTTGCGGGCGGTCTACCCGGATCATCAAGACGAACGCGTGACAGTCAAGCCTGCCGGCGACGAGGGCTGGTTCAACGTTCGCAGCGCCTCAGGCATGATCTTCAAGATCCCCGGCAAGAACAAGGCCGAGGTTTCCGATGGCGCCGATATCGATGCGCCGCCGATCCGCGGCATTTCCTCGAACGTCGAGGTGCATTTCGCGCCGACCGGCGCGGTTCCTGGCGACCGCATCGTCGGCATCATGGAAAAGGGCAAGGGCATCACCATATATCCCATCCAGTCCCCGGTCCTGCAGCGGTTCGACGACGAGCCCGAGCGCTGGATCGATGTGCGCTGGGATCTGGACGAAGCCAACAAGTCCCGCTTTGCCGCCCGAATCCTGATCAATGCTCTCAACGAGCCGGGCACGCTTGCAAAGGTGGCGCAGACCGTAGCGGACGTCGACGTCAACATTCGCGTGCTCAATACCGTTCGGGTTGCGGCCGATTTCACCGAAATGGCCCTCGACGTCGAAGTCTGGGATTTGCGCCAGCTCAATCAGCTTCTGGTGCAGCTCAAGGAACTCGATTGCATTGCGACGGTAAAGCGCCTCTACGAGTGATGTCGGCCGATCTCAAAGCATCCTGCATATTTTGTGATCATTTTATGACCAAATTCGAGCGCCTTTCGGGATAGATATGCGCTATGCGCATGGCTGCGTATATTTCAAAGCGGTGGTAATTAACCTTTGTTGCGCCTATCTTCTGGTCATCGAAGAAACGAAACTGAAATGAGAGAAGATAATGTTTAGCCCGATCAAGAAAATCGCCCGTGCCCTGCGTGTTCCGAGTGTTGAAGAACGCGAAATGGCTTATCTGAATGGTTCGCATGACCGTTTTGACCTTGAATATCGTCAGCGTCAGGTCGACCGCGGTCTGTTCCGCACGCGTTAATAGCCGTTAATACTTGAAAGACCAGGAGGGGCGCGTCGTTGTTGCGCCCTTGGAGCATCCCGATCTTGCGGGATTGCTGCCTGCCGCTGAAGGGGAACGTCCATTTTCTGCTTCAATAGCAGCTGACGTTCCAAAAAAGAGCCGTACTTTCGGTTCTTAATCGGTGCATGATACGCTTGGCCGCTCTTGTCATGACGGCCCCCGTTGCACTAGATAAGCCGCATGCTGTTTCGCCGCCGAAAACCACTGACATTCAAGGAAAAACTGCGGGAGCACCTTTGGCCCCGCAAGGGCTTCATCCGCTCGTTCCAATATTTCGGCAAGCGCCTCGTTCGCCTTGCCGCATCGCCGCATTCGGTCGCGGCCGGCTTCGCCGCAGGTATTGTCGTGTCCTGGACACCGTTCATTGGCGTACATTTCGTCATGGCGATCATCATCGCATATCTGATCCGCGGCAATGTCATCGCTTCGGCGCTAGGCTGTCTGGCCGCCGGCAATCCGATTACCTACCCCTTCATCTGGGCCCTGACTTGGGAGATCGGCCATCTGATCCTGTCACGCGATAGCGGCGGTCAGGGCGGCAGCATCGATCTGCCCGCGCTTTGGCACAAGGGCGATCTCTCGCAAATCTGGGACCCGGTGTTGAAGCCGATGCTGATCGGCGGCATTCCGCCTGCCATCGTGACGGGTGTGATTGTCTACGCGCTGACCTACTATGGTGTGAAGACCTTCAAAACCCGCCGCAAGGAGCGCCTTATGGAGCGCGCCCGCGAGCGGCTGGCGCTTGCCGAGAACGCATCGAGCGTCTGACCCAGGCTTGACCTTGTCCGGGCCGCCAGGAGGGCCTTCCCATGATTATCGGCATAGGCAGTGATCTCATCGACATCCGTCGTGTGGAAAAGACGATCGAGCGCTTCGGCACTCGGTTCATCGATCGCTGCTTTACCGAAATCGAGCGCGCAAAGTCCGAACGCCGCAAGAACAGGGCGGCCTCCTATGCCAAGCGCTTTGCTGCCAAGGAAGCTTGCTCCAAGGCTTTGGGCACGGGATTGGCGCAGGGCGTCTTCTGGCGCGACATGGGCGTCGTCAATCTGCCAAGTGGAAAGCCGACCATGCAATTGACCGGCGGTGCCGCAGAAAGGCTGGTTTCCATGCTGCCGGCAAATCACCGCGCTGCCATTCATTTGACGATAACGGATGATTTTCCTCTTGCTCAGGCCTTTGTGATTATCGAAGCGCTGCCGGTGGATGCCTGAATCACGACTGTATGTCGCTTTTGGCACCCGCGCCATTGCCGCGATGATATGAAGCGAGTAGACAGTGCCTGAATATAAGTGCGCCGGTGGGGTGCGAAAAAGGAACAAGACTGCGTGTCCGAGAAAGCCGTAAAACAGCAGAACGCCCTATGGGAGAACATTAAGGTCATCGTTCAGGCGCTCGTCCTGGCCATGATCATCCGCACGGTTCTCTTTCAGCCATTCACCATTCCGTCCGGCTCGATGATGCCGACGCTTCTTGTCGGGGACTATATCTTCGTCAACAAGTTCGCCTACGGCTACTCCAAGTACTCGCTGCCGTTCTCGCCCGATCTGTTCAGCGGCCGCATTTTGGGCAGCGAGCCGAAGCGTGGCGATGTCGTGGTCTTCCGCTTCCCGCCGAATCCGGATGTCGATTACATCAAGCGCGTAATTGGCCTGCCGGGCGACCGCATCCAGGTCAAGAACGACATTCTCTATATCAACGGCCAGGCCGTTCCGCGCGAGCCGCATGGCACCTTCTCGTCCGACTATAGCCAGGAGCCGGGTGACCATATCGCCGTCTACAGCGAACGTCTGCCCGATACTGGCAAGGTCTTCGACACGCTGGATCTTTCGCCGAATTCGCGTGGCGACAACACCCAGGAATATGTCGTTCCGCCGGCCCATTACTTCATGATGGGCGACAATCGCGACAATTCCGACGATAGCCGTTTCGATGTCGGCTATGTCCCCGTTGAGAACCTGATCGGCCGTGCCAGCGTCATTTTCTTCTCGCTGGGTCACGACACCTCGTTCCGTGAAATCTGGAAATGGCCGACCAATATGCGTTGGGACCGTATTTTCAAGGTTGTCGAATGACGAAGGCGCAGACGCTCTCCCAGGCGGATCGTGCCAGGCTTGAGGTCGTTATCGGCCACGAATTCGCCGAGAAGGAGCGTCTCGACCGCGCGCTGACCCATGCCAGCGCGCGTACGCACAAGACGGGCAACTACGAGCGGCTGGAATTTCTCGGCGACCGTGTTCTCGGCCTCTGTATCGCGGAATTGCTTTTCAAGACCTTCGGTGCGGCAACGGAAGGCGAGCTTTCGGTTCGCCTCAACCAGCTCGTGAGCGCCGAAACCTGTGCCGAAGTCGCCGATGAGATGGAGCTGCATCTCTATATCCGCACCGGCGCCGACGTGAAGAAGCTGACGGGTAAGCGGATGCTCAACGTGCGCGCCGATGTCGTCGAAAGCCTGATTGCAGCACTCTACCTGGATGGCGGACTTGAAGTCGCCCGGGCCTTCATCCTGCGCTTCTGGGAGCGCCGCGCCATCCGGCCGGAGGGCGCAAGGCGCGACGCCAAGACGGAGCTGCAGGAGTGGGCGCATGCGAAATTCGGCGTCACCCCGGTCTACAGGGTTGATGATCGCAGCGGACCGGATCATGATCCGCGCTTTACGGTGACTGTGGAAGTCAAGGGAACGGCGCCTGAAACGGGAATAGAACGCTCCAAGCGTGCGGCCGAACAGATGGCGGCGACACGGATCCTGGAGCGCGAAGGTATTTGGCAGCCTCAGTTGACTGAGAAGTGACTGCCGGGGAATAGTGGAAAATGAGCAATCACCAGAACACGCCCGCCGAAGACGGCGCGGTTGAACATATCGGCCCGACGCATTCGGGCTTCGTTGCCCTTATCGGCCCCACCAATGCCGGTAAGTCGACGCTCGTCAACCGGCTCGTCGGCGCAAAGGTCTCGATCGTCAGCCACAAGGTGCAGACGACGCGCGCCATCGTGCGCGGCATCGCCATTCACAACAATGCGCAGATCGTTTTCATGGACACGCCCGGCATCTTCAAGCCGCGCCGCCGTCTTGATCGCGCCATGGTGACGTCCGCCTGGGGTGGCGCCAAGGATGCCGATCTCATCATGCTGCTGATCGACAGCGAGCGTGGTCTGCGCGGCGATGCCGAAGCCATCCTGGAAGGGCTGAAGGATGTTTCCCAGCCGAAGATCCTCGTCTTGAACAAGATCGACCGCGTTCGCCGTGAGGACCTGCTGGCGCTTGCCGCCGCCGCCAACGAGAAGATCGCCTTCGAGCAGACCTTCATGATCTCGGCGGAAAGCGGCTCGGGCTGCGACGACGTCATGGATTATCTGGCGAAGACCTTGCCGGAAGGTCCCTGGTATTATCCGGAAGATCAGATTTCCGATCTGCCGATGCGCCAGCTTGCCGCCGAAATTACCCGCGAAAAGCTGTTTCTGCGTCTGCATCAGGAACTTCCCTATTCCTCTCATGTCGAGACGGAAAAGTGGGAAGAGCGTAAGGACGGCTCCGTGCGCATCGAACAGGTGATCTATGTCGAGCGCGAAAGCCAGAAGAAGATCGCTCTCGGCAAGGGCGGCGAAGCGATCAAATCGATCTCGACCGCATCACGCAAGGAACTCTCCGCGATCCTGGAGCAGCCCGTGCACCTCTTCCTCTTCGTGAAGGTCCGTGAAAACTGGGGAGACGACCCCGAGCGCTTCCGGGAGATGGGCCTCGACTTCCCGCATTGACGAGAGTTTGCGTTCCTGCAACGCTTAATATTACAGTGGCTTATTGGGCATATTCTGTTTGCCGCTGTAACTTGAGGGGTGTTTCATGGCGAAGGCAGCAGCGACGGTGCATGGACGACGCACGCCTTGCCAGCAATGTCCGCTGAGATCACTGCCGCATTTCCGGGAATTCGAGCGCGACGAGCTGAATTTCATCAGCGGCTTCAAGAAGGGTGAGCTTCTTGTCGATGCCGGTGCCACGATCTTCCTCGAAGGCGCGCATAGCGCTCACCTTTTCACCATCCTCTCCGGCTGGGGTTTTCGATACAAGACGCTGGAGGATGGCCGCCGCCAGATCCTGAACTACGTGATGCCCGGCGATCTTATCGGATTGCAGGGGTCGATCATGGGGGAGATGCAGCATTCGACGGAAGCGCTCTCGCCGATATCGCTCTGTGTTTTCGAGCGCACGGAGTTGATGACGCTCTATAATTCTCATGCCTCGCTGGCCTATGATCTGACCTGGATCGCATCGCGTGAGGAGCGGATTCTCGATGAGCATCTGCTGAGCATCGGGCGGCGCTCCGCGATGGAGCGGGCCGCTTATCTCATTGCATATCTGCACCAGCGCGCCAGCACTCTGCGCCTTTTCAACGGCAGCAAGGTTATCCCCATCACGCAGCAGCATGTCGCCGATACACTCGGCCTTTCCGTCGTCCATACCAATAAGACTTTGAAAAAGCTGGCGGCCCGAGGGTTGCTCCTTTGGCAGGAGAGGGGCTGCGAGGTTCTGGATGGGAAAGGGCTTGCAGAACTTGCGGGCTGGGACGGTTTTGATTCGGGCAAGCGCCCCTTCATCTAGGCACTGCCTTTTTAGCAAACGCATGTCTTTTTTAAATGCCGGCAATAACTGTATCAGCATAGATTACTGTTATCGTCACTTTTCTACCAGTTTCACCTTTTACTAACCCCGGCGACAAAAGCGATTGGAGCATGGTGACGAGCCCATAGTACCGCAGTGCGAAAAGTGCGAAGCGGGTTGGAGGCAAAGTCATGTCACAAGAGACTGAGCCAAGGCGGATGGGGCAAACCATCCATTCAATACGGGCCGATGATTGGCGCCGGAGGGATAGATGCGGGACTTTTTACGGGCTGCGCCAACTGGCGCATACGTGCAGGGATGGCGCTGATATGACGTTTCAGCGCGTGCTTATACTGGAAGATAATCTCATTATTGCAATGGAGACTGAGGAAATCCTTCGTCTTGTAGGTATCCAGCAGATTGAGATTGCTTCGAATCTGGAACAGGCGGTCAACGCGATCCATTCCGAACATTATGATTTTGCGATGCTTGACGTGAATCTTGGAGAGTCGACGAGCTTCGGCTTTGCCAGACTGCTGATGGAACGCGGCATTTCCTTCGGCTTCGTCAGCGGTTATTCCGATACGCTCGATTTTCCGGCCGATCTGCGGCATGTGCCGCTTTTGAACAAGCCCTTCGACGAGCAATCCATGCGTCTCTTTGTCGAGGCCCTGGCCGGCGGCTCCTCTCTTGCCATGTGACAGCCGCGGCTGTTTGCCCTAAACTCGAATCGCGGAAATTTTTCGGGGCAGCCGGCCGATGCAATGGCAGGACCATGCGATCATTCTGGGTGTCAAACGTCTCGGCGAGACCAGTGTCGTCGCCGAGGTGATGACGCGTGGCCGCGGCCGCCATATGGGGCTGGTGCGATCCGGTCGCTCGCGCGCCATGCAGCCAGTGCTGCAGGCCGGCAATCTCGTCGAGGTGACCTGGCGGGCCAGGCTGCATGAACACCTCGGCGAATTCCGCATGGAACCGGTCACGCTCCGGGCAGCGCGGCTGATGGAGACCGCGACTGCCGTCTATGGCGTGCAGGCAATGGCCGCATTGCTGCGGCTCTTGCCGGAGCGTGATCCGCATCCACATCTCTACGATGCGCTCGATGTCATTCTGGAAAACCTCCAGAATCCTGCCGATGCCGGCGAACTCTTCGTGCGCTTCGAGCTTGCCGTATTGAATGATCTTGGTTTTGGCCTCGATTTAACGGAATGCGCAGCAACCGGCGTGCGTGAAGATCTGGCTTTCGTTTCGCCGAAATCCGGGCGTGCCGTTTGCCGGGCAGCCGGTATGCCCTGGGCGGATAAGATGCTGGCGTTGCCGCCGTTTTTGACGACCGGAGCCTTGATCGCCGCGGATAGGGAAAGCCTTTCCGCCGCTTTCCGCCTGACCGGCTTCTTCCTGCATCGCCATGTCTACGAGCCGCGCGGCATCGAGATCGCTGCAGCTCGCGATGGCTTCATGCAAGCCGCCTTGAAGGCAGTTGCCGTCGCTTCGCCGGACGATGCCATGACATCGCCCAGTCTTGTGGCCAAAGGCTGAGTGAAGGACGCGAAAAGGGGCTTTCTATCGCCGCTTGAGCGCCCAACCCTCCGGCCGTTCCTCAAGTACCGTCACCGCATCGCCGATCTTTACCGTGCCTTCGCCGCGCGGCACGGCATTCCAGCCGAAGAGCGGGCCAGGCACGCGCCGATCGGCTGACATGCGGATGCGGCCCATGGCGGGCATCGGGTTCGGCACGTTGCGCGAGCCGGTCTGCTGGTCCTGCGTCGTCATGATGCAGCGCGAGCAAGGCTTGACGAGATCGAGACGAATGCCGCCGATCTCGATTGCCGCCCAGCGATCTTCCGGCCACTCCTCGTCGATATCGATGACGATATTCGGACGGAAGCGCTCCATGCCGACCGCGCCTTCGCCGTGAGCGGCGAGATTGGCGTTGAGCGCCTTCAGCGAGCCGGTGGTGGTAACGAGAATCTGATAGCCATCGGTAAAGGTGACGGGCGTATCCTGTCCCGCCCATTCCGGACTGGCGATACGCTTGGCAAGCCTGTCGAAGAACACCATCCTGACCTCACGACCCATCCATGCCGACAGCGCCTTGTTGGTGTCCTCGTCGGCAACGGAGGCGTTGACGGCTGATTTCCAGACGACGATGTCCATACGATTGTCGGGATGCGGCGGCGGCACGATGATGTCGGGCTTGCCCTCCATCTTCAGGCGCAAATGAGAGGGTGCCGGCTGGATGTCGATCCGGGCCAATGCCTGTAATTCGCGCTGGGTAATGAAATTGCCAGAGGGATCGACCAGCATGGCGCGGCGGTCGCCGGCGAGACCGAAAGCATCGACGGCTGCCGACGGAATGGCGATGCCGCGGGCGCTCTTGAGGGGATAGATGAAAAGATCGCTGACGCGCATGGGTGCCCTCAGATTTCGTCTATGAACATTGCCAGCACGGTTTTCAGGCGGTCGTGCCGTGCTTCGGCAAACCTGGCTCCGGTCTCGGTCTGGAATCCATCCGCCAGTTTGAACAGTTTTGTCTCGAAATGGTCAATGGCGAAGCGCTTGTCGTCAAGCGGCCGCTCTGTCGCAAGTGGATCGAACGGGTCGTACAGGCCGGAGCCGAGACGCCCGGCAATATAGAAACAACGCGCAGCGCCCACCATGCCGATGGCATCCAGCCGGTCGGCATCCTGCAGGATCTTCGCTTCCAATGTTTCCGGTGGCAGGTTGGCAGAGAAACTATGTGTGGTGATCGCATGCGCAGCAGCGGCAATGTCGTCGTCTGCCCAGCCGAGTTGCCGCAGAATGCCCGAAGCTTTCTCGGCCGCAAGCCGCGAGGCCTGCGCGCGATGCGGCGAATTCTTTTCGACGGCGACGCAATCATGCAGTAGCACGGCCGCGGCGAGAATGCGCGCATTGCCGCCTTCTTCAGCCTGGATGGCCATGGCATTGCGGAAGACGCGCAGGATATGGGCAATATCGTGCGAACCGTCATCGCCATCCGCGGCGTGGGGAATGAGATCCGCAGCCAGCACTTCGAACGGGGCGAAAGCCCGCGCCATCTTGTCGGTGTCCATAGCTGCACTCGCTCCGGGATGATCAGTCGGCAGGTTTTATTGTCCTATCGGGTCAATGGATTCGCCGCAATCATTCCGTCGCCTTCTTCCGCGTCAGGATTTTTTGGTAGAACAGGCCGATACCGATCAGGACAGCGCCGAGGCCGATGAAGGACAGTGCCCGCAGGAAGCCTTCGAGATTCGCCATGTCGATGAGGAAGGCTTTGACGACGGCGATGAAGACCAGCACCGCCGAGGCGATGCGCAGGCTCCGGGCCTCGAAGCGGGCGCCGAGCCCGAGAAGCGCGATGCCGATCAGCAACCAGACGACAGAGTAGGAATAGAGCTCGCCCTGGATGAAGCCGTTCCAGAAGGGAATGTACTCACCCTGCCAGAAGCGCCGCACCGACAAGGTTGCCCATGCGAAGGCCATCACGGCCGTCGCGGCGGCCAGCATGCTGACATAGGGGAACGGGCGCCGGTTACGAGCAAAGAGCGCCAATCCGCCATAGGCGGCTGCAGGCAAAAGATAGGCGAGCAGCAGCAGGTTGAAGAGTGGGATGCGACCCGTGCTCTCGCCTGTCATGAACGGGTTCAGTCCCAGCAGATGCAGGGTGAGGATCATTGCGACCGAAATGACGCCGAGGGCCATGCCACCATAGCGGAAGACAGGGCTCGCGGCGCTGAGATCGAGCGCCATCAGCGTTGCGGAAGCACCGATTGCCAGCAGCGTATAGATCGACTGTTCCCCGAGCGTTGGAGCCGCATCGTTCAGAACGCCGCCGTTCATGGCGTGGCGCACGAGGATGGCGATCGTTAGCAGTACGAGGAAGCAGGCGAGCGCCTGCAAAGCGTTGCGCAGTCGCAGGTTCGGCGAATGACGCGTGATGAAGGCAGCAAAGACGGCAAGAGCGGCCGGAATGCCGTAGCCGGCAAGCAGCATGTTGAAGACCGGTGTGGTGCCGAGCTCCGAGGGATCGACGATCGTCGGTTGCCAGGCGATGCGCCCCATAGTGATGACAAGCGCGGCAACCATGGTCCATGGCAGAACGGGCCAATTGCGCAGGCGTCCCGCCAAAAGATAGGCGATGCCGAGAACCGGCAGCAGGATCGTCGCGGTGGCATGATGCGCAAGCGTATGCAGGGCGAAGACTGCTGCGGCAAACGAACCGGCCGCGAGGATGTTCGTCGGCAGGTTCAGTTCTTCGCCGTCGCTGCGATCCTGCCATTTCGCAAGCCCGATGAGAACTAGCGCCAGTCCGATGCCGTAGAGCCCATGCAGCCAGTCGAGCGTCCAGTTGCCGAAGTTGACGAAGCTGATCGTCGCGATCGCCAAGGGCGTGGCTGCCATGACAAGGCTCCAGAGAGCGGCATAGGGCTTCTCCGCCTGGGCGAAGCGCCGGAGGAAGAAGGCGCCGATGACTACGAAGAGGGCGCCGAGGCCGAGGACCTCATAGAGCACAGTGCTCTGCAGGCTGGCGGTTCCATCCGCCGTGGATTCGATCCCGGCGATCCAGTTGGTCAAAATGCCGGACGTGCCGACCACGGCGACGAGCGCGGACAGGATTGTTGCCCAGGCGGCATGCAGGCGGCCAGCACCGAAGGCTGCCACCGCTGCGACGATCGCCGCAAACATGAATGTCGCATCGACGATTGGATATCCATATCGAAGGCTGGAGCCGACGATGCAGAGTGATACCGTGAGCGCACCGATCGCGGCCGTCAGCGTCATGCCGAGCGGCTGTCGGGCAAGAAATGCCGCCCATTCCATACCGGAGCTTACTCGCTGGGGCATGTCTTCGGCCGGTGCCGTTGTTGCGTCTTCCTTCACCGCTTCCGAGACTGGATAGCGTCCCGGCCACAAGAAGATGGTGCCGCCGATCATGGCCAGTATGGAAAGCGTGACCGGCGCGAGATCCACGACCGGGCTGAAGGTAATGTAGAGCAGCGGCCACAGGCTCAGAAGCCCATTTGCGAGCGATGGCGCGATCAGCCAGCGGCGCAGGCGCGACGCCAAAAGGGTCGCAAGCCAGGTTAGGACGAGATAGCCGAAGAGTGTCCAGGGACGTGGCGCGGTAGAAGCGATGAGGGCAGGGGTCGCCATCGACGCCAGCAGGCCGAGGCCGGCAAGCGCCTGCCCATGCAACAGCGATAGTCCGAGCGTGGCAAGCGAGATCAGTGCGAGAAGAATGAAGGCGGTTGCGGGGCCGATGAATTCGTAGATGGCATGCGCCGCATAGGTCGAGCCGAACAGGGCGACGACACCGGCTGCCGTCAAGACGCCAGGGATCATCGCATTTTGAAAGGCGCTGTTCAGAACCGGCGCGGCGCGGCGGCGGATCACTTCGCCTGCAGCAATCAGGGCAAGGCCGAAGAGTGCCGCAAGAGCCAGACGCACGCCGGGGCTGAGAAGGCCGCTCTCGATCGAATATTTGACCATGAAGATGCCGCCGAGTGCCAGGGCGATGCCGCCGACCCAGACGGCCCAGCGTGCGCCGATTGTGCTTTCCAGGCTTTCCTTCGGTGGGGTGGAGGTCTGGCTCGCAAGAGGAGCGTCTTCTTCCTGGCCCGCATCCGCAATGTTGCGTGCAGCGAGAGCGGGCGCCTCGATTTCGGGCGCGGAAGTATCTTCGATCGGGACTTTCGGTTCGTCGTCCATGGGTTGCGCGACGGCATAAGCCGGCGGAATCGATTCGCCCGTATCCGGCGTCAGCACCTTGCCCTCGAGAGCATTTTGCAGCTCCTGAACGCGCGCCTCAAGCTGCTTTATCCTTAGGTTGTGGCCCCGCAATACCAGGATACCGACAATCAGGATGACGAGCGGCAACAATTCCATCATGTCCCCTCCATGGGCAATCCGTCGCACCATATACGAAACTGTTCATCGAGTAAGGCTGGATAGCCGGATTAGCCTATGATTCCAGGGGATTATGCCCCGTCGCCTGACAAGGCATCACAAAACCAATATTAGAAAATCCGGATTTGCCGCTTGGGAACTATGGTTAATACTCATTAACAATTTGTCTTTACCGGCAGCGCGAAGCAGCTTAATACCAGTTCCTAGTTTAGCTCTGAATGTATTGAGTACAAACGACGTCGCATGAGGCGGCTCCTACCCTAGGAGGTTTGTATGTCCCATGTTTCTTCCATATCCAATAGCTCCTATCCGTATCGTGGCACGCTCTCGCGCCTTGATGCGAATAACGACGGTCTTTTGAGCGAAGGGGAGCGCGCGGCGGCCGAGCGCCCCGGCATTCTCGAAGCCGACGATCCCGGTGCCGCAGCCGATGGTTCCAACAGCGCTTTGGGTAACCTGATCGCAAAGCTCATGCAATTGCCGGGCGCCGACGCTGCCTCTACGGCAAAGTCGCCGGAATCCAATGCCGTTTACGATCTTAATCTGCTGTCGCCGATGGATGCCTACAACAGTACCTACGGCCAATATGATGCCGATAGCGTAGCGGCCTGATACGTACTTTCATCCGATGAAAGGGCGGCCTGCCGGCGCACCGGCAAGCTGCCTTATCATTTTGATGTAGGATCATTTTTTCCAGTTACCGGAACCGTCATGCCTGCCATGCGTTGGGCAACAGCCACGCAGAACAGGGAGGGTGGTCCATGAAGCGGATAATGATCGTTGCAATTCTCGCTCTTGCCGCAGCCGCGCCCGCGGCAGCACAAACCCAAAGTCAAAATACCGCTACTGCCGATTTTGTCGGCCTCGACGGTAAGCAGGTCGGTCGGGCGACGTTAACTGAAGGTAAAAAGGGCGTGCTGATCGAATTGGAAGTGTCCGGCATGCCCGCCAATCGCTGGGTCGCCTTCCATATCCATGAGAATAGCCGGTGTGAGCATACGCACGGCTTCGAGTCCGCCGGCGGGCATTTCAATCCCACAAAGGCGGAACATGGCTTTCTGGCCGCCAGCGGGCCGCATGCCGGCGATATGCCCAACCAGTATGTCGATCAGGATGGCAAGCTGCGCGCCCAGGTCTTCAACGGCATGGTATCGCTGAACGGCAAAGACGGCATTCGCGGCCGCACGCTGATGATCCATGCGGAGTCCGACGATTACCGCAGCCAGCCCGTCGGCGGTGCGGGCAAGCGTCTGGCATGTGCCGTCATTCAATAGGGGCCGGCGGCCAGACAATCGAGAGTGAATCCAGCTATTGACGCGGTCGGCATCCGGCAGCGATTTTTCTGTCGAGGGCGTGCCTGCTGGCGATGATTTGATGGCCGTCGACGCGCTAGCTGTCCAAGGACAGTGTGAAAGGTGCATTGCCGTCGGCAT
The DNA here is from genome assembly GCF_014193155.1 of Rhizobium sp. BK098. NCBI lineage: Bacteria > Pseudomonadati > Pseudomonadota > Alphaproteobacteria > Hyphomicrobiales > Rhizobiaceae > Rhizobium > Rhizobium sp. BK098. The sequence goes on along the minus strand of NZ_JACHYY010000002.1, from coordinate 426,513 downwards.
CGGCGCCGCGGCCGATCTCTTTGACTGCGGCGACCAGGCGCCCCTGGCGTCCCAGCAGCTCATCACCGATGGCGACCAGTCGGGCGTTCGGCGTGACGAATGGCGAGCTTACCCGCAGCCGACGCACCAGCACTAAATCGTCTTGCTCGGGGTGAACGGTCAAAGCCGCGATCAGCGCCGCCGCCGGCGAGCGGGAGACGCCCATCCAGCAATGGATGAGCAAAGGCGCGCTTCGATCCCAGCCGGAGGCAAAATCGATAATCGCGCGAACATGCGCCTCCTGTGGAGCGACGAGATCGCCTGTCCCGGCAAAACTGATGTCGTTCATATGGAGCAGCAGATGCCGATCCGCCTGGATGACCGCTGGGCGGTGGAAGCTGTGCTCCTTGGCCATAAGGCTGATCATTTCGCGCGCGCCATGATGAACGGCCATTTCGGCAATGCGGGCGAGCGGCGATACGACGATCCTGGTCACGCCCCAACCCTCATGGCAGCGCGCTCCGCCTCGATCGCTTCGAAGCGCTTCAGAAACAGCCGCTGCGCCTCGATTGCCGGCATCGGCTCGATCGGCAGCATCTCGCGTGTGATGTCGCGCGGCTGGCCGAAGAATTTGCGGGCTTCATCGGGCGTGAAGCCTGCAAGCAGCGTCGCCTCGAAATATGCAGAGATCGTGTCGGCCTTCTTGATCTTTTCCTTGAGCTTCGGCGCGCAATGCGGAGGCAGGGCGAAGCGCCGGTAGATGGCTGCTTCGAGCCGTTTCTCCACGACCTTGTAATCGCCGCCGACGACGGACTTGAACGGTGAGATCATGTCGCCGATCACATATTCCGGTGCATCATGCAGCAAGGCGGCAAGCAGTTCGTCCGGCGTTGCCGGGTTGAGATGACGAAAGATCGCTTCCACCACAAGGCTATGCTGCGCCACCGAAAAGGCATGGTCGCCGGAGGTCTGGCCGTTCCAGCGCGCGACACGGGCAAGCCCATGCGCAATGTCACTGATCTCGACATCGAGCGGCGACGGGTCCAGCAGGTCGAGCCTGCGCCCGGATAACATGCGCTGCCAGGCGCGCGCAGTCGTCGCCGATGTCATGCCGACGCCTCGTCGGCGCGGGCGGGGAAGGAGAGGCCGGACCAGGCCGGCAGAGACACGGTGACGTCGATATCGCCAGCCCTTATCGGAGCTTCTTCGGCAATGGCTTCGCCGGCCCGGTCGATACGGACGATGGCAAGGCCCATATTGCCGGCGGTCGAGCCGAGAGTTCCGATCGGCTTGCCGCCGACGGTCAATTCCGTGCCGGAGGAGGGCAATTCGGCGCCGCCGCTGACGATGACGACGCGCCTGCGCGCCGTGCCGCGGTGGTGCACGCGCGAAACCACTTCCTGGCCGATATAGCAGCCCTTGCGGAAGCCAAGGCCGCCGTTCAGATCCATCAGCACATCATGCGGAAACGCGTCCTGCAATGCGAAATCGCGGCCGGAAACGGCAATACCGTTGGCGATCCGCAGCGCGTCATAGAGCGTATCGGGGTCGCTGCCGTGCTCGCCGGGCGTCCGGCTCAGCACAATCCCGGCCTTGGCGAAGCGGCTGTCCTTTGGCCCGTGCGTCGCATTATCTCCCCATGCGACCGTGACCCCCTGGGTATCCTCTGCGACGAAATCGACCTTGGCGCGCAGTCGATACATGGTGAGCCGCTTCAGCAGACCTTCCCGCTGTGCCGTGTCGGTTTCGAGTAAAAACTCTGCACCATCCCGCCAGATCATGAAGTCGAACAGGATCTTGCCCTGCGGCGCCAGCAACGCGCCGGGGCGAGCCTCATCGGCGCCAAGCCAGACGAGATCGGTGGTGATGAGATTGTGCAGAAACGCTTCTGCTTCCGCGCCGGTGATGCGGATGAACGAGCGCTCTCTGAGGAATACGGCTGGCATGATGGTTCCGCTGATTTGGCCTGAAGCACGTTGCGATCTCTAAGACTCGCTTCCGGCGCTTCAGGTCTTTGTTCTTGCGCATGTCGTTGTCACAAAACCGCTGTGCACTTTTGCGCGACATGCTTCATCACGCAGAGGTAGGGCCTTCAGCGAAGAACCGCAAGTTCTCCGGTCGGATCATTCGCCCGAGGTGAAGAATTTCCAGCGGCCGTCCGGCGTGATGCCGACGCGATAGAAATTATAGCCGCCGAATTCCTGCATGTCGGCATAGTCGCCGGCCGTCACGATACGCATCAGGTCGACCTTCTCCGGCGTGGAGAGGGTCTTGATGTCCTTCTCGGCAAAATAGGGCCAGACATAGACCTCATCCGGGGTTCCCTGGCCGACATGGGCAAAGCCTGACGACATGATGTCGAGGAGAATGGACTGGATTTCTATGCCGTCGGGATCGCCCGAAAGGTCATGCAGCGTCTTGATCGGATCTTCGCCGGGATCGTCGGCCGTAACCTGGGTCTGTTTCAGGCCTCCTCCGATGTTCATCAGCGGGCGCAGACGCTCAAGATCGCCGGAAGCGGCAGCCTCGACGATCGCGGTACGGAGCTTCTTTACTGGCTCGGGCGCCTTGTCGATATCGAAGAGGAATTCGACCGATTTGCCGGTACTGGAAGCGCCACCGCTGCTCTGTGCAGCCTGCTTGTTGATCAAGGGCTCAGGCGCCGGCAGCGCATTGTTGGCAGGTGCTTCCAGCGCCTGCTCGATCGGTTTCTCGTTTTTCTGTTGCGCGGACTTTGCTGTATCTCTCGCCTGGGGGGCTGGCGGATTGAGCTGAGAAAAGGCGCTAGCCGGAATGGGCAGAGCCACGCTGCCCAAAAACAGGGTTACGGCAGCGAAGGAGGCAATGGAACAGATGAGCGCATTGCCTGGAAAGATACGCATAAGCAATCTCTGGTTGTTATTGCAGGGTCCGGTTCGGAGAGAATTCACCAGCGAGCATGCGTTCACGCAGCGATTCGAGCAAGGCTTCGGCGCCCTGTTCCCCCTGAATCCTGATCGTCTCGCGAATTGCATGGGCAATGGCGGCGTCGGCGATGATTTCAGGCTCGATGCCGTCAGCCATACCGTCTGCCCAGGCTTCGTTCTGGTATTCCAGCGCTGCCTGCATCTTTTCATGAACGATCATGTCGTCGATTTCGTTCAGGCTGGCTTCCATTGTTTCTTTCCTCGAGACGTTCATGTCCTTACCACTTGCTTAATAACTTTATCAGCCTTTTCTCAAAACGACACGGCTCGCTGTCAAAAGAGGTTAATAAATCGTCAATTTCCAAAGCGCGCGGTGATTTCTGTTGCCAGTGTTGCACCTTCGTTACGGTATCGCTCTTCCGCAGTGCGGGCCTGCGGCGTGCAATTCGTGTAAACCGACGCAAAGGACCGATACCCACGGTTGAAAGCCGCAATCAGTCTTTCTCTTCGTTTCGGCTCGTTCTTAGTTTCCGTGTCGAGCAACTGCTGCATATCGCCCCGCCAACCATCCTCGCGCGTCGGACTGCAGAGATTGCGCAGATAGTCGATCGAGCCGAGGATTTCGGAGAGCCGCGACAGCTGTTCGTCGTAGGGTACCGGCTGCTCCGCACTCCCGCTATCCGGCACCTGTGCCGGCGGCCCGCTTGCTGCCGGCTGTGCGGCAGCGGGAAAGGCTGCGGCAAGCGCGATGCAGATCAGAAGCGGTCGGCCAAGGTTGTTATGAATCATGTAACCATGTTGACCGGACAAGCATGACGGGAACAAGGCATGGCAGGTGGTTTCCACCCCGATATTGCTCAGCATCGTTAATTTCGGGGCCGAGCTATGCGTTTTCTGCAGCAAGCCGTTCCACGCATTCGAGCACGCTGGCCGGAACGGGCAGGGCGCGTACCTCCTCCACCGTGTACCAGCCGATGGCAGCCGCATCGTCGGCAGCCTCGGCGACGGCATCCTCATCGGCGTCCACGAGGAAGACCGAGAGCAGGAAGTGGCTCGTCAGGGTCCCGTCTGCCGCGTGGGAGCGCAGGTCGTAAGTCTCGAACAAGCGGGGATTGCGGGCTGAGATGCCGGTCTCCTCCTTGAACTCGCGCAGTGCCGCGTCGGCCGGCGTCTCTCCGTCTTCGGCCCGCCCGCCCGGAAAGGCGTACATATCGGCGGACGGCGGATTGCTGCGCAAGACTAGCAGGAAGCGGCCGTTGCGCTCGAGAATGGCAGAGGAGGCAGGGCGGGGATTGGAAGCCATAGGTCGCTTTGCATCGGATGGGAAGATCGGTGTGTGACGACGAAGGTCATCGGCGACCAATCTCTACAGGAAACGCCGCTTGCTGTCCCGCGGGAAAGCCCCTTAACTCCCTTCCGGCGGAAGCCGCGATTCTGAATGCATCGAATATGGGAACGATCGGGGATGATCTACGGGCTATATGCTTTGGCTGCTCTCGCCGAGATCGCAGGCTGCTTTGCCTTCTGGGCGTGGCTGCGTCTGTCGAAGCCCGTCTGGTGGCTGGCGCCTGGCCTTGTCTCGCTGGCGCTCTTCGCCTGGCTGCTGGCACTGGTGCCAAGCGAGGCGGCGGGGCGCACCTTTGCTGCCTATGGCGGCGTCTATATCATTGCCTCCATTCTCTGGCTCTGGCTCGCCGAAGGGCGGCTACCGGACCGGTGGGATATTTCGGGCGCCATCATCTGCCTTGCCGGCGCGGGGATCATTCTCTTCGGTCCGCGCGGCTGACATCAGACTTGACCCTCCGCTTCTCGGGTGCAACACAGGCCTCATGTGCGGACGTTTCGCTTTGACATCGACGGCAGACCAGGTGGGCGAAGCGCTCGGCGTCCTGCTGAACGAGGCATTTCCCGCGCGCTATAATATTGCGCCGACGCAGCCGATCCTTGTCGTCATATCGGGCGATAGCCAGCGACCGGGCAGTAACCTGCCGGATCGCCGTGCTCTGCTCGTGCGCTGGGGCTTTATGCCCGACTGGGTGAAGGACCCCAAGGATTTCCCGCTGCTGATCAATGCGCGAGCGGAAACGGCCATCGGCAAGGCCTCCTTTCGCGCGGCCATGCGCCATCGTCGTATCCTCATCCCGGCTTCCGGTTTCTACGAATGGCATCGACCGCCGAAGGAAAGCGGCGAGAAGTCGCAAGCCTATTGGATTCGTCCTCGCAGCGGCGGCGTCATCGCTTTTGCCGGGCTGATGGAAACCTGGTCGTCGGCCGACGGTTCCGAGGTCGATACGGGGGCGATCCTGACCACGGCGGCAAACAGCGCCATTCGATCCATCCATGACCGCATGCCCGTTGTTATCAAACCGGAGGATTTCGCTCGCTGGCTCGATTGCAAGACGCAGGAGCCGCGTGATGTCCTTGATCTGATGAAGCCGGTTCAGGAGGATTTTTTCGAGGCGATCCCGGTTTCGGATCGCGTCAACAAGGTTGCCAATATGGGGCCGGATGTACAGACACCCGTAGTGCTCGATCCGGTCAGAAAACCGCCGAAGAAGGCGGATTCGGACGATGGCCAGCTAAGCCTTCTCTGAGCGGCCGCCATTCGGCGGCCAGTGATCGGAAATGCTTCCTGCCGGTATCGGTCGGCGGCGGGTGCAAAGTTATTCTCAGGCGATCTTCTTCTTGAGAGGCTTCGTCTTCAGCATCAGATGGGCTGCAAGAACGGCTTTCAGGCCCAGCGGACGATAATGCTTGCTGGGGTCGATCTTTGCCTGCGGTTGTGCCGGCTGGTCTTTCTTCTGCGTCATGTCTCACTCCTCACCATGCTCCCCCGGAGCATTTTTCGATTCACAGTCGAGTAGTGCTTTTTGTCGTAAATCATGACAAATCGAAGGCGTTTGCCAATCAGCTTTTGTAAACAACGACCATATTTCGCGAGATTAGCGCCGAATCCTCGCGTAGAATCCATACTGCCGCAATGTTTGAATCTGCGGAAACATCGCGCCGCGCCAGCTCCCCATTGCGCCGCTGAGCGATCACCATGTCTCTGATTGACAAGGAAGACTTACAGACTTGTGGTTGCGGCGCAGCCAAGCTGCCGAAGGGCTGCCGCGCGGCAATTTAATATGCCGTCATTAGATATGCCGGCCTATGTCGTCGTTGGAATCGTCGACATTGGGATCGGCGGGGCCGTTGATGGTGTAGGTGCCGTATTTCTTCGCCCAGGAGCGCGCACCGAAGGGCAGGGACAGCAAATAGATGACGACGGTCACGACCATGACATGCCACGTATAGCTCATCAGCAGCGCGACATAGACGACAAGACCGAGCATGATGGGCAGCACCAGATCGCGCCTTACGCCATTGCCTTCCGATTTGCCCGACCATACCGGCAGGCGGCTGACCAGAAGAAAGCCGATGAGGACGGTGTAGGCAGCGCCCCATAAGGCGAAGGTGCGGTCCGGCGTCACGCCGAGAAAGCCGAGATAAACAGGCAGCAGCACCAGCATGGCGCCGGCAGGCGCGGGTACACCGACGAAATATTCCGACTGCCAGGAGGCCTTGTGCTCGCGCTCGGCCATGACGTTGAAGCGGGCGAGCCGCAGGCCGGCGGCGATCGTGTAGATCAACGCGGCGATCCAGCCGAGCGAACGGGCCTGATCGAGAAGGAAGACGTAGACGACGAGCGCCGGGGCAACGCCGAAGTTGACGATGTCGGCGAGCGAATCCATCTGAGCGCCGAACTTCGAGGTGGCCTTCATTAGCCGCGCGACGCGCCCGTCGATACCGTCGAGGAAAGCGGCGACCAGCACGGCCACGACGGCGAGCTCGTATCGGTTTTCAAAAGCGAGGCGAATGCCTGTCAGGCCCGAGCAGATCGCCAGCACGGTGATCATGTTCGGCACGATCAGCCGCAACGGAATTTCCCGGAGACGCGGTCCGCGTGCTTCGTCGTTGGGCCCGTGTGGCTCGAAAGGCGGAAAAGGCGTCTTCATCTCGCTCGTGTTCCTAGAGCAATTCCAGCAAAAGCGCGAAGCAGTTTTGTGTCCGGAATTGCGTGAAAACAATGGTGTAGAGTATTTCCGTACCTCAGTTTAGGGGGAAATACTCTCGGATTCAGCTGCGGCGGCTAAGGGTTGCGCCCTTGGCCGAGCCGAATTCGGCAATAACGGTTTCGCCGGCGATCGCCCGCTGGCCGACGGCAACGCGCGAGGAAGCACCTTCCGGCAGGAAGACATCGAGGCGCGAGCCGAAGCGGATGAGGCCGATGCGCTCACCGGCATCCAGCGGCTCGTTCGGATGAACGAAACAAAGAATGCGCCGGGCAACGAGGCCGGCAATCTGCACGACGCCGATTTCGCCATGCTTTGTTTCGATCACGAGGCCGTTGCGCTCGTTCTGTTCGCTGGCCTTGTCCAGTTCAGCGTTGAGGAAGCTGCCCTGGCGATAGGCGACGTTGGTGATGCGGCCGCGCATAGGCGAACGGTTCACATGGCAATCGAAGACGTTCATGAAGATCGAGATACGCAGCATCGGCTGGCTGCCGAGGTTGAGCTCAGCCGGTGGCGTCACCATCTGCACGCTCGAAACCTTGCCGTCTGCCGGCGATATCGCCAGATCATCGTCCTGGGGCGTCAGGCGTTCGGGATCGCGGAAGAAATAGGCGCACCACAGCGTCAGGATCAGGCCGATCCAGAAGAGCGGCTTGAAGATCCAACCGAGCACCAGCGACGCGACGAAGAAGCCTGCAACGAAGGGATAGCCCTCCTTGTGTACGGGAACGATGACGTTGCGTACGCTGTTCATCAAGCTCATCTATGGCCTACTCCGTTAGGGCATTCCCGCCAGGAACCAGGCTCCGGTTCTCCGTCAAGATCATGCCAGTCAAAAGAATGAGAACAAGATAAGCGGTCTTGCTCTGAATACCAGTCGAGCGTGACTACAGGCAAACTCTGTCATGGGCAATGCTTTCGCACACTCGTCCTCAACGCAATCCTATTCCTGGCCGATACGGATGCCTACAGGGCATCTTCCAGCTCTGCTCTCGTAAAGACGGGCAAGACGGAAAGGTGGGGAAGGCCCTGGACCGCGGGTACGCCATCTCCTCGCCAGATCGCACAAATGACGGCAAGAATCTCCGCCTGCGAGCTGATTGCCAGGTGATAGGCATCTTTTACGGCGCCACCTGTCGAAATCACATCTTCGATAAAGGTTACACGGCGGCCGGAAACGTCTTGTCCCTCGATTGCTTGACAGGTCCCATAAGCCTTTGCTTGTTTGCGGACGAACGCGGCCGGAAGGCCAGTCTCCAGGGAGATCGCTGTGACGAGCGGGATGCCTCCGAGTTCCAGGCCGGCAATGATTTCGGTTTCAACGGGGATGAGCTCAGCCATGGCCTTGGCAAGCGGCTTCAGCAGTGAAGGCATGCCTTCAAAGCGGTATTTGTCGAAATATCGGTTGGAGATCTGGCCCGAGCGGAGTTCAAATTCGCCTTGCAACATTGCCACCTCGGCAATGCACCGAGCAAGATCGCTTTTCGTTTGAATTAACGCAGCTGCCATCATTCAATCTCCTTCGTCATACCGCCTCCCGTGTATTAGCCGGGAATCGTGCGACCGCAAACCACACAGTGCCCTCGGCGGGTGCGATGTGAAGCGCAGATTTGGGGAGGTTCGGGGACTGAGTAAACGGAAGCCGCCGGAGACTATCCGGCGGCTCGTGCATTCGCTGCAGGTTGGAAATCAGAGGCCGAGAGCAGCGCGCAGTTCCGCCTTGGCGCCTTCATACTCGGTCTTGTAGTCGTCATGCGTCATGATGGTTTCGGCGATGACGGTACCCGCAATATGGGCGGCTTCGATATCGGAGGCGTAGTGGATGCCGCCGACGATGCGATTATGGCCGTATTCCCAGGCACGCGCCATGATGGCGGCGCGCTTTTCCGGCACCATGTTCGCGAGCACGATGCCCATCAGCGTGCCGACAGTGGCATGGCCGGACGGATACGAGCCGGACTTGGAGAGCGGAACGATCGGCTTGACGAGGTCGCTGTAGAGATGCGGGCGCGGGCGCTTCCAGACATCCTTGGCGGGATCGACGACGGCGCCTTCGGTCTCGACGACGCGATCGAAGAAGGCCGAAAACTTCGGCAGGTTTTCCTTGGTGAATTTCGGATTGTCGATGACGTCGGAGAAGCGCCAGACGTTCTCTTCGGCATCGGCCACGGCGCGAGCCGCCATTTCCGGCGTGCGGGTCACCTGGATCGTCAGGATTTCGCCGAGCTCCGCCTTCATCTGCGCGGAATCATTGGCGGGTGGCGGCGGCAGCAGATCGAGAAGGTTGATCTCCTTGGCATCGGCGAAAGGCTTCGCATCTTCGGCGAAAACCGGCGAGGCCAGGCCGACGACGAGCAACAGGCTTAAAGCTTTGGCAAAAGTACGCATTTGGGGGCTCCCTTCAAAAGACCCTCGTACCTAGCAAGCTGTCATCTCAGTCTCGTGACAAAAATCGGTGCATAACCGCTACGCCTCGGTGCTGCCATGGGGAAAGGATTCAATGCATCCGCAGTTTTTCACCTTGCCGGCGCCAGGCGGTCGATAACGCCCAGGTCGTCGTTCTCGCGCACCTGCTTCAGATGCTCCTCGGCCTGCGTCGCCTCGCGCTGACGATTCCACATGGAGGCGTAGAGCCCGTTTCGAGCCAGCAGATCGGCATGGGTGCCGCGCTCGGCGATCACGCCGCTTTTGAGCACGATGATCTCGTCCGCGCCGATGACGGTCGACAGGCGGTGCGCGATAACGAGGGTCGTGCGGTTCTTGGAGACGACGTCGAGGGCGGCCTGTATTTCGCGTTCGGTCGTCGTATCGAGCGCAGAGGTCGCCTCGTCGAGGATCAGAACGGGCGGCGATTTAAGAACGGTGCGCGCGATCGCCACGCGCTGCTTCTCGCCGCCAGACAATTTGAGACCGCGTTCGCCGACCTTGGTCTCGAAGCCTTCGGGCAGATTGCGGATGAACTCACCGATCTGCGCGATCTCCGCGGCCGCCGTCACGTCCGCCTCGCTTGCGCCCGGCCGGCCATAGCGGACGTTGTAGGCGATGGTGTCGTTGAAAAGCACGGTATCCTGCGGCACCATGCCGATGACCTTACGCAGGCTCTTCTGCGTGACGGTCCGCAGATCCTGGCCGTCGATGGTGATCGTGCCGCTTTGCACATCGTAGAAACGATAAAGCAGGCGCGACAACGTTGATTTTCCGGCGCCTGAAGGCCCGACGACGGCGACGGTCTTGCCTGCCGGAACTTCGAAAGAAATGCCCTTCAGGATCGGCCGGGCCGGATCATAGGCGAAATGCACGTCCTTGAACGCGATCGCGCCATTACCGATGACAAGTTCCTTGGCGTCAGGCGCATCGACCACCTCGGGCTTGACCTCAAGCAGATCGAACATCTCCTCGATATCGGTCAGGCCCTGGCGTATTTCGCGATAGACGAAGCCGATGAAGTTGAGCGGCACGGAAAGCTGCAGCAGCATGGCATTGATGAAGACGAAGTCACCGACCGTGTGTTGGCCGTTCAGGACCGACAAGCCGGACATGACCATCATCACGGTCGTGCCGAGGCCGAAGATCAGTCCCTGACCGAAGTTCAGCCAGCCAAGTGACGTCCAGACGCTGGTGGCTGCCTTTTCGTATCGCTCCATCGATTGATCGAAGCGCTTGGCTTCCATTTCCTCGTTGCCGAAATATTTGACCGTCTCGAAATTCAGCAGCGAATCGATCGCCTTGGTGTTGGCGTCGGTATCACTGTTGTTCATCGTGCGGCGGATGGAGATGCGCCAGTCGCTCGCCTTGACGGTGAACCAAATGTAGAGCCAGACCGTGACGGCCGTGACTGCAAGATAGGAAAAGCCATAGCCGCGCCAGAAGATGATGGCGGTCAGCAGGAATTCGATGAAGGTCGGAAACGTGTTGAGGATCGTGAAGCGGACGATCGTCTCGATGCCCTTGGTGCCGCGCTCGATGATGCGCGAGAGGCCGCCGGTCTTGCGCTCCAAATGGAAACGCAGCGAGAGCTCGTGCATGTGCACGAAGGTTCGGTAGGCGAGCTGGCGCACCGCATACTGACCGACACTCGCAAACAGCGCGTCGCGCAGCTGGTTGAGGCCGAGCTGGATCAGGCGCGTCGCGTTCGTGGCGATGATCAAGGCGACAGCGCCGACGAGGAAGGCAGGCAGAATGCCCTGCATGTCGAGCTTGCCGTTCAGCGCATCGACGGACCATTTGAAGAAGTAGGGGACCAGCAGCAGGAAGAATTTCGAGACCAGCAGGAAGACGGTCGCCCAGACCACCCGCATCTTCAGATCCATGCGCCCGCTTGGCCACATATAGGGCCAGAGATTGACGATCGTGTTCAACGGATTGCTGGAATCCGCCGATATGGTTTTCTTCTGGCCTGCCATGTCCGTCTCCGGCGAATAATTGGGCAGCCGGGTGTGACAGCATTGCACAGCCGACTGGCAAGCCTTCGAAGCCAAGACATGGCCATTGCGTGAAGGCTATGGGGTTGGGCGACGCTTATACTATTTTCGTGCCGCATAAAAGCAGCGGCCAGGCGTTGATGCGCCTGGCGGCAATCAATGTTCTCAATGCACTATAGTTACTGCTAGAGATGCTCGCCCGAAAGCCGCTTGCGATGGAGTTCCTCGGCATTCGGCAATGCATCCTTCGGGAGGCCGAAGACCTGACCCGGCAGGATCCGGTCCGGATTGTTGATCTTGTCCTCATTGGCCAGATAGATTGTCGTATAGCGCACACCCGCACCGTATATGCGGCGTGAGATCTGCCACAGCGTGTCGCCGCGGCGGATGATGACGGCATTGCTATCCTGCGAGAGCGGCGCCTGCTCGAGCGTCTTCGGCTCGTTGGACGAGACTTCGGCATTCGGCTGTGCTGGCGCCGTCTGCGCCGGCGCCGTGATAACGGCGATCATCTGTTCGAGTCCAGGCAGGGCGGCGCCGACCGACTTCGGGTCCTTCGGCAAGGCGACGAGAGCAGCTAGCGCCTTGCCGGCCACGCTGGAGGCATCGGCCGCAGCCTTCTTGAGCGCGGCGCTGGCGTTGATGGTCGGCCGGAATTCGGAGAGCGACTTCAACGCGATTTCCGTGCCGGAGCGGGCGGCTGCGAGCTGTTCCGTATTCGGTTGCTTACCGTCGGTAAAGAGGCCCTTCAGCAGCGCAAAAGCCTTGCCGGCGCCTTCCTTGAGCTTGGCAAGCTCGCCCTCGTCGAGCGGTACCAGGTTTGCCGTGGTCGCTTGCGCTTGACCATTGGCGGCGGGCGTCTGCGCCGCAACCGTCACCTGATTGCCCTCGGGGCGCGTGAAGTTGACGCTGGTCCGCACCACGACTTTGCCGGCGCCATCGAGCACGTCGACGCGGATCTTGTGATCGCCGACGGCCAGAGGCATGGGTCCGTCTACGACGAAGTGACCGTCCGCACCCGCGACGTTCTCACCGATGAGCTTGTCGTCGGCATAGGCGCGGACCTTGGTATTCGGCTTCGCGGTGCCGGCGACGAAGATATGATCGTTTTCGATCTCAACCGCATTGACCACGACGTCTTGATCCGCCTCCACCTTTGCTGCCGACGGCGTTGCCGTGCCTGCCGCAGGATTGGCGGATGCAACCGCGGTACCGTCTTGTTGCGGCTTGGCATCTGCCGTGGCTGCCGGCATATCCGTCGCTTTGGCCTGAGTGTCGGCTGCGGACGCGTCCTGTTCGCCGGCGGTCACGCGGCCCTGCTTGGCGGAAGGGGCAGTGATGATGCGGCTTGCAGCGCCTGGCTTGGACACCATCGCGAGGACCTGGGTGGAATTGTCTTTCGGCACGGAGACAGTGGCGACTTCCTCGGAATTGACGGCCTTGCCGTCCTTGCCGGTAGCGCGCAGCACCAGTTCGTGGTCCCCAGGCGGCAGCGGATTGTCGAGCACGGCGGCAAAGTCGCCGCTCGGGCCGGCATTGGTGGTGGTGACGACCTTTTCGCCGTCGACGATTTCTAGCTTGGCATTCGGCTCCGCCGAGCCTGCGATAACTGTCGAGCCATCCGGCTCGACGCGCAACACGTCGAATGAGGGTACGCGAGGATTGGCAGCCGCGTTGGTCTCGGGCGCTTGTTGGCCTGTCAGCGCTGCGAAAGCCTTGTCGATCGCTGCACTCGCTTCGGCGGCATTGTCGGGGAGAGACTGGATGATGGTGAGCGCCTTGCCAGCGCCGTCCTGTACCTTCTTCACAAGCCCCGTGGTCGCCGCATCGATTCCCTCAGGAAGCGCGAAGCCGACGATCGATTGCAGGGCGTTGGTTGCCTTCGTCTTTGCGGCCGTGAAGGTATCCTGGGACGGTGTGTTGCCATCCTTGAACAGCGCCTTGAGATCGGCAAGCGAGGTGGTTGCCGCACCCGTAAGCTCGGTCAGTTTCTTGGTGAGATCTGCGGTGTTGGCGGCATTCTGCGCAGTTTTGGTCGCGTTCTGTGCAGTCTCGCCGGCCTTCTGCGCGTTCTGGTCGATGGTATTCTTCACCGTGTTGCTGGCTTGATTGACCGCATCGCCGATCGGGGTCTTGTCGCCGTTGATGCGCGGCATCACGAAGAAGACCATCAACAGGGTTGCAATTGCCAACACCAACAGAGCCAGCCACCCGGCACGGTTCTTCATCATCATTCATCTCCACGCGGCGAAGTCGTCGCAACTCCTGAAATTGCTAGCGATTTCGGCTGCTTTTACAAGCTTTCTCAGCCATTTTCGCATGTCCCGGCACAAGTTTTCCTTTGAAAAATCTTGACTGAGCATCTGCAGCATAGTTGTTTGCATCCATGACCGACGATTCCACGCCAATTCGAACCATTTGCGTCTATTGCGGCTCACGGCCGGGGCGCGATCCCTCCCACATGGCTGCCGGCCGCGAATTGGGCAAAAGCATTGCCGAAAACGGCCTGCGCCTGATCTATGGCGGCGGAACGAAGGGCATCATGGGCGCTGTCGCGAGCGGCGTGCTATCGCACGGCGGTCAGGTTACCGGCATCATTCCGGAATTCCTCGTCGATATGGAAGCGACGCGCCATTCGCTCGGTCAGCTCGACGAGCTCATCATAACGCCTGACATGCATGCGCGCAAACACGGCATGTTCGAACGCGCCGACGCTTTCGTGGCATTGCCGGGCGGCATCGGCACTTTGGAAGAGATCGTGGAGATCATGACCTGGGGTCAGCTCGGCCGTCACGAAAAGCCGATGGTCTTCGCCAATATCAACGGTTTCTGGGATCCGATGATGGAACTCATCCGCCATATGACGGAAGAGGGCTTCGTCCATACCGCCCACCGCGTCCAGCCGCTGGTTATCGACAAGATCGCCGATATTATCCCGGCCATCCGCAAGCACGCTGCGGAGGTTCCCGGAGATCGCGGCGGCGAAGAGGCCGTCATTTCCAAGCTTTGACTGGGGATCTGCTAACCAGGCCCGCTGGTTAGCCTCCTCTACTCTGACGCAGCATCGACCAGCTGTAGAGCACGAGACCGGCCCAGATCAGCGAAAATGCAACGAGCTGCGTCGTGCCGAAGGGTTCCTTGAACAGAAAGACGGCGATCAGGAAGACCATGGTCGGCACGATGTATTGCATGATGCCGATGGTCGACATTCTCAGAAGCTTCGCGCCATTGGCGAAGATCATCAGCGGCAGCGCCGTCACGAGCCCGCAGCCGAGCAGAAGCACGGTATCCGAAATGCCGGTCTGGTAAAAGTGGCCTTCCCCGCGCGCTTCCAGATAGAAGATGTAAAATGCTGCCGGGATGCAGAGCAGCAGCACCTCGATGAAGAAGCCCTGATTGGCTCCCACAGGCAGGGTCTTGCGAAAAAAGGCATAGAAGCCCCAGGAGAAGGTGAGCGACAACGCGACCCAGGGCAGGGTGCCGGCTTTCACCGTCAGAATGATGACGGCGGCGGCTGCAAGGCAGATCGCGACGATCTGCGTCGGCGCCAGCTTTTCCTTGAGCAGGATGGCGCCGAGCGCAATGCTGAATAGCGGATTGATGAAGTAGCCAAGGGCAGCATCGAGCGAATGGCCGGCGCCGATCGCCCAGACATAGGTTCCCCAGTTGACGGTGACGAGCGCTGCCGTCAGCGATGCCATGGCGATCGTGCGCGGATTACGAAACGCCGCCTTCACGTCACCCAGGCGCCCCAGCGCCAGCAGCACGATGCCCGCGACGGGAACCGACCAGACGATGCGATGGGCAATGACCTCGAAAGCCGGGATATGCGCCAGCGCCTTCATATAGAGTGGCAGAATGCCCCAGAAGAGATAGGCCGTCATCGCAAAGCCGAAGCCGCGGATAGCGTCATTATTCTTGATTTCAGGTTTGACCGTGTCGGTGGCCATGAATTTTCCCGTCATTCTCTGTTATTTGAGACGGGATTACCCCAATGCATGCGGCATGGCTAATTCATTTCATTGACGGCATCGTCAAGCTTTTTGATGGGCGGCGGATTACTCCGCCGCGATCTTGCCTGCCATGTGCCGGTTCTTCATCAGCTTGTAGATGACGGAATCCATCAGGGCCTGGAACGATGCGTCAATGATGTTCTCGGACACGCCGACAGTCCACCAGCGTACGCCGTCGCTATCGGTAGATTCGATCAGGACTCGGGTGATGGCCTCCGTACCCCCATTGAGGATACGCACCTTGAAGTCGGCCAGTTCCAGGTCGTCGATTTCGTGCTGGTATTTGCCGAAATTCTTGCGCAGCGCCAGGTCGAGCGCGTTGACCGGGCCGTCGCCCTCGGCAACCGACATGATGGTCTCGCCATCGATGATGATCTTCACGACCGCTTCCGAGACGATTTTCACCCGGCCGTGGGAATCGAAGCGGCGTTCGACCATGACGCGGAAACCATCGATCGCTAAGAATTCCGGGATGGTGCCGAGCGTGCGGCGCGCCAAAAGTTCGAAGCTCGCATCTGCGCCTTCGTAAGCATAGCCTGTCGCTTCGCGCTCCTTGACGATCTGGATCAGCTGGTCGAGCTTTGGGTCGTCCTTGCCGACCTCGATGCCACGCCGTTTCAGGGCGTTGATGAAGTTCGACTTTCCGCCCTGGTCAGAGACCATGACCTTGCGGAAATTGCCGACGCTTTCCGGCGGCACATGCTCGTAAGTGCGCGGATCCTTCAGCAGCGCCGAAGCGTGGATGCCGGCCTTGGTGGCAAAGGCCGAAGCGCCGACATAGGGCGCCTGATGGTCGGGCGAGCGGTTCAGCAACTCGTCGAAGGCGTGCGAAAGGCCGGTTAGCCCGACGAGCCGCTCCGCATCGATCGTCGTCTCGAAACGCTCGCTATAGGCCCTTTTGAGCGCTAGAGTCGGGATCAGCGTGATGAGATTGGCATTGCCGCAGCGTTCGCCGATGCCGTTCAGCGTGCCCTGGATCTGCCGAACTCCTGCCTCGACTGCGGCAAGCGAATTGGCAACCGCCTGGCCGGTGTCGTTATGGGCATGGATGCCGAGACAGTGCCCGGGAACGCCGCAGGCGATGACGGCCTCGACGATGGCGCGCACCTCAGGCGGCTGCGTGCCGCCATTGGTGTCGCAGAGCACCACCCAGCGCGCTCCGGCATCATAGGCCGTCTTGGCGCAGGCGAGCGCATAGGTCGGATTGGCCTTGTAGCCGTCAAAGAAGTGCTCGCAATCGACCAGGGCTTCCTTGCCCGCGGCGGTGGCCGCCTTGACGCTTTCGGCGATGCTTTCGAGGTTCTCTTCGTTGGTACAGCCGAGCGCCACCTTGACGTGATAGTCCCAGCTTTTCGCGACGAAACAGATCGCGTCGGATTTCGCCTGCAGCAGGCTCGCAAGGCCGGGATCATTGGAGGCGGAGATACCGGCGCGCTTTGTCATGCCAAAGGCGACGAAGGTGGCCGATTTCGTGCGCTTCTCATCGAAGAAGGCCGTATCGGTCGGGTTGGCGCCGGGGTAACCGCCTTCGATGTAGTCCAGGCCGAACTCATCCAGCATGGTCGCAATCGCAATCTTGTCCTCGACCGAGAAATCGATGCCGGGCGTCTGCTGGCCATCGCGGAGCGTCGTGTCGAAGAGATAGATTTTTTCGCGTGTCATACTGTTTCCTCCGGCGGACCGGTTCTTGATAATGGCGTGCCCCTCATCCGTCCTCTCTCGGTTTCGCCCTTGCTAAACCGTTTGAGTCCACCTTCTCCCCGTTTGCACGGGGCGAAGGGCTTTTGAGGTCGTTCCCTCTCCCCGCGCGCGGGGAGAGGGGCCTTACGTGGCCGATACCTTGCCTGCGAACTTGTCGGTGGCGCGGATGAGCTGGTCCAGGATGCCCGGCTCGGACGAGGCATGGCCCGCGCCCTCGATCAGGTGGAATTCCGCCTTCGGCCAGGCTTTATGCAGCGCCCAGGCATATTTGGCCGGGCAGGGCATGTCGTATCGGCCATGGACGATGACGCCGGGAATGTCTTTCAGCTTGTAGGCGTCGCGCAGCAGTTGGCCCTCTTCGAGCCAGCCGGCATTGACGAAGAAATGGTTCTCGATACGGGCGAAGGCATGCGCATATTCCGCATCCTCGAACTGGGCGCTGACGGTGGGCTCCGGCAGCAGCGTGATCGTCTCACCCTCCCAGATCGACCACGCTTTGGCGGCCTCGAGGCGCGCAGCCTTTTCAGGGTGCGTCAGCAGCCGATGGTAGGCGGCCATCATTTCATGACGCTCTTCCGGTGGGATAGGGGCGATGAAACGCTCCCATTTGTCGGGAAACATTTCGGAGACGCCGAACTGATAATACCAGTCGAGTTCGGCCTTCGTCAGGGTATAGATGCCGCGCACGACCAGTTCGGAAACCCGCTCCGGATGCGTTTCGGCATAGGCGAGCGCCAGCGTCGAGCCCCAGGAGCCGCCGAAAACAAGCCATTTTTCCGCACCGGCCATTACCCGCAGCCGCTCGATATCATCGACCAGATGCCAGGTCGTGTTGGCTTCCAGGCCTGCATGCGGCGTCGAGCGCCCGCAGCCACGCTGATCGAACAGGGTCACGTCGTAGAGCCTGGGATCGAATACGCGGCGATGGCTCGGCGAAATACCGCCGCCCGGACCGCCATGCAGGAAGACGGCGGGCTTGGCGCCGGGCGTTCCCACCCGTTCCCAATAGATCACATGCCCGTCGCCGACATCGAGGTGACCGGAAGCATAGGGTTCGATTTCCGGATAGAATGTGCGCAGGACTTCGGTCATATTTTCAACCCCTCCGCCGGCCAGACATCCGTATCATGGTCGGGATGCTGGAACGATATGATCTGCTCCTGTCGCGAGTAGAAATCCGGGTCCTGATGGACTGGCTTTTCGAAAATCGTCTCCACCCAGGGCAGACGATAGGCGTGATTGACCTGGATCTGCGGGGCGAGATCGTCGCGTTCGTCGAAGGCGCCGATGGCGATTTCGACGCCGCCCGGATGACGGTATGTCAGCGGCGTGCCGCAATTCTTGCAGAAGCCGCGATCGATGTTGACGGAGGACTGGAAATAGGTCGGTTCACCGCGCGTCCATTCCAGGCCATCTTCAGGTGCCGTAACGAGGGCGGAGAAGAAGTTGCCGAACTGCTTTTGGCACATGCGGCAATGGCAGATCGACGGACGGCCAAGCTCGCCGCGAATGCGAAATCGCACCGCACCGCATTGGCATCCTCCGCTTCTGATGGCTTCACTCATGGTGCTTCTCCTCTGGCCAGCTTCGGGTGTCGTAATCGGGATGTTGGTAGGATACGATGTCAAGCACGAAAGGCGCCTGCTCGGCGTCCTCTTCGGTCCGGTGTCCAGGCAGCAGATGCAGCCGATCGACGAAGCCGATCTTGGCTTCCGTGCCATATTGGACGACAGGCGGCAGTTGCGAGGGATCGTCGAAGGCACCGGCCGCAACTGCAATGCCATCGGGCGCCTCATAGGTCAGCGGCGTTCCGCAATTCCCGCAGAAGCCGCGCCTTACGAAGTTCGAGGATTGAAACGCCTTCCGCTGGCCACGTCTCCATGTAAGCTCGGCGCCGCGCACCGAAACCAGCGGCGCATAATAGGCGCCGAATGCCTTCTGACACATGCGGCAATGACAGATGGAGGCATCCTTCAGCTCGCCTCGCACCCGAAAGCGAACCGCGCCGCACTGACAGCCGCCGGTGTAGGTCATGCTCACCGCTTGATCTCCCAAGTCGTGATGCGCTCACCCGTCGCCGCATCCTTCCCATCCTTGAGCTGAACACCTCTTGTCGTCAGCTCCTCGCGAAGCTTGTCAGCCTCGGCGAAGTTCTTTGCCTTCAGCAATTCCAGACGCTGGCGCACCTTGGCATCGATCTCTGCGGCTACAGCTTCGTCGATCTCCGCCTTCTTCGGCAGCAGGCCGAGAAGATCGGCGCTGGCCGCGAAGACCGACAGGAGGCGGGCATCGGCATTGGCAGCTTGCGCCAGGGCATGCAGTGCCTGGATGGCGGCGACGGTGTTGAGATCGTCGCCGAGTGCGGCAAGCACGGTTTCATCCGGAGCCGCCCCGCTTACGTCGGCGGCCGGCCATTTCGCGATCAGCCGTTCGGCTTCTTCGAGGCGCTTCACGGAAAAGTCGATCGGCTCGCGATAATGCGTCATCAGCATCGCAAGCCTGAGCACATCACCCGGCCATGTCCGGCCGCCGAGCTTGTTCGTCTGCAGCAGTTCGTGGATAGTGACGAAATTGCCCTCCGATTTCGACATCTTACGGCCTTCGACCTGCACGAAGCCGTTATGCATCCAGACATTCGCCATCGCATGCGTACCGTGCGCGCAGCGCGACTGGGCGATTTCGTTCTCATGATGCGGAAAGATCAGGTCGAGCCCGCCGCCATGAATGTCGAAGACATCGCCAAGATAGCGCCCGCTCATGGCCGAGCACTCGATATGCCAGCCCGGGCGGCCGCGGCCCCAGGGACTTTCCCAGCCGGGCTCGTTCTCAGCGGAGAGCTTCCACAGCACGAAATCGCCAGCGCTCTTCTTGTGTTCGTCGACTGCGACGCGGGCGCCAGCCTGCTGCTCGTCGAGATTGCGCTTCGAAAGCTGACCGTAGTCGGCCATCGACTTGGTATCGAACAGCACCTCGCCGGCCGCCCGATAGGCATGGCCCTTCTCGATCAGCGTTTCGATGATCGCGATCATCTGCGCGATATTGTCGGTTGCCCGCGGCTGTACTGTTGGCTCCATGCAGCCGAGCGCCGTCGTATCCTCGCGGTACTGCCGTTCGGTCTTCTCCGTCAGCAGGCGGATCGCGTCGTTCAGCGGCAGGCCGGGATGGTCGCGCAGCGCACGCGCGTTGATCTTGTCGTCGACATCGGTGATATTGCGGACATAGGTGACACGGCTCTCGCCGTAGACATGCCGCAGCAGCCGGAACAGCACATCGAAAACGATCGCCGGACGGGCATTGCCGATATGGGCGAAATCATAGACCGTCGGGCCGCAGACATACATGCGGACGTTGTTGCGGTCGATCGGCTGGAAATCGACCTTTTCGCGCGTCAGCGTGTTGTAGAACTTCAATTGCGGCTCGGCGGCCATGTCACTCTCCCAAAGGCATAAATCCGAAAAATACCGTCACCGGCAGGCCGGACGTTTGTCATCTTGGATTTTGGGAGACGAAAACGGCCAGGCCAGCGAAACGCTAGCGAATAATCTTCCGGCAGATAATGCAGATAACCGTTTTCATGGGCGGCTTTATCGCGCGCCGGATGAATTTGGTCAAGTAGGGATAAGGCGTCTCGCGCAAAGGCCTGGGATGTTTTTATTCCGGCATCCGATAGTCGACGAGCTTGTTCTCGCGCACGACGAAAAGCTTGCCGGTTTCAGCGACGTCTGGGCCGGTGAGCGGGACGATCGCCTGGGCGATCTCTCGCGGATGCGGCAGCGTATCCGGATCTTCGCCGGGCATCGCCTGGGCGCGCATGGCGGTGCGGGTAGCGCCGGGATCGACGCTGGTAATCCGCAGCGGTGTGCTCTGCGTTTCGCCGGCCCAGGTCCGGGCCAGTGCTTCGACGGCGGCTTTGGACGCAGAGTAGGGGCCCCAGAAGGGCCGGCAGCGATGAGCGGCGGCCGAGGAGAGGATGACGGCGCGACCGGCATCGGAGCGCATCAGTAGCGGCTCGACCGAGCGGATCAATCGCCATGTGGCGGTGACATTGATCGTCATCACCTTCTCGAACACCTTGGCTTCGACGTGGCCGATCGGCGAGATCACGCCGAGGACACCCGCATTGGCGACGAGAATATCGAGTTTGCCCCACCGCTCGTAGATGGAAGCGCCGAGCGCGTCGATGGCATTCATGTCGGCAAGGTCGAAAGGAACGAGAGTTGCTGAGCCGCCGGCAACCTTGATGGCATCGTCAAGCTCTTCAAGTCCGCCAACCGTGCGAGCGCAGGCGATCACGTGCGCGCCAGCCTTGGCCAGTTCCAGTGCCGTGAAATAGCCGATACCGCGCGATGCGCCGGTGACGAGGGCGATCTTGTCCTTGAGATTGACGCTCATGCTGCCTGGATCCGGATATGTAAGGGAAGGGAGAGGAGCAAAATGCCCCTCTCGGCCGTTACTTGGGCGTGTCAGCCGTTGCTGGCGAGAACGGAAAGCTTGCGCACGTTGCTGGTGCTTTCCTTGTCGAGTAGGCGCGTCGGATAGTCACCGGTGAAATAATGGTCGGTGAACTGCGGCTGCGCATTGTTGCGGGGCTCGCCGCCCACGGCTCGGTAGAGCCCGTCGATCGACAGGAATTCCAGCGAATCCGCACCGATGAAATCGCACATGGCCTTCAGGCTGCTGTACTGGTTGGCGAGCAGCTTGTCGGCGTCCGGCGTGTCGATGCCGTAGAAGTCCGGATGGAAGATCATCGGGCTGGCGACGCGGATATGCACTTCGCTGGCGCCGGCCTCGCGGATCATCTGCACGATCTTGACCGAGGTCGTGCCGCGAACGATGGAATCGTCGACGAGCACCACGCGCTTGCCGGCAATGATCTCGCGGTTTGCGGAATGCTTGAGCTTCACGCCGAAGGCGCGGATCTGCTGCGTCGGCTCGATGAAGGTGCGGCCGACATAATGGTTGCGGATGATGCCGAGTTCGAAGGGAATGCCGCTCGCTTGGGCAAAGCCAATGGCAGCAGGCGTGCCGCCGTCCGGCACCGGCACGACCACGTCGGCCGCGACAGGCGCTTCCTTGGCAAGGTTGATACCCATGTTCTTGCGGGCAACATAGACGTTGCGGCCGCCGACGACGGAATCGGGACGGGCGAAATAGACATATTCGAAGAGGCAGAGACGCTCGGGCTGCGAAACTTCCGGCTTGCGGGCGTCGATGGTGATCGAGCCGTCGGGCTGAATCTCGCAGATGATCACTTCACCATTTTCGACGTCGCGAACATATTTCGCGCCGATGATGTCGAGAGCACAAGTCTCCGAGCAGAAGATCGGCTTGCCGTCGAGTTCGCCCATAACCAGCGGCCGGATGCCGATCGGGTCGCGGGCGGCGATCAGCTTCGTGCGCGTCATGGCGAGCATCGAATAGCCGCCTTCCATCTGCCTGATAGCATCGATGAAGCGATCGGAAGAAGAAGCCTGTTTGGAGCGGGCGATGAGATGCAGGACGACTTCGGTATCCGAGGTCGACTGACAGATGGCACCGTCTGCGATCAGCTGACGGCGCATGGTCAGGCCGTTGGTGAAATTGCCGTTATGGGCGATGGCGATGCCACCGACTTCCAGCTCGGCAAACAGCGGCTGGACGTTGCGCAGGATCGTTTCGCCCGTGGTCGAATAGCGGACATGGCCGATCGAACGGTCGCCAGGCAGCCGCGCGAGCGTCGCAGGATCGGTATAGTGGTCGCCAACCAGACCCATCCGCCGCTCCGAATGGAAGCGTTGACCATCGAAAGAGACGATGCCGGCCGCTTCCTGGCCGCGATGCTGCAGGGCGTGCAGACCGAGCGCCGTCAGCGTCGCCGCATCCGGATGCCCCAGAATGCCGAAGACGCCGCATTCTTCATGCAGCGTGTCGCCGTCGATATCGTCCTCGAAGGAAAGGGAATGATTCATGGCTGCGGGCCTTTGCTCTCAACGTGGGCGGATCGGGGCGGCGTCACGAGTAACCATTAAAATAGCTCAAAATCCGGCCGGAAAAAATATCGGGCCGGATCTTCTATTGTCACGCCGCTCAAATGGCGATTCTCGAGCTGCAGGTCAAGCCTGTAAACGCACCGTCAATTGTTTGTCTGCGGCGCCGGCGCGTCATCCGAGGGCGCGGTGTCGTTCGGCGCGGCGTTATCGCCATTTCCTTGCTGCTTCGGCGCGATCTTGTTGAGGATCTCGGCCGGCAGCCTGGCCTGAATGTCCTGCGGAAGCGCTGCGGTCAGCTTCTCGACCATCGAATCGAGGAACGGCTTCGACTTGGCGTTGTTGACCCAGTCCGGACGTGCGGCCGGTGCCACCAGCCAGTTCCAGAAGGCCACGACGACGACCATCAGGAGCAGGCCGCGAGCCGCGCCGAAGAGGAAACCGAGCGTGCGGTCGAGCGCGCCGATGCGGCTGTCGATGATGAAATCGGCAATCCGGATGGTGATGAAGGAAATGATGATGAGCGCCAGCAGGAAGATGACGGCGGCTGACGCGATCGTCGCGATCTTTGTGTCGGCCTTGTATTGCAGGGCATAGGGAACGAGCAGCGGATAGAGATAATAAGCGGCGACTGCGGAGCCGCCCCAGCTGACGATCGAGAGGATTTCGCGCGAGAAGCCACGGACCATGGCCAGAACGGCGGAGAAGAGAATAACGCCGATAACAATACCGTCGAAAATCGTAATGGGCATTTATAATCCACTTCAAGACTTGCCAGACCTTTTGGTCGGCATCGGCCTCAATCAGGAGCCTCTTCTTCGCCAAGAACGGCTGAAGTAAGGCTCAGTCTTCATCTTCCGCGCGTTTCAGCGCGCCCTTCGATCCGGCAATGCGCGCCACCAGATCCGGCAGGCTATCGATCTCGCTCCAGCGTCCGCCGTTGACCTTCGGCAGATCGGCGGAAGCGGCAGGCAGAACAGCCCCGGAAAATCCCAGCTTCTCGGCTTCCTTGAGGCGCTGGGCGGTGTGCGCAACCGGCCGGACGGCGCCCGACAGGCTGACTTCGCCGAAATAGACGCAATCGGCGGGCAGAGCAAGACCGGCTAGGGAGGAAACCAGTGCAGAAGCGACGGCAAGGTCCGCAGCCGGCTCGGAAATGCGGTAGCCACCGGCAATATTGAGGTAAACATCGTGCTGGCCGAGCCTGACGCCGCAATGCGCTTCCAGAACGGCGAGAATCATAGAAAGGCGCGCAGAATCCCAGCCGACGATGGCGCGGCGCGGGGTGCCGAGCGATGTTGGCGCGACCAGCGCCTGCACTTCGACCAGCACCGGACGTGTCCCCTCGATGCCGGCGAAGACAGCCGCACCGGGCGATTTTTCGTTGCGCTCGCCGAGAAAAAGCTCGGACGGATTGGGTACGTCACGTAGCCCGGCATCGGACATTTCGAACACGCCGATCTCGTCGGTTGGGCCGAAGCGGTTCTTCACCGTGCGCAGGATGCGGTAATGATGCCCGCGATCGCCTTCGAAATAGAGGACGGCATCGACCATATGCTCGACGACGCGCGGCCCGGCGATCTGGCCGTCCTTGGTGACATGGCCGACCAGCACCATGGCCGTGCCGGTCTGCTTGGCGAAACGGATCATCGCCTGAACGCCGGTGCGCACCTGCGTCACCGTGCCGGGCGCGGACTCGGCAAGTTCGCTCCACAGCGTCTGGATGGAATCGATGATGACGAGATCCGGCCGCTTGCCTTCCGCGAGCGTCGCGAGAATGTCCTCGACATTGGTCTCTGCGGCCAGCAGCACTTCCGTATCAGCTGCCTTCAGCCTCTGGGCGCGCAGGCGAACCTGCGCCACGGCTTCTTCGCCGGAGACATAGACGATTTTGTGCCCCTGCCGGGCGAGGGCGGCCGCGGCTTGCATCAGCAGAGTCGACTTGCCGATGCCGGGATCGCCGCCGACAAGGACGGCCGAGCCGCGCACGAAACCGCCGCCTGTCGCGCGGTCGAGCTCGGATATGCCGGTATGGATGCGCGGCGCTTCTTCGATCTCGCCCGAAAGCGTCGTCAGCGTGACAGGCTTGCCCTTGCGGGGTGTCTTGGCCGGTCCGCCGCCGATCCCGCCCATCGGATCTTCCTCGACGATGGTGTTCCATGCGCCGCAACTGTCGCATTTGCCGACCCAGCGATTGTGGACCGTGCCGCAGTTCTGGCAGATGAATTGTGTACGGGCCTTAGCCATCGGATGCTGTTCTCAAGTTCAAATGCTTCGCTCTTTGCGACGAATCGCGATCGGCTGACAGATAATGTCTTTCCCGGCCTATCAAAACTAATGATTTCCGTATCAATGGCGATCGTGTCAGCTTTTATGCTGGGTTTTTATGGACGATGATCGATGTTTGACTATTCGCTTGCGCACTGGATCGCCTTTCTCACCGCTGCAACCCTCCTCAATCTGTCGCCGGGGCCGGATATCGCTTTCATTCTCGGCCATACGATCAGAAGCGGCATGCGCTCGGGCTTTGCGGCGCTGTTTGGCATCTGGAGCGGCGCGTGCCTGCATGTGCTGATGGCGGCTGCGGGACTTTCGGCGATCCTTGCTGCCTCCGCGCTGGCCTTCTCGACGGTCAAATGGGTCGGTGCCGCCTATCTGATCTGGCTCGGCATCCAGGCGCTGCGCTCGAAGGGCGAGGCGGCCTGGATCAAGGAGGCTGGTAAAGCCTTGTCCTTTGGCCGCATCTATCGGCAGGGCATCATGGTTTCGCTGCTCAATCCGAAGGTCGCGATCTTCTTCCTGGCCTTCCTGCCGCAATTCGTCGTCGAAGGTGCCGGCCCGGTCTGGGCGCAGCTTCTTTTGCATGGCAGCCTCATCATTGTCGTCGCCGCCTTCATCGAGCCACCGCTCATCCTGCTCGGCGGCCGTCTGAGCGAGGCGCTTCGGCGCAATCGGAGCCTCGGCCTGTGGCTCGATCGCGGTCTCGGCACGCTGTTCGTCGCCCTTGGCGTCCGGTTGGCGATCAGCGCCCGCTAAATATTCTGAGGAGTAGCCGGGCTATTCTTCGGTCTCTTCCGAGATATACCGGCGCTCGTGCCGCAGCCCCATGCTGGTCAGCATCTCGTAGCCGATCGTGCCTGCCGCCCTTGCGGCCTCGTCGACCGAGATGTTGCTGCCGAAAAGCTCGACATAGTCACCGGCTCTGACCAGGTTTTCCGGCAGGTCGGTGATATCAAAGATGGTCAAGTCCATGGTGATGCGGCCGGCAACGGGCACCTTATGACCGGCAATGAAGCCATGACCGCCTGCAATGCCGGTCTCGCGCAGCGGCACGCCGGCGCTCGATAGGCTGCGCATATAGCCATCGGCGTAGCCGGCGGAGACGATTGCCAGCCGGCTGTCGCGGGTCAGTTGCAGCGCACGGCCATAGCCTACGGTTTCGCCCGATTTGACCGAGCGGGTCTGGATGATCCGCGCCTCCGCCGTTGCCACCGGGCGCATCTTATTGGCCAAGCCGGGCACCGCCTCGCCGCCGTAGGTGGCGATACCTGGACGGGTAAGATCGAAGTGATAGTCGGCGCCGAGAAAGATGCCGGCCGAATTGGCAAGGCTTGCCTCGATGCCTTCGAAGGCAGCGCTGACCTTGCGAAAGGCCTCGAGCTGCTGCCTGTTCATTGCATTGGAAGGATCGTCGCCGCAGGCGAGGTGACTCATGACAAGCACTGGTGCAAAGCTTGCCGGGCGGGAGACGTCATCGGCAAGCGCCATCGCATCGTCCATCGGCAGGCCGAGCCGGTTGAAGCCAGTGTCGACCTGCAGCGCACAGGGATAGTCGCCATAGTCGGATAGAACAGACATCCAGAAGGTCAGTTGCTCCTCCGAAGCGATGACGGGCACGAGATCGTTTTCGAAGAACCGCCGCTCCATACCCGGCCAGATGCCGCCGAGCACGAAGATGCGGGCCTCGGGGGCATAGAGCCGCAAGGTCGCGCCCTCATCCGCTGTCGCAACGAAGAAATCGCGCGCGCCGACGCAATAAAGCGTTTCGCCTACATCCTCGATCCCGAGCCCGTAGGCATCGGCCTTGACCACGGCTGACGTGCGGGCTTTCCCCGAGCGGCGCGCGAGGTCGCGCCAGTTTTCGACGAGTGCGCCGAGATCCACCGTCAGCCGCAGGCCGGCGGAAGCGAAAGCATCGTCGTCATTGAAATTATCTGTCATGGGGCGCCCTAAATAAGGAAGTGGCCGGAGGTGATTTGGCTTGAGCCAG
The DNA here is from genome assembly GCF_014193155.1 of Rhizobium sp. BK098. Lineage (NCBI taxonomy): Bacteria > Pseudomonadati > Pseudomonadota > Alphaproteobacteria > Hyphomicrobiales > Rhizobiaceae > Rhizobium > Rhizobium sp. BK098. The sequence continues at coordinate 399,202 of NZ_JACHYY010000002.1, read as the reverse complement.
GATACCGGTCGTCGATGAAAAGAAAAAGTGCTGCGAGGCATGTATGCGGAACTAGGCAAAAACTGCCGCCACATGTCTGACGACCGCTTCCGGCTTAGCGCCTGAAACCACCGGCTGCTTCGAGGCTCAAATTAGCTGAAGAACAACCTTCATGCACGCAGCGCGCATCATCTTGAAAGTAGGCAGTCGTAGGCTTTAGTTTCCGGGATGATGGCTATTTCGCAATAGCGGCAACGGACAGTACCCCGCCGGCAAAGGCCGGAATAGGACTCAGTCGTCACGCCATCTCACCGGCCATGAGGCGGTATCGCGATCAGGATGCTGGTTGTTGCTCGTCTTGATCGCCGCAGCCCAATCGGCGCCGTTATTTTCGGTCGCACCGGTATTTTCTATGCCCGTGATCGTATTGAACCAGGCCACCATGTTCTCGGTGCAGGTGTTGGCATGTGGCGGGAAGGCGTGCGGATCGTCCAGCGAACCGATCATCAGGTTGGTGCGGCCGTTTTCGAGGTGATGGAAAAACAATGGCGTGCCGCAATTGGCACAGAAGCCGCGCTCGACAAGCTCCGAGCTCTTCCAGACGCTCGGCTTGCCGCGTGTCCAGGTGAGCGCATCATTAGGCGCGGCGACGAGCGCGGCAAAGATGTTGCCAGAGGCTTTCTGGCACATGCGGCAGTGGCAGAGATGCGAATTATCGAGCATAGCGCTTGCGTGGTAGCGCACAGCACCACACTGGCAGCCGCCGCTTATCTTCATCTCGATGCGCTTCAATTTTTCTCCTCCTTCAAGGGCGGGTTTGGGCTTAATGCTTTTTAGGTTTTCATCTTTTGATCGTCCAGCAGAACGACGGATCCGATCACGCCTTCAGACGTCTACCTATGACTTTCGCTTCGGCCACCGGTTATAAGCGGCGGCCGAAGTTCGCAGAGACTGTTTGGATGGCCTCGCGGCAGCGAAGTTCTGGTGCGCGCTGGTAGGCCAGAGGCAGGCGGCTAGCGTTGGAAGGTGAGATGGATAGTGCCGCTCGGCGCGGTTTCTGATTTGACCGCATAGCCAGCTTCCAGGCCGCGCAGATCGTCCCACAGGCGTATGCCTCGTCCGAGCAGAATCGGCGTGATCGCGACATGAAGACGATCGACAAGGCCCGCCTTCAGAAAGTCGCGAACGACCGTAGGGCCACCGCCGATCCTTACGTCTTTACCGTCCGCCGCCTTGACAGCTTGCTGGAGCAAACCGGTCGGCGCCGCGCTGAGGAAATGGAAGACGGTGCCGCCAGCCATCTCCAGGGAGGGTCTGGGAGTATGAGTGAGGACGAAGACTGGGACGCGGAAGGGCGGTTCTTCGCCCCACCAGCCCTGCCAATTCGGGTCGTCGGGGAAGTTGTGCAGCCCGAACATGCCGGCGCCCATGATCTCGGCACCCACGTTCTCGAAGTATTCTCTGGCGTAATTATCGTCGACACCTGTGGTCCCGGTTCCGCTGGTATCCTTGAGGACGCGCTCGCGAAACGTTCGCGTTGCAACATATGCGCCGACGAGACGCGGCCAGTCCTCGCCAAACGGGGTTTCGGGTGTCTGATCCGTCGTCGTTGCGAACCCGTCGAGCGAGATCATGAGATCGACACGTATTGCCACTGGAGCTCTCCTTGCGAGTGGTTGCACCATAGCTGCTCCAGCAGTCCGGAGCTCAATACTAAGGTAAGTGCCTTTATATAAGATGCAGACACTAAGGCAAGTACCTTATTGTTGTTGACTAAAGGTTGAAGACGTTTTACCGAGTCATATGCCTTACCATTCGACGCCCCTCGATCTTGCCTTTCATGCTCTCAGCGACCCGACCCGCCGCGCGGTGGTATCGCGGCTGGCTGAGGGCGAGGTGCCGGTCAGCATCCTTGCCGAACCTTTCGACATGGCACTGCCCTCCTTCGCCCAGCATCTCAAGGTGCTGGAGGATTGTGGACTGATCGCTAGCGAGAAGCGGGGGCGCAGCCGCTGGTGCCGGCTGGTGCAGGCGCGCTTCGACGAGGCTGCGGACTGGATGGAGGCAGAGCGCAGGCGCTGGACCGAACGATTGGATCGCCTGGAAGTCTACTTGGACAAGAAGGAAGAGGATGATTGAGAACATGGCAAACCCGTTCGAAACTTGGGCGCTCGATAGGGAAATCGTGCTGGTGAAACTGCTGAATCATCCGCGCGACAAGGTCTTTGCCGCGTGGATGGACCCCAAGGCCCTCGCCGAATGGTACGGTCCGGCCGGATTTGAAATTGAGAACCACGAAGCCGACATCTGCGAGGGCGGGATCTGGCGGTTCGACATGGTGGGCGTGTTCGAGGGTCGGAAGCAGCGCTTTGCGAACCTCATGCGCTTTCTGGAGATCGTCCCGAACGAGCGGATTGTGATGGACCATGGCACGCCGGAGCCCAATGACCCCGATCGTTTCCGCGTCACAGTGACCTTCGATGAGCAAGCCGACGGCAAGACGGTTCTTACCCTGCGCCAACTCCACCCCAGCCCCGAGCGGCGCCGGTTCGTCATCGGCTTCGGCGCGGTCGAATACGGCCTACAGACGCTGGATGGCCTCGCAGCATGGTTGGACGGCTGACGTGTGATCCATCAAAGCAGAGGGGTCTCTCTACGCAAATCTTCCCCGCCCATGCTTGCGCCGGTTTCGGCGAGCGCGTCGAGATCAGGCCGCGAAAGTGAAGGCATCGCCGCCTCAGAAGGGGAGGGAAAATCTGTCATGAATCGCCTCAATGATAACCAAGTTGTAGAGAGGATTGTGGCAAGGAGAAAGCGCGGAAAGGCTGGATACCAGCCTTTCTCATATGCGATCACTTTTGTTCAAGACGCGCGGCAGCCGGCTCGATAATGTGCTGATATGCAGAACGTTTCGCAGAAAGAGGCGGCTGACGCCATGCCGCTTGCCAAGGTGGAAACGACCCGCTTCTGGCGGGACGGTCGCTTTCGCGGCATGGAATGCCTGAGCGCAAGCTTTGTGACGCATGAATATGCGCCGCATGCGCACGACACCTTCAGTATCGGGGCGATCGAAAGCGGTAGCCAGATCGCCACGCTGCGCGGCAGGCGCGAAGAAACCGGGCCGGGCGATCTCTATCTGATCAATCCTGGCATCGTGCATGACGGCGCTCCGGGCGGCGGGGGCTATCGCTACCGCATGATTTACCCGGACGCGAAGCTCTTCGTCGACATTCTGGAAGACGTCACGGGCAAAGCCTTCAACGCGACGCCATCTTTCGCTCGTTCGTTGTTGCGTGATCCGCAGCTTGCCAGCGCCTTCCACAAGGCGCACCGCACACTTGAGAGCGGCGCCGGCGCGCTGGAATCCGATGAAGGCATGTTCTCGGTGCTGGCGGCGCTCTTTGCGCGCTACGGCAGCACTATCATCCTTCCCGTCGATACGAAGGAGCGTAGCGCCGTCGCGCGCGCCCGCGATTACCTCAGTGAGAATTTCGACAGCGATATCGGATTGGAGGAGTTGGCCAAGATTGCGGGGCTGAGCCGCGCGCACCTGATCCGCGCTTTCCGGAGGGAGTATCATATCACGCCCCATGCCTTTCTGACCGACCGGCGCGTCATCGTTGCCCGCCGATTGCTCAGGGAAGGCCGCATGCCGGCCGATGTCGCCATGGAATGCGGTTTCGCCGATCAGGCGCATTTCACGCGCCACTTCAAATCGCGCACCGGCGTCACCCCCGGTCAATTCCGCGTCGGCTAGAGCATTCCCAGGAAAAGTGCGCAGCGGTTTTCCATCCGGAATACGTAAAGAAACAAATACATAGAGCATTTCGCTTTCCTGCGAATGTTGAAAACGCTTTGCCGATTCTGGATGGAGCTCTAGTCACTTTCGTTCAATACAGCGCCAGATGCCGTCGGCTACCTCTTCGTCATTGTTGAAGTGGAGGTTGCCAATGTTGCAGCAAAGCCGGCCGGCCGGCGAATTCAACGCCGGGATGCGTGCCATTTTTCCGCTGATCGTCGCCGTCCTGCCGATCGGCCTCGTGTTCGGCGCGGTTTCGGCGACGAAGGGGCTTTCGCCGCTGGAGACCACACTGATGAGCGCGCTCGTCTTCGCCGGCGGCTCGCAATTCGTGGCGATGGATATCTGGACACATCCCGCAAGCTGGATTGGCGCCGGCTTCGCGGCCTTGCTCGTCAATGTCAGGCACTTGCTGATGAGCGCTTCGATCGGCACGAAGATGCAGTCTTTCTCCGGCATCAAACGCTATATCGCCATGCTGTTTCTCGCCGACGAGATTTGGGCTATGGCGGAATTCCGCGCCGGCACGTTGCGGCTCACACCCGCCTGGTATGCGGGCATCGTCACGCCCTTCTATTTGGCCTGGGTCGGCTCGTCGCTTGCGGGTGCTCTGCTTGGCGCCTTTCTCGGCAACCCCGCCGTCATCGGTCTCGACTTCGCCTTTCCCGCTGTCTTCATCGTGCTGGTCATGGGCTTTTGGAAAGGACCGGAAACCGGCGCGGTGCTTGCTGCGAGCGGAATTGCAGCCGTTGCTGTCCACCAGTTCGTGCCCGGTGTCTGGCATATTGCAGCCGGCGCGCTGGCGGGACTGGGAATGGCTTTCTGGAAAGGCCGGGCGCGGGAGCAGGCGGCATGACGCTCGATCTCAACACACTGCTGGCCATCCTCGCCATGGCTGCCGCAACGATCTTCACCCGTGTTGGCGGTCTTGTCTTGATTCGCTACGTGAAGATCGACGAGCGCCGGCGAACCGCAATCGAAGCTATTCCACCGGCTGTGCTGATGGCCGTCATTGCTCCGACGGCTTTTGCTACCGGCTGGGCGGAGGCGCTGGCCTGCGCGGCCACCGCAATCGCCTCCCGCCGCTTGCCGATGCTGGCAAGCGTTGTTGTTGGTGTTGCGACGGTGGCTTTGCTGCGAGCTGCGGGACTGTGAAGCGTCTCCGGGAAAAGTGCGAAGCGGTTGTCCGTCCCAGCGGAATATTGACGCGTCAAGCTTCGTGTCAATGTTCCTCATATTGCGTGAAAGATGGGTCGGCGAGATCGGCAAAGCGCGTGAATTCCGACTGGAAGGCGAGCTTCACCGTGCCCGTCGGTCCGTGGCGCTGCTTGGCGATGATGACGTCGGCCGTGCCTTTGACGCGGTCGAACAGGGCTTCCCATTCCCCATATTTCGGGTCGTTCGGATCGCGCGGCTCCTGGTTCTTGACGTAATATTCCTCGCGAAACACGAAGAGTACGACGTCGGCGTCCTGCTCGATCGAACCGGATTCACGCAGGTCGGAAAGCTGAGGCCGCTTGTCGTCGCGGCTTTCGACTGCACGCGAGAGCTGGGAGAGCGCGATGATCGGCACGTTCAATTCTTTGCCGAGCGCCTTCAGTCCGGTGGTGATCTGGGTAATTTCCTGAACACGGTTCTCGTTCGATTTGCCGGAGCCGGTCATCAGCTGCACATAGTCGACCACTAGAACGTCGAGGCCGCGCTGGCGTTTCAGGCGTCGGGCACGCGCGGAAAGCTGGGCGATGGAGATACCGCCGGTCTGGTCGATATAGAGCGGCACCTTCTGCATCATCATAGAGCAGGCGACGAGCTTTTCGAAATCGGCGTCATTGATATCGCCGCGTCGGATCTTCGACGAGGAGACCTCCGTCTGCTCGGAGATGATACGCGTGGCGAGCTGTTCGGACGACATTTCCAGGGAGTAGAAGCCGACGACGCCGCCGTTCTTCGCCTTCATCGAGCCATCCGCTTGGACTTCGCCCTCGTAAGCGGCGGCGATATTGTAGGCGATGTTGGTCGCAAGCGAGGTCTTACCCATGCCGGGGCGACCGGCAAGGACGATCAAGTCGGAGCGCTGCAGGCCGCCCATCTTGCTATCAAGCGAGTGGATGCCCGTGGAGATGCCGGAGAGGCCGCCGTCACGCTCTTTGGCGACGGCCGCCATGTCGATCGCGAGCGCCACGGCATCGTTGAACGACTGGAAACCGCCGTCGTAGCGGCCATTCTCGGCAAGCTCGAACAGCCGGCGCTCCGTATCCTCGATCTGCGTCTGCGGAGGCATGTCGAGCGGTGCGTCATAGGCGATGTTGACCATGTCCTCGCCGATGGTGATCAGCGCGCGGCGCAGCGCCAGATCGTAGATGGCGCGGCCATAGTCTTCCGCATTGATGATCGACACGGCTTCGACGGCAAGCCGCGCTAGATATTGCGCAACCGTCATGTCGCCGACCTTCTCGTCCGCCGGCACGAAACTCTTGATCGTGACGGGGTTGGCGGTCTTGCCCATGCGGATGATGTCGCCGGCGACCTCGAAGATCTTGCGGTGCAGCGGTTCGTAAAGATGAATCGGCTTCAGGAAGTCGGAGACGCGGTAATAGGCATCGTTATTGACGAGAATGGCGCCGAGCAGAGCCTGTTCCGCCTCAATGTTATTGGGCGCTTCGCGATAGTGCTGGTCGGCGGGGGCAATGGCGGCGAGCTTGCGCGCAGCTTCGTTCATTTTCCATCTCTTCATGCTTTAGGGTGTCGACTGGTTTGCGACGATCCGATGTCATGGTCAACCGTGCAAATGAGCGTCCACGCGGAGTGGGGCGAATAGGTCCGGCCTATCAACGTTTTTCCACTCGTCCACAGGCGCAGATTGCCGGGACGTAAAAAATCCCTTGTGACCACTTTGCAACGAAAAGATCGACACACGAATCACATATGCAAATCATCCGTGGGGATATTTTAGCCGGGTCTTTCGCCGTGTACATCAATTGTTGCGGCTATCATGCTTGAAAAGCTGGGGAAATCCGGGTATTCCCTTTAATTAGGGTAGGATGCTAATTATATAAAGCTGCAATAATGCCAGGTGCGCCATCAAGACAAGAACTCTTCGACGACCTCTCTTCGTTCAATCGCAAGCTGAGGGCGGCTTTTGACGCCCTCGTTCGCGAGCACGGCATGACCCTTTCCCGTGCGAGGGTTTTTCGCAAGCTCTCCCGCCGGGATGGGATAAACCAGAGGGAGCTTGCCGACGAGCTGGAGCTGGAAACGCCGACGCTCGTACGCATCCTTGATGCGATGGAGGCGCAGAATTTCATCGAACGTCGGGCCGCCGTATCCGATCGCCGCGCCAAGCAAATCTTCATAACGGAATCCGGAAAAGTCGTTGCTGCGGAGGTCGAAGCTCTTGCCACCGGTGTGCGCGCGGATATCTTGGAGGGGATTTCGGACGAGGATGTCGGCATGGCGCTGAAGGTTATTCGCGCCATGACTGCCAATCTTCAGAATATCGGCAAATCATGAGGTAATGCATGAGCGGGGATCCGGGCCCGGTCGCCAATGCGCAAGCCAACGCCGTCCCGCCCGCTCCACCGCCTATGCCGGGCTGGAAAGTGCCGCTCTATATTGCGGCATCCGTTCTGTTCTTCCTGACCCAGGGTCTGGGTCTTAATCTTGCCTTCGCCAACCTTACGCAGATTCAGGGAACCATTGCGGCGACCACCACAGAATCGGCGTGGCTTTCTGCCGCCTATATGGCGCCTAATGTCAGCCTCGCCATCGCTCTAGTGAAGATTCGCCTTCAATATGGCGTGCGCAATTTCGCCGAGGTCAGCATTCTCGGCTTCGTGCTCGCCTCGCTGCTCAATCTCTTCGTCTCCGACCTGCATTCTGCGATCGTCGTCCGCTTCCTGAGCGGAATTGCCGGCGCGCCGCTGTCGACACTCGGCTTCCTTTATATGCTGGAGGCCTTCGAGCCGGCGAAGAAGATGACTGTTGGCGTCAGCCTGGCGATGATGAACACGCTGCTTGCCGCTCCCATCACGCGCCTCGTGTCACCCTCGCTGCTGGACTATGGCGAATGGCGTAGCCTGTACACGCTCGAGATGGCGTTGGCGCTCCTCGTCATGCCGATCATCTATCTGCTGCCGCTGACACCGCCGCCGCGTGTAAAAGTCATCGTGCTGGGCGATATCTTCAGCTACCTTCTCGTGGCGATCGGTTTCGGCTGTCTGGCCGTCGCCCTGTCGGTCGGGCGCCTCTACTGGTGGCTGGAGGTGCCATGGCTCGGGGTCGTCCTGGTGATTGCCATCGCGTCCCTGACCGTTGCCATTGTCGTCGAGCTGAGGCGGTCGACGCCTTTGATCGACGTTCGCTGGCTGCTTCGGCCGGAAATTCTGCATCTGACGGCGATCCTGCTGGTCTTCCGCATCATTGCCGCCGAGCAGACCTCGGTCATCATGACCTTTTATCAGAACGCGGTCGGGCTCCTCTATGATCAGCTTTCCATTCTGTACTGGATCATCCTGGCCTTCTCCATCATAGGCGGGCTCATCTGCACCGTGTTCATGAGCTACGGCTACACGTGGCAGATCCAGTTCGCCGCGCTTATCCTGATGGGGGTGGGCTCGCTGATGGATTCGCAGGTGACGAACCTGACCCGTCCTGAGCAGATGTATTTCAGCCAGGCGCTGGTCGCAGCCGGCGCGGCCCTGTTCCTGCCGCCCTCCATGTCGCAAGGCTTCAAGGAGGCTATATCCAAGGGTCCCCCCTATCTGGTGACCTTCTTTGTCGTCTTCACCTTCACGCAAAGTATCGGCGGCCTGATCGGCTCAGCCTTCTACGGCACGCTGATCACCATTCGCGAGAAGTTCCATTCCGCCGTCCTGACCGAGCGCGTGCTGCTGACGGATCCGCATGTGGCCACCCGCGTCAGCCAGCTTTCATCCTCCTATGGCAAGGTGATCGGGGATAGCGCGCTCCTGAAGGCGGAGGGGCTGGCGCTGCTCGGTGCGCAGGTCAGCCGCGAGGCCAATATGCTCGCCTATGGAGATGCCTTCTTCACTGCCGCCGTAATCGCCTTCCTGTCGCTTGCCGGCCTCTCAATCCATGTCTTCTTCCGATTCGTCAGGGCTCGCCTGGCCGACGGTCGGGCTGAGGTCGTGACATCCAACCCATGAGGATATGAAATAGCTCCATGTCGAGGCTCGTTCGCTCTCCAATCGAAGTCATCGCCGTGCTCGCCGGTGTCGGCGGCGTCATGCTGATACTTTATGCCTGGCATCTGCCGCCGTTCAAAACCTCCGTCGAGACCACGGACGACGCCTATGTCAAAGGCTATGTCACCACGATCAGCCCGCAGGTCAGCGGCTATATCACCGACGTGCCGATCAAGGACTATAAGCTCGTCAAGGAGGGCGATGTGCTCGCCCAGATCGACGACCGCATCTACAAGCAGAAGGTGGCGCAAGCCCACGCGACGCTGGACGGGCAGAAGGCGGCACTTGCCAATTCGCAGCAGCAGGAGCAGGCCGCCAAGGCCGGCATCGTCTCCAGCCAGGCGCAGATCGATAGCGCCAATGCAGCGTTGAAGCGTGCCCAGTTTGCCTTCGATCGCGTCACGACACTGGTCTCCAGAGGTGTCTCGACCACGAGCGATTCCGAACAGGCGCAGGCGACGCTGCAGCAGGCTCAGGCATCGGTCAATCAGGCAAAGGCCGCTCTCGACGTCTCTGAGCAGAACCTGACGACGATCATCGTCAACCGCGCCTCCCTGGAAGCCGGTGTCAGCGGCGCGGAGGCTGCCGTGCAGCTTGCCGATATCGATCTCGACAACACGACCATCAGGGCGCCGCAGGACGGCCGCATTGGGGAAGTTGGCGTACGCCTCGGCCAATATGTGACACCAGGTACGCAGCTGATGAACCTAGTGCCGAAGGACGTCTGGGTCATAGCCAATTTCAAGGAAACGCAGCTCGATGGCATGAAGCTCGACCAGCCCGCCACGATTTCCGTGGATGCGCTCGGGCGTCGCGAGATCAAGGGCCGCATCCAGCGTTTCTCTCCGGCAGCGGGTTCCGAATTTGCCGTCATCAGGCCCGACAACGCCACGGGCAATTTCACCAAGGTCGCCCAGCGTCTCGGTGTAAGGATCAAGATCGAGGATGGACAGCCACTCGCCGACCAGTTGGCGCCTGGCATGTCCGTCGTCGTTTCGATTGACAAGGATTCGGCTCCACTGCCGGAGCCCAGGAATAACGACTGACAGAGGCGTTCGCCTTATCGTCTGCCAATAACCAAAAAGCCTGGGTCGAGGACCCAGGCTTTCTTTCATTCACAGTTCTGGAGAAGGCTTGAGGATCAAGCTTCTTCTTCGCCGTCGCGGTCAGCTTCCGGATCGAAGAAATCTTCCGGACGCAGCGCGTCTTCGTCAACGCCGTAGATGGCGTCTGCGGAGGTGAGGGTTTCGCCCTTGGCCTGACGCTCGGCTTCTTCAGCGGAACGGGCGACGTTGAGTTCAACCTTGATTTCGACTTCGGCGTGAAGCCCGATGGCAACATCGTGCAGGCCGATAGCCTTGATCGGCGTGTTCATGTGAACCTGGCTGCGGCCGATGTTGAAGCCTTCGGCGGCGAGGATTTCGACGACGTCACGAGCAGCGACCGAACCGTAGAGCTGGCCGGTTTCGCCAGCCGAGCGAACGACGATGAAGGACTTGCCGCCGAGAACGTCGGCAACCTTCTGGGCTTCGCTCTTGCGCTCGAGGTTGCGGGCTTCGAGCGTGGCGCGCTCGGCTTCGAAACGAGCCTTGTTGGCGGCGTTGGCGCGCAGCGCCTTGCCGAGCGGCAGCAGGTAGTTACGGGCAAAGCCGTCGCGAACCTTGACGGTTTCGCCCATCTGGCCGAGCTTGGAGATGCGTTCGAGAAGAATGACTTCCATTTTCTTGTTCCTTTCGATGTCAGATTTTCGTGTCTTGTTTGGGTGTGTCGGCATTCTTGTTCGGGGTGAGCGATATCGCCTTGCGAGTATCGTAGAGGCCGAGAACAAGGATGATGAAGAGCGGCAGCGTCACAAAGAAGCATACCAGGTAGCAGATGATCAGAACCGGCAGACGCCAGTCCTTGCCCCGCGTCCGGTAGTGCAGCGAGGCAAAGCCGGAAACGATGAAGCCCGCGCCAAAGGCGCCAAGCACGGCGGCGGCGATGAGGCCGAGAACGCCACCGAAGAAGATCGCGACGATCGCCACGAGAAAGACGAAGATCGCATTGCGGTTCATACGCAGCGACGAGGGGATATCGTCGCGCGGACGTAGATTGTGGCTCGAGGCCGCGACAATGCGGGTCGCTACATAATAGGCGGCCAGCAGCATCATGACCCAGATCATGCCCCAGGCGATCGGAATCATGTAGAGCATCAGCGACTTCATCTTCACGATCGCAACCGGATTGAGCTGAAGATCGGGAGACTGCTGGTTCACCGCGGCCATGTAGGCGTCGACGACTTGTCCCACTAAATCGGCACCGTAACCCATGACCGCGCCGGCGACGATGATGACGACGGCTGCAAGGCCGCACAGATGCAGCATGATGTCGGAGAGCGGATACCAGGCCATCAGATTATCCGGCCCACCAAGTTCAGAGGCAGGACGCGCCAGATTGGCGAGATGGCTGAGCCAAGCGGGTATCAGCGTCAAGAGAACGACGAAGAGCCCGAAATAGATCGAGGGTGCGATGATCGTGCCGACGATGCCGGCAACCATGACGGCAACGATGACGGCGATATTGCCCCAGCCGAGGCCGGCGATCAGAATCGGGAGAGCGGAAAGCGCGCCGAACAGGATGAACAACAATGGCTGAAGGGTCGCGCCATACACGAGTAGGGCGGCGGTCAGACCGGCGAGCGTGCCGATGCCAAGCTCTTTTGCGTTCAACTTTTTCACGTCGCTGTCCTGCTTCGTATCGAGCAGTTAGAGGATGCCTTCGCCACGCGGGCGTGAAAGCTTATCCCCAACATGGGGTTTCAAGGTTCCGATCCGCGCCCATCGCGAAAGGGAGAAGGGAAGGCATCGCTGCCTTCCCTCTAATTCAGTCGGCGTCAGCTTATATTAAGCGACGACGTAAGGCAGCAGGCCGAGGAAGCGCGCGCGCTTGATCGCCTGGGCGAGTTCGCGCTGCTTCTTCTGGGAAACGGCCGTGATGCGGGACGGAACGATCTTGCCGCGCTCGGAAATGTAGCGCTGCAGGAGACGAACGTCCTTGTAGTCGATGCGTGGCGCATTGGCGCCCGAGAACGGGCAGGTCTTGCGGCGGCGATGGAACGGACGGCGGACCGGTGCGGAGGAAACTTCAGACATTCTCAAATCTCCTTATACGCGGTCTTCGCGCGGACGGCGCGGACGGTCTTCGCGGTCACCACGATCCGGGCGCGGACCACGATCGCCGAAGCTGCGCTCCGGACGGTCGCCATCGCGGCGCGGACGGTCGTCACGGTCGCGCTTCTGCATCATGGCCGACGGGCCATCTTCGTGCTTCTCGACAGCGATCGTCATGTAACGCAGGACGTCTTCGCTGATGCGCATCTGGCGTTCCATTTCCTGGATCGCAGCGGCCGGAGCATCGATGTCCATCAGGGCGTAGTGAGCCTTGCGGTTCTTCTTGATGCGGTAGGTAAGGGACTTGAGGCCCCAGTTCTCGATACGCCCGACTTTACCGCCGTGAGCTTCGATGACACCCTTGTACTGTTCTACGAGGGCGTCGACCTGCTGAGCGGAAATATCCTGCCGGGCAAGGAATACATGTTCGTAAAGAGCCATGGATAGCTTTGCCTTTCTTGCGTTGGTCTGAACCCGATATTCGGCGGCTAAGCCTCAACGACTGCTCCTGAGAGGGTAAACCCAAGCAAGAAAAGCGTTTCCGAGACGGTCGAGAGCGGAGACACGGGAGGCTGGAACGCTTCCGTTCCGAACGATTCCCCTTGCGGAAAACCGGCCCTCCGTTCAGCCACCAGCCAGAAGACCGGGTTGCGAACAGGGCGGCTTATACGGATTTTTCTCCGAAAGGCAAGGGTGCGGGCGAAATTATGCCGTTTTGCCCCTGAGCGGCGTTGATGCTCGGGCCAAATCGTGAGCTCCCGTTCGCCGCAGCGTTGCACCCGCCGCGCTCTCACATATTATGGGATGCGAATTGTAGCAACAGGGATGGTTCATGCGCATCTTTCTCGTTCGGCACGGCGAATCCCTCGGCAATATAGACGACCGAGCCTATCGGCAGTTCGGCGATTACAATGTGCCCTTGACCGAATGGGGCTATCGGCAGGTTTTGGAGGCAGGGGAGGCGATATCAGCCCATCTGAAGGGACTGCCACCAGCCGAGTTGCGCAAGCTGAGCGTCTGGTACTCGCCCTTCCTGAGGACGCGGCAGAGCAAGGATGCCCTGCTGGCGGTTCTGCCTGCCGATCTGGTCAGGGATGTGAGAGAGGATTATCTCCTGCGCGAGCAGGATTTCGGGCTCTTCACCGAGATCTACGATCACGCCGAACAGAAACGGAAATTCCCCGACGAGTTCGAGAAATGGGCCAGGCTGCGCAACAATAACGGCAAGTTCTACGCGCGTCCGCCGGATGGCGAAAGCCGCGCCGATGTCGCCCAGCGCGTCCGTCTGTTCCTGCAGACCGTCATGCACGACGCCGAAAACGGCAGAAACAATGTCATCATCGTCGGCCACGGCGTCACCAACCGCGCTTTCGAGATGAACTTCCTGCACCACCCGGTCGATTGGTTCGAGCGCTCGGACAATCCGGGAAATGCCGACGTCACCTTGATTGAAGGGCGCAATTCGGAGGGTTATCGGTCGATCCTGCTTCACAAGTCCACGGACCGTGTGAAAGGGCAGGAAGAATTGAAGGAGGCTTATGGTTCCGAATTGGCGATTGCGCCGAAGGCGGAGTAATAGTTGCTTGCCGTAGGCATGGCTTTTCCACTGCTGCATGAGCCTGCTTTTATTTCAGCGGCAAGGCTGGCTCTCGAATGTGTTTGCAATCATGGCTTGTGAAACGGCTGGAGCTGTGGAATTCATGGCTTGGCTGCGATGGGGATGGGCTGTGAAGACTGTGAAGAAAAGCTTTGCTTTGCTGGGTTTTGCTTTGGGCTTCGCTCTTCTTGCGCAAGAGGCCGCGGCTCGGCTGAGCTACGACGTTCGAACTGCGGATGATGGCATTACCTATATCACGGTCATTGGCAGCTTCGAAGCCGATGATGATCTGAGCCTTTTCCGTAATAAGGCTGTTTCCAGCCGCGCTATTTATGTCGGCTTCGACAGTCACGGTGGCAATGTCTATAAAGCGCTGGAACTCGGTCGGCTGATTAGATCTCTGGGGCTCAGCACTCTTGCTGTCAGAAGCGCTGAATGCTCCTCGGCTTGCTCCCTATCGTTTCTCGGCGGAGTGGGCCGTTTTGCCGAACCGGGCTCGATCGGCGTTCACAAATCTTCGTTCAGCGATACAAAGGGGATGGATGTCGAGACCGCTGTTGCAGCCGTCCAGCGGCAGACCGCCGACGTGATTGCCTATATGAATGAAATGGGCATCGATCCCGGCTTGCTGCAGCTCACTCTCAAATACGACAGCAACGATATACGCTATCTGTCCTCGAGCGAAATGACACAGTTTAGGGTAACGACAGTGTCATACCAGGAGCTTCAGGAGTTCGAGGCAAAATCGTCGTCTAACGATGCTCCGGTGACGAGTGCTGAAGCGCGCAACGCGGCTCAGCCAACGAGCGAGGATTCGCCGCTTCTGCAAGTTCCGATCCCAAGAAACGGCATTGTTCAGGACGACACAGGTGCAGCCCCGCTGAAGACAAGCCGGAACATGAGCGCCAAGACGATTGGGACTTTCCCGAATGGGAGCGAGCTGACGATCAAGAAGAGCATTGGCGACTGGTATCGTGTGTCGATCGGCAAAAAGTCTGGCTATATGCATCAGACGGCGGTGTGGGTGCGCGAATTTGAAGAAAATCGCTTTGGCAAACAATATATCGAAATAACCGTCCATCCGGTGTTGAAGACAGCTGTCCAGCTGGCCAAGGGGGCAAATCCTCCCATGGCGGTCCATTTGACCGCCCAAGGCCGGTATGCAGTTACCATCAAGGACGTCTACGACAAAAATATCGCGCCACTGGTATATCAGCACCTTATGGGGAGTAAACAAATCCCTCTCAGTGCGATCATAACTCACGGCAATAATTACGTTCGGGAAATCTGCTGCAGCGCGTCCACCGCAACGGCCGAATAAACGGGCGAACTCGCCCGTTTATTCATTGTTTTGCATCTTACCGGCACACGCTTTACATCGGCATCGGATACTTGCGATGGACCTGCTCGATCTCTGCGAGCGCCTCGTCGGGCAGGGTCACATAAGCGGCGGCCACATCGGTCTCGAGTTGCGCCATCGTCGTCGCGCCGATGATAACCGAGGTCATGAAGGGCTTGGTGAGGCAATAGGCGAGCGCCAGTTTCGAAGGATCGATGCCGTATTTGGCGGCGATTTCGAGATAGGCCTTCACCGGTGGTTCCTGCAGCGGCTGCAGGCGGCCACCGATATCGAGATTGATCGAGCCGCGCGAGCCGGCCGGCCTTGCGCCGCCGACATATTTGCCGGTGAGGATACCGCCGGCGAGCGGCGAATAGGCGAGCAGCCCAACATCTTCGTGATGCGACAGTTCTGCCAGATCGAGGTCGAAATGGCGATAGAGCAGGTTGTATTCGTTCTGGGTCGTGGCGACACGCGGCAGGCCCTTCTGCTCGGCGATCGTCAGATATTTCTGAATGCCCCAGGTCGTCTCGTTCGAGAGGCCGACGGCGCGGATCTTGCCGGCCTTCACCAGCTCGCCCATCGTCTCCAGGATTTCGGTGATATCGGCGATCGCTTTCTCGCGATCCTGGTTGAAGGGGTTATAGCGCCAGTTCTGACGGAAATGGAAATGGCCGCGGTTCGGCCAGTGGACCTGATAGAGATCGATGTAGTCGGTCTTCAGCCGCTTCAGGCTGGCATCAACAGCTGCGTTGATATTGGCGGCATCTGGACCTTGTCCGCCGCGCAGATATTCGCGCCCCGGGCCGGCGACCTTGGTGGCGAGCACGATATCCCTACGCTTGCCGCTCTTTTCGAACCAGGTGCCGATATATTCTTCGGTGCGGCCTTGAGTCTCCGGTCCCACCGGTGTCGTCGGATACATTTCGGCGGTGTCGAAGAAATTGATGCCCTTCTGAACGGCATAGTCCATCTGCTCATGGGCTTCGGCTTCGCTGTTCTGCGTGCCCCAGGTCATCGTGCCCAGGCTGATCTGCGAAACGGAAATATCGGTGCGGCCTAATCTCTTATATTTCATGGGAAAACCTTGGGGATGGGAGAAGGTCAAAATGAACGAGGTCGAGCAAATTTAGGCTCGATCTGAGCGAGCGCAAGAAAAAAATCATTGCACTTCGCAGCCGCAAAAGCGCGCGGCTGCGGGGCTTGCGCTATTGACTCCGCTGCAAACAATGTCATTGGGAAGCAAAACGACCCCCAAAAGGACGCTTTATAATGACTTTTGCTTTCACATTTCCCGGCCAGGGCAGCCAAGCCGTCGGCATGGGCAAGGACCTTGCCGACAATTTCGCCGAGGCGCGCGCCGTCTTCGAGGAAGTCGATGATGCGCTCGGTGAAAAGCTCTCCGACGTTATCTTCAACGGCCCGGAAGATAAGCTGACCCTGACCGCCAATGCGCAACCTGCGCTAATGGCAGTGTCGATGGCAGTTATCCGTGTACTGCAGGCGCGTGGCCTCGATTTGAAGAGCAAGGTCGCCTATGTGGCTGGTCATTCGCTCGGCGAATATTCCGCTCTCTGTGCCGCCGGCACCTTCTCGCTTGCCGACACGGCGCGCCTGCTGCGCATCCGCGGCAATGCCATGCAGGCGGCTGTTCCGGTCGGCGTCGGCGCGATGGCTGCGATCATCGGCCTTGAACATGCCGATGTCATCGCGGTTTGCGAAGAAGCTTCCGCGCTCGGCGCCTGCCAGATCGCCAATGACAATGGCGGCGGCCAGATCGTTATCTCCGGCGAGAAAGCCCCGGTCGAAAAAGCAGCGGAACTTGCGACCGGCAAGGGCGCGAAACGCGCGATTCTGCTGCCGGTCTCCGCGCCGTTCCATTCCGCATTGATGGCGCCTGCTGCGGACGCCATGCGGGAAGCGCTTGCCGGCGTCGCCAAGACCAAACCGGTCGTGCCTGTTATCGCCAATGTGAAGGCGGCTCCGGTTACCGACGCCGATGAGATCGCGCGGTTGCTCGTCGAGCAGGTCACCGGACAGGTGCGCTGGCGCGAGACGGTGGAATGGTTTGCCGCCAACAACGTGACGACATTGTATGAAATTGGCGCCGGCAAGGTGCTGACGGGTCTTGCCCGCCGCATCGACAAATCGGTCAACGGCATCGCCGTCAACAATGCTGCAGATATAGATACGGCGCTTGCCGCATTGCTTGCCTGATATATTCAAGGAACGAGGGACACACATGCTTGATTTGACCGGCCGCAAGGCCCTGGTAACCGGTGCATCCGGTGGCATCGGCGAAGAAATTGCTCGGCTCCTGCACAAGCAGGGTGCAATCGTCGGCCTGCACGGCACGCGCGTCGAAAAACTCGAGACGCTGGCCTCCGAACTCGGCGATCGCGTCAAGATCTTCCCGGCCAACCTGTCGGACCGCGACGAAGTCAAGGCGCTCGGCGCCAAGGCCGAAGAGGAGCTTGGCGGCGTCGATATTCTCGTCAACAATGCCGGCATCACCAAGGACGGCCTATTCGTTCGCATGAGCGACGATGACTGGGACGCCGTTCTGGAAGTCAACCTGACGGCCGTTTTCCGCCTGACGCGCGAGCTGACCCATCCGATGATGCGGCGCCGCTATGGTCGCATCATCAACATCACTTCGGTCGTCGGTGTGACCGGCAATCCGGGCCAGGCGAACTATTGCGCCTCCAAGGCCGGCATGATCGGCTTCACCAAGTCGCTAGCCCAGGAAATCGCGACGCGCAACGTTACGGTCAACTGCGTTGCCCCGGGTTTCATCGAAAGCGCGATGACGGGCAAGCTGAACGACAAGCAGAAGGAAGCCATCATGGGTGCCATTCCCATGAAGCGCATGGGCACTGGCGCGGAAGTCGCTTCCGCCGTCGCCTATCTTGCATCTTCGGAAGCCAGCTACGTCACGGGTCAGACGATCCACGTCAATGGCGGCATGGCAATGATCTAAAGGAATTGCTGTTGGAGGGTACTTTCCCGCCAATAGCATGTTGAGCAACCCGGAGCCGGCTATTTTCTGGCTTTGCGACAGACTTAAACCGTGTTAAGCGGGCCATGACTGTGAACAGTCGTCCGGAAAATTCAGGCGGACTGGGCCGTATTCAAGGCGCTGGACCGGATCTCAATGCCGGGTTGAACGGGTTTGCCAGCGGCGTCGGAACAGATGCTGCAGGTTTGAATTAGGGTAGGGATGTCACAAGGCATTCTCATCAGGATATAAGGTCGAGGAAACCGACATGAGCGATATCGCAGAACGCGTAAAGAAAATTGTTGTTGATCATCTTGGCGTTGACGCCGACAAGGTTGTTGAAAGCGCAAGCTTTATCGACGATCTGGGTGCGGACTCGCTCGACACCGTCGAACTGGTCATGGCCTTCGAAGAAGAATTCGGCGTTGAAATTCCGGACGACGCTGCCGACTCGATCCTGACGGTCGGCGACGCGGTAAAGTTCATTGAGAAGGCCCAGGCCTAATCATTCGCGCTTTTTAACAGGGCGGGCTGAAGAGTCCGCCCTATTTCGTCCGGCGATGCCGGCCGAAACCTATTTATACGCATATCATCATAAAAAGACGGGGGTCTGCGGGCGATGAGACGTGTCGTTATCACGGGTACCGGCATGGTATCACCTTTGGGCTGTGGCACTGAGGTGTCTTGGACGCGGTTGCTCGCTGGGCACAACGGCGCTCGCCTCGTAACTGAATTCGAGGTCGAGGATCTTGCGGCAAAGATTGCCTGCCGAATTCCCGTAGGCGACGGCACCGATGGCACGTTCAATGCTGACGATTGGATGGAGCCGAAGGAGCAGCGCAAGGTCGATCCCTTCATCATCTATGGCATGGCGGCCGCCGATATGGCGCTGGCCGATGCCGGCTGGCATCCGGAAACGGACGAGGATCAGATTGCAACGGGCGTGATGATCGGCTCGGGCATCGGTGGCCTCGAAGGCATTGTCGAAGCCGGCTATACGCTGCGCGACAAGGGTCCGCGCCGCATCTCGCCCTTCTTCATCCCAGGGCGTCTCATCAATCTCGTTTCGGGGCAGGTCTCGATCCGCCATAAGCTCCGCGGCCCGAACCATGCCGTCGTCACGGCATGTTCGACCGGTGCGCACGCGATCGGCGATGCCGCCCGCCTCATCATGCTCGGCGATGCCGATGTCATGGTTGCCGGCGGTGCCGAAGCTCCGGTCTGCCGCATTTCGCTTGCCGGCTTTGCCGCCTGTAAGGCGCTGTCGACGGACTTCAACGATACGCCTCAGAAGGCCTCGCGCCCCTATGATCGCGACCGTGACGGCTTCGTCATGGGCGAGGGCGCCGGGATCGTCGTGCTTGAAGAGCTCGAACACGCCAAGGCACGTGGCGCCAAGATCTATGCCGAAGTGGTAGGCTACGGCCTCTCGGGCGATGCGCACCACATCACTGCTCCGTCCGAGGATGGCGAAGGCGCATTCCGCTGTATGACATCGGCTTTGAAGCGCGCAGGTCTGACGCCGGCCGATGTCGACTACATCAATGCACACGGTACCTCCACCATGGCGGATACGATCGAGCTTGCCGCAGTCGAGCGGCTGGTCGGCAATGCCGCGTCGAAGATCTCCATGTCGTCCACCAAGTCGGCCACTGGCCATCTGCTCGGCGCCGCTGGTGCGATCGAAGCGATCTTCGCCACGCTCGCCATCCGCGACAATATCGCCCCGCCGACGCTCAATCTGGACAATCCGGAACGCGAAACCGCCATCGATCTCGTTCCGCACAAGGCCCGCAAGCGCGAAATCAACGTCGCGCTATCGAACTCCTTCGGCTTCGGCGGCACGAATGCATCGCTTGTTCTGCGTCGCTATGAGGCTTAATAACAACGCATAACGGTGACAGCGGGGATGTCTTTCGGCAACCTCGCCCGCATTCTTCATTGTTGCTGCGCCTTCGTCTTTTTCGGGAATGCGGTGCGGGAACGCCTGATCGGTCGAAGTCGGAGCCTCGGTTCCGCCTTATCTTCTGAACCTGTTTTTTGCCGCATTGCTTGGCCAAAGAGCAGGCAATCACAAAAGGGAAGGGATTGCCGGTGAGCGATACGAACCAGAGCAATGGAACTCCGAACGGGCAGAAAGGGCCGATCATCCCGAAGTCGGCCAATGAAGCCTTGCGTCCGGAGCGTGTTCCGGACCCGCCGAAGCGTTCGCGCAAAGCCCGCAGCCAGATGGTCATCTTTCTGAACTTCCTGATGACGCTGGCAGTTTTTGTTGCCGTCGTTGCGATCGGCGGCGCCTATTACGCGTTTTCGATCTATCAGGGCCCCGGTCCGCTGACGACCAATACGAATTTCATCGTTCGGAATGGTGCCGGTCTCGGCGAGATCGCCAATCGCCTTGAATCCAACAACATCATCAGCGATCAGCGCATTTTCCGCTGGCTGACGGCCACCTATCTCCATGACGGCGAAACTCTTCGGGCCGGCGAATATGAGATCAAGGCTGGTGCTTCCATGAAGGATATCATGGAACTGCTGAAGTCCGGCAAGTCGATCCTCTATTCCGTTACCCTGCCTGAGGGCCTGACGATTCGGCAGATGTTCAATAAGCTGCAGGCCGATACCGTGCTGGAAGGCGATCTGCCGTCGGCGCTGCCGCCGGAGGGCAGCCTGAGGCCTGACACCTATAAGTTCACGCGCGGCACCAAACGCACGGAAATCATTCAGCAGATGGAGGCCGCGCAGACGAAGCTGGTCGAGCAGATCTGGGAAAAGCGCGACTCAAGCGTGCAGTTGGCGAATAAGCAGGATTTCGTCACGCTGGCCTCCATTGTGGAAAAGGAAACCGGTCTTGCCGATGAGCGTGCGCACGTCGCATCCGTCTTCCTGAACCGCCTCGGCAAGGGTATGCGTCTGCAATCTGACCCTACCGTCATTTACGGCCTCTTCGGCGGCGAAGGGAAGCCGGCCGACCGTCCGATCTATCAGTCCGACCTGAAGAAGGACACGCCTTACAATACTTACCTCATCAAGGGTTTGCCGCCGACACCGATCGCAAATCCTGGGAGGGACGCTCTGGAGGCTGTTGCCAATCCGTGGAAGACGCAGGACCTTTATTTCGTCGCTGACGGCACGGGCGGACACGTCTTCGCCGCAACGCTGGACGAGCACAACGCCAATGTCAGGCGTTGGCGCAAGCTGGTTGCCGAGAAGGGTGAAGATCCCAGCGCCATTGCCGTGGACGGTCAGCCCGACGATGCTGCCGTCGCTCCCGGCTCAGGCGCACAGCAGAAGAAGAAAACCAACTGATCCTCACTGCGCCGCGGCTTGCATAGGAAGCGCGGCGCGGATTCACTTTACATTGACCCATAATGCGAAGACTTTCGTTGGATGGGGATAGAATTATCGGAGGCTTGCATGGCATTGCAGTCCATGACCGGTTTTGCCCGGCGTGAGGGAACGAGCGGTCGTGGCCGTTGGGCATGGGAGCTGCGCTCCGTGAACGGCAAGGGATTGGATGTCCGTCTGCGTCTGCCGCCAGGCCTGGAGCGCCTTGAGGCTGATGTCCGCAAGTCGATTGCGGATCGGCTCACGCGCGGCAACCTGCAGGTCAACCTTTCCCTTTCCATCGAAGAGAGCCGCGTCGAGGTCGTCGTGAATCAGGATGCGCTGGCGGCGGTCCTGGCGCTGCGCGATCAGCTGGCCGGCATCGTCGATCCCGCGCCGTTGCGACTGGAAAGCCTGATGGCCGTGCGCGGCTTGGTGGAATTCAAGGAAGCCGAAGAAAATGAAGATGCGGTCGCTGCCCGAGATGTCGATATCATGATCGGCCTTGAGGCCGCGCTCGGTGATCTCAGCGACATGCGCCGGCAAGAAGGAGATGCACTCGGCAAGGTGCTGCTCGGCCATGTGGCAACGATCGAGGCATTGACGACGACGGTCGAGCGTGATCCCACTCGTTCGCCGCAGCAAATTGCTGCAAGGCTAGCCACGCAGGTGTCGATGCTTCTCGATGGCTCGTCCGGCCTCGACCGCGACAGACTGCATGCGGAAGCGGCCCTTCTCGCCACCAAGGCCGATCTGCGCGAGGAAATCGATCGTCTCAAAGCGCATGTGGCGGCGGCGCGCGATCTCATCTCCAAGGGCGGCCCTGTCGGACGAAAGCTCGATTTTCTTGCACAGGAATTTAACCGGGAATCGAATACCATCTGTTCGAAGTCGAATGCAGCGGCGGTTACTGCCGCCGGCATCGAACTGAAGGTGGTTATCGACCAGTTCCGCGAACAGGTCCAGAATTTGGAGTAGGCCATGAAGCCGGCGACATCCACATCCATTCCAATCGCCCGCCGAGGGCTGATGCTAGCCATCTCCTCGCCGTCAGGTGCCGGCAAGTCGACGATCGCGCGCACACTGCTCGATAAGGACAAGCAGGTGAGCCTCTCCGTCAGCGTCACGACGCGGCAGCGCAGGCCGAGCGAAATCGAGGGCGTGCACTACCATTTCGTCTCACAGCGCGAGTTCGAGCGCCTTCGCGATTCAGACTCCCTGCTGGAATGGGCCGAGGTGCATGGCAATTTCTATGGCACACCGCGCGAGCCCGTGGAGACTGCCATGGCAGAGGGCCGCGACATGCTTTTCGATATCGACTGGCAGGGTGCGCAACAGTTGCAGGAGAAGATGCCGGCCGATGTCGTCTCCATCTTCGTGCTGCCACCGACCATGACGGAGCTGCAGTCGCGCCTGCATCGCCGTGCTGAGGATTCCGAAGAGGTCATCGCCATGCGTCTCGCCAATTCCCGGGCCGAGATCGCTCACTGGCGCGAATACGACTATGTCATCGTCAATGACGATCTGAACGTTGCTTTCGACGCCGTTCAGTCGATCGTCAAGGCCGAGCGCCTGCGCCGCGACCGCCGGCATGGCATGTTCGATTTCGTTCGCGATCTGCTGGAAGAGACGCCGAAGCTGTAAAGCCGGTTACAGACAGTTTGCCAGCCGGCAGAATTCTTCTACCGAAAGCGTTTCTGCGCGGCGCTGTGGGTCGATATCGGCCTTTAGAAGCAGGGCTTCGCCACCAATTGGCTTCAGGCTCTGGCGCAGCATCTTGCGGCGCTGGCCGAACGCGGCCTGTGTCACCTTCTCCAGCTTGTCGACTGAGCAAGGAATGGGGTTTTCCCTTGGTGTCAGATGCACAACCGTCGAGGTCACCTTCGGCGGGGGCGTGAAGGCCTGCGGAGATATGTCGAACGCCATATGAGCCAATGTCCGCCAGCCGCAGAGCACGCCAAGCCGGCCGTAATGGTCATCATCCTCCTGCGCCACGATCCGCTGACCGACCTCCTTCTGGAACATCAGCGTCAGGGATTGCCAGAAAGGCGGCCATTGCGCCGGCAGCAGCCAGTTCACCAAAAGCTGCGTTCCGACATTATACGGCAGATTGGCGATGATTTTGACTGGCCCTTGCGGGGCAAGGGCGGCGAAATCCGTCTTCAGCGCGTCGCCTTCGATCACCTCGAGCCGGCCCGGATAGTGATCGGCGATTTCGGCCAGCGCCGGCAGGCAGCGCGCATCGCGTTCGACGGCGATGACCTTGGCCGCCCCGAGCGCGAGGATGGCGCGCGTAAGACCGCCCGGTCCGGGCCCGACCTCGAAAACGGTAACACCCTCGAGTGATCCCGCTGTGCGCGCGACCTTCTGAGTCAAATTGAGATCGAGAAGGAAGTTCTGCCCAAGCGCCTTGCGCGCATCGAGGCCATGGCGCTGGATTACATCGCGAAGGGGTGGCAAGCCATCGAGAGCGGCCATCAGGGATTGTTTCCGGTCTTGCTGCTGATCTCGCTCGCCAGCTTCAGGGCGGCAACCAGGCTGTCTTCCTTGGCAATGCCCTTGCCGGCGATGCCGAAGGCCGTGCCATGATCCGGAGACGTGCGGACAAAGGGTAAGCCGAGCGTGACATTGACGGAATCGTCAAAGCCGAGCGCCTTGGCTGGGATTAAGGCCTGATCGTGATACATGCAGATCGCGACATCGTAACGTCGACGGGCATCGTCATGGAACATGGTGTCGGCGGGCAGGGGGCCGAATGCATCGATGCCCTCGGAGCGGAGCTTGTCGATTGCAGGCCGCACGATTTCGTCGTCTTCCTTGCCGAGCGCGCCATTCTCTCCAGCATGCGGATTGAGGCCTGCCACGGCAAGGCGCGGCTTGGAGATGCCGAAACGGACGCGGAGGTCGTGAGCGGTAATCCGGCATGTCTCGGCGATCAGGTCGGAGGTCAGCGCTCCCGGCACTTCCTTCAACGGAATATGGATGGTGACTGGGATCGCGCGAAGCTTCGGCCCGGCAAGCATCATGACCGGCATGACCGGCTTTCCAGTGGCGCGCGTTGCAAGATCCGCCAGGAATTCCGTATGGCCGGGAAAGCCGAAACCGGCATCATAGAGCACCGATTTGGCAATCGGATTGGTAACGACTGCGGATGTCTGGCCGCTCATACTGAGAGAAACAGCCATCTCTATGGCGGCGATCGTACCCTTGGCGGTGGCGACATGCGGTTCGCCGGCGATAACATCCATTCCGGCCTCGATCGGGAGGACCGGCAGCGCACCCCGAAAGATATCGCAGGCAGTCGCCGGGTCGGCCACCTTCAGGGGTACGGTCAAGCCGAGCTGCGAGGCACGCGCCGCAAGCACGGCAGCATCGCCGAGGAACAGAAAGGGCGGCAAATTCAACTCGCCACGGCGCAGCCAGGCGGCGAGCGTAATGTCGGGGCCTATGCCAGCCGGATCCCCCTGCGTGAGCGCAAGGGGGAGGGAGGAGCGCGGCGGCATCGTCAAATCAGCGATAGACGATCTGCGCCTTGGAGCGCAGTTCATCCATGTACTTCTTATCGTTGGCGCTGACGCCTGCGGCCTTATCTTTGCCGATATCCTCGGCGCGGAACACGGCGGCAGCGGCGACGTCATCGTTCACCTGGCGTTGCGAACAAATGGCCACATATTCGACGCCACGATCGGTCACGATGGGAGCGGTTGTATTGCCGGAAGCCTTCTCCAGCATCGGCTTCCACATTTCCGGGACTTCCGGTGCGAGCACACGGCCGAGATCCTGGACGGAGACATCGCGCATCGTAGCGGCAAAGACCTTCGCCTGATCGCAGCCAGGGAACTTCGACCGTGACGCCTCGGCTTCTGCCTTGCGCGCATTCAGGATCGCGTTGCGCTTTGCTGCCGGTACGACGAAAATGATCTGCTTCAGGAAATACTCGGTCGTAACGGGCTTTGTCTTGTTTTCCGTCATGCGCGTCACGAGATCGTCGTTCGACATCCGGCTTCGTGCGCCGAAACGTGCATTGACAACCCGGGGCCAGCTCATGGAAACGGCAATATAGGACTTGAAATGATCAACGCCGACGCCGGCCTTTTCCAGAATCTGGCTGAGCTGCGCCGGTGTCATCTTGTTGCTGGAGGCGAAGCGGCCGAAAGCGGCATCGACGTCCGTCGTTGAAACAGACATGCGCAGGCGGGAAATCTCCGCGCGCTTCAACGTTTCGTCGACGAGCTGCTCCTTGGCGAGCTTGTTCAGATCGCCCTTCTGACGCTGCAATTTGAGAAAGGCGACGCGTTTGGCGATGTCACCGGATGTGATCACCTGGCTATTGACGAGAACTTTCACTTCGCTTGCTGCGAAAGCAACATCGCTGCTCGGCACGGCGAAGCTCGCCATAACCAAGGCCGCCGCTCCAAACACCAGAGCGCGCATCGGTGCATTTCCAGAAAACATCAATTACCCCTTCCCAAAGGTATTTCCTGCCAGCATTGCGCCGTTTTGGTGCGCCTGTCGCGCAATACGGCAACTTTGCGCCACATGTCTACATCAAGCGCGATGAATTGCAAAATCCTTGCGGCGAAACAATGACGTCGGAAACAGCAAGCCACATCCATGCAAAAGAGCCGGCGGTGAAGCCGGCTCTTTTGCAGTTTCGATTCATATCAGAATGTCGCGTCCTGGACGCTGCCAAGGTTGACATCGCCAAGCGTACGGAAGGTCAGGCGAGCGCCGATCGACCAATTGCTTGCCGAGCTGGCCGTCGAATCCTTCTTGTCGAGGAAGGACACGGTAAAGATCGTGCATTCGTCCTCGTAGGAAAGACCCGCGCCCTGGCGGGTGATCTCATTGCTGTTGAGATCATAGCTGACTGTGCCGAAGACGGACCAGTATTCCTTGAACTTGATCTGCGCGCGCGACTGGATTTCATCCTGATTGCTGGTGAAACCATATTGCGGCTGGGCCGCAATATGCGTGTAGATCAAGGATGTCTGGAACACATCGTTCGAGAAGCCGACAGATGTATCGCCGCGCTTGAAAGCGAAATCCTTCTGGTCGAAGCGATAGGATGTCGCGAGCGAAATACCTTGCGGTGTCGTCAGGCCGAACATGGTGACGTAGTCGGAACGGGTCGTTTCAAGCCCCGAATCCGAACCGACGCCAGCCAGATCGTCGGTCGCAAACGAATTGCGGCCCGCGAGCTGATAGGACTGTCCGAAGATATGCTGAAGCTTGTAACCGCTGTCGAAGCTGGCCGTATAACGCCATCCGACATTCGCGCGTGTACCACCCTCGATGCGATCGAAGCCCGAGAACTTGTCACGATCGAAGAGATTGGTGGCGTCGAAAACGAAGCTCTGTGCATCTTCGTTCGGCAACCGACCAGCAAGCTGCTCGTCCGGCCGCACATAGATCTGCGCGATCGGCTCGAACACGTGTGTGCTGTTGCTTGTCGTGATGAGGAACGGATACTTGGCTTCGAGGCCCGCCGTGACCATGCCACGGGTGGCATAGTCGCTGGTGTCGTAATTGCCGGGATAGTTGAACGATGTGCCGAAAGAGTTGGGCGAGTTCATATCCAGACCATAGACGTCACCGCGCGCCGCCGCCAATGGCGTCAGCACAAGGCCTTCATCGGTCGTAAAGGTACGCTGCCACTGCACCTCGGTGCTCAGGCGCGTATAGTCGCCGGAGAGGCCGAGGAAACGGTCGTTCAAGTTGGCATCGCCAAGATTGACTACGTTGTCGAGTGCGGATGTCTTCTCGCGCGACAGGTGCGTGAAGTTCATCGTTGCCGACAGCTCGCCCCCGTAAACCGACTTCGGGTCTACGTAGTGATAGTCGATGCTCGGATAGACATATGCCTGCTGCTTTTGTGCCGTGGCATTATTGTCCGTATCCTGCACGTTATAGTAGAAAGCGCGCATATCGAAGAAATTGCGCTTTCCGATACCTGTCAGATAGGCCTGGTTCGTATGGGTGCTCTGGGTGAGCCCGTCCAGTCCATAGGTGCGCGAGAAATTGTTATCGCTTTGCACCATGACGTCCCAGCCGAAAGTCCAGCGAGGATTGATCCTGAAGTCGGCCTTGGAATTGATCATGCCGCGAGTTTTGTTCTCGGCATCGGTCGTCCCGGCCGTGAAGGCGTCCGGATTCATCTGGCTGATGCCGGCAACGCGCAGGGTATGCGTGCCATTCTCGAAACGCTGGCGGAATTCACCCTCGAGCAACAGCCCCTGGTTGCTGAAGCCCGTGGCAGTGACCGTCGCATCCATGCTCGGCGAGATGACGTAATAGTAAGGAACCTTTACGCCAACGCCGAGACGCTGCGAAACGCTGACCGACGGAAATAGAAAGCCGGACTTGCGCTTGACCGTATTGTCGGGAACCGTGACCCACGGAACATAGGCGATCGGCAGGCCGAACAATTCGAAGCGAGCGTGCTCGAGACGAATGGTATGGGTCACGCCATTCTGGACGACGCGTTGTGCTTTGACCTGCCACAGCGGCGCACGTCCCTGTTCGGAGCAGGCCATGCAGGCGGTGTAAACGCCCTTTGTAAGAATCAGCTGATTGCCGCCGACACGCTCGCCCTTTTCGGCGACCATTCGGGTGTTGTCAGGCATTTCAATACGAAGGGCGTTCACGAACCCGTCGGAGAAGCTGTCGGTGACGTCCATTTTGTCACCGTACATGCGATTGCCGTCCGGCGTGATCAGCTCGACATTGCCGAGCGCCGTCATTCGTCCGGATTTCTGATTATATTCGACCCGCTGAGCGACCATCCTGTAGCCGCCATAGTTGATCTGGACCGCACCGCTTGCGGTGACTATCTGCGTATCCTTGTTATAGACCAGTTCGTTGGACGAAAGGACTAGCTTTGCACCGTCCGGCACCTTCACCTTGATAGGGGAGGTCGCAGTGCCGGCACCGCCATTGTTATTGCTGGCATTATTATTGTTGACCTGGGCGTAAGCGACGACCGGGCTCAAAATATATGCACATGCGGCCGTGCCCGTAACCAGGGCAGCCACAAACTTTCTGATACTCTTGCGGTTGCCTGCCGCCACTTAGCCGTCCTCCTGATGAAGCAGGATCGTTGCTCCGAATGCCAATGCGACGATCACGGGTATCCATGTCGCCACATAGGGAGGAACCACTCCGCTGCTCCCGAATGCCTTTACAAGCACGGTGACAACATAAAGCACGAAGCCGGAGAGGATTCCACCCAGAATCACAGAGCGCGATTGATTGAATCTACTGAATTTTAGGGACACGGTTGCCGCAATCAGCGTCATTGCCACCAGAAGGAATGGCTGTGACAGAAGCGAATAAAACTGTGTCTCAAGTGCGTTGGTCGATATGCCGAAGGAGCGTGCGACCCTTATTCGATTAGAAAGATCATAAAAAGCAATGGTTTCCGGTTGAGCCAAGCGTTGCGAAACGAAATCCTGTTTCAGATTCGTACGAACCTGTACCGAACTCTTGTGGTCGGGAATTTCACCAGGCCGCCGCTCGACGACATTGTTAAGAAGCCAGTAACCATCTTGCAACTTAGCCGAGTCGGCATCCTGCCGCAGGACGATATTCCCCTGTGAATCAAAGTGGATAAACACGACACCGGTCAACGTCGTTCCATTGTTCAGAATGGCCTTGGCACCGATGATCGTGTCGTCTTTTCCGCTGGATTGGCGCAGCCACGGAACAGAAAGCGTATTGCGATAGGACGGGTCTCCGCGCAGGTCGGCTTCGATTGTTTCAGCATGTCGCTGACCCCATGCCGCAATCGGATTAAGCGCGAGCATGGTCATGAGACCGACGCAGAAAGCGCCCATCACGAAGGGCGTCATGAATTGCCATACGGAGATGCCAGCCGCGCGCGCGATAACCAGTTCGCGGCGGCGGTTGAGGGCGATCAGCACCGTCATGCCCACGAAGAGCGCGATGAACGGTACTGTCTGCTGCAGTATGAACGGCAGCCTGACCGCCGTCATCAGCAAACCGACGGACACGGTGTATCCGGGCAGTCCGGCAAGACGCCCGGCGGTCTCGCTGAAGTCGACGAGATAGACGATCGAGACGACGCCAAGGAAGAACCAGAACGTCGTTACGATGTAACGCGTGAAGAAGTAGCGCCAGAGCGTGCCGAAAATCATGCACCGCCCCCGTTCGAGCTGCCCGGTGCGGTCGGCATGCGGTCCTGGATTTTTTGTCTCCAGTTGTTGAGGCGGTTGCGGATCGAGACGGGCATCGCCATCTTCCGGCTTCGCAGCAAGAGGACAATCGCGATAAGTGCTGCGATGATATTGATGCCGTAGAGAACGCCAATGAATTTGGTCGAATGGTCAATCTGGTTGGCGGCGTAGAAGTCGGCCCAGCGTAGCGCGAACGCTATGCCCAGCGCCGACACCATCGGATGCAGCCGCGCCTCGCGATGTGACCGCGCATCGCCCGCAATCACCAGAGATATCAACGCGAAGATTGCCGGCAGTGCCCAGTCGTTGAGCCGCCGATGCAACTCGGCCCGATAATCGCCAGGCCTTTGCTTATAGTCCGGATCGTTCGTGTCCGGATTGAGTAGGAAACCGAGGCTGCGATCGCTGGCTCGCGCATTTGGCTGGCCGCGACTTTGCGTCATGTCCGAGAGGTCGAAAGAGTAGGAATCGAACTTGATGACCGAGACGGTGCCGTCGGGTGTTTTGCGGTGAACTTCACCGTCCTTCATGAGCAGCGACGTACCGCTTGGGTCGACCGCCCCTTCCTTCGCATAATAGATGAGATCGAAGGCGGGATCGCGCGAATCGACCACAAACAATCCCTTGAGGATGCGTCCCGACAGACGCTGCGAAATCTGGACATAGAGCCCGTCCTCGATGCGCCGGAAGTTCTTCTCTTCGATCACTGTGGACAAAAGGTCCGCATAGGCCTCGGCCACCATCTGACGGGCAGCGACGCGGGCTCTCGGCTCGACGACATTGTCGACGAAAAAGGAGAACACGCTAATCGCAATGGCGAGAATCATGATCGGGCGGATGATGATGCTGCGCTTCGCGCCGGCAGCTTCCATGACGGTCAGCTCGGAATCGCTGTTCATCGCGGTCAAGGTTTGCGTGATGCCGATGACCAATGCGAAAGGCAGAACGATCGGGATAATCGTCGGCAGAATGAGCGTCGCGAGCTTTGCGAAGGAGCCCATGGACTGACCACTATCGGTCACGAGGTTGATGCGCTGCAGAACCTGGGTGGTCCAGATAATAGCGAGCACCGGCAGCAGTGCCACCAGGAACATCATACCGACACGCCGTACGATATATGTCTCGAATAACTTCATGCCGGCCCTTAAACGCAACAGCTGCCGTGCAAGCCGACAGAGATTCACCCTCCTCTACGCTGTTTGCGTTTTTTTGGCGACAACCAACTCGAAAAAAATTCGTTAATTTTCCGAGATTTTTTTGTCGTGTGTCGTTTGGGATAAAGCCAGCAGAGCGGCGAATATGACAGGCGAAGAAAGCCAGCCGAGGACGGCATCGGAGAGATAATGAGCGCCAAAAGCCACTCTCAGCGCAGGGATCAGCAGTGAAACCGCCGCGATCGGCAGAGCCGCGGCCGATCGGAACGGCTGCGGGATGATGAGAATAAGACAAAAGAGCCAGCCGGCCGCCGCGGCCTCACCGGAGATGAACGAACAGTTGCTGACACATTTGCCGGCGAAGGACCCGGCATGCACAAAATCGAGCGTGCCGCCGAAGAGATCGGTCTGCCGGGGCCGCGGGCGGCCCGAGAATGCTTTCAGCCACAGATTGACGATCAGCACCGGACCGACGAGCAGGGAGCCGAGCGCGACCTTGAGATTTCGGGCTCTGGGCGCATTGAAGGTCGCGCCGTGATCCCGCCAGCATCTGAGCAGCATCCAGAGCAGCATGAAGGCGACGACATAGGGCAGTTGAAAGAAGATTTCCCTCAGCAGGCGCATGTGCTGATCGCTGCTAAAAGGAAAAATGCCACAGATCTGGTCAGGCCTTGTGCTTCCAAAGCATTGCTGCCGTTGGAAGAACATGTTCGCGATGCTGAGATCGATCTGTGGAAAAAGGGAAAACAGACCCAGCAAAGCCCACCAGAGACAGAAGAGGGCAATGAAGGCATCGCCTGCCGTGCGCGGTCGCAGAACCTCCGGAAAACGATCTTCGCGGTTGATGCTGTTGAAATCTATGATCAAGGCGGCTTCCCGGCGAGAATTGAACCGCCGAGGCGGTTAGACACCATCGCGCCAGCCTAATCCCGCTGAATGACAGGGATTTGAAGAGGCCGGACATCTCTTATGAAGAGAATACCGCGTCGAAAGCTTGTATTCCTTAGGGAGACCTTGAATGATGGTTGCGCAAAATTCTCTCACTACGACGTATATTTATCGGAGCAGAAATGTCTGTGAAATTCGAGATTTCCTTCGCCAAGTCGGCTCGTCTCAGCGGCGGTCTGGCCATTCTCCTGAAAGACACGGACAGTGAGCTGCCGGCTGGCGCCGAAAGCGCGGATCCCGCGAACGTTTTCGCCAAGGCGGCGCCGGTATCCGGCTTCAAGAGCAAAGCGTTGAGCAGTCTGGATATTATCGCCCCCGAGGCCTCGCCTGTCGATCGGATCATCGTCATCGGTGCCGGCAAGGCCAAGGACCTGACAGCGCACGACTGGCTGAAGCTCGGCGGCACCGCAGCTGCAAAAATCCGCAACACGGAGAAGGTCGCGATCTTCCTCGATGCATCCAACATCGAAGTCGGAGCTAAGGAAGCGGCCGATTTTGCCCTGGGCATGCTTCTGCGCGCCTACAGTTTCGATACCTACAAGACCAAGAAGGGCGATGATGACGAGAAGAACGCTTCCCGCAAGGCGATGAAGGTCACGATCGTCACCCAGGAAGCGGCAGCCGCCAAGAAGCTCTACGCGACCTCCGAAGCCGTGGCCGGTGGCGTGATTCTCGCGCGCGATCTCGTGAACGAGCCGCCGAATATCCTCGGTCCCGTGGAATTTGCGGCCAAGGCCAAGGAATTGGAAAAGCTTGGCGTCGAGATCGAGATCCTGACGGAACGTGAAATGCGCCGGCTCGGCATGGCGGCTCTGCTTGGGGTCGCGCAGGGTTCGGCCCGGCCGCCGCGGCTCGTGATCATGCAATGGAAGGGCGGCAAGGCGAAGGACAAGCCGATCGCCTTCATCGGCAAGGGCGTCGTCTTCGACACCGGCGGCATTTCCATCAAGCCGGCTGCTGGCATGGAGGAGATGAAGGGCGACATGGGAGGGGCTGCGGCCGTTACCGGCCTCATGCATACGCTTGCCGCACGCGAAGCCAAGGTCAACGCCATCGGCGTCATCGGTCTTGTGGAAAACATGCCCGACGGCAATGCGCAGCGTCCGGGCGATATCGTCACCTCCATGTCCGGCCAAACGATCGAGATCATCAATACCGACGCCGAAGGCCGGCTCGTTCTCTGCGATGCACTCTGGTACACGAACGACCGCTTCAAGCCGCAGTTCATGATCGATCTGGCGACCTTGACCGGCGCGATCCTCGTGGCGCTCGGCAATCTGCAGGCCGGCCTCTTCAGCAATGACGACAAGCTGGCGGGCGAACTGACGGCGGCGGGTCTTGCGACCGACGAGCGTCTCTGGCGCATGCCGCTTGGCAAGGACTACGACAAGATGATCGACAGCAAGTTCGCCGATATGAAGAATACCGGCGGACGCCATGCCGGCTCGACCACAGCCGCCCAGTTCCTGAAGCGCTTCGTCGGCGACACGCCCTGGGCGCATCTCGATATTGCCGGCACGGCGATGGGCTCGGTTCAGGACGAGATCAATCAGTCCTGGGGTTCCGGCTTCGGCGTGCGCCTGCTCGATGAACTGGTCCGTGCCAATTACGAATCGTGACCAGCCGGATTTTGTAAGATAGAAGGGGCGCCATGACCGACGTTCTCTTCTATCATCTGACGGAATCGAAGCTTGAAGACGCCCTGCCGCCGCTGATCGACAAGAGTGTCGAACGTGGCTGGCAGGTCGCCGTGCAGATGCGCGAGCCGACCCGGCGCGATCTCCTGGATAGCCATCTATGGACCTATCGCGAGGACAGCTTTCTGCCGCATGGCACGGATGAAGGCGACATGGCAGACAAGCAGCCGGTGCTGCTGACCATTTCCTCTGACAATATAAATAACGCCTCGGTACGTTTCTTCATCGACGGCGCCGAGGCAACGGATGTCGGAGCCTATCAGCGCGTCGTGCTGATGTTCGACGGCTACGATCAGGAACAGTTGGAAAGCGCGCGCGCCCAATGGAAGCGCCTGAAAGGCGAGGGGCATAACCTAACCTATTGGCAGCAGACGCAGGATGGCCGCTGGGAGAAGAAGGCCTGATCTTTCTTCCGATTGGCGGGAAGGTGCTTTACGCGCCTTCCGACAGGATCTTCTGGATGAAATCCTTCTTCGCCGCCGTATAGGACGCGCGATCATTGGCATATTTTGCCGCAAGCTCGATCTTCAGTGCCTCATAGGCATGCGCCAAATCCGGCTCCCTGCGCAATCGGTCGCGAAAGATCAGGAAGTTGCGCCAGGTCGGGCCGCCATATTCGACCACATGCACGAGGTGCGTGCGGGTATCCCCTTGAATGTCACGCCCGAAAATATGGTCGTCCGGCACGATATTGCTGCCGGCATAGACGTAGCCGATAGACGCCATCGGCTCGACACAAGCAAGCCCATCCTCGAAACGCCGCACGCCGACGGCAATATCGATGATCGGCTTGGCCTTTATCGTTGGGATCGAGGTGCTGCCGAAATGCTGGACATCGACGGCAAGGTCTCCGAGAGCCTTGCGAATGGCAGCTTCCTCCAGCAAATAGGCTTCATGCCAGCTCTGGTTCGGGTCGGCGAGCTTGACGGATTTGTTGCCGACGCCGAGGCCAAAAGATTGTTCATGCTCCGATGCCATAGGCATCTCTCCAGTGAAGACGATGCGCCACGCTAGCACGCCGCGGGCGGCATTGTCTTCACCGGGAAAGCCTCATCAATCGTAAAATGCTTCAACAAATTTGCGCTTGCCCAGCATGAAGGCATCGGCGACGTGGCGCAGCGGCGAAAGATCGACGTCGGATGTCCCGGCTTTGACGATCTCCGCAAAACGGCGATAGAGCGAGGGATATTCGGCTTCGGGCGCGGAGAATGTCAGCTCGCCGTTGACGGAAAGCTTGGAGCCGCCTTCGGCGAGAACCATCTGGCCTGCATCCGTCTCGGCGACGATATCCCAGCTCTGCTTGCCGGTCTGGCGCCAGTCGAATTCGGCGTGGACCGGAAGGCCGGTCCCGCTCTTGAAATGCAGGTCGGCCGCGATCGGCGAATCGCGATTTTCCGGGAATTCGAGTGTCGCGCCGGTCAGGAAAAGCGGCGGCAGGATATGTGTGACGATCGACAGCGCATTGATGCCCGGATCGAAGACGCCGAGTCCGCCGGCCTGCCAGATCCATTCCTGGTTCGGATGCCAGTGGCGGACATCTTCCTTCCAGATTACGTGAGCGCTACGGATATTGGTGCTGGCGAGGAAGCTCTTTGCAGCCTCCACCGCCGGAGCATAGCGCGAGTGCCAGCTAGCAAAGAGCGACACGCTCTTCGATTTCGCGAGGTTTTCGAGGTCGGCGACTTCACTCAGCGTCGCACCCGGCGGCTTTTCCATGAAAACATGCTTGCCGGCCGAAAGCGCCTTGTATGCGGCTTCATAACGATATTGCGGCGGCATGCAGAGAGAAACGGCATCGATGTCAGGCACGGCATCGAGCATGGCTTCGATGGTCGTGAAGGCGGGAATGCCTTCGACAGTGCCATGACGGCTTGCCGTGGCGATCAGTTTGAAATCCGCATTGTTCGCGATGGACGGAAGATGCTGGTCGCGGACGATCTTGCCGACACCGACGATAGCGAGGTTGATGGGGGACATGGGTGTCTCTCGATTAGTATGATTATTGATGCGATCTTTATCAGAATGCCGCATGTGGGCAAGGGCAGCAAATCGCAAATGCAGGCGTTAGGCCCAATCTTGGATGAATATATCCAGGCGTCATCATGCTTGGAAAACGGGTGCGGGCTCTTGATTCACAGCTTGAAATCGGCACTCTTCCACTGCGCGGCCAAAAGATCCGGGAAGAATCGCTGCGGGGGGAAATCATGAAAACATTGCTCGGCTTCAGCCGAATCGTCGACTATGTGACTGAGATCATTGGAAAATCAGTCTCATGGCTTATTCTGGTAGCCGTCTTGGTCAGCGCCGGAAACGCGATCGTCCGTAAGGTCTTCAACACCTCGTCCAATGCCTGGCTGGAAGCGCAATGGTATCTGTTCGGTGCCGCCTTCATGCTCGCTGCTGCCTATACGCTGCGCCAGAACGAGCATATCCGCATCGACATCGTCTATGGCTCGCTGCCGCGCCGGGTGCAGCACTGGATCGATCTGCTCGGTCATTGTCTGTTCCTGATGCCTTTCGTGCTGCTCATGGTCTACGATCTCGTGCCTTATGTCCGCATCTCTTTCATGTCCGGAGAGGTGTCTTCCAGCGCCGGCGGCCTGATCATCTGGCCGGGCAAGGCATTGCTGCTGGCGGGCTTCTTTCTGCTGGCGTTGCAGGGGCTTTCCGAAATCATCAAGAAGATCGCCGTCATGCGCGGCGATTTGGATGATCCGACGCCCTATGTACCGACGCATGCGCCGCTCGATATCGAAACCCCGGCCGGGGAGGCGCGCTGATGATCGAATTCATCGCCGTGAACATGGCGCCGATCATGTTCGCCTCGCTGATCATTTTCTTGCTTCTGGGTTATCCCGTCGCCTTTGCGCTTGCCGCCAACGGGCTGCTGTTCTTCTGGATCGGCGTCGAGATTGCACCCTATTCGGGCGGCACCATCCATCTCTCATGGCCGTTCCTCAATGCTCTTCCCGATCGCTTCTGGGGGGTGATGTCGAACGACACGCTGCTGGCGATCCCGTTTTTTACCTTCATGGGCATCGTGCTGGAGCGATCCGGCATGGCCGAAGACCTGCTCGATACGATCGGCCAGCTCTTCGGCCCTATTCGCGGCGGTCTTGCCTATGCGGTGATTTTCGTCGGAGCGCTGCTGGCTGCTACCACCGGCGTCGTCGCGGCTTCGGTCATCGCCATGGGGCTGATCTCGCTGCCGATCATGCTGCGCTATGGCTATGATCGGCGGGTCGCCTCCGGCGTCATCGCCGCTTCCGGCACGCTGGCGCAGATCATTCCGCCATCGCTCGTCCTGATCGTGCTTGCCGACCAGCTCGGCCGTTCGGTCGGCGACATGTATGCCGGCGCCCTCATTCCCGGCCTCGTGCTGACTGGTCTCTACATGCTCTATGTATTGATCATGTCGATCGTGAAGCCGGACTCCATGCCGGCATTGCCGAAGGAGGCCCGCTCGCTCGGCTCTGGCGTCACATCCTTGCTGATCGCATTGTTGATATGCGCCGGCGTGGCCTATGCCGCGCACGTTTACCTGACCGCCGCCTATGGCGAAAACGCCGACATTCTCGGCGCAACTGTCGGCGTCGCCTTCATCTATGCGATCGCGGTGCTCGACAAGGGGATGAAGTTCAACGTGATGTCCCGGCTGGCGCAGCAGGTCATCATTGTCCTCATTCCACCGCTGGCGCTGATTTTCCTCGTGTTAGGCACCATTTTCCTCGGCATCGCGACACCGACGGAGGGCGGCGCCATGGGCGCGGTCGGTGCGCTCATAATGGCAGCTGCCAAAGGTCGGCTGAGCATGGAGGTCGTCCGCTCGGCACTGACCTCCACGACCCGGCTTTCAGCCTTCGTGCTGTTCATCCTGATCGGCTCGCGCGTCTTTTCGCTGACCTTCGTTGGTGTCAACGGCCATCTCTGGGTCGAGCATCTGCTGGTTTCGCTGCCCGGCGGCGAGGTCGGCTTCCTGATCGCCGTCAACATCCTCGTCTTTGTGCTGGCCTTCTTCCTCGACTTCTTCGAGCTTGCCTTCATCATCGTGCCGCTGCTGGCACCTGCCGCCGATAAGCTCGGCATTGATCTCATCTGGTTCGGTGTTCTGCTCGGCGTCAACATGCAGACGAGCTTCATGCACCCACCCTTCGGTTTTGCGCTGTTCTATCTCCGCTCGGTCGCTGCCCGTGTGCCCTATCTCGACAGGGTGACGGGCAAGCAGATCGCGCCCGTCACGACAGGGCAGATCTACTGGGGATCCGTGCCCTTCGTTGGCATCCAGA
Source organism: Rhizobium sp. BK098 (assembly GCF_014193155.1). NCBI lineage: Bacteria > Pseudomonadati > Pseudomonadota > Alphaproteobacteria > Hyphomicrobiales > Rhizobiaceae > Rhizobium > Rhizobium sp. BK098. The sequence continues at coordinate 361,527 of NZ_JACHYY010000002.1, read as the reverse complement.
TCCTGATGGTGGCATTGACGATCATGTTCCCGCAGATGGTCATGCACTACAAGGGAGCGGGAACGGGTGTCGATCCCAACACGATCAAGATCGATGTCCCCGGCTTCGGCGCACCCGGTCAGGACAATGGCGGAGGCCTCGGTCTGCCGGGCCTGCAGCTTCCAGGCGGCAATCCGCTTGACGGCAAGCCGGCGGATCGGGGCAGCGGCGATCAGCCGAAGCCGCCAGCCAACGATCTCAGCCAGCCTCCGTCTTTTAATTGATGCACACGGCGCGCATCGGCCTGCTTGTCGATCTAACACAACGAAAAACCCCGGAACATCGCTCCGGGGTTTCCTCTTTTGAGATCGGCTATTCGATCAAATCTTCCCGGCTCGCTGCAGCGTCATCATGTAGACGTCGTAGCTGTATTCGGCGACCTGGGTGTAGAGATAATGCTGGCCGCGGAAGCTCTTGATCGATTCCCAGATCTTCTTGAAGGTCGGGTTGTTGGCTTCCATCTCGGCATAGACCTCGTTGGCCTTGTCGAAGCAGGCATTCATGATCTCGGTGCTGAAGGGTCTAAGCTTCGCCCCTTCGGCAACGACCCGCTTGATGGCAGCCGGGTTCAGGTAATCGTATTTCTGCAGCATGTTCGCGTCCGTCGCCTGCGCGGCCGTGCGCAACAGCGATTGATAGGCCTTCGGCAGGCCTTCATAAGCCGCCTTGTTGAACATGACGTGCACGGTCGGGCCGCCTTCCCACCAGCCGGGATAATAGTAGTAGGGCGCGACCTTGTAGAAGCCGAGTTTCTCGTCGTCATAGGGGCCGACCCATTCGGCCGCATCGATCGTGCCCTTCTCGAGAGCCGGATAGATGTCGCCGCCGGCGATCTGCTGCGGCACGACACCGAGGCGTTCGACCACCTTGCCGGCAAAGCCGCCAATGCGCATCTTCAGGCCCTTGAGATCAGCAAGCGTGTTGATTTCCTTGCGGAACCAGCCGCCCATCTGCACGCCGGTATTACCGGCCGGGAAGCCGATCAGCCCCTGCGTCGCCAGGAATTCGTTGAAGAGATCGATGCCGCCGCCGTGATATTGCCAGGCATTCATGCCGCGGGCGTTGAGCGCGAAAGGAACGGCGGCTCCCAAGGCCCAGACCGGATCCTTGCCCCAATAATAATAGGCGACCGAATGGCAGGCCTCGACGGTTCCGGCCGAGGTCGCGTCGGCCGCCTGCAGACCAGGCACGATTTCGCCGGCCGCAAACACCTGGATGTTGAAATTACCGTCTGTGGCCTCCGACACATATTTCGACAGCACTTCGCCGCCGCCATAGATCGTATCGAGCGATTTCGGAAACGACGATGTCAGGCGCCAGTTGATCTTCGGATTGCTCTGGGCAATGGCCGGAGCAGCAAGCGTTGCGGCAGCTGCCACCGAACCCGCACCGGCGACGCCGGCCTTGCGCAGAAATGAACGACGATCCATTTATTACTCCCCCCGGATACGAGCGGGCGGGCTGGCCCGCTCTTCGTGATCACGGCTGCAGCTAATCACGCCCCTCGACGCGTTTCAAGCGTATCGGAAGCTCGTGCAACCATTGATTTTTGCTCGAACCCGGGAGTGGGGCGGCCTAGAGGTTTTTGCCTTTCACGATCGTTTCCCGCAGGAAGCTGTAGCCCAGCGCGGTACGTGTCGCGCGTTCCGTCGAAGCGCCGTCGCCGCCATGGCCGCCCGAGCCGAATTCGTGGAACAGCGGGTGATGGCCGAGCGCTTCCAATTGAGCCGCAAAACGCCGGGCATGAGAGGGGTGAACCCGGTCGTCATTGCTCGAGCTTTCGATGTAGATCGACGGATAAGTGATCTCGGAGGTAGGCTTGACATTGTGCAGTGGGGAATAGCTCAGCAGGTAATCGCGGTCCGCCGGATTGTCGGGATCGCCATATTCGTCGATCCAGGCATTTCCGGCCGGGAAGACATGGAAGCGGGTCATATCTAGGACAGGCACCTGGCACCAGATGGCACCGAAATCCTTTGGGTAGCGTGTCGTCATGACGCCGGTCAAAAGCCCACCATTGCTGCCGCCATTGCCGGCAATGCGCGACGGCTTGGTATAGCCGCGAGCGACGAGATCGCGGGCGACGGCGGCAAAGTCCGCGAATGCCTTGTGGCGTCCGTGCCCTTTGGCGGCACGGTGCCAGTTCGGTCCGAATTCGCCGCCGCCGCGAATATAGGCCATGACATAGGCGTTGCCTTGCTCCAGCCAGCGGCCAATGACGCCGGAATAATAGGGGCCAAGCGAGACGTCGAAGCCGCCATAGCCATACATCAGCACCGGCAGTTCACCCTTGGTCCAGCTTCTCGGCAGGACGATATGATAGGGAACTTTCGTGCCGTCTTCGGAAGTGGCTTCCAGCAGGACGGAACTCATGCCTTCGCTGTCGAAATAGGTTGGGGAGCTGGCAATGTGCTTGAGTTCAAGCGGAGTCTGGCGATCGCCAAGATTCAGCCGGTAGGAGGAGGGCGGCTGCAGAAAGCCCGCGCCATAGACCTGCAGTGTATCGTCGCCGAGATGCAGATCGGAATAAAGCGGTGCGACCGACACCGTCTGAACATCCGCCGGCAGCGCGATTTCGCGGATTTCGGCATCGGTCCTGGTTAGATCGAGAACGAAGAGATGCGGTTGCATATGGTCCGAGACGATGAAGACGCACCATTCGCGCAGCAGCAGGAATTGCGAAACCGATTGCCGCTCATTGGGCGAAAACAGGATGCGTCTTTCATCAGCATCGCTCTTGCCGGGCTCCCGCGGCAGGGGCTGCAGGGCTAGGCTACCGGATGGAAGCCGCTCATCGGTCTTGGCAAGCCAGATCAGATGGGAGTGGTTGAACCCGAACTCGGCATCCTTCGGCAGGTCGATCCGTCGCAGCGAACCGTCCCCATCCTCGATGAAATGGCTGGCGCTGCCGATTTCGTGACCTGCGCTGAAGATCCGGATCGGCTTGCCCGCCTCTCCCGTCGCAAGACCGGCGAGCTGCGGATCGAAGATCGAACAGGAGCCATAGATGTCGCTGTCATCGGCGGCATAGAGCACGGGCGCATCCGCCGGCGACTGTCCACGTTTCAGGCGGCGGCCGACGCGCGGCCAGCCGGAACGCGTCGAGGATTCGCGGTCGATCGAGCCGAAATAGGCGATTTCGTCACGGCTGAGCCAGGTCGCGTGACTGCGCACGGCCGGCGTGTCGAAGCCGCCTGCGACGATGCTCTTCGTCTCGCAATCGAATTCGAGCATGCGAATGTGATCGGAGCCGCCATCGGAAAGACAAAGCAGCACCCGCGTCGGCTCCCACGGGCAGGTGATGGCGCCGCGCCAGAGCCATTTCCTGTCTTCCTGTGCACAGAAAGCATCGAGATCGAAGATCGGTTCCCACGGCGCATCGGGCAGGGGTGTGCGATCGGCCGGCAGCCGATACCAGCGACCGAGCGGATGATCGGCGCTGCGATGAAAATCGAACAGCCAGTTGCCGCGCCGAGTGGTGGTGATCAGCCGGTCCTCGCGTTCGATCATGTCCTTGATCGCGATGCGATCCGCCTCGAATTCCGGCGTCTTCAGCAGCCGCTCGGAGTCCGCATCCATTTTGGCGACGAATTGCAAGGTTTGCGGATCGTCGTCGCGTTCGAGGTGGAGGTGCATGGCGGCTCCGGATTCTATTGCTGATGGTGATGAGGCATCAACAAACCAAAATACGGACGCTGAAGCAACCGTGCTTCCGCGCCCCGTATTGGTCATAGATTTTTCGGTATCGACCCGGCTCAGCGGACCATCTTGGTGCCGGCCTGCGCGACGAGATTGGTCGCCGGACCCGGTTCGCGCTTGTATCTCAGCGTAACGACCTTGTAGCCCTCATTCTCCAGCCTGCTCAGGAGAGCAGGCAGCATCCTGACAGTACGCTGATGAATGTCGTGCATCAGGACGATACCGCGGCCGCGCTGATGGAGCTGCTTCATGGTGCGATCGACCACCGAGGCGGGCGTCGAGGTGAAGTAATCCTTGCTGTCGATATCCACGTCCATGACGATCATGTCGCGGGCCGCGATGGCGGAGCGCAGGCGCTTGGAGTCAGCGAGATAGGGGAAGCGGAAGAAAGGAACATCCGTGCCGATCGCCTTGGTGACGGCATCCTTGCCGCGGGCGATCTCGGTCATCGCCGCGTCGAAGGTCATCTTGTCGAGATCGGGATGGCGGAAAGTGTGGCTGCCGATCGCATCGCCATGCGCAAGCACTTCGCGTGCCGTCGCTGGATGAGCCTTCGCCATTTCGCCAACCATCATGAAGGCGGCCTTGACGCCGAATTTGTCGAGCGTGGCGAGAATGCGTTCCGTCTTGCCGGGAGCCGGGCCATCGTCGAAGGTCAGAATGACCTCCTTGTCGGCGAGCCTGATATCCTTGAGCGAGGAGACTTCCAGGGTACGGCCGGCGAGATTGTGCGGACCGTTCATGCCGGCCAGGTCATCGCGGGTTTCGAGATCGGCAACGAGCCATTTCTTCGGCTCCATCTCGATGGGATCGTTGGCTTTCAGAGACTTGTGGCGCGGCTCCTCGGCGGCATAGCTGCTCTTCAGCGACGCTTCATTGCCTGGCTTCGTGGCGCATCCTCCGAGAGCCAGGGACACGGCAAGGCCAGCCAGCAACAGACGGTAGTTCATCAGAATCGCTCAACACTATGTCTATGAAAGTTGAGCGCATATTCTGCAGTTATGGTTAATGATCGGTTAGGAGCGACCGCGAATTCCTTAACAAGCAGTCAGCTTCAGCCGGCCATGCCGCTTTCATATTCCGATGAAAGTTCCAGCCACTGCTCCTCGGCTGCCGCAAGCTTCTCGGCGGCATCGGCGCGCTGCTTTGCCTTTTCCGCAGCCTTTGCCGGCGCCTTCTCGTAGAGGGCGGGGTCCGCAAGTTCTGCATCAAGAGCCTGAATCAGTTTCTCAAGCTTGCCGGTCAAGGATTCGATTTCGTTGATCTTCTTCTTGAGCGGCGCCAGCGACGCGCGCCGATCGGCGTTGAGCTTGCGCTGATCCGCTTTGGAAACGGAATCGTCGATGCCGTTCGTCTTGGCCTTCTCGTCCTTCGACTTCGGGTTGGCGACGACGAGGCTGCGGTATTCTTCCAGGTCGCCGTCGAAGGTCGTGACCGTGCCGTCGCGCACCAGCCAGAGCCGGTCGACGGTGGCTTCGATCAGATGGCGGTCGTGTGAGATCAGGATGACGGCGCCGGAATAATCGTTCAGCGCCTGGATCAGCGCATTGCGGCTGTCGATATCGAGATGGTTCGTCGGTTCGTCGAGGATCAGCAGGTTCGGTGCGTCGAAGGCGGCAAGGCCCATGAGCAGCCGCGCCTTCTCGCCGCCGGAGAGATCCTTGACCTGCGTGTCCATCTTCTCCGTCGCCAAGCCCATCTGCGCGACGCGGGCGCGCACCTTCGCCTCCGGTGTCTCCGGCATCCGGCGGCGGACATGCTCGACGGCTGTCTGGTTCGGAATGAGATCGTCGAGCTGATGCTGGGCAAAGAAGCCGATCTTCAGGTTCGGTGCGAGCCTGACTTCGCCGCTCTCCGCGCCCAGCCGGCCTGAAATGAACTTCGCGAAGGTCGATTTGCCGTTGCCGTTGGAGCCGAGCAGCGCGATGCGGTCGTCGGCATCGATGCGCAGGTTCAGGCGCTTGAGGATCGGCTTGCCGGGCTCATAGCCGACAGCGCCGCCGCTGATCGCGACGATCGGTGAGGCGGGCTGCTTTTCCGGCTCCGGAAAGCTGAAGCCCATCACATGGTCTTCGATGACGGCGGCGACGGTGCCCATGCGCTCCAGCGCCTTGATGCGCGATTGCGCCTGCCGTGCCTTCGAGGCCTTGGCCTTGAAGCGATCGATGAAGCTCTGCAGATGCTTGCGCGCCGCATCGTTCTTCGCCTTCGCCTTCATCTGCAGCTCGTCGGCTTCAGCTTTCTGCCGCTCGAACTGGTCATAGGAGCCGCGATAGAAGGTGAGTTTCTTCTGGTCGAGATGCACGATGGAGTTGACGGCCGTGTTCAAGAGATCGCGGTCGTGCGAGATGATGATGACCGTGTGAGGGTAGCGGCGGATATAGTCCTCAAGCCAGAGCGTGCCTTCAAGGTCGAGGTAGTTCGTCGGCTCGTCGAGCAGCAGCAGATCCGGCTCGGAAAACAACACGGCCGCAAGAGCCACGCGCATGCGCCAGCCGCCGGAGAACGAGGAGGCGGGACGCTTCTGCGCGTCGTGGTCGAAGCCGAGGCCGGCGAGGATGCTGGCGGCACGCGCTTCGGCCGAATGCGCATCGATATCGGCAAGCCGCGTCTGGATATCGGCGATGCGGTGCGGATCGGTCGCGGTTTCAGCTTCCGCGAGCAGTGCGGAGCGCTCCTTATCCGCTGCGAGGACGATATCGATAAGGGGTTCCTCGGTGCCGGGGGCCTCCTGCGCAACCTGGCCGATGCGGGCATTGCGCGGGATCGAGACCGAGCCGCTTTCGGCAGCAAAATCGCCGGTGATGATCCTGAACAGCGTGGATTTGCCAGCACCGTTCTTGCCGACGAGGCCAGCCTTCGTGCCCGCCGGAAGCGTCACGCTGGCATGATCGATGAGAAGGCGGCCGGCAATGCGGGCGGAAAGGTCTGAAATCGAAATCATGGCGCGGTTTTGGCCGAACTCGACGCCGAAGGCAAGAGCGCGAAGTCGCTTAGGCGCCAGCCTTTTGCGAGGGCTTCGTGAGGTTGGCGCAGTTGCGCAGCCGCTCGGTCAGCTCAGTTTCGTAGAGCATGAGATTGCTGAGAGAGGCATTGAGGCTGTCGAGGGCGGGGTTCGCATTCGCTGCCGTTTCGGTCTCGCGGCTAAATCGCTGTTTCTTCATCAGCCCCTCGGCGAGCTGATCTGCGACTTCGCGGAGCATTTCGGCAGCATCGCTTTCCGATTTGCGCGCCACCAGCCCGCAATGGCTGACGAGACGATACTTCAGGCCGATTTCGTCGAGCCCGCTTTGTGAGGGAAGGGGGCCAAGCGCCTCGATTTCTTCGGCAAGACGGCGATCCTGCCCGTAAAGCGCCTCATGAAAGAGCTGATAGTTGCGCGGCAGGTTCTTGACCTTCAGCCGCGTCATGAAGCGGCCGATGATCTCGAGCTCGGTTTCCGTTTCATCATTATCGATGGAATATGCCGAAACGCTTGTTTGCGAGTTCTTCATGCCTGCTTCTGACCGTGAGCTGATATATCTTATCAATCTGCAGGTCGGCAGGTTAAGGGAACATGAACAAAATGCCTTATTCACGCTGCATCGCAACAAAATGAGGCAGGTGCTCAACGCTTTGGCGTAAGCGGAAAACAGCAATTCGCTTTCCGCTCACATCCAGCGTGTTCCTTCACTGCGCAGGAAGTTCAGCAGGTCCAGCGCCAGCGACGGCTTGCCCATGGATGTCAGGATGGTATGGCACTGGCCGCGGTGGTGGGTGTGGTGGTTGAACATATGTGATATCGCCGCATGGAGGGGAACGGTGATGGCGCCCGGTCGCAGGATCGAGGTATAGGTAATATCGACGGCAAGCGCGTCGGCATCGAGTGTTTCCAGCCAGGTGATGATATTTCGATCTTCCGCCTCCCGTAAGCTGTAGAGTCCTTTAAGCGTGTCGTGAAGGACGGTCTCGAGTGACGCCGGCACCCCGCCGGTGCCGTTGAAACGGTGCATCCACAGCCGATCCGTGACAAGCAGATGGTTCAGCGTTCCGTGGAGCGAACCGAAGAACGCGCCGCGATCCTCGTGGAATTCTGCATCACGGAGGTCTGCCGCAGCGTTGTAGACCTGAACATTTGCCCAACGATTGTAGTCGGCAAGCATCCTGAAATGTTTGAGCATATGACCTCTCCTCAATGGTGCGGCGATGTTGCCGCCGAGTTTGCGAATAAACCGTCGCAATGCCATCGGTCGATTGCGAATCGGATGACCGGACTGTGACAGCGGCGTGAAATTGGCCGATCCCCCTTGTTTTCGGGCCTTGGGGCAGGTAAAGACCGCCCACTTTTCTCTGATTACAAGGAATGGACCCATGGCGATTGAACGTACTTTCTCGATGATCAAGCCGGACGCGACGAAGCGCAACCTGACCGGCGCCATCACCAAGGTTTTTGAAGACAACGGCCTGCGCGTCATCGCCTCCAAGCGTGTCTGGATGAGCAAGCGCGAAGCTGAAGGCTTCTACGCCGTTCACAAGGAACGTCCGTTCTTCGGCGAACTCGTTGAAGGCATGACCTCCGGCCCGACCATCGTCCAGGTTCTCGAAGGCGAAAACGCCATCCTGAAGAACCGCGAAATCATGGGCGCGACCAACCCGGCCAACGCTGACGAGGGCACGATCCGCAAGACCTTCGCTCTGTCGATCGGCGAAAATTCCGTTCATGGCTCGGACGCTCCGGAAACGGCTGCCGTCGAAATCGCCTACTGGTTCTCCGAAACCGAAATCGTCGGCTGAATCAGCCTTTCGGCTTCAGCGCTGAACGATTTGAAATGACTCATGAAAGCCGGGACCTTGCGTCTCGGCTTTTTTTCATTTCAGCAAATTAGACTCCCTCTCCCCGCGGGCGGGGAGAGGAGAGTACCCACCGCACCCTTCACGCCGGGCAGGCGGCATCATGTCCATAATCGGCGCTGCCATCGCCCTTGAAGACATCTGGATTGGCGGTATAGACCGGGCCGACGACCAGTGGCTTCGTCGGCAGCACGGTCTGGTCGAGATCGGATTTGACCTCGGTCTTGATCGTCTGGATCGTCTTGTCGCTGGCATCGACCAGCTTGATCGAGACGGAGTAAGGGCGGTCCTTGCGGACGCAATGGAGATCCGGACTTTCCAGCGTGATCTTGTCCCAGAATGTATAGATCTTCTGGTTGACGACAAGCGGATCGCCGCCGGCCGGATTTTCGAATTCCGCGATCGCCTTTGTTCCCTCCGGGATCGGGGCGATCTTCTTGAGCGTGATCATGTAGCTCGCGCTCGCTACCCGGTAGTTGAAGACGAAGAGGCGGCCGGTGAGCTGGGTCGGGCCCTCATCGTCCTTCCGCTGGCAGCCGGCCAGCGCCAGGCCGGCAACGATCCCGGCACCTGTCATTGTCAGCATGATCTTTCGCATCGTCATGGCGCAGTCTCCTCTTTCTTGCGCCGGTAATGCCGGCTGGCTTTGGCCCGGTTGCCGCAGACCGCCATGTCGCACCAGGCGCGGCTCTTGTTCTTGCTGCGGTCGATAAAAAGCCAGCCGCAGTTGCGGCATATCTTCATTCGTTCCGGATCAGGCATGGCGATAAGGCGCAGCGTCGAATGCACGGTTGCGGCATCGAGCCCATTGGAGGAAGCGCGCTTCAGGACCCCAGCCAATGCCGCAAGCAGATCGGCGAGCAGCAGATCGGCAGCCTCCCCAATGACGCGTGCCCGGAAATAACGATCGATCAATTCGCGGAGTGCGATGAAATCGGTTCGGTTTTCCCGCTTCACCGGCAGGATATCGCCGAAGAGAGCCCGTTCGGCGCAGAAATTGGCTGCCGCCTTCGGAAAGCTATCCATCTGTCCTGCCGCCTCGAAACGGTCGATCCGGCGCTCGTCGTCATGGCGCAGGATCACGCTGTTGGCGACATCGAGCGCAAGCGCGCCACCGGAAAAGCGATGTGGGGTCCAGGTAAAACTCATAACAAAAATTATAACTGGTAAAATGAATTTTGCCAGTTACTATTTGCTCGTTCTTCGGAGAGGTGGAATGGCCTATCTTCTGCAGCAATTGGCGAATGCCGTTCCGCTCGCTGCACTTTATGCGACGCTGGCCTTCGGCTATTCCATTGCCTTCGGTGTCATGAAGCGGGCCGATATCACCTATGGCGCGCTCTTCGCCTTTGCCGGCCAGATGCTCGTGCTCTTCACGGACGTCGGTTATACGAAGATGTATCTCATCCTGCCGGCTGCCTTTGCTTTCGGGGCCGTGATCGCCGTCGGCTATACGATCGGCACCAGCTTTCTGGTCGGCCGAGCGATCATGCTGCCGCTATCGCGCAAATCGCCGAACACGGTCATCGTCGCAGCACTCGGCATGATGATCATCCTAATGGAAACGGCGCGGCTGGCGTCCAATACGCGCGGCATCTGGCTGCCACCCTTTCTGAACGGTGCAGTCGTGTTCTGGGACAGCGGTAGTTTCCGCGTCACACTGACCGAAATCCAGCTGCTTAACACCGTGCTGATGATCCTCGTTATCTTTATAGGTGCCTATGTCCTCAAATGCACCGGATGGGGCCGCATCTGGCGGGCCGTTACAGATGACGCGCTTGCAGCCGAACTGTGCGGCGCCAGCGCCAGCCGTGTCTTTCTGACGGCCTATGTCGCCTCCGCTATGGTCGCGACCATCTGCGGTCTGCTAGCTACTTCCTACTACGGAACCATGGATTTCGGCGCAGGGCTGATGTTCGGGCTGAAGGTGCTGATGATTGCGGCGGTCGGCGGCTATTCCGAGCCGCTGAAGTCGGCCGGCGGGGCTGCGCTGCTCGGCCTGACGGAGACGATGTGGGGAGCTTACGGTCCGTTCCTTTGGCGCGATTTCGTCATCTTCTCGTTGCTGGTGCTGCTGCTGGTGCTGAGCCGCCGTGAACGAGTGGTGCCCTGAAGCCTACTTGTTACCAGCCCATTTGGCCCGCGCGGCATCGTCGGCATCCTTGGCGGAAACCCAACCGCCTTGCGTGCCATCCTTGCCGTGTTCCTTCTTCCAGAATGGCGCGGAGGTTTTCAGGAAATCCATGACGAAATTGGCGCCGTCGAAGGCGGCCTGGCGATGCGGTGCCGCGGCAATGACGAGCACGATATTCTCGCCGGGCGCGATCTTGCCGTAGCGGTGAATGGCAGCCAGGCCAAGAAGCTCGAAACGTTCGATGGCAAGCTTGGCGATGCGGTCGATCTCCGCTTCCGCCATGCCGGGATAATGTTCGAGTTCCAGCGCACCCAAAGTGCCGCCTTCGTCACGGCAGAGCCCGGAGAAGGTGACGACAGCGCCGATATCGCGTCGCCCGTCGGTCAGCCGATCGATCTCCGCCTGGAGATCGAAATCCTTGCGCTGAACGCGGACTACCGGCTGAATAGCCATCGGCTTATCCCCCTGTCATCGGCGGGAAGAGCCCGATCTCGCGCGCTCCGGCGATAGGCTCATCGTGCTCGGCGTGCTCCATATTGATCGCGACGCGGATCGCCTGGGGGAATTGAAGTGCCGCCTCGTATTCTTCGCCCAAGCCCTTCAAATGACTCAGGAGATCGCCGACGGTAACGACATCGGCGGGCAGGGAAATCTCTTCCTCCGCTTTGCCGATCCGCTCGCGCACCCAGGCGAAATAGACGAGCTTCGTCATCATTCCTCATCCACGACATGCTTCAGCCCGGCCCGGAAATAATCGTAGCCGGTATAGATGGTCAAAAGCGCTGCGACCCAGAGCAGGACGATGCCTATTTCCGTCGTATAGGGTAGCACCTTGTCGCCCGCCGGCCCAGCCAGAAGGAAAGCGATGGCAACGAGTTGGGCGGTCGTCTTCCATTTCGCGATCCGCGTCACGGGAACGCTGACCTTCAACGCCGCCAGATATTCGCGCAGGCCGGAGACGAGGATTTCGCGGCAGAGAATGATGATGGCGGCCCAGAGCGACCAGCCGGCAATGGTGCCGTCGGCAGCGACCAGAAGCAGGATCGCCGAGACCAGCAGTTTGTCGGCAATCGGATCGAGCATGCGGCCGATATTGGAGGTCTGATTCCAGATGCGTGCAAGATAACCATCGAGGAAATCGGTGATCGAGGCGATGACGAAGATCCAGAGCGCGACCCAGCGGGCGAAATCGGAACCCTCCAGCTTGCCTTCGACGAAGAAGCAAAGAACGATCAGAGGAACGCAAATGATGCGGCCGTAGGTGAGCAGGTTGGGGATGCTGTAAGCGCGCGAAGCCATGGAAATCGTTTCGTTTCGGTTGTCTCGGCGGATCGCGATGAGCCTCGATTTCGGGTTTCATCGCGCTCCGAGCATTTGATTTTCTTGATCTTCTCCAAAAACCGCTTCGCACTTTTTGGGATCAAGTCATAGATGATGGTTTGGCGACCTTATCGTCAATATTGTTTCTGTTTTTTCACCGTCATTGCGTGGAATTTGCGACGGGCATTGCTTATTTCGCGGCGTCCTCGTGGAAATGGTTGTAGACCTGCCGCGCCACGGTTTCTGATATGCCCTCTACCGCCATCAGATCCGATAGCGCTGCCCGCGACACGGCTTTGGCGGTGCCGAAATGCTGCAGCAGCGCGCGCTTGCGCGAAGGGCCGATGCCGCCGATCTCGTCCAGCGGATTTCTAACCATCTCCTTCTTGCGCCGGGCACGATGCGAGCCGATCGCGAAGCGGTGCGCCTCGTCGCGCATGCGCTGGATGAAATAGAGCACGGGATCGCGCGGCGGCAGCGAGAAACTTTCGCGCGCTGGAGCGAAGAAGCGCTCGCGCCCGGCCTCGCGGTCGACGCCCTTGGCGACGCCGATGGCGATGACGCTGTCGGTGATCCCGAGCTCCTCGAGAATGGCGCGTACGGCGGTCATCTGCCCCTGGCCGCCATCAATGAGGATGACATCTGGCCAGGCCGGGAAGGGCTGGTCGGCTGCATCGGTGCCGGATGCTTCTGCGGCAGCTGTCCGATCAGGCTTTCCTTCCTCCTTCAGGAGGCGCGAGAAGCGGCGGGTCATGACCTCGCGCATCATGCCGAAGTCGTCGCCCGGCGTGATGTCGGTCGATTTGATGTTGAATTTGCGGTATTGGTTTTTGACGAAGCCTTCCGGCCCGGCGACCACCATCCCGCCGACCGCATTCGTGCCCATGATGTGGGAGTTGTCGTAGATCTCGATGCGTTGCGGTGTGTAGGGAAGCTTGAATGTTTCTTTGAAACCTTCGAGCAGCCTCGATTGCGAGGCGGTTTCCGCCAGCTTGCGGCCATGCGCCTCGCGTGCATTGGCGATGACATGCTCGACCAAATCGCGCTTTTCGCCGCGCTGCGGCACGAGGATCGCGACCTTGTGGCCGGCTTTCTCGGTAAGCGCTGCCGCCAAGAGTTCCATTTCCTCGATGGTCTCCGACAGCAGGATCTGCCGCGGCACGGGCTTGTCATCATAGAATTGCGCAAGGAACGCGTTCAGCACTTCGGCGCCCGAGAGCGATGGATCGGCCTTGGGGAAATAAGCGCGATTGCCCCAGTTCTGCCCGGTGCGGAAGAAGAAGACCTGGATGCAGGAAATGCCGCCCTCGTGATGGATGGCGAAGACATCTGCTTCCTCCACTCCGGCCGGATTGATGCCTTGATGGCTCTGCACATGCGAAAGCGCGGCAAGCCGATCGCGAAAGATCGCGGCGCGCTCGAAATCCAGATCTTCGGCGGCGGCATTCATCGCCTCGGCCATATGCGCCTTGACGTTCTGGCTCTTGCCGGAAAGGAAGTCCTTCGCTTCCTGCACCAGTTCCGCATAGCCTGTATCGCTGATCTCATGCGTGCAGGGGCCGGAACAGCGCTTGATCTGATAGAGCAGACAGGGCCGCGTGCGCGTCTCGAAGACGCTGTCGGTGCAGGTGCGGATCAGAAAGGCCCGCTGCAGCGAATTGATGGTGCGGCCGACCGCGCCGGCCGATGCGAAGGGCCCGAAATAGTCGCCCTTTCGCGCGCGGGCGCCGCGATGCTTGAAGATCGCCGGCGCGCGATGATCGCCCGTGATCAGAATATAGGGGAAGGATTTGTCGTCCCGCAGCAGCACGTTAAAGCGCGGGCGCAAGCGTTTGATGAGATTCGCTTCCAGCAGCAGCGCTTCCGTCTCCGTGCGCGTGGTGACGAATTCCATATTGGCGGTTTCGCGCACCATACGGGCGATGCGGTTGGAGTGCACCTTGCCCAGCGCGTAGTTGGAAACGCGCTTCTTCAGGTTTCGCGCCTTGCCGACGTAGAGTACGTCGCCGGCTTCGTTGAACATGCGATAAACGCCGGGATTATTCGGCAGCCGCTTGACGAATTCGGCGATCAGTTCGGCGCCGCGAAGCCCGGTCTCGTTCTTGCCGCCTTCATTCCAATCGACAGGCGCAACAGGGGAGGCGGCGGCATCGCCCTCCACCTCGATGTCGTCTTCGATATCCTCTGATTCGTCATAGAGAACGCCGCCATCGGGCAGCTTTCTTCCATTCATTCCGTACTCTCCGACACGTCTGGCGTTTCCCAGGCAAGGTGCTGGCCGCCATCGAGCGCTATCATTTGGCCCGTGATCGAGGGTGTGTCAAAAAGAAAGCGGATGGTCCGGCCGAATTCTTCGAGCCTCGGCGCCGCCTTCAATATGAGGCCGTCGATCTGCGCTTGAAAGTCCTCCTCGCTCTGCCGCACGCTGCGCACCGTCGGACCTGGGCCGATCGCATTGACGCGGATACGCGGCGCAAAGCTCTGCGCCATCGTCTGGGTTGCGGTCCAAAGAGCAGCTTTCGACAGCGTATAGGAATAGAAGCGGGGATTAAGCGCCCAGACCCGCTGATCGACCATGTTGACGATCAGGCCCGGATAGGGTTCGGGAAGCTGCCGGACGAAATCGGCAGCCAGAATGGATGGCGCGCGCACGTGCACGGCGAAGTGCGCCTCGAAGGCTTCGGCGTCGAAATGATCGGCGGAATCACCGAGGAAAGCCGAGGCGTTGTTGACCAGAAGATCGAGCGGACCAAGAGCATCCGCGGCCCTTTCGACGAGGTCTGACGTCTCGGCCAAATCTCGCAGATCGGCCTTGATCGCAATCGCCTTGCGGCCGGTTTGCCGCAGTTTCGCCGCAATTTCTTCCGCCTCGGCGAGGGACTGATGGGCATGCAACGCCACCGCGAAGCCATGAGCCGATAAATCCTCGGCAATTGCCAGACCTATTCTTTTGGACGCGCCGGTAATCAGCGCCGTGCGTAGTTTTTCCTGGCTCAAGAGATCGCCTTCTGCTCGTCGTTACCCGATCGATGTTCATATAGGGCGTCGATACACCATATGAAAAGATGTATGAGCAAATGACACGCTTCGGAATTTCTTATGTAAAACTTGCGATATATTTAGTTTAAAATAAGTATACATGCTTTAATCATTGGTTATGGTTAATAATTCCTCTGTTGCGATGAAGCAACATCGAAATTCAGCCACCTCTGTGCCACAATGATATCATATTTTGGCTCTTCCAATTCCTCATTTGCATTCCAATTTCAACCTCGATCCGGGAGGGATATGTTTAATTGCTCGTGGCGCTTCACAGTCGAAGACAGTAAGCGAAGCGCACGGGCCTGAAAGGAGAAAAGTATGCGTACTCTTATCAAGACCCTCATGGTCTCCACTCTCGCCCTCGGTGGCTACACCGCAGCTCACGCCGCTGACGCTGTCGAGCAGATTCCGCAGCCGCCCGTCGCTCAGGAAGCAGCTCCGGCCGTCAACAACTGGTCCGGCTTCTACATCGGTGGTGCAGGCGACTGGAGCAAAGGTCATTTCAGCCACAATGGCAACGGCTATGGCTTCGGCGGCCAGGCCTTCACCGGCTACAACTGGCAGCAGGGCCAGATCGTATACGGCGTTGAAGCAGACCTCGGCTACGCCGGCATTGACAGCACCCGCAACGGTCTGACCGCCAAGAATGGCGTCAATGGCTCGGTTCGCGGTCGTATCGGCTACGACTTTAACCCGTTCATGCTGTATGGCACGGCCGGTCTGGCGCTCGGCCAGAACAAGCTCGAAGACGCTACCTCGTCTGACAGCAAGACGGCTGTTGGTTACACGGTCGGTGCAGGTGCTGAAACCTTCATCACCAACAACATCACCGCTCGCCTCGAGTACCGCTACACGGACTACGGCAAGAAGAACTTCGACCTCGACTCCGGTCGCTTCTCTCGCGGTTACGACGAGCAGAGCGTAAAGGTCGGTATCGGCGTCAAGTTCTAATCATCTGAAGGCATAGCCTGAAGAAAAGGCCGGGGTGAAAACCCCGGCTTTTTTGCATTACGCCTCGGAATGTTTAGGTGGCTTCCTTCGGGAAGTCAGTCGAGACGGCCAGTTCGCGCCAATCGGCCAGCTCTCTGGCGACATATTCGTTCTTGGTCTCGATCGCGCCGACCGTATCCGAGCCGAAAGGCATGCGCAGAGGCGGGTTCGCCGAATGGGCAAGCGTGATCATCGATTTTGCAAGACGTTTGGGATCGCCGGGCTGAGCGTGATTATGGTCGGCCGCGAAATCGCGCATCGCTCCGGCCGGAGTGTCCCTGTAGTCGGCAATCGAACTCGGGCTGACTGCAAGCGAGCTTTCATTGAGGAAGTCGGTGCGGAAAAAGCCGGGTTCGACAACGGTGACCTGGATGCCGAGCGGCTGCAACTCCGCTGCCATCGCTTCGGAGAGGCCTTCGATGGCGAACTTTGTCGAGCAATAGACGCCCCAGCCGGCAAAGCTCTGATAACCGCCGACCGAGGACATGTTGATGACATGGCCCGAACGCTGCCGGCGCATGTGCGGCAGGACGGCGCGCGTGACCTTCAGCAGGCCGAAGACGTTGGTCGCATAGAGCTTTTCGATTTCCTCGGCAGTTGCTTCCTCCACGGCACCCAGAAGCCCGTAGCCGGCATTATTGACAAGGACGTCGATCTTGCCGAAACGCTTGACGGCGATCTCGGCGGCTTCATGGGCCTGCGCCTCGCTCCATACGTCGAGGGCGACGGATAGGAGGTTCGGGTGATTGCCGAACTTCTCCGCCAGCCCAACGGGATTGCGAGCTGTAGCGACAACGGCGTCGCCGGCGGTGAGGGCTTCTTGAGTGATAAGGGCACCAAACCCGCGGGATGCACCCGTAATGAACCAAACACGCATGGCTTTCTCCTTCGTGAGTTTGCAATTCCATAGATGGAATTCGCTTGCAGGAGAAAGGTAGCTTGATGGTATCGCTGAGATAATCTACTTTCTCTTCCATGAAGAACTGAGAAAATCTCACCAATGCGACGCATCCGTTCGATAGATCTGACGATCTTCCTTGCAATTGCCGAACACCGTAGCTTTCGCAAAGCGGCGGTGGAATTGGGGGTGACTCCCTCCGCGCTCAGCCATTCGTTGCGCGCCATCGAGGAGCGGCTGGATGTGCGGCTGGTCAATCGCACCACCCGTGGCGTCGGCTTGACGGAAGCCGGCGAACGCCTGTTCGATCGCATCCGCCCGGCGTTTCTCGATATCGACGATGCGCTGGAGGATCTCGATAAATTCCGCGGCCAGCCCTATGGCAAGCTGCGCATCAATGCCCCGCGTCCTGCAGCCAGGATGGTATTGCTGCCGATCGTGTCGCGGTTCCTGAGGACTTACCCCGCCATCGAAGTCGAAATCGTAGTGGACGATGCGCTCGTGGATACGGTTGCCTCCGGTTTCGACGCCGGCATACGGTTCGGCGAACGCATCGCCGCCGACATGATCGCTGTCCCCATCGGGCCTCGCCAGCGGACGGCGATCGTCGGCTCGCCCGAACATTTTCAGCATTTTCCCAAACCGCTCACGCCCCACGATCTGAAGGATCACCCCTGCATCCGCTACCGTTTCGCGAGCGGCACCTATTATCGCTGGGAGTTCGAGCGCGGGGGCATCGAGCTGGAGATCGAGGTGCAGGGGCCGCTCACGCTTGGCGATCTCGATATCATGCTGGATGCCGCTATCAATGGCTCCGGTCTTGCCTTCGTATTTGAAGATCACGCGCTACCGGCCTTGCGGGATGGCCGGCTGATCCGCGTGCTTGAGGACTGGTGTCCTTATTATCCCGGATTCTTTCTCTATTATCCGAGCCGCAGGCAGTTGCCGACGGCTCTGCGCGCCTTCGTCGATTTCGTAAAGGCCGACGCTGCCCGCCAGGGCTGAGTCGACGGCGTCAGACTTGCGGCTTCATCGCCGGAAAATCGGGGAAATGCTTCTCGAACTTGCGTGCCCAGTCCGTCAATCCCGCATACTCCCCTTCCCATTGCCCTTCGAAGCGGAGCTGCAGATAGCCGATGAGGGAGGCAAGCGCGAAGTGACCCGCATGCAGCTTTTTGCCGATCTTCGGCGGCTCGGCGTCGAGATGGGTGAGGGCGCGGCTGACCTTTGTCCACTGGCGGTCGATCCAGGGCTGATGCTGCTTCTCGGGTTCGCGAAGGCGCCGCTCGTAGACGATCGACAGCAGGCACTCGTTGGTGCCGTCGATCAGCGCTTCCAGAACCTCGATTTCGGTGCGTTTACCCCTCTTCGAAGGATAGAGCCCACCCTCGCGCCGGTCGAAATAATGCATGATGGCGCGGCTGTCGAAAATGGCCTCACCGTCGCCGGTCAGCAATGTCGGGATCTTGCCGAGCGGATTGTTGTCGATCAGCAGTGTTGGACCGGCATTCGTATCGACGTGGATTTCCTCGAGCTTGATGCCGAGATGGCGTGCGGCCATGCGCACCTTGCTGGAGAAGGGGGAGGTGGGCGAGCAAAGAAGTCTCATGAAATCACCTGTCGGATATATGTGTGAAAAGTCTCAATGTTCGCCACGCAGCCAGAAGGCGCGCTGCGAGGCGAAGCGGTCCTGCGCCAGAATATCCTTCAAGGCCGGCAGCAGCGCGTGCAGCTCGTCCTTGAGCGTGAAGGGCGGATTGACGATGATGAGGCCGGAGCCGGTAAGCCCGGTGAAGCCGCGGTCGCTTTTGACGCTCAGCTCGGCGCAGAGCATCTTCGGAATTTCCAGTGCCTGCAGCGCCTCGTGAAATGGCTTGATCGGCGCGTCCTTCTTGATCGGATACCAGAGGCAATAGGTGCCACCGGGAAAGCGGCGCGAGGCCTTTGCGAGCCCATCGATCAGCCGCTCATATTCGCCTTCTTCCTCGAAAGGCGGGTCGACGAGCACGATGCCGCGCTTTTCCTTCGGCGGCAGATGCGCGCCGAGCGCCAGCCAGCCGTCGAGCTCGGTAATGCGGGCGTGGTGATCGCCCTCAAACAGCCGGTGCAACCGCTGGAAATCGTCCGGATGCAGTTCCATCGCCGAAAGCCGGTCCTGCGGGCGAAACAGCATGCGGGCGAGTTTCGGCGAGCCGGGATAGAGCCTGACGCCGCCTTCGGGGTTCAATTCCCGGATGGCGGCAAGATAGGGCTCCAGAAGCTCGGCGACCTGCGGCACGAGTTCCGCCTCCAACACCCTGCCGATGCCATCGCGCCACTCGCCGGTCTTCTGCGCTTCCTCGGAGGAGAGATCGTAGAGCCCGATGCCGGCATGCGTGTCGAGGACGCGGAACGCCTTGTCCTTGTTCTGCATGTAGCGGACGAGGCGCGCGAGGATTGCGTGTTTCAAGACATCGGCAAAATTGCCCGCGTGGTAGATGTGCCGATAGTTCATTGTCGGTGAAGTCCGCATGAATTGTTGAGATGGGCCGGATTGTCTCTAGTGGCCGGTCCCTGCTTGAAATATACAAACCTCATGAACATTGCGACCCCCATCCAAGCCAAATCGCGCGTCGGCCACACAGCCTGTCCGCATGACTGTCCCTCCACCTGCGCGCTGGAGGTCGATCTGACTGAAGACGGCAGGATCGGCCGGGTTCGCGGGGCCAACGACCATTCCTACACCTCGGGCGTCATTTGCGCCAAGGTCGCGCGCTATGCCGAGCGGCTTTACCATCCTGATCGCCTGATGAAGCCGCTTCGCCGCGCCGGCGCCAAGGGCGAGGGGCGCTGGCAGGAGCTTTCCTGGGACGAGGCACTGGATGAAATCGCCGAGGCCTTCGTGAAGGCGGAAGCGAAAGACGGCAGCGAGGCGATCTGGCCTTATTTCTATGCGGGAACGATGGGCTGGGTGCAGCGCGATTCCATCGAGCGGCTGCGCCATGCCAAGCGCTATTCCGGCTTCTTCTCGTCGATCTGCACCAATCCGGCCTGGACCGGCTTCACCATGGCGACAGGCGTGCTGCGCGGCCCCGATCCGCGGGAAATGGGCCGCACGGATTGCGTCGTCATATGGGGCACGAATGCCGTGGCGACGCAGGTCAATGTCATGACCCATGCGGTGAAGTCCCGCAAGGAGCGCGGCGCCAAGATCGTCGTCGTCGATATTTACGACAACCCGACGATGAAGCAGGCCGACATCGCCTTGATCGTCAAGCCGGGCACGGATGCGGCCCTTGCGTGCGCCGTCATGCACATCGCCTTCCGCGACGGCTATGCCGACCGTGACTACATGGCCAAATATGCCGACGATCCCGCCGGCCTCGAAGAGCATTTGAAGTCGAAGACCCCGGCATGGGCTGCTGGCATCACCGGCCTTTCGGTTGATGAGATCGAAGCTTTCGCCAAGCTCGTGGGAACGACGAAGAAGACCTACTTCCGCCTTGGCTACGGCTTTACCCGTCAGCGCAATGGCGCGATCGCCATGCACGCGACAGCCTCGATCGCCACAGTTCTCGGTTCCTGGCAATATGAAGGCGGCGGCGCCTTTCATTCGAACAGCGATATCTTCCGCATGGACGCGAGCGAACTCACCGGCCGCGCCATGAAGGATCAGGATATCCGCATGATCGATCAGTCGCAGATCGGCCGCGCTTTGACCGGCGATGCCGTGGCGCTGCGCCATCGCGGCCCGGTGACTGCGATGCTTGTCCAGAACACCAATCCGGTGAATATCGCACCGGAGCAGCGGCTGGTGAAGCGTGGTTTTGCCCGCTCCGACCTCTTCGTGGCTGTACACGAGCAGTTCATGACCGATACGGCCGAGATGGCCGATATCGTCATCCCCGCCACCATGTTCGTCGAGCATGACGACATCTACCGCGCCGGCGGGCAGAACCACATCCTGCTCGGTCCCAAGCTTGTCGAGCCGCCGCCAACCGTTCGCAGCAATCTCTTCGTCATCGAGGAGCTCGCAAAGCGCCTCGGCGTCGCGGATCGCCCCGGCTTCGGCTTCTCCGCCCGCGAGATGATCGACAGGATTCTGTCGAGGAGCGGTCTGCCGGATTACGATTACTTCCTCGAACACAAATGGTTCGACCGCCAGCCGGATTTCGAGGAGGCACATTTCGTCAACGGCTTCGCTCATCCCGACGGCAAGTTCCGCTTTCGCCCCGATTGGACCAATCAGCCGGCGCCGAACCGCCCGCCAGCATCCGTCGGTCTGCTCGGCCCTCATGTCGAGCTGCCGGAGTTTCCGGACCAGGTCGATGTGATCGAGGTGGCCGACCCCGAGCATCCTTTCCGGCTTGCCACCTCGCCCTCGCGCAATTTCCTGAATTCGAGTTTCGCGGAAACGAAGACGTCACGGCAGAAGGAAGGCCGTCCCGAGGTGATGATCAATCCGGCCGACGCCGAGCGGCTCGATATCGTCAATGGCGAGCTGATCCGCATCGGCAATAGCCGCGGCGATATCCGCCTCCACGCCCGCGTGACAACGGAAGTGAGACCCGGTGTGCTGATCGCCGAGGGGCTCTGGCCGAACAAGGCTCATGTCGACGGCGAGGGGATCAATGTGCTCACCGGCGCGGACCCGGTCGCGCCCTATGGCGGCGCGGCCGTCCACGACAATAAGGTATGGCTTCGCAAGGACGTGGCATGAGTAAATTCGAAAACGCGAAAGCCGAAATCGTCAGCGAAAAGACGCTGGCGGATCAATGGACTCGGCTGAGCACATTCGAGGTCGACTACACGGATTCACGAGGCGAAAGACATCGCCTGAAGCGCGAGGTCTATCATCGTACGCCGGCGGCCTGCATCCTCCTCTATGATCCCAAGCGCGAAACCGTGGTGCTCGTTCGGCAATACCGTCTGCCGGCCCGGCTGGTCGGCGAGACGTCCTGGATGATCGAAGTGCCCGCCGGATTGCTCGACGGCGACCAGCCGGAAGCCGCGATCCGCCGCGAGGCCATGGAGGAGACCGGCTTTCGCGTGCGCGACGTCCGCTTCCTGTTCAAGGCGATGACCTCGCCCGGCTCATCGACGGAGGTCATTCATTTCTTCGCCGCCGTAATCGACACGTCCGACCGTGTTGCCGATGGCGGCGGGCTTGCGGAAGAGCATGAGGATATAGAGGTGCTGGAAGTTCGCCTGCCCGATGCGATTGTCATGATCGAGACCGGCGATATCTGTGACGCCAAGACGATTATGCTGCTGCAATGGGCGGCCTTGAATGTCGCCAGCCTGAAATAGGCGGCTGCGTGGGTGGGAGCTTGCTCTCCCATTCATCACATTGTCACGAATCGAGCTTACCGGGGCGTGCGGCCGAAGACACTTGAATGCTTCCGCCCTTCCTTCGCTTATGGATGTTTCAGGAGAAAGCCGATGTGGCTCAGCAATTTCACGCTCGTTCTTCCTAATGAAGTCGTCGAGAAGGGCGCAGTGCGCATCGAGGACGGCGTGATTGCCGAAATCCGCTCGGAGCCGGTGGCGCAGCCAACGTTCGATGGCGGTGGCCGCTTGCTGATGCCGGGCTTCGTCGATCTGCATTGTGACATGGTGGAGCGCGAGATCGCGCCGCGGCCGAATGCGATGATGCCGATCGATTTCGGCATTCACGAGCTGGACAAGAAGCTGGCGGCGGCTGGCGTCACCACGGCCTTTGCAGCGCTCTCCTTTGCGACCGAAAGCGTCTACGGCCATGTCCGTTCGCTCGAAACCACCTCGGCGGTCATCCGCGGCATCGGCAGCCTGCGCGATGAGCTCCTGATCGACCACCGTGTCCATGCACGCTACGAAATCACCAATCTCGGTGCGGCGCCGACCCTGGAGCGGCTGCTGGAAGAAGGCTCCGTTGATATGATTTCGCTCACCGACCACACGCCGGGGCAGGGGCAGTATAACGACATCGAAAGCTATATCCGCAGCATGTCCGAGCGCCGGTCCATATCGCGCGAGGCGGCCGAGGAAGTCGTGGCAAAACGCATCGCACAGCGCGAGGATCCTGAGATCGAACGCAAGCTGCATGACGTGGTTGAACTTGCGCTGAAGCACAAGCTGTCGCTCGCCTCGCATGACGACGACAGTGCCGAAAAAGTCGCCGCGATGCACGATCTCGGCGTGACGATCAGCGAGTTTCCGGTGACGGGACCTGCCGCGGAGGAAGCCTGCCGTCGCGGTCTCTGGACCCTGATGGGCGCGCCGAACGCGCTGCGCGGCCAGTCCATGTCCGGCAATCTCAGCGCCCTGGATGCGGCGCGCTCCGGCCTGCTCGGCATCATCGCGGCTGATTATCACCCGGCGGCCTTTGTGCCGGCGATCTTCAAGATCGCCGATGTTGTTGCCGGCGGTCTGCCGGCGGCTGTTGCGACGGCAACAGCCAACGCTGCCCGTTCGGCCGGTCTGCCGGATCGCGGCGAGATTGCTGTCGGCCAGCTTGCCGATCTAGTCGCCGTCGAGCCCGGCTCGGTTCACCGCATTCGCGCAACCTTCCGCGGTGGCCGCATCGTCTATAGCGACGGTACGCTGCATCCGCTGATGGCAATTGCGGCTTGAGGAAGGGCGATTGAGAGCGGCGGATGAGGGGGACTGCTTGCCGCCGGAGTTCCTTACTTAACCTATGTCCCCAAGTAGTGACAAAATTTGCCGTCCATCGACAGCAGGTGTTTTGCCGAGGCTTATGGCCTTGCCGCCTTCCATCCTGACCTTGTCTTCCGCCAGAAGCCGCAGCGATTGCGGATAAATCTGATACTCAACTGTAAGTACGCGGGCGGCAAGGCTGTCGGCGGTATCGTCGGTCAAGACAGGCACGGCAGCCTGGCCGATGACAGGACCTTCGTCCATACCCTCGGTGACGAAATGCACGGTGCAGCCGGCGATGCGCATGCCGGCGTCGATCGCGCGCTGATGCGTGTGCAGGCCGGGAAAAAGCGGCAGCAGCGACGGATGGATATTGATGATCCGGCCCTCATAGGCCTGGATGAAGCGGCCCGAGAGCAGCCGCATATAACCGGCAAGGCAGATGATGTCGGGGGAGAGGGCTTCCAGCTGCGAAAGGATCGCCTCTTCATGGGCTTCCTTGCTGACAAATTCCTTGCGCACGAAAGCGAAGGTCGCAATGCCTTCAGCCGCGGCTTTTGCCAACCCGCCCGCATCCGCCTTGTCGGAGATAACGCCGACGATCTCCGCTGGATAATCCGCTGCCTTGGTGGCTTTCAGAAGAGCCAGCATGTTGGAGCCGCCGCCCGAGATGAAGACGACGACGCGTTTGCGCGGCGTGGTCATAGAGCGAGCGTGCCCTTGTAGACGGTGCCGGGAGCGCCTTCTTCGCGGGCAATCATGCGGCCAAGGGTAACGACCGCTTCGTCTTCAGCTTCAAGCGCGGCCTTCACGGCGTCGACATTTTCCTGAGCGACGACCACGATCATGCCGATGCCGCAGTTGAAGGTGCGCAACATTTCCTTGGCCTCGACGCCGCCTGTCTTGGCAAGCCAGGAGAAAACCGGCGGCACCTTGACGGCAGCCAGATCGATCTCGGCGGCGAGATGCTTCGGCAGCACGCGCGGAATATTCTCCGGGAACCCGCCGCCGGTGATATGGGCGAGAGCCTTCAGGGCATGGGTTTCACGGATGGCTTTCAGCAGCGGCTTCACATAGATGCGCGTCGGCGTCAGCAGCGCTTCGCCGAGCGCCTTGCCTTCGGCGAAGGGAGCGGGCGCATCCCAGCCGAGGCCGGAAAGCTCGACGATCTTGCGCACCAGCGAGAAGCCGTTGGAGTGAACGCCTGACGAGGCGAGGCCAAGAATGATGTCGCCTTCGGCAATATCGCCGGACGGCAGCAGCTGACCGCGTTCGGCCGCACCGACGGCAAAGCCCGCCAGATCGTAGTCGCCATGGGAATACATGCCCGGCATTTCCGCAGTCTCGCCGCCGATCAGCGCACAGCCTGCATCGCGGCAGCCGGCCGCGATGCCGCCGACGATCGCCGCTCCCTGGTCGGGGTCGAGCTTGCCGGTGGCGAAGTAATCGAGGAAGAACAGCGGTTCGGCGCCCTGGACGACCAGATCGTTCACGCACATGGCAACGAGGTCGATGCCGACGGTGTCGTGATAATTGGCATCGATCGCGATCTTCAGCTTGGTGCCGACGCCGTCATTGGCGGCGACCAGCACCGGATCGGTAAAGCCGGCAGCCTTGAGGTCGAACAGGCCGCCGAAGCCGCCGATCTCGCCATCGGCACCCGGCCGGCGCGTCGAACGGACGGCAGGCTTGATCTTCTCGACCAGCAGGTTGCCGGCGTCGATATCGACACCCGCGTCGCTATAGGTCAGACCGTTTTTTCCAGACTGGCTCATGCTTCCGCCTCCGATGGCCGCCCGTCCATTATGACAGGGCTTTGATCGGGTCGCCATTGCATGATAGGGGCCTTTATGCAAGGCGCAAGCGCCGCAAACCCTTCGATTTTCCCCGCTTCCCATTGCTCAGGGCAGATTTCCGGCCGCAGACTTGACCATAATTGCGGCATCATCCTATGTCCTAAGCACACGGCAAACGGGCGCGGAGTGACGGGGAAGACGATGGAGCAAAAGGTCAGCGGGGCGAGCCTCAAGCGTCAAGTCACCTTCTGGGTGATCGTGCTCGTCGTTTTCATCGCCTTTATCTATATCTTTAGCACGATCCTGTTGCCGTTCATCGCCGGCATGGCGGTCGCCTATTTCCTCGATCCAGTCGCCGACCGGCTGGAGCGGATCGGCCTCAGCCGCCTTATGGCAACGGTGGTGATCCTCGTCTCCTTCGTGCTGGTCTTCGCGCTGGCTTTGACGATCTTCATCCCGATCATCGTCAATCAGTTCAACGATTTCATCCAGCACATTCCGACCTATGTGCAGCAGATCCAGCAGCTGATCGCCAAGGCGCAGACCATGGTGCTGCCGGATTGGATTCGCAACCAGCTCGGCGCGATCAAGGACAATTTCTCCAGCATCATGTCCGAAGGCTTGAGCTTTGTCGGCGGTCTGTTCGCGCAGCTCTGGAGCTCCGGCAAGGCGCTGGTCAACATCCTCTCGCTGATGGTCGTCACACCCGTCGTCGCCTTCTATATGCTGCTCGACTGGGATCGGATGGTCGCCAAGGTAGACGACTGGATCCCGCGCGATCATGTTGCCACCGTTCGCGAAATTGCCCGCGAGATCGATCAGGCGATCGCCGGCTTCATCCGCGGGCAGGGCTCGCTCTGCATCATTCTCGGCGTCTACTACGGCGTCGGTCTGTCGCTGGTCGGCCTGAACTTTGGCCTGCTGATCGGCCTCTTTGCCGGCATGATCAGCTTCATTCCCTATGTCGGCTCGATGGTTGGCCTCGTTCTGGCCGTCGGCGTCGCGCTCGTTCAGTTCTGGCCGGACTATCTCTGGGTCGGTCTGACGCTCGTCGTCTTCTTCACCGGCCAGTTCCTGGAAGGCAATGTGCTGCAGCCGAAGCTCGTCGGCGAAAGCGTCGGCCTGCATCCGGTCTGGCTGATGTTCGCGCTTTTCGCCTTTGGCGCGCTCTTCGGCTTCGTCGGGCTGCTGATCGCGGTTCCGGCCGCTGCCGCCTGTGGCGTCCTTGTCCGCTTCGCCCTTTCGCGCTACCTTCAGAGCGATCTCTATTACGGACGCTCGGAAGCGGGCAAGGCGCGCAGAGCCAAGGCCGGCAAGATCGAGAATAGCTAGACATGACCGACGCAAAGAACGCTGATCTAAGGCGCAAGGCCGCCGAGCAGCTGCCCTTGGCCTTTACGCATGACCCCGCAAACGGGCGCGACGATCTACTCGTCGCCGATCCCTTGAGCGCGGCGGTGAGGATCATCGATTCCTGGCCACACTGGCCGTCGCCGGTGGTGATACTGGCGGGGCCTGTCGGTTCGGGCAAATCGCATCTCGCCAGCATCTGGACCGAGCGGTGCGGCGCCGTCCACATTCATCCTGTCGCCGGCTCCGATGCGGCAGTCGCAGCGGCGAACGGCCCCGTCATCTTCGAAGACGTGGATCGCATCGGCTTTGACGATACCGAACTCTTCCATGTCATCAACAGCGTTCGCGAAAACGGCACCAGTCTTTTGATGACGAGCAGGCTTTGGCCGATGTCCTGGCCGGTGACACTGCCCGACCTGCGCTCCCGCCTGAAGGCGGCAACGGTGGTCGAGATCGGCGAGCCGGACGAGGAATTGCTGTCGCAGGTGATCGTCAAGCTCTTCGCCGACCGCCAGCTTTATATCGATGACAAACTCGTCCTTTATATCGTCAATCGTATGGAGCGTTCCCTGAACGCGGCGCAGCTGATCGTCGACAGGCTGGACCGGCTGGCGCTTGGACGGGGAACAAGGATCACGCGCCTGTTGGCCGCCGAGGTCCTGAACGAGCTGGGCAGTTCCGGCCAGCCGGATTGAGCTGGCCGCGACTGTCACAGTTCCGTCGTCAAACTGATATAGGTGGCACAAGATTGGAAAGAGGGTAGGTGGAACATGGACTCGGCACTCACGGAACATCAGGACGCCAACCAGGAAAATCCAGAGGCGGCACCTGCGGTCAGCGAATTGATGACCAGCCCCGAGCGCTTCATCAACCGCGAATTCTCCTGGCTCCAGTTCAACCGTCGCGTTCTTGAGGAGACGCTGAACACCGCACATCCGCTGTTGGAGCGCGTTCGCTTTCTCTCGATTTCCGCCGCCAACCTCGATGAATTCTTCATGGTGCGCGTCGCCGGCCTCGAAGGCCAGGTGCGCCAGAAGATCCTCGTGCGCACTCCAGACGGCAAGACACCCGCCGAACAGCTCGACGATATCCTGCGCGAGATCGACAATCTGCAGATGGAGCAGCAGGCCTCGCTGGCTGTCCTGCAGCAATATCTCGCCAAGGAAGATATTCTGATCGTCCGGCCGGCTGCCCTTTCCGATGCCGATCGCCAGTGGCTGCACACCGAGTTCGAGCAGGCGATCTTCCCGGTCCTGACGCCGCTCTCCATCGACCCGGCCCATCCGTTCCCGTTCATTCCGAACCTGGGTTTCTCGATTGCGCTGCAGCTCAAAAGCATGAACGGCCGCGAACCGATGACGGCGCTGCTGCGCCTGCCGCCGGCGCTGGACCGCTTCGTGCGCCTGCCGGACGCCAGCAACGTCATCCGATACATCACGCTGGAAGATGTGGTGAACATCTTCATCCATCGGCTCTATCCGGGCTACGAGGTTCAGGGCTCGGGTACCTTCCGCATCATCCGTGACAGCGATATCGAAGTCGAGGAAGAGGCCGAAGACCTGGTGCGCTTCTTCGAAACCGCGCTGAAGCGCCGCCGCCGCGGTTCGGTGATCCGCATCGAGACCGACTCCGAAATGCCGCTCGAGCTTCGCCAGTTCGTGGTGGAGTCGCTGAACGTGCCGGGAAACCGCATCGCGGTTCTGCCGGGCCTGCTGGCGCTCAACACACTGTCGGAAATCTGCAAGGCGCCGCGCGACGATCTTCGTTTCGAGCCCTACAATGCCCGATTTCCTGAGCGCGTCCGCGAACATGCCGGCGATTGCTTCGCCGCGATCCGTGAAAAGGACATGGTCGTCCACCACCCCTATGAATCCTTCGACGTGGTGGTCCAGTTCCTTCTCCAGGCTGCTAGGGATCCTGATGTTCTGGCGATAAAGCAGACGCTTTACCGCACGTCCAACGACAGCCCGATCGTCCGCGCGCTGATCGATGCAGCCGATCTCGGCAAATCGGTTACGGCGCTGGTGGAACTGAAGGCCCGCTTCGACGAAGAGGCGAACATCCGCTGGGCGCGCGATCTGGAGCGCGCCGGCGTGCAGGTCGTCTTCGGCTTCATCGAGCTGAAGACCCATTCGAAGATGTCCATGGTCGTGCGCCGAGAGGACGGCAAGCTGCGCACCTATTGCCATCTCGGCACGGGCAACTATCACCCAGTCACCGCCAAGATCTACACCGATCTTTCCTACTTCACCTGCGATCCGAAGATCGCGCACGACATGGCGAATATCTTCAACTTCATCACCGGCTATGGCGAGCCGGAACACGACATGAAGATCGCGGTCTCGCCCTATACGCTGCGTCCCCGCATCCTCCAGCATATCGAAGGCGAGATCGAGCACGCCAGGAACGGCCATCCGGCCGCGATCTGGATGAAGATGAACTCGCTTGTCGACCCCGACATCATCGACGCGCTCTATCGCGCCAGCAATGCCGGCGTCGAGATCGATCTGGTGGTGCGCGGCATCTGCTGCCTGCGTCCGCAGGTACCGGGCCTATCGGAAAATATCCGCGTCAAGTCGATCATCGGGCGCTTCCTCGAGCACAGCCGCATCTTCTGCTTCGGCAATGGGCAGGGCCTGCCGTCGGACAAGGCGCTGGTCTATATCGGCTCCGCCGACATGATGCCGCGCAACCTCGACCGCCGCGTCGAAACGCTTGTGCCGCTCACCAACAAGACCGTGCATGAACAGGTGCTTTCACAGATCATGCTGGGCAATATCATTGACAATCAGCAAAGCTACGAGATATTGCCGGACGGGACTTCACGGCGCATGGAAGTGCGTCAGGGAAAAGAGCCGTTCAATGCGCAGCAATATTTCATGACCAATCCCAGCCTGTCTGGCCGTGGTGAAGCCTTGAAATCCAGTGCTCCGAAACTCATCGCTGGACTGCTGTCGGGCCGCAACAAATAAATTGGACCTGCATGGTTGAATCAGAAGCCCAGGGGCGTCTTCCGGGCATCGCCCCTGTCTCCGTTGTCGATATCGGGTCGAACTCGGTCCGTCTTGTTGTCTATGAAGGCCACTCGCGGTCGCCGACAATCCTCTTCAACGAAAAAGTGCTGTGCGGCCTCGGCAAAGGCATAGCACTGACGGGGAAGATGGACGAGGAAAGCGTGGCGCGGGCGCTTGCAGCCCTGCATCGCTTCAAGGCGCTGTCGGATCAGGCGCGTGCCTCCACCATATACGTCCTGGCAACGGCCGCGGCACGCGAAGCCAGCAACGGTCCGCAGTTCATCCATCAGGCCGAAGCCATCCTCCAGCGCAAAGTGCGCGTGCTGTCTGGCGAAGAGGAAGCACGCTTCTCCGCGCTCGGCATCATCAGCGGTTTTTTCCATCCCGATGGCATTGCCGGGGATCTTGGCGGCGGCTCGCTGGAGCTGATCGACATCAAGGACCACGAGATCGGCAAGGGCATCACGCTGCCGCTCGGCGGCCTGCGCCTGTCCGAATATGCCGGCGGCTCGATCGATAAGGCGCGCAGCTTCGCGCGCAAGCATGTCAAGACCGCGAAACTATTGAGCAAGGGCGAGGGCCGCACGTTCTATGCGGTCGGCGGCACATGGCGAAGCGTCGCCAAGCTGCACATGGAAATCCGCAAATATCCGCTCCACATGATGCAGGGCTATGAAGTGCCGCTCGATGAGATGCTGCGGTTCCTGGATCAGATCGTCGAAGCGAAGGATTCGAAGGATCCGGCATTTCAGGCGGTGTCCAAGCATCGCCGTTCGCTGCTGCCTTTCGGCGCAGTCGCCATGCGCGAAGTGCTGACGGCCATGAAGCCGTCCGTCATCTCCTTCTCCGCTCAGGGCGTTCGTGAAGGTTATCTCTATTCGCTGCTGACCGAGGCCGAGCGCAACAGCGACCCGCTGCTCACCGCCGCCGGCGAGCTTGCCATCCTGCGTGCGCGCTCCCCGGAACATGCTCGCGAGCTTGCCGATTGGACCGGACGAATGATGCCCTTCTTCGGCATCACCGAGACGGACGAGGAAAGCCGCTATCGTCAGGCAGCCTGTCTGCTTGCCGATATCAGCTGGCGCGCCCATCCGGATTATCGCGGCCTGCAGGCGCTGAACATCATCGCGCATACCTCCTTTGTCGGCATTACCCATGCCGGCCGCGCCTTCATCGCGCTTGCCAACTACTACCGTTTCGAGGGCTTGAACGACGACGGAGCGACCGAGCCACTGGCGACGATCGCAACGCCGCTCTACATCGAACGCGCCAAGCTGCTTGGCGGCCTGCTGCGCGTCGTCTATCTCTTCTCGGCGTCGATGCCCGGTATCGTGCGCAATCTGTCGTTCCGCCGTTCGACAAAGCCTGATCTCGATCTCGAATTCGTCGTTCCCTCTGAATATCACGACTTTGCCGGCGAGAGGCTGGACGGCCGCCTGCAGCAGCTCGGCAAGCTCACCAATCGCCGCCTGGCTTTCTGCTTCGAATAAGCTTTGTGTTGCATGGGATTGAAGCCTCCCCCTGCACGGCAGGGAGAGGCGGTTTCATTGTGCTTACTTCGCGTTCAGGAAATCGCCGACTTCCAGCAGGCTGAATTCGTTGTCGTCAGCCTTGTCGACGGCGCGGCCGGCGGAGAAGGGCAGGTTATTGTCGTTGCCGATGACGATATGCGTGGCATCGACCCGATCGACATTCTCGATGGTGACGAACGGCATGTCGTAGAAGCCTTCACCGCCGCCCTGGCGACGCTTGTGGTCCGGATCTTCGATGCGCATCAGATCGATATAGCCGATCTTGCGAACGGACTTGCCGACATTGGCGTCGCTGAATTCGATCTTGTAGACGCGCTTCAGCTCTGCCGGGGCCTCGAAGCAATCCGGCTTCGGCTGCTTGGGATCGGCGCAAGCCTTGTCCTTCGTGCCGGCGCCATTGTCGCGTTCGATGACGAGGGCAGTCTTTTCATCGAGCATGTTGAAATCGCCGATCGACACACCCTTGTCCGCGAAGGGATAGAGCCAGCTGCGGCCGGTCCAGCTCTTCGAGGTGACGTCGAATTCGATGACGCGGATGGCCGTCTTGCCATCGACGCTCTCCATCTGGCCGTCATCCTTGTAGATCGGGCCCTCCAGCAGGCCGTAGAGCTTGGAGCCGTCCTTCGACATGGCGAGACCTTCGAAGCCGCCCGAGCGCTTCAGATTGAAGGCCGGCATCTTCTGTGTGGGGTTACCCGGCAGCTGGATCAGCGGATTGTCGGGCGACATGACCGGCTTGCCGTCGAGCGTCGTTGCGAAGACGTCGGTCAGTTGGCCATCCGTGTCGAATTTCAGCAGGTAAGGACCGAACTCGTCGCCGATCCAGAAGCCGTCGGCAACCGGCTGAACCGATTCGATGTCGAAGTCGGCGCCCGTCAGGTAACGCTTTTCGGCGCCTTCCATAACGATCGGAAAGGGAGCCTTCTTGTTCGGGTCGGACAGGAACAGGTTCTTGACGACCTCGACTTTGCCGCTGTCCCAGTTGAATTTCAGCTGATGCAGGAAGAGCATCGCGTCCGACGAGTTCTGCTTGGAGCCGAAGCCGTTGTCGGAGAGTGTCCAGAATGTGCCGTCGGGCATGGTCTTGATGCCAGAGAACCCCTGGATCGGCTGGCCCGCGAAGGGCAGCTTCAGGTCGGTGACGCGGGCGCCATCCTTGCCCGGCACGGTGCCGAGAGCGTCCGTGCGCTTGCGATCCGGCGTGGTGAACTTGCCTGAAGTCTTCAGGAAATCTGGTGCATCGGCAGGAGCGGCAGTGATGGTGTTGGCCGGCAGGATCGCCTGGCCGACGAGCTTTGCCTTGAACTGCTGCTCGTCTGCTAGGGCCGAGCCGGCAAGCAGAATGAAGAGTGCCGTGGAAGCGGAAAGGATTCGAGTCATCGTGTCACCTTGTGGTGGAGAGTGGCAAAAACAACTCCGCTTAACAGGCGACCCATATCTGCAAATTAACGCTTAGGTGAAGATTTGGTGACTGTGGACAACCCATAGGCTGTGAAGCCCAGGCGTGCATCAATAGCGAAATGCAGCCTAAAATTCGTATTGCTTACGATCTGCCGCGAACGGTCTTCAACGCTTGCCGGTCCTGCGTATGAAGGGCGATGACGCCAAGGTGCTGATCGCGGCCGCGAACGGCATGTTCGCCGAGCTCTTCCTTGATGATCCCTTCGGGAAGCTCCATCCGTCTGGCAAGGTCGCTGGAAATCAGCACCTGGCGCTCCAGCGTTTTGCAGAGAGACTCCAGCCTTGCGGTCGTATTCACCGTATCGCCG
This sequence comes from Rhizobium sp. BK098, assembly GCF_014193155.1. NCBI lineage: Bacteria > Pseudomonadati > Pseudomonadota > Alphaproteobacteria > Hyphomicrobiales > Rhizobiaceae > Rhizobium > Rhizobium sp. BK098. The sequence goes on along the minus strand of NZ_JACHYY010000002.1, from coordinate 328,496 downwards.
AAATAGGCGATCTTGTGGTGCTCGACGCCGATTTCCGCCGTCACGATGCTGCCGCCATGGAGAGCGGCTCTAAGACGCGGCACCCTGCCGTAAGATTTCAGCCATGCTTCGGCGTTTCTTTCGATATCGTCGAGGATATTGAAGACGCAGCGGACGCAATTGGCATTCTTGACCCCGCGTCGAAGCGGCCAGGTGATGATCGCGGCATCGCCGATATAATCGTCTATCGCGCCCTTGTGCCGCCGTACGGGTTCAGCCATGGCGGCGAACACCGCGCCCAGGAATTCCTGTGTTTTCAGGTCGCCATGCTCCTCGGCGAAGGCAGTCGAGCCGACGAGATCGACGAAGAGGAACACGCGCTCTTCCTGTACCGGATTGCGGTACCGGCCGGTCAGCAGGCTGAGAAAGACGTCGCGGCCGAGCAGTTCCCGCACACGGCCGATGAAGATGATGATGGCGGTCACAACGACAGCGTAGAGATAGACGTCGATCTTCAGCAGCGTGAGATCTTCCCAGGAGCCGTCGACCAGGCCCAGCAGTTTCATGAGGCTGCCCGCCGTGGCATAGCCAACGCTCATCAGCAGGAAATCGACGATGAGAGCCGAAGGGATGAAGGCCGGCGTTGGCAGGAGATGCATCCAGACGTTCAGCCGCGGCAGGATCATGCGGCGTTCGAAGGCCAGCAGCGGCATGCCGCAGAACAGGGCGAAGATCGCACCGATATACATTGGCGCTTGCGGGAAGAATATCTTGCCGTAGATGACGCCAGTCGAAGCGACAAGCAGCGATATCAGGATCCAGTTGCGTATCGAATGGAGAATACCCATTCACTTTTCCGCCGAGAAACGACGCCTGTCATCGACGCGGGATTGCGCCAGCAAACTGGAACGTCATCTAATAGAACGATTACACAGGACGTTCATTCCACGAGATTTGCGGCGCAATCGTGATCGCGGCGGGCCTCTCGGTTCGCGAATCATACGCAATCGCAACGCGCCGGGAAAGGGGAATCGCGGCTAGAGGGCGATGGTCTCGATCCGCTTGCCGACGAAGCGCAGGGCCACCTGGCCTTGGATCAGTTGCAGGGCCGTCTCGCCGAAGAGATCTCGACGCCAGCCGGTCAGAGCCGCCACATCGGCCTTCTCCCCCTCGGCGGCGATCTTGTCGAGATCGTCGCTGTTGGCGATGACCTTCGGCGCAACGCCGTGCTTTTCGGCAATCAGCTTCAAAAGGACCTTCAACAGTTCGGAGGCCGCTGCCGTGCCCTCGGGAGCCTGTTGGTGGCGCGGCGGATGCGGCATTTCGGCCTTCGGCAGCGCCAGCGCCGCGTTGATCGCTTCAAGCACCGCCGTACCGGCGGCAGAGCGCTCCCAACCCTTCGGGATGGTGCGCAGCCGCGCAAGCGCTTCGGTATCCTTCGGTTGCTGCTGGGCGATCTCATAGATCGCATCGTCTTTCAATACGCGTGCCCGCGGGACATTGCGTGCGCGGGCCTCGCGCTCGCGCCAGGCGGCCACAAATTTAAGGACGGCCAGCTCCTGCGGTTTGCGCAGCCGCATCTTCAGCCGCTGCCAGGCATCGTCGGGGTGCAGGTCGTAGGTCTCGCGCGCCTCCAGGATCGCCATCTCCTCCTGCAGCCAGGAGGCACGTCCTTCGCGCTGCAATTGCTCCTGGAGCGAGAGATAAACGTCGCGCAGATGCGTCACGTCGGCAAGCGCATAGTCGAGCTGCTTTTCCGAGAGCGGCCGCCGGCTCCAATCGGTAAATCGCGAGGATTTATCGATATGGACGTTCTTGATGCGGCTGACGAGCTGGTCGTAGGAAACCGAATCGCCGAAGCCGCAAACCATTGCCGCAACTTGCGTATCGAAGATCGGATGCGGAATGAGATTGCCGCGATGGAAGATGATTTCGATATCCTGGCGGGCAGCATGAAACACCTTCAAAACCGATGAGTTGGCCATCAGTTCGAAGAAGGGTGCCAGATCCAGCCCCTTGGCCAGCGGATCCACCAGCACTTCGGTGGTGGGGCTTGCCATCTGTATCAAACACAGCTCCGGCCAGAAGGTCGTTTCTCGCAGGAATTCCGTATCGATGGTAATGAATTCCGACTTGGCCAGCTCTTGGCAGGCCGCCTCCAATTGGGCGGTAGTTTCGATCATATCAACACATTCAATGGTAAAATACTTCCTTAACTTCCTTCTCCTTTCAGCCCGATATGTCAATACTTTCGCGGACAAAGCCCTTGCCGCATTTCGCTTTTCGCTGAAATTGCCGGGGACTGTGACAGCTTCGACCGAAACTGCCTGCAATCGGGATGGCTTGTGACCGCCTATGCCACGCGCACGTAACTCGTCATGCCCGTCTTCTGGTGTTCGATGATATGGCAATGCAGCAGCCAATCGCCGGGATTGTCGGCAACGAAGGCCAGCTGCACCTTTTCGTCCGGCTGGATCAGATAGGTATCGGAGACAAAGGGCTGCACCTGCCGAGTCGAAGAGGAGAGGACCGTAAAGCTCATCCCGTGCAGGTGGATCGGGTGGCTATGCGGCGTGACGTTTTCCATGTCGATGACATAGCTCTTGCCGAGCTTGAGCTCGGCAAGCGGCGCCGTGGGATCAGGCGTATCGCCCGGCCAAGGCACCTTGTTGATAGCCCAGAAGCTGTAGCCGAGCGAGCCGCATATGCTGTTGTCGGCGGTGTTCTCCGCCGTCGAGCTCAGGATCAGCGGAATATGGGTGGCGGAACCGAGGTCTGCCTTCAGCACGGGATTATCTTCGAGCGGCGCCAGATCGCGCACGTCGCGCTTTAATGATGCGCCCACGGCGCGCAGCGTCGCCAGCACTTTCGGATTGGTGCCCTTGATGTCTTCGAGCTTGACGACTGCGCCTTCGCTGTCGGGCATGCGTACGGCAAGCTCCAGCCGCTGCCCCGGCCCAAGCTGCAGAAGATCGAGCGGAAAGCGCTGTGGCACGGGATTGCCGTCTATCGCGATCACTGTCGCCTCGGCGCCGTCCATGCGGAAGGAATAGATGCGCGTGACATCGGTAATGGCAATGCGCAGCCGCACCAGCCCGCCGGAAGGCGCGTCATATTGCGGTTCCTGTTTCCAGTTGGCGGTCCGGACGGTGCCGTAGGTGCCGGATTTCGCGGCATCCCGCGGCCTGAATTGCGCAATGAACTGTCCATCTCCCCCCAGGCGCCAATCGCGCAGATTGAGCACCACTTCCGAATCGAAGGCAGGATCCTTGGGGTTCTCGACCACGATGACGCCAGTCATGCCGTGGCCCATCTGCTCCAGCGTATTGCAGTGCGGATGATACCAGAAAGTACCGGCATCCGGAGGCGTAAAGGCATAATCGAAATGATCGCCGGTATAGACATAGGGCTGGGTGAGGAACGGAACGCCGTCCATATTGTTGGGCAGACGAATGCCGTGCCAGTGGATAGTCGTCGGATCGTCTATGCCGTTGATCAGTCTCGCCGCGAAGGGCTCGCCCTTCTTCATGCGCACGACCGGCGGCATGCTGGCATCGCCATAAGTGAGCACATTCCTGGTCTTGCCGCCGTCGGCGAGGCTGGCCTCGATCTTGGCAGTCTTCAGCGTGAGTGGCTCGGCCGCCGCTGCCTTGCCCGCAAACTTACCGGCGATCCCGAGGCCGACGCCATAGGCGCCGGCAACGGCTGAAGCTTTCAGGAGATTGCGGCGGGTGAGGATTGGCATGTCGGGCTCCGGGGGCGAAGATATATGAGTGCCTGTTTAAAGTTGACTGGAGCGTTCAGCAATAGCATCGAAGTAGCCAAACCGCCGCAGCGGCTACTTGCGCGTAGTGTATTGGATAGCGACTGAAACAGCTTTAAGCTGACTTCCGGTGTTCGAGCCTTGACAAATCGGGCGCGCCATGCGCTTTTCCGCCCGATTTTCTCGTCGGCAGGCGAGGGGCTTGCATGTCCTTTCGCCGCGGCCCGCCAAGTCCAGGATATATACTATGCATCGCTATCGCAGCCACACATGCGCCGCCCTGCGCAAGTCCGACGTCGGTTCGACCGTCCGTATTGCCGGCTGGGTTCATCGCGTCCGAGATCATGGCGGCGTGCTGTTCATCGACCTGCGCGATCACTACGGCATCACCCAGGTCGTTGCCGACCCCGATTCTCCGGCCTTCAAGCTCGCCGAAACCGTTCGCGGCGAGTGGGTCATCCGCATCGACGGCCTCGTCAAGGCCCGCACGGAAGATACCGTCAACAAGAACATGCCGACCGGCGAGATCGAGCTTTACGCGCAGGAGATCGAAGTGCTCTCCGCCGCCAAGGAGCTGCCGCTGCCCGTCTTCGGCGAGCCGGACTATCCGGAAGACGTTCGCCTGAAGTATCGCTTCCTCGACCTTCGCCGCGAAACGCTGCACAAGAACATCGTCAAGCGCACGCAGATCATCTCCTCCATGCGTCGCCACATGGGCGAAGTCGGTTTCACCGAATACACGACCCCGATCCTGACGGCATCGTCGCCGGAGGGCGCGCGCGACTTCCTCGTGCCCAGCCGTATCCATCCCGGCACATTCTACGCGCTGCCGCAGGCGCCGCAGCAGTACAAGCAGCTGCTGATGGTTGCCGGCTTCGACCGCTATTTCCAGATCGCCCCGTGCTTCCGCGATGAAGACCCGCGCGCCGATCGTCTGCCGGGCGAATTCTACCAGCTCGACCTCGAGATGAGCTTCGTCACCCAGGAAGACGTCTGGAACACGATGGGGCCGCTGATAAGCCAGGTGTTCGAGGAGTTTGCCGAAGGCAAGCCGGTCACCAAGGAATGGCCACGCATCCCCTATGACGTCGCCATCCGTAAGTATGGCTCGGACAAGCCGGACCTGCGCAACCCGATCGTCATGGAAGCCGTCACCGAGCATTTCGCCGGCTCCGGCTTCAAGGTCTTCGCCAACATGATCGCCTCCAACCCGAAGGTCGAAGTCTGGGCCATCCCGGCCAAGACCGGCGGTTCGCGCGCATTCTGTGACCGCATGAATGCCTGGGCGCAGAGCCAGGGCCAGCCGGGCCTCGGCTACATCTTCTGGCGCAAGGAAGGCGAGAAGCTCGAAGGCGCAGGTCCGCTTGCCAAGAACATCGGCGAAGAGCGCACGGATGCGATCCGCACCCAGCTCGGTCTCGATGACGGCGATGCCTGCTTCTTCGTCGCCGGCGATCCCGCCAAGTTCTACAAGTTTGCCGGCGAGGCTCGCACGAAGGCTGGCGAAGAGCTGAACCTGGTCGACCGCGACCGTTTCGAGCTTTGCTGGATCGTCGACTTCCCGTTCTTCGAATGGAGCGAGGAAGAAAAGAAGGTCGATTTCGCCCACAACCCGTTCTCGATGCCGCAGGGCGGCCTCGAGGCGTTGCAGACCCAGGACCCGCTGACGATCAAGGCGTTCCAGTACGACGCCGTCTGCAACGGCTTCGAAATCGCCTCGGGCTCGATCCGTAACCAGTCGCCGGAGACCATGGTCGCCGCCTTCGAAAAGGTGGGCCTCAGCCAGGCTGATGTCGAAGAACGCTTCGGCGGTCTCTATCGCGCCTTCCAGTATGGTGCGCCTCCGCACGGCGGCGCTGCCTTCGGTATCGACCGTATCGTCATGCTGCTGGTCGGCGCCAAGAACCTGCGCGAGATCTCGCTGTTCCCGATGAACCAGCAGGCACAGGATCTGCTGATGGGCGCTCCTTCGGCTGCCACGCCGACGCAGCTGCGCGAATTGGCGATCCGCCCTGTGCCGCCGGTCAAGAAGGACTAAGTCCTCCAAGGTTTGTCAAAACGCAAAACCCGGCGACCGAGATCGCCGGGTTTTTGTTTGAGACGCTGATCTCAGCTAGATTGCGGCATAGACCGCTTTTGCCAGATCCGTGGTGAACTGACCCCACATGCCCTCAAGGGTCGTATTGGTCAGGGCGACCACCGTCAGGCCCTTTTCGGCGTCGACGAACCAGCTATGCCCGTAGACGCCTCCCCATTTGATCGTGCCAGCCGAGAAGGGAACCTGCGCGACCGCGGGATCGAGGACAATGGACCAGCCGTAGCCGAACCCGAAACCGGCCTGCTGCGCCTGCATATGCCCGCCCGCCTGATCGGCCATCATGGTTTTCACCGTATCGGCCGATAGCAGCGGTGCACCGCCCTTCCTGATCGTGTCCAGAATGGCAAGGATGTCGCTTGCCGTTCCGGCCATGCCGGCGCCGCCGGAGTGGTAGGAAGCAGGATCGAATATCCTGTCGGGTGCAAAGCGGATCGTGCCGTCGAATATCGGAACGAGCGCCTCGTCTCCCATCCTCCGCGGCTCGGGAGCACCGTTCATATAGGCGGCCGCCAGGCGGCTGCGGTCGCGCACGTAGAAACCGGTGTCGGAAAGGCCGAGCGGCTTCATAATTAGGTCCGCAACCGCATCGCCGAGCGGTCCGCCTGTTTCCTTCTCGATGATGCCGCCGAGGACATCCATCGCCAGGGAATACTGCCAGCTTTCACCGGGCGCGAAGAGAAGGGGCGCGCTGGCAAGGCGCTGGAGATTGTCTGCCAATGATCGGCCCGGCGTGTCCAGACCGTCGGATACGCCTGCGCGTTGATAAGGACCGTCCTGCGCCTCGGCGAATGTGTAGCCCAACCCGGAGGTATGGGTGAGCAGATGCCGGATGCGGATAACGGCTTCGCCGCCATCGGGCAGGCGCGGCCGGAAATCCGGCAGCCACTTGGTGATCGGATCGTCGAGACCGATGCGGCCTTGTTCGACGAGCCGCATGGCGGCAATGGTGACGATCGGCTTGGTGACGGAGGCGAGACGGAAGATGGCATCTTCCCGCATTGCTACCTTGTTTTCGCGATCCGCCAGACCGGCGGAGCGAGCGTAGGCCAATTCTCCATCCTGAGCGATCAGAACGACGGTTCCGACCAGCCTTTTGTCCGCGAGGGCGGAATCGATCGCAGCATCGACGCCTTCAGCAAGGCTGCCGTCGCTTGTATGCGCGGAATTTTCCAGGGGAAGACTCATGGAGCAAAACCTTCTATAATCACAATGACCATTCCCGAATAAACCAGATCGGGAAATAATTCTAGAGTGACCATTGTGAAAAATATTGAAGAAAAGAAAAATTCTTCGCCGCGCAAGCGCGGGCGCCCGCCTGCCTTCGATCGCGAAACGATTCTTGCCGCCGCCCGGGATACTTTCTGGCAGCATGGCTATGACGGTTCCTCCATTGCCGATCTGACGGCGGCGATGGGCATCACGCCGCAAAGCCTCTATGCCGCCTTTGGTTCTAAGGCCGAGCTCTATCGCGAGACGCTCGATCAATATCGGCGCATGCCCCGGCCGGAACCCGGCAATCCCTTTCAAGACAAGATCGATACGGTGACAGCCTTTGAGCGCTTTCTGACGAACTCCGCCAAAATCTTCACGGCGCCGGAGCATCCAAAGGGCTGCATGATATCCACGGCGGTGCTGAATTGTGCGGAGGAGAACGAGCCGATCGCCCATCATGTCGCATCGATGCGCCTGCAGACGCTGGATATATTCACCGCCCGCATCGAGCGCGGTATTGCGGAGGGCGATATTCGGCCGGAGGCGAATCCCCGGTCGCTTGCGCGCTTTCTCGGTGCGATCGTGCAGGGCATGTCCGTTCAGGCGCGCGATGGCGCGACCACGGACGAATTGCTCGCCCTCTTGTCTCATGCGCTCAGCGAACTGAAAACCTATCAGATGCGGCAGGAAGCCTGAGCCAAGGCAAAGAAAAACCCGGCGACCGAGATCGCCGGGTTTCTCGATAGTATCGGGAACGAACGACGGCTTAGTCGTTCGAGGAAACCTTGAGGCCGATAACCTGCGGGATCGTCGTCGGCGCGCCCATGGCAGCGCCGATGATCATCGGCACCGGCACCGGCTTGCCGGGGGCGGCGGTGACGGTCAGGCTCTTCGGATTGTCGAGATAGGCATTGACTGCCGATGAGACGGCGTTCTGCAGTTCCGGAATGTTGAGCTGCGCCATCATGATCGGCGTCATTGCCTTCAGTGTGTCGGCGAGCTGTTTGCCCGTGACACCCTGCTGTTTGCCAGCGAAGTCAAGCGCGCGTGCCGTAATCGACGCATCGTCGAAGCGGATCTGGGCGCTGTTGAAGGTGAGCTGCTGCAGCAGGCCGAGCATGGCGAGGCCGGCGGACTGCTGTGCTTCCTGCTGGTTCGGATTGGAGCGAACCGTCTTCAGCGCATCCTGCAGCGACTTGGCGAAGGCAGGCGTGTAGCCGGAAATGCTGAAGGCGAGGTTCAGCTTGCCAATGTCCCTGAAGTCGAAGGAATATTCGCTGATGTTGATCGTGCCGGGTCCCATATCCCAGCTGCCCTTCATGGAGACAGTGCCGTCGATCTGCTGCAGCTTCAGCGCTTCGATGGCTTCCTTGGTCTTCGCATCGTCGACCTTGCTGAGATCCGCCTTGATGCCATTGATCTTGGCATCGAAATCGAGGCCTGATTTGTCATCGCGCTTCTTCGTGTTGGCGTCGGCGCCCTCGATCGAGAATACCTCGACATCATCCTTGGTCACGGAAACGGCGCCGGCATGGGCACTTTGGTAGTAGAACAGCGAGCTTAGGTCACCCTTGCTCGCGTCGGCCGGGATCTCGACACCGGTCAACTTGAGGTCGGTGGCGGAAACAGAGGCGCCGTCCTTGGTGAAATCGACATCCGCAAAATCGATTTCCTCGATCGTGTAGCCACCATTGTTTTCCTCGACGCCATCAAGGGTGATGTCGCCGAGCGGAATGCTGTCGTCCATGCCGGCTGCCTTGAAGCTTGCGCCCTTCAGCGTCACCGTGCTGCCGTCGACATCGATGCCGGTAGCGGCAATCGAACCGCCCTGCTGGCCGTAGAGGTCGTTGATCTTCTTCAGCAGATCATTGCCGTCGAGCGCGAAAGCGGAGCTGGCGAAAGACAGCATGGCGGCGCTGCAAAGCATCAGCCGCGTAGTCCGGTAGAAAGTCATTATGGCGTTTCCTCTTTAAGCCGGTGGTATGGGCGGGAGCATACAGATTGAGCGTGTGCTGCGCTGACTTATATTGATCTTTCTCTGAAAATCCAATGACAATGAACGTTGAAGGCAGGCGCGGCAAAAATGTCTCGGTTGTCATCTCGCAAGAGTGCTGAAACGCCTTCATCCACAGGTGCTTTCCACCGATTTCTTGCTGTGAATCGCCATCTCTTATAGTCAAGGATCATGGGAAAAAATCTGACACCGCCGCCCGGTGATGGCGACGACAACATCCTTCCGGTCGATCTGAAGGCGGCGCTCGAAGAGCGCTACCTGGCCTATGCCTTGTCGACGATTACGCAACGCGCGCTTCCGGACGTTCGCGATGGGTTGAAGCCGGTGCATCGCCGCATTGTCTATGCGATGAGCGAGATGGGGCTGCGCCCCAATGCAGCTTTCCGCAAATGCGCCAAGATCGTCGGCGAGGTGATGGGTAACTATCACCCGCATGGCGACCAGTCGATCTATGATGCGCTGGCGCGCCTGGCTCAGGATTTCTCGCAGCGCTACACGCTGGTCAACGGCCAGGGCAATTTCGGCAACATCGACGGCGATAGCCCGGCCGCGATGCGTTACACCGAATCCAAGATGACAGCGGTTTCCGAACTGCTGCTCGAGGGTATCGATCAGGACGCGGTCGATTTCCGCGACACCTATGACGAGTCGAATTCTGAACCGATCGTTCTGCCTGGAGCTTTTCCCAATCTGCTCGCCAACGGCTCTTCGGGTATCGCTGTCGGCATGGCGACCTCTATCCCGCCGCACAATGCTCACGAGCTTTGCGACGCCGCACTGCATCTGATCAAGGATCGCGATGCGACGGTCGAGAAGCTGGTGGAGCTGTATATTCCAGGTCCCGACTTTCCGACCGGTGGCATCATTATCGATGATCGCCAGAGCATTATAGAAAGTTACAAGACCGGTCGTGGCGGCTTCCGTGTCCGGTCCAAATGGGAGATCGAGGATCTCGGTCGCGGCGGTTATCAGATCGTTGTCACCGAAATTCCGTTCCAGGTGCAGAAGTCGCGGCTGATCGAAAAGATCGCCGAACTACTGTTGGCGCGCAAGCTGCCGTTGCTCGAGGATGTTCGCGACGAATCCGCTGAGGATATCCGTGTCGTTCTCGTGCCGAAGAGCCGCACCGTCGACGCGACGATCCTGATGGAATCGATGTTCAAGCTGACGGAGCTGGAAAGCCGGTTCCCGCTCAACATGAACGTTCTGTCCATGGGCCGCATCCCAAAGGTTATGGCGCTGAACGAAGTGTTGAAGGAGTGGCTGGATCACCGCCGCGAAGTCTTGCTGCGCCGCTCCCGCTTCCGCCTGGCGGCCATCGAAAAGCGGCTCGAAATTCTCGGTGGCTTGCTGGTCGCTTATCTCAACATCGATGAGGTCATTGCCATCATCCGCGAGGAGGATGAGCCGAAGCCTGTGATGATGGAGCGATTTGGCCTTACTGACAATCAGGTCGAAGCTATCCTCAACATGCGGCTGCGCTCTTTGCGCAAGCTGGAAGAATTCGAAATCCGCAAGGAATTTGACGGCCTGACAAAGGAGAAGGCTGACATCGAGGCACTGCTCGCTTCGGACGAGAAGCAGTGGCAGACGGTTGCCTGGGAAATCGGCGAGGTGAAGAAAAAATTCGCCAAGGCCACCGAGATCGGCCGCCGCCGCACGCAGTTTGCCGAAGCGCCCGAAGCCGACGATGCCGCCATCCAGCAGGCGATGATCGAGAAGGAGCCGATCACCGTCGTCGTCTCGGAAAAGGGATGGATCCGCGCCCTCAAGGGCCACATATCCGATACGTCCTCGCTGACCTTCAAGGAGGGCGACGGTCTCAAGGTTGCCTTCCCGGCGCAGACCACGGACAAGATCCTCATCATCACGACGGGCGGCAAGGCCTATACGCTCGGCGGCGACAAGCTGCCCGGCGGCCGCGGTCATGGCGAACCGCTGCGCATCATGGTCGACATGGAAAACGATCAGGACGTGCTGACGGCCTTCGTCCACGATCCGCAGCGCAAGCAGATGATCGCTTCGACGGCGGGCAACGGCTTCATCGTTGCCGAGGCGGAACTGGTCGCCAATACCCGCAAGGGCAAGCAGATCATGAACGTCTCCTATCCCGACGAGACCAAGCTTCTCGTCCCGATATCAGGCGATCACGTTGCCGTGGTCGGCGAGAACCGCAAGATGCTCATCTTCCCGCTCGCGCAGGTGCCGGAAATGTCACGCGGCAAGGGCGTGCGCCTTCAGAAATACAAGGATGGCGGCATCGCCGATGTCAGGTGCTTCGCGATTGTCGATGGCCTGACATGGGAAGACAGTGCCGGCCGCACCTTCACCAAGACCAAGGACGAGTTGGTGGAATGGCTGGGCGATCGCGCCGGCGCCGGCCGTGCCGTGCCGAAGGGCTTCCCCAGAAGTGGCCGGTTTTCGGGGTGAGGAGCAGTCGGGCAAAGCCCGAGCAATCGGCCCGGCGGGTCGATTGTAGCGATGAACGCCCTGAGCCCTAGCGAAGGGCCGAGTGGTGCGTCGTCTCGACTGCGTCTGGGCGGAACCTTGACGAGGGCGGATCGGCGCCTGAGGGCTTCAATCTGTGTAGGGAACGCAGACGTCTCGCAGGAAACGTGTCGCTCCCTCTTCATCGATTTCTCCGGCGGCCACTGCTACGACGAAGCTGTAAAGATTGGCGTCTGTCGTTTGAATACGGTGGCCGTTTTCCATAAGAAAAACTGCTGTCGCCACGATGGCGATGCGCTTGTTGCCATCTATGAAGGCGTGGTTTTTCGCGAGCTCGAATAGATAAGCGGCCACTAGTTCGATGATATCATCACTGCCGTATTGGGCTTTGTTAATCGAGCGTGCCAAGGCGGATTCAAGGGAGCCCTCGTCTCGTAGACCATAGGAGCCGCCGAACCTTTTGATTTGCATCTTATGCAATTGCTCAATGAGCGGCCTAGTCAGGAAGATAAAGGGCATTATTCTGCCAGCTTCTTCAGTGCAATTTTGTATTGATCCATGAAGCGCTGCGCATGCTCCATGTGGCGCGCAAAATCCGCGTCAGCCGGCTGCATCAGCAATCCGCCATCTTTCAAACTGAGTTCCAAGCTGTCACCGGCTCCGAGACCAAGCTGATCCAGGACTTCTTTCGGAATGATAACGCCTTCGGAATTGCCGATCTTGCGGATGGTGACGTTCATATTGCAGCTCCAATGTAATAACCTGGTTATAACATTGGATGGGCGTTGCTTCAGGGCGCGAGAGTTTGCGCGATGATTGCCGCTCTCGCCTTGACCCGAGCTTGCCATAGCGAGTGCGCGGCCAGTGCCAGGATCAGTATCGCCCCGCCGGCTAGCGTCATGTTGGCCGGCGCCTCGGAGAAGATCAACCAGACCCAGATCGGCGCCAAGATCGTTTCCAGGAGGTAGAACATCGCCACTTCCGGTGCCGAAAGAAAACGCGTGCCCGTCGCAAGGCACCAGAAGGAAAGCGGCATCAGCACGGCGCCGTCGAAAAGGATCCAGCCGGGATGGTCGATGGAAAAGCCCGAGGGCACCATATGATAGAGCCCGACTGCCGCCGGAATGACGGCCGCCAGCAAGGAAGCAAAACCCATATCCCGGCCCGAGGCGCGACTGATCGTGATGGCGCAGGCGATGGAAAGCGATGCGAGCACGGAAAGCGCGTCGCCAAGCAGATGTCCAGCCTCCATGCCGTCACCGACAATCAGACCAACACCGAGGATCATGACAGCCATGGTAATGAAGGTGGAAAGGGCAGGGCGCTCTTTCAGGAAAATCCAGGACAGCAGCGCGGTGAACATCGGGTTGAGCGCGATGATGAAGACCACATTTGCCGCCTTGGTATAATAGACGGCGAGAAGAAAGGTGATGGTGGTCAGCCCATAGAAGAAGCCAACGGGAATTCCGAGCCAACCCGGCAGCACAGTCTTCAGCGAGCCAGTGACCCGGTGAATGACGAAAAGGGCGGCCAGCGCCACGACGATGGTCGCAAGGCTGCGAGCCGACAGCACCGACCAGACTTCACCGCTGGAAAGCCGTATCAGCGGGATATCCATCGACAGCGCCAGACCGCCGAGCGTCGTCAGCAGCAGGCCCTTCTTATGATCCGAGAGATGGGAAAACATTCAGCGGAAGGTATCTTTGTCGCCGTCGGCTGCGGGGTCGAAACGTTCCCAGCCGCGCGGCGTCAGATGTTCCTGCGGCTGAAAGCGGGTCTTGTAGTCCATCTTGCGCGAGCCCTTGACCCAATAGCCGAGATAGACGTGCGGCAACCCCAGCGCTTTCGTCCGCTTGATATGATCGAGGATCATGAAGGTGCCGAGTGATCGCTCGTCGAGATCGGGATTGAAATAGGAATAGACCATGGACAGCCCGTCGCTCATCACATCGGTCAGAGCCGCAGCCAGCAGTTCGCCCTTCGGACGCTGCTCCAGCCCTGAACCTTCCTCGCGACGGCGATATTCGATGATGCGCGTGTTCACATGCGTGTCCTCGACCATGATCGCATAGTCGAGCACGGTCATGTCGGACATGCCGCCTTGCTGATGACGATAGTCGAGATAGCGGCGGAAGAGCGAATATTGCTCGCTGGAGGGCTGCGCCGGAAATTCGGTGGCGATGATATCGCTGTTGGCCGTCAGCACCCGTTTCATCGATCGGGTGGGCTCGAACTCTTGCGCCAGGATGCGGACCGATATGCAGGCCCGGCACGATTCGCAGGCGGGACGATAGGCGATGTTCTGAGAACGCCTGAAGCCGCCCTGCGTCAGGATATCGTTCATCTCGGCGGCACGAGGCCCCACAAGGTGCGTGAAGACCTTGCGTTCCATCTCGTGCGGCAAGTACGGGCAGGAAGCCGGTGCCGTCAGATAAAACTGCGGAGATGGCGTCGACTGCGTGTTCATCTGCCGTTGATTGACCTTTCTTTCGGCACCCGTTTTCTACCAGCATGGCCCAAGTTTAGAAAACGTCAACTACGTCCTTCGCTAAAGATCGAAGTTTCCTAATGGACCATGCACAGAAATATCTCCCGCGGGCCATCTGGCGCGCGGGAAATCATAGGGTGTCCTATGCTTATGCGTTGTTTTAGGCCGTCCGTGCGATGACCGTGCCAAGCAGCAGGTCATGCACCAGCCGGCTGCGGTCGGTGAAAAGGCCCACCAGCAGGATCAGCGGCGTCAGGACGGAGTTCAGAATCCAGAACAGTGCCAGATGGACGATCGCCGTCAGGAAATCCATGCGCCGGCCATCGACACGAACCATGGTGAGGCCCATGGCGCGCATGCCGAGCGAAGCCTGGTAGGGACCGCCGAGCGTCCAGCCGAAATAGAGGCCCGCAACGAGAACGAACAGCACCGGATAAAGGAAGAAGCCGAGCCCCAGCGTCAGGATCGAAACGAAAAACAGCAGTACGGCCGCGGGAATGCACAGCAGCGCGACGATGATGTAATCGACGATGAACGCAAAGATGCGCCGGCTCAGCACGCCACTATAGGCGCGCCAGTCGTCCGGTGCTGCATAGAGCGGGCTGGGGTTTAGGCTCATTGCTTTCCTCCTTGGGAAACATTCGCCGAAGATATGGTATCAGGTGCGGCAAATACAATAAGCCGGCAGCCCGAAGCTATTTCTTCGCCAGATGTCTCGCCACGTCGACAGCGAAATAGGTGAGGATGCCGTCGCAGCCGGCGCGCTTGAAGGCGAGCAGGGTTTCGAGCATTACCTTCTCGCCGTCGATCCAGCCATTGGCGGCGGCAGCCTTGATCATCGCGTATTCTCCGGAGACCTGATAGGCGAAGGTCGGAAGACCGAAGGCTTCCTTCAGCCGCCAGCAGATGTCGAGATAGGGCAAGCCAGGCTTGACCATCAGCATATCGGCGCCTTCTTCGACGTCGAGCGTGGCGTCGCGCACGGCTTCGGTGCCGTTCGCCGGATCGATGTAATAGGTCTTCTTGTCGCCCTTCAGCAGGCCGCCGGTCGAAATCGCCTCGCGGTAGGGGCCGTAGAAGGCCGAGCTGAATTTCGTCGCGTAGCTCATGATGCCCACGCTCTGGTGGCCGGCCGCATCGAGCGCCTGGCGGATCGCGCCGATGCGACCGTCCATCATTTCCGAAGGCGCGATGATGTCTGCGCCGGCATCCGCCTGGTAGACCGCGGCACGCGCCACCTGTTCAACCGTTTCATCATTGACGATTTCATTGCCGCGCAGGATGCCGTCATGGCCGTGGCTGGTGAAAGGGTCGAGCGCGACATCGGTGATGACGCCAATGTTCGGCACGGCCTTCTTGATTGCGGCCGTAGCGAGATTGATGAGATTGTTCTTCTCGAGGCTGTTGGAGCCGGTCTCGTCGCGCAGCTCCATTTCGATGTTGGGGAAGGTGGCAAGCGCGGGGATGCCGAGATCGGCCGCTTCCTTCGCCGCTTCCACCGCCATGTCCACGGTCATGCGGTTGACGCCAGGCATGGCAGGGATCGGCTCGACGATGCCGGTGCCCGGGATCACGAAGATCGGCCAGATGAGATCGTCGACCGTCAGCCGGTTTTCCTGCACGAGACGGCGCGTCCAATCGGCCTTGCGGTTACGCCGCATGCGCCGATGGCCGGTGATCTCGTCAACGAGATGCGTCTTGTTCTCCATGATGCCGCCATCCTTCTTCGTCTATTTATGGCATTCTATATGGGGCGCGTACCTATCACGCCGTCCCCAGGATTCAAAACAAGGCGAAAGGCCGCAGCCATTATATTCTGGCGAGGCACGTGCCTCCTACGTATTGTTCGCGCATGGAACCTGATTCTTCGACCGTACCCAAGAATACGCTGACGGACATCCTGTTCGTGCTGTTCCTGCGGCTGATCGCGATCGCCTGCTTTTGGCTCGGCCTGCAATATTGGGCCATGCTGGTCGGTTACTCGCTGGACGGCCATGCGCGCTTCGATCTACTCGCTCTCCCTTGGAAGGTCGCGGGCGCCGGACTTGCGGTGGTTTTCCCGGTCGCTGCCCTAGGCTTATGGCTTACTGTCTCGTGGGGGCCAGTCATGTGGGTGGTGGCGGCAGGTGGGCAGGCGCTGATGTATGGCGTATGGCCGGAGATATTTGGATCCAATCCGCTGATCATGATCTTGCATGCCTGCGTCGCCGTGATCTATTGCCTTTTCCGCATCCTGCTGTGGCAGGAAAAGCGCAGGCGCCGTCAGCAGCAGGTAATGGTTGATTTACCCTGAGACAGCAACACTTCCTGGTAAGGTGCTGTTAAGCCTGCAGTTTAAGTAGAATTTTATGTGTATTCGATAGGGTCTCACTCAAGGCGGGAAGAAAACGACACCGCCAAACAAAACAGAGTGAGGCCAAGTCATGATGAACACGAAAATCAAGCCGCAGGCAGTTGCAAACGCTCGGGATCAGCAGGTTGATGACATCCGGGCTCTCTACATGGAATCCCTTCACCTGGTCGAGCGTCTGCACCGCCGCCTGCTTGATGTTATCAAAGACGAGTTCGACCGTCAGGGTCGCGACGACGTCAACGCCGTCCAGGCGCTGCTCCTTTTCAATATCGGCAATTCCGAGCTGACGGCCGGCGAACTGCGCTCGCGCGGTTTCTACCTCGGCTCCAACGTTTCCTACAACGTCAAGAAGCTGGTCGACCTCGGCTTCATCAACCATCAGCGCTCGCGCATCGACCGCCGCTCGGTCCGCATCAGCCTGACGGAAACCGGCCAGGATATCGCCGAAACCGTTGCCAAGCTCTATGAGCGCCACATCGGCTCGATCGACAAGGTCGGCGGCATCGGCACCGACGAGTTCACCCAGATGAACAAGCTCCTGCAGCGCCTCGACCGCTTCTGGAACGACAGCATCGCTTACCGCATGTAAGTAGCGGTGGCGGATCCATCATAAGACCTTCCGGTAAAAGCAAGCTGGACACGTTCCCTGCGTGTCCAGCTTTAATGCGTTACCGGCGCGGCTGTTGTGCGTTTTTTGCCACGTCCGTGCGTCACCTTCCGTCACATGTAACGTCCAGAGTAGCTAAGCCATTGACGCCGGTTCAAGACGCGCTATGAACCACGCGCAGTTGTGGTATTTTAGCAAATGCGGTTTGGCTTTTCCTCAAGGTCGCTCGGCAGTGCAAGTTCCGTGCCGGACGACACGAATTGGCCATATTGCTATGACAGCGGAAACTGACGGCAAGCGGCGTTCTCGAATTTCGATCTTAAGGCCTGAAAGTCTTCGCTTCGCAATATTGTGATAGTTCGTGGCGAAGTTTTTGGTGGTGCGTTAAGGCTGCGGATTGATACTGAGCGGCGTTACTTGGCGCGAGCTAGCGCTATTTACTGCTTCCTCTCTTGGCTGCGCATGATTTGGATCGCAGTGTTGAACGGTTGGGATATGTCGAAGAAAAACGGAATTGAACCCTTTTCGCGCCGCTCTTTCCTGCGGTCGGCCGCAACTCTTGGCGCTGCCGCACTGGCTGCTCCGGCCCTTGCGCAAAACGCAACTCCGCTTGAGGCGTTGATCAACGATCGCTCCCGTGGCAATTGGGACGACCAGTTCGACGCCAAGGCTGCGGCGCGCACCGCCGCTGCTGTCCAGTCGAACGCGCCAATCCTCGGGCCGGATTCCGTACCGAATATTCAGCAGGCGATCGCGCAATATCAGAACATTGCCGCCAACGGCGGATGGCCGCAGATCAATCCGACAAGCCAGCAGGCGCTGCAGCTCGGTGCGACCGATCCGGCCGTACAGTCGCTGCGTCAGCATTTGATGATTACCGGCGACCTGCCGCGTGAGGCTGGTATATCTTCTGCCTTCGACTCCTATGTCGACGGTGCGGTCAAGCGTTTCCAGGCCCGTCACGGACTGCCGGCAGATGGCGTCCTCGGCGATTTCACGCTGAAGGCGATGAACATCCCCGCCAATGTCCGTCTGCAGCAGCTCAACACCAATCTCGTCCGCCTCCAGACGTTCCCGTCCGACCTCGGCCGCCGTCATGTCATGGTCAATATCCCGGCGACACGCGTCGAAGCCGTCGAGGACGGTCAGGTGGCGCTGCGCCACCAGGCGATCGTCGGCCGGGAATCACGGCCGACGCATATCATCAATTCAAAGATCTACGAGGTCATCCTCAACCCGTACTGGACGGCACCGCGCTCCATCGTCGTCAAGGACATCGTGCCCTTGATGCGCAAGGATCCGACCTACCTGACGAAGAACAACATTCGCCTTATTGACGGCAAGGGCCAGGAAGTGGCACCCGAAACGATCGACTGGAATTCGGACAAGGCGCCAGACCTGATGTTCCGTCAGGACCCGGGCAAGACCAACGCTATGGCGTCCACGAAGATCAATTTCCACAACCCCAACAACGAATACATGCACGACACGCCGGAACAGGGCCTGTTCAACAAGTTGATGCGTTTCGATAGCTCAGGCTGCGTGCGCGTTCAGAACGTGCGCGACCTCGCGACCTGGCTGCTGGCCGAAACGCCCGGCTGGCCGCGTCAGCATATCGAGCAGGTCATCTCCACCCGCGTCAATACGCCGATCACCCTAGCGTCGGAAGTGCCTGTCTATTTCGTCTATATTTCGGCCTGGAGCGCCCGCGACGGCATCGTCCAGTTCCGCGACGACATCTATAATCTCGACGGCAATTCCCAGTTGGCGCTCAATACAACCCAGGGCATGGAGCAGCCGGTTCAATAACCGGCATTGTTCGGATCCCATCTGCATGGAAGCCGCATCTCAGGATGCGGCTTTTTCGTTTGCCGGGGTCGCTCTGCGTAGAATGCTTACTGCGCCGCGCGTCCCTGGACGCGCAAAGGACGCAGTAACGCTTTGAAATGGCGCATAATCTTTTCCGAAATCCAGCAGGATTTCGGGATTATGCGCGCAAATGTCGCTGGTCGTATTGCTCTCCGGCGACCCTGACGTTAATACCGTTTGCATTGCCCTTCCGGCCCGTTCAGGAGCTTTCACGATGACCAACGCGTCCACCGAACCCTTCTTCAATCGCTCGCTTGCCGATACCGATCCGGAAATCTTTGGTGCGATCGGCAAGGAACTCGGTCGCCAGCGGCACGAAATCGAACTGATCGCCTCGGAAAACATCGTCTCGCGCGCCGTGCTGGAAGCGCAGGGCTCGATCATGACCAACAAATACGCCGAGGGATATCCGGGCAAGCGCTATTATGGCGGCTGCCAGTATGTCGATATCGCCGAGGAACTCGCCATCGAGCGCGCCAAGAAGCTGTTCGGCGTCAACTTCGCCAACGTTCAGCCGAATTCCGGTTCGCAGATGAACCAGGCCGTGTTCCTGGCGCTCTTGCAGCCCGGCGACACCTTCATGGGTCTCGACCTGAATTCGGGCGGTCACCTGACGCATGGTTCGCCGGTCAATATGTCCGGCAAGTGGTTCAACGTCGTATCCTACGGCGTGCGCGAAGGCGACAACCTGCTCGATATGGACGAAGTGCAGCGCAAGGCCGAGGAAACCAAGCCGAAGCTCATCATCGCCGGCGGCACGGCCTATTCCCGCATCTGGGACTGGAAGCGCTTCCGCGAGATCGCCGACAGCGTCGGCGCCTATCTGATGGTCGACATGGCCCACATCGCCGGTCTGGTTGCCGGTGGTCAGCATCCGTCGCCGTTCCCGCATTGCCATGTTGCCACCACGACCACGCACAAGTCGCTGCGCGGCCCGCGCGGTGGCATGATCCTCACCAATGACGAGGATCTGGCGAAGAAGTTCAACTCGGCCGTCTTCCCCGGCCTCCAGGGCGGCCCCCTGATGCATGTCATCGCCGCCAAGGCGGTTGCGCTCGGTGAAGCGCTCCAGCCGGAGTTCAAGGACTACGCTGCCCAGATCGTCAAGAACGCCAAGGCGCTTGCCGAAACGCTGATCTCTGGCGGCGTCGATGTCGTCTCCGGCGGCACGGACAACCACCTCATGCTCGTCGACCTGCGCAAGAAGAACGCCACCGGCAAGCGCGCGGAAGCCGCCCTCGGCCGCGCCTACGTCACTTGCAATAAGAACGGCATTCCCTTCGACCCCGAGAAGCCCTTCGTCACCTCGGGTGTCCGTCTCGGCACGCCGGCTGGCACGACGCGCGGCTTCAAGGAAGCCGAATTCCGTGAAATCGGCAATCTGATCATCGAAGTGCTCGATGGCTTGAAGGTCGCCAATTCCGACGAAGGCAATGCTGCCGTCGAAGCTGCCGTGCGCGAGAAAGTGGTCAAGCTCACCGACCGCTTCCCGATGTACGGCTACATGGGCTAAGGAGAGCGCATGCGCTGCCCCTATTGCGGCTCAGAAGACACCCAGGTCAAGGATTCGCGCCCGGCGGAGGACAATACGTCCATCCGCCGTCGGCGCATTTGTCCGGATTGCGGCGGCCGCTTCACCACCTTCGAGCGCGTGCAGCTGCGCGAGCTCATGGTTATCAAGAAGACGGGCCGCAAGGTGCCGTTCGATCGCGACAAGCTGGTGCGCTCCTTCGAGATCGCGCTGCGCAAGCGCCCGGTCGATCGTGACCGGATCGAGCGGGCCGTATCGGGCATCGTGCGCCGCCTCGAAAGCTCGGGCGAGACCGAAATCAGCTCCGAGCAGATCGGCCTGCAGGTGCTGGAAGCGCTGAAGAGCCTCGATGACGTCGCCTTTGTGCGCTACGCCTCCGTCTACCGCGATTTTTCGCATGCGGAGGATTTCGAGCACGTGATCGACGAGATCAACGCCAAGATCGCTCGCGATCCGCTGGACCCTTGACCATGGCGCTGCGGCCCGAGGACGAGCATTTCATGGCCGCGGCCATCCGTCTGTCGCGCCAGCATCTGGGGTTGACTTCCACCAATCCATCCGTCGGCTGCCTTATCGTCAAGGATGGCGTAATTATCGGCAGCGGTGTGACCGCGCTTGGCGGGCGCCCGCATGCCGAGCCTCAGGCGCTGGCCGAGGCAGGTGAGGGGGCCAGAGGTGCCACCGCCTACGTGACGCTTGAGCCTTGCTCGCACTACGGCAAGACGCCGCCATGCGCCGAGGCGCTGATCGCTTACGGCGTGGCACGCGTCGTCATCAGCGTCACCGATCCCGACCAGCGCGTCTCCGGGCGCGGCATCACCATGCTGCGCGAGGCCGGCATTGAGGTCGATTCCGGTGTTCTGGAGACGGAAGGCAGGCGATCTCTCGCCGGTTATCTCATGCGCCAGACGAGAAACCGCCCCTATGTGACTCTCAAGCTTGCGATTTCCGCCGATGGCATGATTGGCAAGAGGGGTGCGGGGCAGGTTCGCATCACCGGCGATGCCGCACGCGCTGAGGTGCAGATGCTGCGGGCGGAAAGCGATGCCATTCTTGTCGGCATAGGTACGGCGATAGCAGATGATCCGGAATTGACCTGTCGGCTCCCCGGCCTGGAGGATCGCACGCCGCTGCGCATCGTCATTGACGACGAGCTGCGGCTTCCCCTTGGCAGCAAGCTGGTCCGCACGGCCCGGCAATATCCGGTGATCGCGGTCGCCGGCCATCCGCCGCCGTTTGACGAGAATACCGACGCCGCATTCCTCGGACGCCGCGCAGCGCTGGATGCCGCCGGCGTCAAGGTCTTGCAATCCAATTCGAGCGAGCCGGGCGAGCTACTGGAGGCATTAGGCACCCGTGGTATCTCGTCGCTGCTGGTGGAGGGAGGCGCCAAGACGGCACGGCGCTTCCTCGACGCTGGAATGGTCGACCGTATCCTGCTGTTTCAAGGTCCTGCCGAGATCGGCGAGGGTGGTATTGAATCGCCGGTTCTGAAATCCAATATCCCAGCTGATTTTATTCATGTTGGCCAGAGCCGCTTCGGCGACGATCTCTGCGACGAATACGAAAGAGGTTTTTGATGTTTACCGGAATTATCACCGACGTCGGCACGGTCGAATCCATTTCCCCGTTGAAGGAAGGCATCAAGCTGCGCGTTGCCACCAATTACGATCCCGCGACGATCGATATGGGCGCATCTATCTCGCACGCCGGCGTCTGCCTGACGGTTACGGGTCTGCCTGAACAGGGCAGCAACGGACGATGGTTCGAGGTCGAGGCCTGGGAAGAGGCTCTCCGCCTGACGACCATCGGCACCTGGGAAGCAGGCGCCAAGATCAATCTTGAACGCTCGCTGAAGATCGGCGACGAACTCGGCGGTCACATCGTGTCCGGCCATATCGATGGCAAGGCGGAAATCCTGTCGGTAACATCAGAGGGTGAGGCCACGCGCTTCCGTCTGCGCGCGCCGAAACATCTTGCCAGGTTCGTCGCGCCGAAGGGTTCGGTCGCGCTCGATGGCACCTCGCTGACCGTCAATGCCGTCGAGGGTACGGAGTTCGACGTGCTGCTGATCCGCCATTCCCTGGAGGTCACGACCTGGGGCGAGCGTAAGGCTGGCGACTTTGTCAATTTCGAAGTCGACACCATGGCACGCTACGCCGCTCGTCTGGCGGAATTCCCCGCGGTCCGCGAATCCTGAGTTTCGTAAGCTCGCCGCAAGAAGGCGTCGATCGGCGCCTTTCCGGCCTAAGCAAGTGTTTTTTCCATAAGAAAATTCGACAATATCTGGCCGCGCTTTTCCACCTGCTGCGCAGCTAAGGTGATAAAGCCTCTGCGCTCGAAGAATGGGCGGGCGGTCAAGCTTGCTTCGGTGAAAATCCGTTGCAAGCCCTGTTCGCGAGCGGCCCTTTCGACCGTCTCTAGTAAAAGGCTGGCGACGCCCTTTCCCTGATAATCCGGCGAAACGAACATCATATCCAGGCATCCATCCGATTGTAGATCGGTAAAACCGATGGGTGTAGAACCATCGACAGCAAGCCAGGTCGGTCGGCTTGCCCGATACTGTGCCCAGACTCCGGCATCATCGACCTTTGCCCAAGCAGCGACCTGCTCCGGACTGTAGTCTTTCGATGCGACCTCACGAACGGCCCGCAGGAAAATCTCGATCGTGGCTCGGGCGTCGCTTGGTTCGTAGCGTTTGACAGAAAACCTTTTCTGCGAAACCGGCACGATGGTTCACCCCTGTAACGGCTAACGTTCGAAGATGGCGTTGGATCTGTCCTTGAGCATGAGCTCATCGATACGCCGGAAGCCGATCTTTTCGGCAACCCGCAACGACGGTAGGTTCTCAAGGTCTACGATGCAGGTCATGCGCCGTCCTGCGAACTGTCTGTCCGCCCAGGCGATGGCCGCGTTCATGGCCTCCGTCGCATAGCCCTTGCCCTGCATCGGCGGCGTAATGCCCCAGCCGGCTTCCAGCGTGCCTTCCGTCATCGGCGTCATGTCGCGATGCAGATCCAGAAATCCCACTTCGCCGATCAGCCGGCCGCTTTGACGCTCCTCGACGGCAAAGAAACCGAAGCCGAGATGATGCCACAGGCCGGCATAGCGTAACAGGCGGGCCCAAACCTGCTCGCGTGTCGGCATCTCGCCGCCGATGAAGCGCACGATCTCCTTGTGTTTCCAGAGCTCGAGGAATTCGTCGAAATCATCAAGCGTATGGCCGCGCAGCAGAAGCCGGTCGGTCGTCAGTGTCGGTATATGGGTCATCGGATTAAATCTTTGCTGAAAATGGTTTTGGTGATGGTCAGTCGTTCGAGGCGCCGGGCTCGCCGTCCCAGTAGTCGAGGTTGGTGGCAGCGGCGCGGCCGATGGCACGGAACGCCGTCTTGCCGTCGCTATAGGTTTTGGCCAGGAACTTGCCGGAATCGGGATATTCGACGATCTCGGTTCGAGCCTTGGTGGAAATGGCTAGGTAGGTGAGCACGCCGGGGCCGACATTGATCAGCTGATGCGCTGTTTCGGGGCCGCCGGCCGGAGCTCCAAGAACATCGCCTTTGCTGACCGCGATGCGCTGGTCGCCGAAGCGATATTCGCCTTCGCCGTCGAGAATGACGAACATCTCCTCCTCGACGTGATGATTGTGAAACGGACAGCCGGATTTGCCCGGAGGCACTTCGTTGTAGCTGATGCCGAGCTGCCTCAGCCCGAGCTTCGCCCCGAAGGAGGTGTCGCTGCCGGCAAAGAAGCTGCCTTGCTGCCAGTGTTCCAGCTCGAGTTCGCCGACGTTGACGGCGGGTGCGGATTTCTTCGTCATGAACCTCCCCCTTGCTGGCTCCAAATTATTATCGAAGCGGTTGCGTGTGCGGAAGCCACAATTTCCGCGGTGTGCCGATCATTTCCAAATAGGGTCGGAATCGGCGCGGGCCATTGAAAAACACTTGCCAAGCGAGGCCTGCCGTGGTTTGACCCGGGCCTAACAAGGTGCCGCGCCCTCTCAAATCGCAGGTGATGTATGACCAGCTCTTCCAACGCTCATATCCTTATCGTCGAAGCCCGCTTCTATGACGATATGGCCGATGCCCTGCTCGATGGCGCCAAGGCAGCCCTCGACGCGGCTGGGGCGACCTACGATATCGTGACAGTGCCCGGCGCGCTGGAGATTCCGGCGGCAATTGCCATGGCGCTTGATGGCGGGGACAATGGTAATGTTGTTTATGACGGCTATGTGGCTCTCGGTATGGTTATCCGCGGCGAGACTTATCATTTCGATATCGTTGCCAATGAATCCTCGCGGGCACTGATGGATCTGGCGGTCAGCGAATCCCTCGCGATCGGCAATGGTATTCTTACCGTCGAGAACGATGAGCAGGCATGGGCGCGTGTGCGCCGTTCGGACAAGGACAAGGGCGGTTTTGCCGCCCGTGCGGCGCTGACCATGATCGCGCTGAAAGAGAAGTTGGGTGCATAATACATGAGCAATCAGGATAACGAGCGACCGGCCAAGCCCGCCAATCAGCGAGGTGCCGCACGTCTAGCGGCGGTTCAGGCGCTCTATCAGATGGATATCGGCGGAACCGGCGTTCTGGAGGTGGTGGCTGAATACGAGGCGCACCGCCTGGGGCAGGAGCTGGATGGCGAGACCTATCTGAAGGCCGATGCATCCTGGTTCCGCTCCATCGTATCGGGTGTCGTGCGTGAGCAGACGCGGCTTGATCCGCTGATCGGCTCCGCGCTTCAGGACGACTGGGCACTGTCGCGTCTCGACAGCACAGTGCGCGCCATCCTGCGCGCCGGCACTTTCGAGCTTATCGACCGCAAGGACGTGCCGGTCCCGGTCATCGTCACCGAATATGTCGAGATCGCGCATGCCTTCTTCGAGGAGGACGAGCCCAAGCTCGTGAATGCTGTGCTCGACCGAATCGCCAAGCAGGTTCGCGGCGAAGCGAAGAAATAAAACCGCGCCGGACGCTCGGATCGCGGCATAACGCATTTTCGTTTCCTTCGTTCGCGCCTGATTTCATCTTCGAATATTCTTTTGAACCTTCTGCGGGTGTTTTACCCGCGGACGGTCTTGACGCGACGTTTTCCCGCCATCAATCTCGCAACTGCACATCAGCCGATCTCCTGGAGGAGGGGGTCGACCGTTGTTGCAGGCGGCCGGGGGAGGAGTGAACCGCCGGCTTTTTTGGAGGGAAAAAGCGAAATGTCGATTCTTTTAGGAGTAATCGCATGCGGACTGCTCTCGGTGATTTACGCCGTATGGGCAACCCGGTCGGTGCTCGCTGCCGATCAGGGCAACGCCCGCATGCAGGAGATTGCCGGGTATATTCGTGAAGGAGCGCAAGCCTATCTGGCGCGCCAATATAGAACCATCGCCATCGTCGGGATCATCGTTTTCATCGCGGCCTGGCTCCTCTTGTCGGCCGAAGCCGCTTTCGGCTTCCTGATCGGCGCAATCCTCTCAGGCGCCGCAGGTTTCATCGGCATGCATGTCTCCGTGCGCGCCAATGTCCGCACCGCGCAAGCCTCGTCGCAGAGCCTGTCCGCAGGCCTCGATATCGCCTTCAAGTCGGGTGCCATCACCGGCATGCTGGTTGCAGGTCTTGCCCTGCTCGGTGTCTCCATCTACTTCTATGTCCTGACCGGCATCCTCGGTCACGAAGCCGGTTCGCGTGACGTGATCGATGCGCTCGTCGCCCTTGGTTTCGGCGCCTCGCTGATCTCGATCTTCGCCCGTCTCGGCGGCGGCATTTTCACCAAGGGTGCGGATGTCGGCGGCGACCTGGTCGGCAAGGTCGAGGCCGGCATTCCCGAAGACGATCCGCGCAATCCCGCCACCATCGCCGATAACGTCGGCGACAACGTCGGCGATTGCGCCGGCATGGCGGCCGACCTGTTCGAGACTTATGCGGTTTCGGTTGTCGCGACCATGGTTCTCGCCTCGATCTTCTTCGCCGGCTCGCCGCTCCTCGGTTCGGCCATGATCTATCCGCTGGCAATCTGCGGCGCCTGCATCATCACCTCGATCATCGGAACCTTCTTCGTGAAGCTCGGTGTCAATGGCTCAATCATGGGTGCCCTCTACAAGGGGCTTATCGCAACCGGCGTCTTGTCGATCGTCGGTCTGGCCGCAGCGACGTCATTGACCATCGGTTGGGGTTCTGTCGGCATGGTGGCCGGCTTCGACGTCACCGGGACAAAGCTGTTCGCTTGCGGCATCGTCGGCCTGATCGTTACGGCGCTGATCGTCGTCATCACCGAATACTACACCGGCACGAACAAGCGGCCGGTCAATTCCATCGCCCAGGCGTCGGTCACCGGTCACGGCACCAACGTCATCCAGGGCCTTGCCGTCTCGCTGGAATCGACGGCACTGCCGGCGATCGTCATCGTTGGCGGCATCATCGCCACCTACCAGCTCGGAGGCCTGTTCGGCACGGGTATTGCGGTTACCGCCATGCTCGGCCTTGCCGGCATGATCGTCGCTCTCGATGCCTTCGGCCCGGTCACGGACAATGCCGGCGGCATCGCGGAAATGTCGCATCTTCCGCCGGAGGTGCGCAAATCCACCGACGCACTGGACGCGGTCGGCAATACTACCAAGGCCGTTACCAAGGGTTACGCCATCGGCTCGGCCGGCCTCGGCGCGCTCGTGCTGTTCGCTGCCTATTCGAACGACCTGCAGTATTTCGCGGCTCACGGTGACAAATATCCGTACTTCGCCAATATCGGCACGATCTCGTTCGAGCTTTCGAACCCCTACGTCGTTGCCGGTCTGCTGTTCGGCGGCCTCATTCCCTATCTCTTCGGTGGGATTGCAATGACGGCCGTCGGCCGCGCCGCCGGTTCGATCGTGGAGGAGGTGCGCCGGCAGTTTCGTGAGAAACCCGGCATCATGCAGGGCACGGAGCGTCCCGACTATGGCCGCGCCGTCGATCTGCTGACCAAGGCCGCCATTCGGGAAATGATCATCCCGTCGCTGCTGCCGGTTCTGGCGCCGGTCGTCGTCTATTTCGGTGTCCTGCTGCTTTCCGGCTCCAAGGCTTCGGCATTTGCCGCTCTCGGTGCTTCCTTGCTCGGCGTAATCATCAACGGCCTCTTTGTCGCCATTTCGATGACGTCGGGCGGCGGTGCCTGGGACAACGCCAAGAAGAGCTTCGAGGACGGTTTCGTCGACAAGGACGGCACGCGTCATATGAAGGGCTCGGAAGCCCACAAGGCTTCAGTCACGGGTGACACCGTCGGCGATCCCTACAAGGACACGGCAGGCCCGGCAGTCAATCCGGCGATCAAGATCACGAATATCGTGGCCCTGCTTCTGCTTGCTATTCTCGCCGGCTAAGCAAACTGAATGCAAAAGAAAACCCGCGAGACGCCATGGCTCGCGGGTTTTTCGTTGAAGCGGTATCCCGGCTTATTGGCCCGGGTTGAGGTTGTTGAGGAAGTTCCTCGCGCCGTTCACGCCGCTGCCGCTGCCCTGGAGGATCTGCTGCAGGAAGGTGATGTCGCGGCCGCCGGTTGGGGTCGTGCGGCTGATCATGTCGAAGACCCTGCCGTCCTTAAGCGTATAGTTGGCTTCCTGCTTCACCACGCCGTCCTTGTCGAAATAGATCGCAAGAATGTTCTGGTCTACCAGCTTCGGCTTCATGAAGGCGGCGGCACGCGTGCGCTTCTGGGAGATATAATAGAAGACTTCACCGTCAAAGGTCGCTGTGGTCGAGGGCGTACCGAGCGAAAGCAGAACCTGCTCGCGGCTCGAACCGACCGGCGCAAGCGCCAGCGACTGCGGATCGAAGATGTAGCCGTTGTTCATGACCTCGCTGGTCTTGCAACCGGAAAGGCCCATGGTCGCAATCACCAGGGCGATGGCGGCAGTGCTGCTGAAAGTAATGTCAGACTTGAAATACCGTCTGGTCAACGACATCTCATCTCCCCTAATGAATCAATCCGATGGCCGGACGGCCGGTATGACCTTGCTGTACACATCATTGTGTCCTTTCCGCGATGGCAAAAGGCACAATCATGTTGTTCGGCACTCTTCGTCACCGATCATGCACAACGTGACGACGGTAAGGGCTGGAGCCTCGAAGCGGGCACAAACGGCATTGCAATTCGCGCCTGCTTCGGTAAACCAGCTTTTGCGTGGATGCAACAAGGCCAAGCAAAAACGGGGCGCTCCGAGGGAGCCAATTCCGGGAATTTTCATGATTTTTGGGCTCTTCCGCAAAAGAAATCACAATCAGATCATCGTCGTCAGGCAGTATGAAGCCTTGACCTCCATGGCGCGGCAGCCGGTTTTTTATACCGATTACAACGTGCCGGATACGGTGATGGGGCGTTTCGAGTTACTGTCTGTCATGATGATCCTGTTCTTTCGACGCACGCGGTCTTCGGCGACAAGCGGTCAGGAACTGGCGCAGGAAATTGTGGATGCTTTCTTCGAGGATATCGATTATTCGATCCGCGAGCTTGGTATAGGCGACAATAGCGTGCCAAAGCGCATGAAGAAGCTGGCCGGCATGTTCTATGGACGCCTCGAAAGCTATGCGAGCGCCATGGATGTCGATGATCGCGCCGCGCTCGCCGTGGCGTTACAGCGCAACATCTATCCCAGGGCGAATGAGGCCGCGGCTTCCATGAGTGCATTGGCCGATTGGATGATGATCGCGGAAGCGCATCTGGCGACCGTCACGGAAGATCAGATCGCCACGGGCTCGGCGACGCTGCCCGTGCCAGACAAAGTCGGTCAACAGGCCGGTTAGGAGATAAAAATGAAAAGACACGACTCCGATGAAACGCCGTTTTCCTATCCCGTGAAGGTAGGGCATATCTCGGCCAATCCGGTGGATGTGCACATCGAGGCTGATGACCGCGAACTGGTTGGGCTCGCGGCCCTTTGGAATGTTCTCTCGGTCAGCAAGCTCGAAGCCGATCTCAAGATTTCGCGCTGGAAGCGCGACGGCGTGCGCATCAAGGGCAACGTGAAGGCAAAGATCGTTCAAGCTTGCGTTGTCACACTCGAGCCGGTCGAATCTGATATCGATGAGGACTTCGAGCACATCTTCGTGCCCGAGGATTCCAAACTGGCGCGCGCGCCTTCTGTGGATGCCGGAGAAATGATACTTGATCCCGATGGTCCGGATCTTCCGGAGACCTTCACCGGCGATACGATAGACGCTGGTGCGGCCGTTGCGGAATTTGCCGCTCTCGCCATAGATCCTTATCCGCGCAAGCCTGGCGTCGAGTTCGAAGCGCATATTGAAGATACCGGTGAAGACGACAGAAAGCCTTCGCCCTTTGCCGTTCTGAAAGATTGGAAAAAGGAATAGGCCCCGGTGCCGTTCGAGCACAATTCAGTTGTCACCGGGGGAGAAAACGGTATTTTGACGCCAAATTCGCCCGTCGCGGCGGAGAAAAAGGACTAGGGACGCGTGATCAGAATTTCTCTTGACCTAATGGGTGGCGACTTCGGCCCTGAGGTTGTTGTTCCCGGCGCGGCCAAGGCGCTGGATAGGCATCCCGATATCACGTTCGTGATGTACGGACAGAAGGAACGCTGCGAGGCGGTCCTCGCCAAATATCCCAAGCTTCGCGAGAAATCGGTCTTTCACGAATGCGAAGTTGCCATCAGTATGGATGAGAAGCCGAGTCAAGCGCTTCGCCGCGGTCGCTACGTCTCCAGCATGTGGCGCTCGATCGAGGCGGTAAAGACGGGCGACGCCGATGTCGTCGTATCCGCCGGAAACACCGGCGCGCTGATGGCGATGGCGAAATTCTGCCTCCGCACCATGGCCAATATCGAACGCCCGGCAATTGCGGCGATCTGGCCGACGCTGCGCGGCGAAAGCATCGTGCTCGATGTCGGCGCTACGATCGGCGCCGATGCCCAGCAATTGCTCGATTTCGCCCTGATGGGTGGCGCCATGGCACGCGCGCTCTTTGAGATTGAACGGCCGACGGTCGGCCTGCTGAATGTCGGCGTCGAGGAAATCAAGGGTCAGGAAGAGGTCAAGGACGCCGGGCGCCTGATCCGCGAAGCCAATCTCGAATCGCTTGAATATTACGGCTTCGTCGAAGGCGACGATATCGGCAAAGGCACCGTCGATGTCGTCGTCACGGAAGGGTTTTCCGGCAATATCGCGCTGAAGGCGGCCGAAGGCACGGCAAAGCAGATCGGCGCCTATCTGCGCGCCGCGATGTCGCGCACGTTGCTTGCACGTATCGGCTATGTATTAGCCAAGGGGGCCTTCGACCTGCTGCGCGAGAAGCTCGATCCCAGCAAGGTCAATGGCGGCGTATTCCTCGGCCTCAATGGTATCGTCATCAAGAGCCATGGCGGAGCCAATGCAGAAGCCTTCGCAGCCGCCATTGATGTCGGCTATGATATGGCCAAGAATGGGCTCACGCAGAAAATCGAAAACGATTTGAAGAGATATCATGCCAAACGGCTGCCCCCTATCGGGCCGGAAGCGGCATGAGAGACGGGGTACAAGCAGAATGATCCGTTCAGTTGTTCGCGGTTTTGGGGCGGCGCTCCCGAAACGCGTCATGACCAATGCCGAGATGGAGCAGGTCGTCGATACCAGCGACGACTGGATCGTCCAGCGCTCGGGCATCCGTCAGCGCTATATCGCCGGCGAAGGTGAAACCACGGCTTCTCTCGGCGAGCAGGCGGCGCGTGCTGCCCTTGCCAATGCCGGCATGACGCCGGATGATCTCGATCTGATCATCGTTGCCACCTCGACGCCGGATAATACTTTTCCCGCGACGGCGGTGAATATCCAGAACCGGCTCGGAATGCATCATGGCTTTGCCTTCGATGTTCAGGCCGTCTGCACCGGCTTCGTCTATGCCGTAACCACGGCCGATGCCTATATTCGCGGCGGGCTTGCCAAGCGCGTGCTCGTCATCGGCGCCGAGACATTTTCGCGCATTCTCAATTGGACCGACCGTACGACCTGCGTTCTCTTTGGCGACGGTGCCGGTGCGCTGATCCTGGAAGCCGGCGAGGGGACTGGCGCCAATACCGATCGCGGCGTGCTGACAGCAAGCCTGCGCTCCGATGGTTCGCACAAGGACAAGCTCTATGTCGATGGCGGCCCGTCGACAACGGGAACGGTCGGCGTTCTCCATATGGCGGGCCGCGAAGTCTTCAAGCACGCCGTCGGCATGATCACCGACGTCATTCAGGCCGCATTCGATGCGACGGGTACCACGCCCGACGATCTCGATTGGCTCGTGCCGCATCAGGCCAATCGCCGCATCATCGATGGTTCCGCCAAGAAGCTCGGAATTGCTCCCGAGAAGGTTGTGGTCACCGTGGACCTTCACGGCAACACGTCGGCTGCATCCATCCCGCTTGCGCTTGCCGTGGCCGCTGGTGACGGACGGATCAAGAAAGGCGATCTGGTGATGCTGGAGGCCATGGGAGGCGGCTTTACCTGGGGCGCGGTCCTGCTGCGCTGGTAGCGCCGCATCTCTAAAAGCCGTTCCGAACAAGAGCTTGACCGTTCGGCGCAACGGCAATAGTCTCGCAAAACTTGAAGAAGATTACGCAGCAAAATGGGCGGGGAGCTATGACGGGCAAGACAGTGACGCGCGCAGACCTGGCGGAGTCGGTATTCCGGAAAGTCGGTCTCTCCAGAACGGAGTCGGCGGAACTCGTCGAGACTGTGATCGATGAAATTTGCAACGCCATCGTGCGTGGAGAAACGGTAAAGCTCTCCTCGTTCGCGACATTCCAGGTGCGCGACAAGAATGAGCGCATCGGCCGCAATCCGAAGACCGGTGAAGAAGTGCCGATTTCCCCGCGGCGTGTCATGACCTTCAAGGCGTCGAACGTTCTGAAGACCCGTATCCTCAAGGCCCATACGAGCCGCAAGGCAAAGACCAAGCCGGCAAATCCCGCCTCCTGATCATCCTCGCGATTTCGATTTCGGCTGGCCACATGCCTTGTGACGCCGTCGTTTTAGGCCGATCTGCTTGCCGATTTGTCGCAAGCTTGTGTAACGGCTGAATATCTGACTTGAATTTCCTCCGCCAAACCGTTGAAATATGGTGAGTCGTATCATCGAGCGATACGAATGCCGAAATCGGCTTATGTGTGATCCGGCTAAACGGCACCGCATGTGCAGTGTGGGAGTATGATGATGGACAAGAGCCCGGATGCGTTCCGCACGATCAGCGAAGTCGCGGAAGACCTTGATCTGCCGCAGCATGTCCTACGGTTCTGGGAGACTCGGTTTCCGCAGATAAAGCCGATGAAGCGGGGCGGCGGCAGGCGCTATTATCGCCCCGAGGATGTCGACCTGCTGAATGGCATCCGCCATCTGCTCTACGATCACGGCTATACGATCAAGGGCGTCCAGAAGCTCCTGAAGACCAATGGCAACAAGTTCGTCATCGCCGTCGGGCATGGCGATCTCGCCAGTGTGGAAGCGCTTGCCGCTGCGCAGGAGCCCGCCGCCGTCGAGCCTCGCGTTGCCTCTGCCAATTCCGAGGAAGATCAGATCGTCGGCCGCGCCAAGGCGCCGATCAGCCGCCGCTTCTTCAATTTCGTCAGCGGGGACGACGGCGTGCCGGATGTTTCCATCGGAAAATCGAGTGTCGGCAAGGAAGATCGCGCTTTGCTTCAGGAGACGCTTTACGATCTTCTGGAATGCAAGCGCCTTCTTGACCAGGTGCGATGAGGCTGCCCGCATGCGTTGGGCCGTACGTGTCGGGGAGTGCGGCTAAAGCATATTGTGCCTCGCAGGAATGCAACCATAGTATGTATTCTCTTGTCCGATGCATGTTTCGGCTGCGTGTGGCACGTTCGTTTTTGTCATTACGACAAGTGTGTTACATTTTTGTCACGTCTATCACTCTTCTGCGTTGTAAAAATTAGTTCGTCAGCCTTATTAACTTGCTGGAGCAAGCGCACGGGTTCAGTTTGGCGGCGAAGCTTATGGCTTCGCCCTGTTTTGAGGGAACAGTCAGGCTATGGAGGGGCACGTTGTTGTCTGCCGGGAGACTCCATCTCTGACGAATAGTCGAATGGAGATATCATGAACATCAAGAGCCTTCTTCTTGGCTCCGCCGCTGCTGTCGCTGCAGCAGGCGCTGGCCATGCCGCAGACGCCATTGTCGCCGCTCAACCCGAACCGCTTGAATATGTTCGCATCTGCGATGGATACGGCACAGGCTATTTCTATATTCCCGGCACGGAAACCTGCCTGAAGATCGGCGGCAAGGTTCGCACCGAAGGCGAGTGGTATGACGCCTATAATCCGCGCAGCAGGGTCGGCACCCTCTGGCACGAGCGTGTCGAGCTCAATGTCGATACCGCAACCGATACGGAATACGGTCCGCTGAAGACCAACACCATTTTCCGCTGGGAGTGGAACGATGGAGGCGCAACCAATTCCAAGCTGCTATTCGCCAACATCAGCCTCGGCGGCTTCACGGTCGGCAAGCTCGACTCTCAATACAATCTTTACGTGGGCTATGCCGGCGACGTCGTCAACGACGACGTGATCTATGACGGCCCGTACGAGCTCAATCAGTTGACCTATAAATACGAGCCAGACAATGGCTTCTCGGCTGTGATCTCCCTGGAAGATTCCAATTCGACCTCCGACGGCGAGGCCTCTTACGGTGCCGGCTGGTGGACGGATGACAAATCCAACCACTATGCTCCCGACGTCGTTGCCGGCCTTGGTTACAAGGCAGGCAACTGGGGCATCAAGGTTGTCGGCGGCTATGACTCGATCGTCGAGGAAGGTGCCATCAAGGCTCGTCTTGACGCCAAATTCGGTGGCGTCGAAGCCTTCCTGATGGGGGGCTGGAATACGGACGGCGACAAGCTGAACAAATATGCCGGCACCAACCAGGATATCTCGGCCTGCACGAAATCGAACGGCACCGTCAATGCCGCCAAATGTGGCTGGGGTGACTGGGCTGTCTGGGGCGGCGTCGGCGTTCCGGTCAACGATAAGCTTAAGTGGAACCTCCAGCTTGCCTATACCGAGTCCAAGATGTTCGAGGCGACCACGAACCTCAAGATCTATCCGGTGAAGGATTTCCTGGTCGAGCCGGAACTCACCTATGTGCATTACGATTACATCAAGGATGACACGGTCGCCGGCATCCTTCGTTTCGAGCGGAACTTCTGATCGAAAACGCTCCCCGGCCTGGATAGTGCGGGCCTGCTAATCGGAGATGGGCCTCGTCATCCAGCGAGGCCTTTTCATTTTGTGCTAACCCGCTATCCCGCTGTTAAGCACGATACGATCTCTGCGTGCAGTTTTACCATTATTCGGCGGATTTTCATCTTATGCTTGGTGGGGCCGGCTTGCTAAAGCTTACCTTTGGCTGTATTTCGCTTTCCCTAGGGTTGTATCTAAAATTGCCGGAGGGAACATGCGCATACGTGCCACAATGGCGGCGAGCCTCGTCGCTATATCAACCATTCTATCGAGCTGTCAGACACCGCAGGAATCGGCGATGAATGCGGAAATGACCTGCCAGTCGCAAGGGTTCCGTCCGGGAACGCAGCGTTACAATCGCTGTGTCGGCGCGACTTATCAATCCAATCGCGCCCAGGCGCAACAGGCTGAAAACCAGGCCGCCGCTTTGGCTGCCGCCGGCATCATCGGCGGCGTTCTCGTCGGCGCCGCCGTCAGCGACAATCACCACCATCGCGGCTATTACGGCCGCCCCTATTATCGCCGCTGCTATCGCTGCTGGTAAGTGTGATCTTTATCCGCACCATGCCAAGCTCCGTCAGCTCGCGCTGACGGAGTTTTCACGTCCGTGTCACAGCGGGCGGTTAGTCTGGCGGGCTCATTTCCTGGCGGTTGACGAGCTTCACGCTTCGGTCCGGCTGGACGATGTAGGTTTCAAGCACATCCTGGCCCCACTGGTTGGTGAAATGGTGCTGGAATTGCGAGCCAGGGGGTGAAAGTGTCAGCTTCATATGCGGTTGGCCGCCGTAGGTGATGCTGCCTGGAATGGGCTGCACCGTGTCCGTTGTGTTGCACGCGGCAAGCAGCGGTGCGCATATGATAAGAGCTAAGAGGGGCTTCATTGCCTTGACTTTCCGCGCACTTCCCACCTTGCGCAATCTGTCGCGCAACAAAGGCGGAAGGGCATCTATGAGTGTGGCTTCAAATCACTATATAGACATAATGACGGCGTGCTCCGCAGCAAGGTTTGCATGCAGATTTACTTCGCAGCGCCGCCGAATTTCGAAGGAGTCGCATATGTTTACGATTGCCAGATCGATAACTGCCGCTGGCTTTGGTCTTTTACTGGCGGCCGGCGCCGTCATGCCGGCGAATGCCATCACCATGCCGGCCCTGACCGTCCCTGCAACCGAACAGCCTGAGATCATCCAGATTCGCGATCACGGCCACGGTCATGGGCATCATCACCACCATAATCGTTGGCGCAGCGGCCACCGGCTGCACGGCTCGGACAGCTACTATGACGACGATTCGGACAGCGGCGTGCTTTTCAAATCGTTCGTGACCGGCACTCTGTTTAACGGCCAGCGCTCGCAGAGCTATTACGGTGCCCATACGCGTGACTGCGCAAGCCGCTACCGCTCGTATCGCGCCTCGGATAACACTTATCAGCCAAGCCATGGGCCGAGGCGGCTGTGCCGCTGAACGGCAACTTTTTCTGAGCAGGCTGCTACTTTTCGCTTGCGTCGGTAAACGCTAAACTCTAAACGAAACAAGCCGTTTCGGCAGGTCGGGGCGTAGCGCAGCCCGGTAGCGCACTTGACTGGGGGTCAAGGGGTCGCTGGTTCGAGTCCAGTCGCCCCGACCATTTATCTCCTTGAACTCCCAATCGAATTTTTGAAGATCAGCTACACCAGGATGTAGCCTGGCCGGTCCAGCGGCGTGCGAGGCCTTCCGACACCATCTGGTCCCCGAGCGAGCGCCCTGCGCGCATGGCAATGCGCAGCTTGCCGCCATTCGGGTCGTCGCGGCGGTTGCTGCCGGAAAGCACGAAGTTTCCATCGTTGAGAATGGCCTGCAGGCGAAGCTTTGCGGCCACGCCTCGCTGCTTTTCGCTGGGGCAGCGCGCGGTACCGGCGTCCGGGACGTCGATATCGGCCAGCTGGATTCTGATGCCGTCCTGCCAGAAAGTATTGCCGTCAACGACGCAATTGGTCCCCGAGCCGGCGCCGCAAAGCACGAAGCGGCCGCCGGACTGGGCTCGCAAGCTGGGTATGGGCCGTTCGACCGGTATCTTGTTGACCGGCATCGCCACCGGAATGGCGGCGGGCGGCACTGGCAGGGAAGATTCGGCTCGAGGCTCGGGTGTGATCGCCGCCATCTTTATCTGCGGCTTCGCAGCCGGCACCGGCGCGTCCCTAGCCATATGAGGCATGCCGGCAACTGCTCCGGCATGCGCCAGCATCGACGGCATATCCTTGCGATGCTGATAGGCGTAGAGGCCGGCTACCGTTGCCAGGCCGACAACGCCCCATAGCCACATCGAATTGCCCGCCTTGGACTGCGGCTTGCGCCGCGTGCGTCGTTTCGCTTTCGCCATGGTATCGTCCCTCAATTGTGAGGGGGATTATCGCCGCCATTTCTTACCGATCCGTTGGCTTTGGCGGAGATCATGAACTGCGATGGGCAAGGCTACTTCGCGGCCGCTGTCGGCGGCTTCAGTTTCACCGACATCGTCACCTGTCCATTGATGGAAAGTCTCGTGCCGCGATTGTCGAGATTGTTGACCGCGCTATTGCTCGACAGAGCACTGATCTCGCAGGCATCCGCAATGGTGTCGAGCAGGGTGGCGCAGCTGCCGGCCGCAATCTTGTAGAAGGATTTCAAGGCCTTCTCCTGCTGCTCCTCGCTGTCTCCATCCGCCACCGGATAGGAAATCGATATTCCGGATTGAACGGAAATATATCCTTCGGGCGGCTGGCGAGGATTGCGTAGCGGAAGGTTCGAGAAGTTTTGTGCGACGGCGGGCAGGGCCATCGTTGCCAGCGTCACGCCGAGAGCGGTTCGAATCAGAAATTTGGTCATCATTGTGCCTCCGTTTTTCCGCTTGTCGCATAGGCATATAAAGGCTCGGTGATGCCATAACTTAAAATTGTACCTTCGCTCGATTTTCCGTAAAATTTGCGAATCAGAAATACTTCGCGCCGAAATGCTTCCTTGCCAACCCAATACGCAAGGCGCATAGTCCAGCCTTATCGTCGGAAGTGAAACGGGTGCCGGCGAAGTACTGCGTGCTTTTGCCCGAGCGGACAACGAGACGCGCAAATGCTGGACACACCTATACATCCACGGGATTTGCCGCTGTTTTCGGACGATCTGGACCGTCTCGAGAAGGTACTGGACACCGTCTGCAAGGACCGTGGCATGAACCCTCGCAGCCTTGAGGCAGAGCGCCTCGGCGCGCTGATCATCCAGCTCTATCGCCAGGGCGTGAAGGATGACGCAAAGCTGCTCGCCCTTGCGCGGGCTTATTTCTGACACAGCTGCGGTTTTTTATGGCCGAAAATCTAATCGATTTAAGCTGATTTCACATAGCTGCAATGATGCATTGTGCCTGTTCTAAGCGGACAAGGTTCCTTATATTTGCTGCATTGCACAAAGAGATTCGATTTCTCGATATCACTGATTCTCGAAAGGAACAGTGCGCGCCAGCCAGTAGCGGGATAATACCGATCGCGGCTGACGTGGATGGAAAGGTCCATGATGAATTTTAAAGTTCCGAGCCGGCTTCGCCGCTTGCTTGTCGATTCCGCTGAGCTGCCGCGGCTCCAGTTTCCGATGACGCAGCCGCAATCTCAGCCGGCACGCCGTCGTGTTTCCACACGTCCTTCCGCCCAGCGGCTGACCGAAGTTCTGTGGTTCGGCCGCAATCCCGGCAATCTGCGCATGCTCGAATATGTGCCGCCGGGTGTAAAGGCGCCGATGCCGCTCGTTGTCGTTCTGCACGGCTGCCATCAGAATGCAGAGGATTTCGATCGCGCGAGCGGCTGGACGGCACTTGCCCGTCAGCATGGGTTTGCGGTGCTTTTTGCAGAGCAAAAGGCTTCGAACAATCCCAATCTCTGTTTCAACTGGTTTCGCCCGAGCCTGGTCACGCGCGATCGCGGTGAACTCGGCTCTATCAAAGAAATGATCGATTTCAGCCGCCGTCTGCATGCGATCGACGACAGCAGGGTTTTCGTCATGGGCCTCTCGGCTGGTGGTGCTATGGCCGCCGCATTGCTCGCGACCTATCCGGAGCTGTTTGCCGCGGGTGCCATCATCGGCGGTCTGCCTTTCGGCGCTGCCAGGGACGCCATGTCGGCGCTCGACGTTATGAAGCGCGGCTCAAGCCGCCCGGCCGAAAAATGGGGCGAGCTTGTGGGCGAAGTGTCGCCCGATGCCGCTCGCTTTCCGGTGGTTTCCATCTGGCATGGCGACGCCGACGAGGTAGTATCCTTTGCCAATGCGGAGGCCTCCGTTGCGCAATGGCTTGCCGCACGCGAGCGTCCGCGCACCAAGGGTCGGCTGCGTCTCTTCGAGGGCGGCGAACGGCGCGAGTGGCGCGACGACTACGGTCATCTGATTTTGGAACTGGTGACGCTGACCGACCTCGGGCATGGCCTGCCGGTCGGCTCGATAGTTGAAGGTTGGGAACCGGCCAACGATACTGAACGCTACATCTTGCCGGCTGCGCTGTCGGCGCCTGAAGAGCTTGTCAAAAGCTGGAAGCTTGGAGCCTGAGGCAGATAAGCGAAATCGTGCAGCTGTCTCACGTCCGGAATTGCTGGAAACAAAGAGGTCAAGCGGTTCGGAGCCTGCGCAAAAAGCTGATCCGCTCTGGAGGTCGCAACCCTGCCTCAGCCCTCAATCGTCATTGGTGGCATTCAGGTTCTCAGGCCGAATGCCATCATCGTCGGACCAGTGCTTGAAGCGAATGCCGGGGCCGCCCGGGCCGTCGCTGCCACCAGCGAGGAAAATCACGCCATGGTTCTCGAGGACGGAGCGGATTGCCGCAAGCGCTCTCATGTCCGCCGAACTGCCCTCTGTTTCCAAGGCTTCGATCGTCGAAGCCGGTAGTTTGCTCTCACTGGCAAGCGTCTCCACCGTCAGTCCGAGCATGGCGCGCGCGCCGCGCAATTGTGCTGAAGTAATCATGAGTTAAGTCTATCGCATCGGCTCGAAAAGCGGAACCGATTTCGCACGAAAATCCGATGCGAGTTTAGAGGGCCGACGCGCTTTTCTTCCGGCCTTTGATTGCATCGCTAAAGTGGGAACTTGCCAGTTCCAGCGGGGCGGGGAAGGGTTGACCGAGCAGGTCGTAATAGATCTTCTCGGTCGAATGGGCCATGCCGGCAAGCGTATAGCCATCCTTGCGGCGACGAGCTTCAGCGGTGAAACTTGCAAGCCGTGCCGGGTCAGCAAGCCTCGCCATCGCGGCCGCCAATGCTTCAGGATCATCGCTGTTTGGCACGATATAACCGTTTCTGCCATGTTCCAGCACCGTGCGCGCGCCCCCGACATCGGCGAGCAGCAGCGGCTTGCCTGCGGCAGCCGCTTCCAGCATCACATAGGACATAGCTTCGTAGCGGCTGGGCATGACGACGACATCGACGGCGTCTATGGCGGTCACACCACGCACGCTGCCATCGACGCGGGCACGATCTTCAAGCCCGGCTGCCCTGATCATCTCTCTTGTTGTATCGGCGAGCTCGCCGATCCCGATCATCAGCAGATGCGCTTGCGGTAAGTGGGGTGCTATCCGCGCAAAAGCTTCGACCAGGCGCTCCGGCGCCTTCTGTCGCGTCATCCGTCCGACAAAGCCGAAGAGCAGGGCGTCCTGTGGAATGCCATAGCGTCTGCGGATGGCGGTCCGCTGGCTGATGGGCCGCGCGTTTACGCCGTTGACGACGACGCGCAGTCGTTTTTCCGGGATGCCGACCGACAGGGCATGATCATATTCGTCCTGGGAAACGCAGATCAGCCGATCCGTCAAAAAAGTCCCGAGAAGACGCTCGATGCCGCCATAGATCAGGCGGCCTTTCGAACCCAGCGTCGGGTCCATGGTGCGAAAGGCATGCGGTGTGTAAAGAACAGGCACATGCCGCCCCGGCAGCCGCAAGCGCGTGAGAGCGCCAGCCTTGGAGCTGTGACCGTGGATCAGATCGAACGGCCCGTGAATCGCGGCGAGCTTGCGGAGCTGCCACCATGCCGTCAGGTCCCAGGGGCCGGGAGCGCGCCGCATGGCAAGCGGAATGACATTGTCCAGGCCCATATTTTCCAGCTCAGCGACGAAGGCGGGCTCGGCACGCACCGGGGAATAGATGGCGGTCACGAAGTGGCCGCGATGCTGCATGGCCCGGCACAGATCGAGAAAATGTCGCCCGGAGCCGCCGCCGCTCGGTTCGAGAACCTGCAGCAACGACAGGCGTTTGACGTTGGTGCGAATGTTCACCGCGCAGCTTCCCTTCTGCTCAAGTCACGCTGATATTTCTGCTCCAGGGCGCCGCAGCCCCAGACGATGCCGATCAGCATGTAAAGATGGCGCCAATGGTCGGTATCGATGACGTTGCCGATGCCGACATGGCCGAGAATGACGATCCAGGCGATCATCAGGTAGGGCTGCCAGGGACGCTCCCTCAGCAGGTTGCGGAAGCCGATATAGATGGTCCAGCAGATCATGCTGACCCAGCAGAAGAAGCCGAGCCAGCCATAGGTCGTCAGCGTCTTCAGCCAAGTATTGTGCTCGTCTTCTTCGAACATCTGGCCGAAAACCAGCGGCCCTATGCCGAACGGCCGCTCCATCGACAGAGAGAAGCCCAGACTATGGCGCTCGAAGCGGCCGAGATGTCCGCCGTCATATTCCTGCACCAGCTGCAGGCGCGTGGAAAACAGGTCGCTGACCTGCGGAAACTGCAGCGCAATGACGAGCAGGACGACCATGAGGATGATCGCCGTCAGCGACATCACCAGGATGCGCAGCCGGAACTTGTTGCTGCGGTGCTTCAACAGCATGCAGAAGATCAGCATCGCCGAGGAGAAGGCAAACAGAGCCCAGGCTGCGCGCGAAAAGGACAGGAAGATGCCGAAGGCCAGGACGAGAAGGCATGCCGCTTTGATGGGAGCCTTTTTCAAATCGCCGACCAAAAGGCCGTGGACCAGATAGAGACCAGGTGCTGCCAGATAGGGCCCGAAGACATTCGGATCCTGGAAGGCGCCCTTGGCACGATCATAGAGGGTGAAGATGTCGAAGCCGGGAACGGCATGAAAATAGCCGAGGATACCGAGGCTGGCAGTGATCAGCGCCGCCACCACCCACGTATTGAAAATCAGCTTCAGCCGTCGTTCGCTATCTTCGATGATGGCCGCGTAGAAGATTGAGCTCAACGCAAGGAAGGTGGAAACGGCAATGTAGATGGGGCCACCGAGATGGTTACCGGCGGCGAGGTCATGCATCTGCGTGATCGAGAGCATCCCGCCGACATTGAACGTCAGGAACAAGGCCAGAAGCGGCGCGACGCTGCGCGAGATTTTCAGCCCGAGAATGAACCATGTGCCGATCAAAAAGGCGAGCCACAGCTCGTAGGGCGCGGGTTCCGCGATGACGAAGCCCGACAGGAATACGCCCACAGCAACGCTCGCCGTGCCTATCAGTCGCAATGCAACAAGCTGCGGCTGCGCGACGCGGGGTGATGGCAGGTCGATCGCGCTCAATATGCATTTTCCGTATTGAGCAGACGGAATGGCGTCAGGAACAGGATTTTCAGATCGAACAGCAGCGACCAGTTCTCGATATAGTAGAGATCGTAGGCCGTGCGGAACTTGATCTTGTCGTCGCTGTCGATCTCGCCACGCCAGCCGTTGATCTGCGCCCAGCCGGTCACGCCCGGCTTTACGCGATGGCGCGCGAAGTAACCTTCGACCACGTCGGCATAGGTGCGGTTATGGCTGGCGGCAAGCACGGCATGCGGCCGCGGGCCGACGAGCGAGAGGCTTCCGAGCAGCACGTTGAAGAGCTGCGGCAACTCGTCGATCGACGTCTTGCGGATGAAGCGGCCGACGGGGGTCACGCGCGGGTCGTTCTTGGTCACGGCATTGCGAGCCGACGGATCGCTCATATGCGTGTACATCGAGCGGAACTTGAACACGTTGATGATCTCATTGTTGAACCCGTGGCGCTTCTGCATGAAGAACACTGGTCCCCTCGATGTCGCCTTCACGGCAATCGCAGCCCCCAGCATGATCGGCCAGACAAGGGCGAGCGCGACCACGCTGAAGAAGATGTCGAAGATGCGCTTGGCAACGCCATCCCAGTCCCGGATCGGCTTGTTGAAGATGTCGAGCATCGGCACGGCGCCGACATGCGAATAGGCGCGGGGGCGGAAGCGCAGCTTGTTGGCATGCGCCGCCAGTCTGATGTCGACGGGCAGCACCCAAAGCATTTTCAGCAATTGCAGAATGCGGTCTTCGGCGCTGATTGGCAGCGCGATGATCAGCATGTCGATGCGCACGAGCCGCGCGAACTCGACCAATTCCGCTACCGTGCCGAGTTTCGGATAGCCGGCCACCATAATGGGAGAACGCTTTTCGCCACGATCGTCGAAGATGCCGCAGATACGGATATCGTTGTCCGGCTGATGTTCGAGGGCGCGAATGAGTTCCTTTGCCGGTTCGCCGCCGCCGACGATGACGGCGCGCCGCTCCATGACGCCGTTGCGGGCCCAGTGGCGAATGCCATAAGCGAAGAGTAGGCGTGCCACGAGAAGGAAGCCTGCGCCGGCTGCGAACCACAGACCGAGGAGGGGGAGAGAATAGATATTATTGATGTCGAATGGGATCAGGGCGATGACCATGACCGCAAACGCCGCCGCCCAAGCCCCGAGAATCCTGTGCAGATAATGGTGAGGCGAGCGCAGAACCGGGATCTGATAGGCATCCGCAATCTGCAGGAAGGCAATGGCGAGGCCGCAGAGTGCGAGCGTCACCACGCCCTTCGACAGGAAGGGATGATTGCCCGATGTGCCGAAAAGGAGAATTGCAAGCCCGAATGCGAGTAGCGATAGAAATTCGAACAACCGGTATTGTCCGACGATGATGGACGGGGACTGGTTGGTTTCGCGAAACTGTTCGGCGATTTGGCGCGCATAGATATTCATTCCGCCGGGACGATCGCCCG
This sequence comes from Rhizobium sp. BK098, assembly GCF_014193155.1. Lineage (NCBI taxonomy): Bacteria > Pseudomonadati > Pseudomonadota > Alphaproteobacteria > Hyphomicrobiales > Rhizobiaceae > Rhizobium > Rhizobium sp. BK098. Next base: position 284,971 of record NZ_JACHYY010000002.1, on the reverse strand, counting down.
GCGTTTCGCCGGCACCGCGCGTGCGGATTTCCGAAACCTGCTTGCGAAGATTGTCCAAGTTGAGCTGCTCGGACTTTTCGGTAGTGTTCATGACAGCTTATCCGATCGTTATCGGACAAGGCCTACCAGATATCAGCTAAGAAACACTTACAACACTTGGCTGTATTCTAACCGTCGCTATCCAGGCCAAGTATATTTTGATACAGGTGCAAAGTATCCCGTGCCATGGCTGAGGCGGAAAAAATCGACCGGATCGTCCCGATATCGGGCATGTTGCGAGCGCCCCATAGCGGTTCTGTGATCGCTTCAGCCATGATGCGTGAGAGGTCGTCGGCATCTTCCGGTTTGGCGAGTGCGGGATTGTTATCGCCAAGCGCTTCCGCAACGCCGCCGACCCGCGAAGCAATCACGGTCTTCCCGGCTGCGAGTGCTTCCAGAACGATATAAGGCATGGCTTCGGCGCGCGAGGGAACCACGACATTCTGGGACACCGCAAAGGCTTCCTGCACGCGCATGGCCGGCAGAATTCCAATCCGGTGACCAAGACCCCGCTCGACCATCATCCGGTGATATTTGTCTCTGTCCGGCCCGTCGCCGATCATCAGAGCGGAAAGCGGCCTGCCGATCCGCCGTTCCGTTTTCGCAAAGGCGTCAACGAATAGATCGGGACCTTTGAGGTCCCGCAGCATGCCGATATAGACGAAGTGCACGGAGTCCGATCGTGTCGGTATGATGCGGAAATCTCTTTCGCTGATGCCGTTATAGATCATAACCGAGCGGGTGCGCGGTTTGCCGATCTTTGCTTCATAGGTGCGGCGTTCGAAATCGCAAATGAAGATTAGCCCGTCGGTCAAAAATTCCAGCATCCGTTCCAGACTATGGACAAGTACGCCCTGGAAGGAGCGACGGGGAAAATGCAGGCTTCCGCCATGTGCGGTGTAAAGGCGGGCTACGCGATACCTGTTGACCCGCAGGATCGAGCCGAGAACGCGCGCAAGCAGGCCGCCCTTGGCGCCGTGCCCGTGCAGCACATCTGGCCGCAAACTCTTGATTTCCTTGTAGCTGCTCCAAAGTGTCGTGGCATCCGTAAGGGTAATTTGCCGCCGGATCGGCAGGCGAACGATGCCGAGAGCGAGGAAGGGTGCTATGTCGTCGAACAGGCGATCCTCATGCTCGCCGCCCGTCAAGCTGTCGCAAAGTATGCCGACCTCGTGCCCCGCCTTGCTCTGTTCCTCCGCCAGATCCCGGACATGGCGGAAGACCCCGCCGACCGGCGACCTAAAGCAATGAAGGATTCGAAGCGGTCGGGTCATGAGCGGTCGCGGTTAGAACAACCGCTCTCTGACATAGATGGTGTCGCCCGCTAGCACCGGATCGGAAATGCCGACCCGTCCAGTCATGACATGACCGTTGATCTTGCGGGTGACATCCGCGTTGGATTGGTTGGCCCGGCTGGTGAACCCGCCTGCGACCGCGATGGCATTCTGGATGGTCATGCCCGGCACATAGGAATATTGGCCCGGCTGGCCGACTTCACCCATGATGTAGACGGAGCGATAGCGGTCGATATCGATGGTGACGTCGGGATCGCGAATATACCCCTGGCGAAGTTTCTGCGCGATCTGGCCGGAGAGCTGCTGCAGCGTGCGACCGCGGGCAGCGACCTGGCCGATCAGCGGGAAGGCGATATAGCCGGCTTGGTCAACAGTATAGGTGTTGGTCAAGCCGGCTTGGTCGAACACGGTCACGCGCAACCGGTCGCCGCTATCAAGGGTATAGGGCTGGATCGTGGCCTCGTTGAAGGCCTTGGGAGCCGGTTGATAGGTGTTGCAGCCGGTGAGCGCGGCGCTCACGGCAGCCATGCCGAGGGCAAGGACAATCTTTGGCTTTGCGAAGGGCATTTCGCGCTCATTAGAAAGGGAAGGACACTGCTGTCGTTATCGATCCGTTAGGGTTAACGGTCGGTAAAGAGTAAATGAAAATCCGGGAAAAAATTAGCGACATCAAAAATAATGCTGGCGAAATACTATTAACGCTTGGGTTACTATAGTCGTTTACGATTAATTCCGGCTTTCTATTACGGAGTTTTGCATATGTCCGGTGTCAACAGCACCCAGCAGGATGTGGACATCGATCTCGCTCAGCTCTTTCGCGCTGTGTGGCAGCGGCGGGTGCGTGTCATCGCCATCACGCTGGCCGGCGCGTGCGCGGCATTTGCCATTGCCAAGGTCATGGCGCCGGAATATCGCAGCGAGGCCCGCATCCTCATCGAGCAGCGTGCGCCGGCCTTCGCAACGACGACGTCTGGCAATGATGCCGGCGCCGGACCTCTGCTGGACGAGCTGAACATTGCCAGCCAAGTGCAGATCCTGCAGTCGGCAGATCTGGTGAAACAGGTCATCACCAATCTCAAGCTCTACGATCGGCCGGAATTCGCCGCCGGCAACAATAGTTCCGCGATCTCGGATATCCTGATCAAGCTGCATCTGAGACAGCCGGCGGCAGATAAGGCACCGGAAGAACGGATGCTGGACGCCTTCACCAGTCGCCTGCAGGTCTATCAGATCAACAGCTCGCGCGTGATCGGTATCAGCTTCACGTCCCGCAATCCGGATCTTGCCGCCAGCGTGCCGAATGCCATGGCGCAGGTCTATTTGTCGATGCAGAGCGGAGCCAAGCTCGATTCCAACAGCGAGGCGACCCGCTGGCTGGAGCCGGAGATCGCCAAGCTGCGCGACAAGGTCAGCGAGGCCGAAAAGAAGGTTGCCGATTATCGTTCCGCCAACGGGCTTCTGCAGACCAGCCAGAACAGCAATTTCGCCACGCAGCAGCTTGCAGATATTTCGACGCAGCTGGCGCAGGTGCGCGGCGACAGGGCCAATGCTGAGGCGAGGGCGCAGGCGGTGCGCAGTGCGCTGTCCAGCGGCCGCTCCACGGATACGCTTGCCGATGTCGCGGGATCGCAGGCAATTCAGCGGCTGAAGGCGACCCAGTCGAACCTGGAGTCGCAGATCTCCGATCTCTCCACGACGCTAATGGATGGACATCCGCGACTGAAGAGCCTGCGGGCGCAGCTCGCCGATATCCGTCAGCAGATCGAGCGCGAGACGCAGAGGATTCTGGCAAGCATCGAGAATGAAGCGAAGGTGGCGCAACTGCGCGAGCAGCAGCTCCTCGCCCAATCCAACACGCTGAAGGCCGACAGCGCCCGGGCAGGGGAGGACGAAGTCGGCCTCAACGCGCTGGAACGTGAAGCTACGGCCGAGCGGCAATTGCTCGAGACCTATCTCGCCCGTTATCGTGAGGCGGCCTCTCGCGTCGACAAGAATTCCAGCCCTGCCGATGCGCGCATCGTTTCCACGGCGGTTGAGCCGGTCGATCCCTCTTTCCCCAAGGTCGGCCCGATCGTCGTCGTCGCAACTCTTGCCACCTTTCTCCTGACGGCCATCGTCATCATGCTTTCGGAGCTGTTCAGCGGCCGCGCGTTGCGGCCTGTCGGTTCTGCCCGCAAAGAAGATGCCGCCGTGCTGGAGATAGCGAAGCGTGCTCAAACCGTCCCCGCTCCGGCTCCGGTTCGGCCAGTCACGCCAGCAAGCAGTGTCGAGGCGCCCACAAGCATGCTCTCGGTCCCAGCAGAAGAGATCCCGGTTCACGTCGCGAACACCGCAGTTGCTCCGGAGGCAGCAATTGCCTTGGGTACCGCAATCGCTCCGGATCACGAGCCGAAGCAGGCCGTCCAGGCTGCGGATGAAGAGGAGGATTTCTCCATTCAATCCGTCGCCGACTATCTGATCGACAGCGGCTCTCGACTTGCTATCGCGATATCTCCGACCGGTGACAATGGTTCGACAGCGACTGTGATGCTGGCGCGGACCATCGCCGATGCAGGCTGCCGCATCGTGCTGGTCGACATGACCGGCACAGGATGCCCCTCGAAGCTGATGGCCGAGCACGACGAACTTCCCGGTGTAACCGATCTGCTATGCAGTGAAGCGGCCTTTGGCGATACGATCCATCCGGATCGCCTGTCGGATGCCCATATCGTGCCCCAGGGCATGAGCGATCTTGCGCGCGCCATGCGGGGTGCCGACCGCCTGTCACTGATCCTCGATGCCCTGAACTCGGCCTATGACATCGTTCTGGTGGAATGCGGGGCGGCCGAGGTCTCCGGTGTCGCGCGGCTGACGCGCAGCAAGGAGACGGAAATCGTCCTCTCCATGCCGGAGCCGGATGAAAGCCAGTTCATTGCAGCCATGACGGAATTCCAAAAGGCCGGCTACGAACACATCATCCTGATGTCCGGCTGGCGCGAGGAGCACGATCCGGATACACGCCGGGACGCCGCCTGATCAATCTGTGTCGCCGCCATCAGCCGCTGGCGCGCCAGCCGCATGTCTCGCCCGCAGCCGCTGGATAAGGGAATAGAGCCTTCTATTGGACTTGATCGCCACTTTCGTTCGCGTCATGCTCCGGCTCGCCATTGCCGCAAGGCGTCCCACGCCTGAGACCGGCAGGAAAAGATCATGCTGCACAGTTTCCATTGGACACCAGGAACGCTTGTAGGTCTGGTCGCCGATGCCGAAGTCGAAGAGGGCGACGCCTTCGCGATGCAGCCGCTCGATCATCAGCCAGAACAGCAATTCGCCGGGGCTTGCGTCAGCAACCACAGCCTCGTCGATGGAAGCAAACTGGCAGATGACGTGGTCCCCCTTGCGGGAGAGGGCGGCGATGGCTGGAATATGGCCCTCATGCTCGCCTTTCAGCCGGAGCGCATGCATCTGAAGTGTCGCGCCGATGCCATCGCTGTGGCGTCGGTGTAACATGGCGTGCAGCGCAGCCTTGATCCGGGCATCCTTGAACGCGTCAGGCAAGCCGGCATCCTTGAAGCGGGTCGCCTTCTGTCGGAAGAAAAGATCGAGAAGCGCATCTTGCTGGTCGGGACCGGCAATCAGATATTCATAACCGCCTCTTGCGTCGAGAAGCCGGCTCTGATGCTTGAACTTCTTGCGACGGCGCTTGGCATTCACCTGCTTCAGGCTCGCTTCGAAACTGCCGAGGAAGGGCAGCTGAAAAGCACGGTTCTGGTTTTCGATCGTCGTCAGCGAGGCGAGGGGGCTTTTGCGCCCCCGCCATTCGAGCGGGATATTGCGCAGGATGACGACGTCCACCTTGCCGCGCAAAGCCGCGGATATGGCGTTCACCTGAACGGAGGTCAGTGGACCGTCCGCCAGGAGCCGGGCTGAAAACAGACCGGTATTAATATTGTTGTGGTGGCCTCCGATGAACTCGGCTCGTCTTATCCCGTGACTGCGGATGATCTCGAGCGGCAGGATGAAGGCGACGTGACTTCCGATGGAGCCCCTGACGATGGCGAGAGAGCGTTTGAGGTTCTCCGCCCATGCTGCACACCAGTCATAGCTCTGATGCAGCGAGTTGAGGTCGTCCTGTTCCAGCGCGCGCCATTCGGCTTCAAGCGGTGCCATGCTGTCGAAGATGTCGACCTGCAGATGAACGGTGGGTGCAGGCTCCATCTCGATCGACGCAATCTGCTCACCGGTTGCGGCGGTGATGCTGGCGATATCTCGCGTCTGGGTCTGCATCCGATCTTCTCCGCTCCGGCGGTATTCGGACGCAGTCTGGCGGCCAACGGCTTATTTTTGGCTTAATATGAGACATTCGCGCGGGATAAGGCACGGATCAAGGTTAGCCTAATGTAAAATCGCGTCGGGGCGAGCGCTATTGCGGGCGTGGCCCGGCCATCCACTTGATGATGCCCATTGCCGGCAGCACCCAGATGATGCCGCTGAGAAAGAAATACAGGAAATGTGCCCAGCCGGGTTGATCTGCGAGCGTTCGCACTGCAACGATCATGGCGACGATCGCATAGATTGCAACCAGCAGCACGAGCAAGATCATGCCAATGAATTTGCGCAGGCGAAGGGGCACGGGGTTTTCTCCTCATTATGACAACATGCCGCGACGGCATGCCGCAAACTCCCGGGACTTGTTTTGCACGCCCCTATCGGGCAAATCAACAGCCTGATCGAAGGGAGAAGCCATGGCTGCCACTAATTTCACGACCGAACAGGCAATTTTGAAGGAAGTGGCCCGTCAGGACCGCAATCGCCGCGCCATCCGCATCTGGCTCGCCTGCGTGCTTCTGGTTCTCTTCGCTCTCGTGCTGGTGGGTGGTGCGACGCGCCTCACCAATTCCGGCCTGTCGATCACGCAATGGCAGCCGATCCACGGTGTCATCCCGCCGCTGAATGCGCAGGAATGGCAAGACGAATTCGATCTCTACAAGCGTATTCCGCAATTCCAGATCCTGAACAAGGATATGACGGTCGAGGAGTTCAAGAGCATCTTTTGGTGGGAGTGGGCGCATCGCCTGCTGGCGCGCACCATCGGCGTCATTTTCGGCCTGCCGCTGCTGTTCTTCGTCCTGACCGGCCGCGTCGAGCGCAAGCTCTGGCTGCCGCTTGCCGGCATTTTCGTGCTCGGTGGCCTTCAAGGTGCGATCGGCTGGTGGATGGTCTCCTCGGGGCTGGAAGCACGCACCGACGTCAGCCAGTACCGGCTTGCCACCCATCTCGTCACCGCCTGTCTGATCTTTGCCGCCTGCATGTGGTTCATGCGCGCCCTGTCGCCGCATTCGAACGAGCCGCCGCCAACTCGCCATTCGGCAAAGCTCGCCGGTTTGATCGCCTTCATGGCCTTGTTTCAGATCTATCTTGGCGCGCTCGTCGCCGGTCTCGATGCAGGCCTCAGCTACAATACCTGGCCGCTGATGGATGGAGCCGTCGTGCCCAGCGATCTCTTCATACAGTCACCGGGCTGGATCAATTTCTTCGAGAATCCGAAGATGGTCCAGTTCGTTCACCGTCTCGGTGCCTATGCGCTCTTCGCCATCGTCGCCATCAATATGATCATCTCGCTGCGCGCCGCGGCGCAAACGACGCATGCGCGCCGGTCCGTCGTTCTCTTCGTGCTTGTGCTGATCCAGGCGATCCTCGGCATTTCGACGCTGCTGCTGCATGTGCCGTTGGATTTGGCCCTGGCGCATCAGGCCGGCGCCCTGATCGTCTTCGGCTTCGCGATTGCCAACTGGCGCGGTTTCTATGGTGAACTGCCGCGCCAGACATCGATCGTCGTGAGAGATTGAGGCGCTTTGCGCCTCAAATCCCTTTAGCGTGCGGAAGCGACACTTGCTGCTGAAGACATCCGCGAGACGACTTTCAGCCGCTTGATTTCGCCACGCCGGAAGGCGGCGAGGAAGCGATTGTAATCCTTGAAAACCACGCAGCCGTTCGATTCGGCACGGCCGCCTCTGAGCATGTATGTGTGAGCCAGCAGGCCGTCGCGGCCGTAGACGCGAGCGCCGCCTGAGGGCGTCAGGCGCAGCGCCTGCACGCCGTGAAACAGGCTTTCCCGGTAGGTCAGGTTATAAGTTTCGGGCGGCGTCGGGCCGGTGTTTTTGCGATCGACATAGCGGGGATTGTCACGCATGTGGCCGAGGCCGGAATGGGCTTCGAGGCGCTCGCCGCTCGGCAGGTAAACAGTCTTCGCCTCGATGTCGTAGATCGCCGTGCCTGGTCCGGGGCTGATGGCGGCAAACGGATTAATGAAGGGCTTCGCCTTGCGAACGGAACTGTCATCCGGATCGGCATAGGCCATCATGCGTGATGGCGGCTGTGCGGTCGTTTCGCTTCCCGTTGCCCTGGCGATGGCGCTTGTGGCGCTGGCCCGTTGCACGGGCGTTTCGCGGGCAGGGCGCGTCATGGGAATGACGTTCAGCACGGCTTCCGCCACTGCAATGTCGGCGTCTTTCGCAGGCACCGGCTTTGCTTCCGCTATGGCGGGCAGGCTGACCTCAGGAGCCGCGGAAGCAACCGCCGCCGGCTCCTCCGTGGTTTTCAGCGGGCCTGCGGCCGGCATCAGGGCGGCTGCATATTTTGCCGGACTCAGCGATTGCACTGCGGTTGCGAAATTGATCGCGATCACCTTGCGCAGATGGTCAATCGTCTCAGGCGAAGCCGCGGCTACTTCGAGACGGCCGCTCTTGATGCTGGCGGCCGCAATCTGAGCCTGCTTCATATCCGACGTCTGCTGTGCGAGTGCGTATGCGAGTTGCGCACGAACCGCATCCGTCCTGCCAGCTTTCGTTTGAACCTCTGCAGCCGCGACGTTGCCGAAGCGGCTTTGCCCATGCAGCGAAGTGGTCTGGCTCGCATAGCGGGCAGGGTGGGCCACGTGGCTTTGCGGAACGATGAAGGCCGATGCTCGCGGCGCCAGGAAGCTGTCGGTCGATGTCGCCGCGCCGGGAAGCGACAGCACCATCGATTGCGTCGTCATCAGCGTCGCAGTGACCCAGGCGAACGCCGCGACTGCGACGCCGGTGGCTAGGGTGCCGGGACGGATGCTGAGGGATTTTTTCGATCGCGAGGCGTAGCCGGAGCGCGAATTGAAGTTACCGAACGTTTCGGTCACGAACGCCATGATACTCGTTATCCAACCTACACAGACACTGAACCGGCTCAAGAACGCACACGTGCCCTAACGCGAAAATCGCGTTCGGTCGCCAACTTGCCGGCTGTCTGGAAGCATGCCGAATTATGGTAACCAATTCCTTTACGATGGCTCATTCTTGGATATTCATTGAAAAAAGGGATAGTTTTAACGCCCCACCTATTCGGGCAAGCAAAGCCGTTAAAGAGCAAATCCGGCCGACAATTGGTCGCAAGCCCAACGGTTGTTCACTTTTCCGTGTAGGTTCCGCTAATTTAGGGCAACGGCAAAAATAAGGCCGAATACGGCAGCGGAGCCTAAATTGCGCAAAACTGTTTTTGACGTGAAAAGGCCCGGCCTGAACAAACAGGCCGGGCCTATCGAATTTCAATCCGCGTTGGACTGAGCTACGCGCTCAGCATCAGATCCATGTTCTGTACGGCTGCACCCGATGCGCCCTTGCCGAGATTGTCGAGCAGGGCAACGAGATTGACCTGCGCTCCGCCCGGCGTGCCGAAGACGAAGAGCTTCATCGTGTCCTTGCCGGCGAGCTCGACGGCGTTGACGCGGGGCAGGGCGCGGCTCTCATCGAGCGAAACGACCTGAACGATATCCTGACCGGCATAATGCTCGACGAGCGCGGCATGAATGCTCTCCAGCGTCGCGCCTTCTGCGAGATCGCCGAGATGCAGCGGCACCTGCACGATCATGCCCTGCGGGAAGCGGCCGACGGAGGGGGAGAAGATCGGCGCGCGCTCCAGCAGGCCGTGCGTCGTCATCTCGGGCACATGCTTGTGGGTCAGCGGCAGGCCGTAGAGGAAATGCGGCGCGGTGATCGCATCCGGATGGTCCGGATTTTCCATCTGCGCGATCATCTGCTTGCCGCCGCCGGTGTAGCCGGACACTGCATTCACCGTCACGGGATAGTCCGTCGGAAGGATGCCGGCGGCGCGCAGCGGCCGGATGACGCCGATCGCACCCGTCGGGTAGCAGCCGGGATTGGCGATGAAACGTGCTGCCTTGATCTTGTTGCCCTGGTTGCTGTCCATCTCGGCAAAGCCATAGGCCCAGTCTGGATGGATGCGGAAGGCCGTCGAGGTGTCGATGACGCGGACGTTGTTGTTGCCCGCCACCATCTTCACCGCTTCCTTGGACGCGTCGTCGGGGAGGCAGAGGATGGCGATGTCGGCGCTGTTCAGCATGTCTTCGCGCATGGCGGCATTGCGGCGTTCGGCTTCGGGAATGGACAGCAGCTCGACATCGCGGCGGTCGGCCATGCGCGTGCGAATCTGCAAGCCCGTGGTTCCGTGTTCGCCATCGATGAAGATTTTCGGTGCCATCTTATTCCTGCTCTTTCAATAGGTTGAGAATGTTTCCGGACTCAGTTTGCCATGCAGTTGATTCAATTTCATAACGGCCGCTTCGGGAGCGGCAGGGCGACTTTCGAAAACCGTCGCGCCTCTCCCGAAATCATGTCTCAGCGACCGCTTGCACGTCGTTCGGCGTGGAGACCGAGCATATACATCGCCACGGTCGCTCCCGCAATGGCGGTGATGTCGGCGTGGTCGTAGGCAGGCGACACTTCGACGACATCGGCACCCCTGATGTCGAGCTGATGCAGGCGCTGCAGCACCGATAGGATCTTGGCGCTGGAAGGGCCTCCGGCGACCGGCGTTCCCGTGCCCGGAGCAAACGCCGGATCGAGGCAATCTATATCGAAGGTCAGATAAGTCGGCGCGCCCTTGGTATGCGAGATAATCGTCGAAGCGATGTCGCCGGCGCTCATATCCTCAACCTGATGGCCATGGAGGAGCTGGATACCAAAATCGTCGGGCGCATGTGTGCGGATGCCGATCTGGATGGAGCGGTCGGGATCGATCAGCCCGTCGCGTACGGCGCGAGCGACGAAGGAGCCATGGTCGATACGCCTGCCGTCATCGAACCAGGTATCCTGATGGGCATCGAATTGTACCAACGCCAGCGGCCCGTGCTTGGCGGCATGAGCCTTCAACAGCGGCCACGTGACGAAGTGATCGCCGCCGAGCGTCAGCAGGAAGGCACCGCTGTCGAGGATCGCCGTCGCCTGCCTTTCAATTGCAGCGGGCGTATCCTGATGATTGCCGTAGTCGAGTAGGCAATCGCCATAGTCGATGACGGCCATTTCGGCGAAGAGATCGCGGTTGAATGGATATTGCGGATCGTTGTCGAAGATCGCGGAGGCACGCCTGATCGCCTGCGGCCCGAAGCGCGTTCCCGGCCGGTTCGAGGTGGCCGCATCGAAGGGGATGCCCCAGACCACGGCGTCGGCGCCTTCGAGCGATTTGGTGAAGCGGCGGCGCATGAAGGAGAGCGCGCCGGCAAAGGTCGGATCGCTGGCAGCCGAGGTCAGACTTGCCGCGGTGAAGGCATGGTCAATCGATGTGCTCGGCAAGGGCCTCTCCTTTACTTGCATGAAAGTTGTAGGCCCGTTCTATCCTGCCTACGCGCACCTTGTATTCTTCGTACCAGCGCTCGCGGCCGAGTTTCTGCGCGGCCAGATGCGACACGACGTTCTTCCAGGCGAGGATGCTTTCCTCGTCACGCCAGAAGGAGTTGGTGATGCCGAAGCCGCCAGGCTCCCTGACACTCTCAATCCCAAGAAAGCCGTCCTGTGCCTTTGCCAGTTCTTCCATGCGGTCGCCCATAGAACCATAGCCGTTGTCGCCTTCGGTGCGGAGCGACGCGAATGTGACGATGTAATAGGGCGGCTCGGGAGTGGCGGCGAAACGCGATGAAGTACTCTTGCTCATGGTGTTTCTCCGGAGAGCGGTCAAATCTCGAAATTCGGGCTGGAATCGTAAACTAAGATCCGACGACTATTTGCCCGATCGAGCGGTGCATTGATACGCCTTTTTCACGCAGGCGATCTGCGGCGTCGAGCAATTTGCCTGTCCATCGGTCACGACACAATAGGAGCAGCTGTCGTTGAACTCGCGACAGTCCGCGTTTGCCTGGAGAAAATCCTTCATGCTTTGCATGTCCACGACCTTGTCGGCTGGGGGAGTTGGCTGGGCATCGTCGCATAGAGCCGGTGATGCTAGGCCGATCAAGAATGGAAGCGAAAAGATGAGGCTGCGCATTGAACTCCCCAGATGCTTGTAGGGGGACTCTGCCATAAAAAGCATTTCCTGCCTTGGCAAATCTGCATCATTTCAATGCTGCAAAGAAAAAGGCCGGGGAAACCCCGGCCTTTCCAATAATCCGATCTCGGATAAGCGATTAACGCTTGGAGAACTGGAAGGAACGACGTGCCTTTGCACGGCCGTACTTCTTACGTTCGACGACGCGGCTGTCGCGGGTCAGGAAGCCACCCTTCTTCAGCACCGAGCGCAGGCCCGGCTCGAAGTAGGTGATCGCCTTGGACAGGCCGTGACGAACGGCACCGGCCTGGCCGGAGAGGCCGCCGCCGGCAACGGTTGCGATGATGTCGAACTGGCCGTCACGGGCAGCTGCGACGATCGGCTGACGCAGGATCATCTGCAGAACCGGACGGGCGAAGTAAGCCGTGTAGTCCTTGCCGTTGACGATGATCTTGCCGGAGCCGGCCTTGACCCAAACGCGGGCGACGGCGTCCTTGCGCTTGCCGGTCGCGTAGGAGCGGCCGAGCGAGTCAACCTTGCGGACGTGAACCGGAGCAGCAGCTGCTTCCGAAGTCGTGCCGAGGTCCTTCAGGGAGGAGAGGTCAGCCATTATCAGGCGCTCCTTACGTTCTTCTTGTTCAGCTTGGCGACGTCGAGGACGACCGGCTGCTGAGCTTCGTGGGGATGGTTGGAGCCGGCGTAGACGCGCAGGTTCTTCATCTGGCGACGGCCGAGCGGGCCGCGGGGAACCATGCGCTCGACGGCCTTCTCAACGACGCGCTCCGGGAAGCGACCTTCGATGATCTGGCGAGCCGTACGCTCCTTGATGCCGCCGGCATAACCGGTGTGCCAGTAGTAAACCTTGTCTTCGTACTTCTTGCCGGTGAAGACGACTTTGTCGGCATTGATGACGATGACGTTGTCGCCGTCGTCGACGTGCGGCGTGAAGGTAGCCTTATGCTTGCCGCGCAGACGCATTGCGATGATAGAAGCGAGACGGCCAACGACAAGCCCTTCGGCGTCGATGAGAACCCACTTCTTCTCCACCTCTGCAGGCTTCTGGGAGAAGGTTGCCATGTTGCATACTCTCTTTTAGGACCCTTGGCCCGAAGGCGTCTGGGCGTTTCTTGTTGCTTGATTTGGCTCGCATGGATGCGCGCCAAAAAGAAAGCAGCCCGGAAAGGCTGCGATCTGAGGCGGCTTATAGATCGATTAAGAGCCAGGGTCAATATCGCCTGATTGGTAGGCTGTAAAAATTAGAACGTAAAATCAATATGTTGCTTATGTGGTAAAATAAAACCACATAATTTATCGTCAGCCCAGCCGCAAAACCAGCACTCCGCCAGCAATAATGGCGCCGGCAATATAACGCCAGATGCTGGACCGTTCCTTCAAGATGACGACGGATATCACCAAAGCGAAGAGGATCGAAGTCTCGCGCAAGGCGGCGACCATGGCGACCGGCGCCTTCGTCATCGCCCACAATGCCAACCCGTAGGAAGCGATCGAGCCGCCTCCGCCAATAAGCCCGCGCCACCAATTATAGCGGACGTGGGCGGCGACGGCATTGAGGCCGCGTTGCGATATTGCCCAGGCGAATAGGAGGATGGGCGGCAGGAGCGCCATCCATAGGGTATAGGATATCGAATTGCCCGACGCCCGCGCACCGATACCGTCGACATAGGTGTAGGTCGCGATAACAACGGCATTGGCAAGGGCCAGGACGATCGCCCGGCGGCTGCCCTTTCGGGCCTCGAAGGCAAGCGTCAATATGCCGGCGCAGATGGTCATGGTTCCGATCAATGCGCCGCCCGAAAGAGTTTCCTTCAGGATGAAACTGCTTGTCGAGACGATGATGAGGGGGGCTACACCGCGCATCAGCGGATAGACCAGCCCGATATCGCCGGCACGATAGGCTGCCGCCACAAGCTGGAAATAAGCAAATTGCAGGATGGCCGAAGCCCCGATGAAAGGCCAGGCGGCTGAGGCCGGCAAAGGCAGAAATGGCAACAGGGGAAGGGCCGCAGCTGCGCCGCCTGCCGAGACCAGTGCCGCATCGAGCGATTTATCGGTTCCCGCCTTGATGATCGCGTTCCACGTCGCATGCAGCAGGGCGCCGAAAAGGACGAGCGCGATAACGTCGAGAGACACGGAAAACCTCGCGATTTGCAGGCGCATGGCAGCGCTTGGCATTTTGTGGGAATGCGGCTTCCATATGATCCGCAATACATCGAAAAGCAACGAAATATCGGCGACTTTGAAGGCTTGTTCCACCTGCGGTGATCGATAGCCGACATTGGGAGTCGCGTTCTCGTTGTGTTCCATATTGTTCGCGTTGATATTATAAATAACTAATTTATTAGAGTATGAAGCGCGAACAAATATCGCATGTCCTGTGAACGCGGGAGTAGCATTAGACACTTCTTACTTAAAAACGACAGAGCGCGTCGGACGGTCGCACCACTGCTTATCGTCAGGAACAATGGTGTTCGCCATAAGATTGCCGTTTGGCGGTCCGCGCCGCCGTAAATTCTCGCATGAGCGAGGATGGATAATTCTACAGCAGTTGAAAAATATTACAGTTAATAGCTGCTATCACAAATCAGAGTCGATAAAAATCGCCTATATTCCAAGTATAGGATCGAGAAGCGGACAATTTTCTACATATCTCATTGCGCGAGTTCGAAAATTATTCTGTGGAGAACTTATGAAGTATGTAGATGTTCCATGTTCGCAATCGGTTCTCATGTGAATTCATTATTCATGCGTATTTTCTAAATTACATGTGAATAAATAGAGAACAAAGATTGCATTTCCTGAGAACGCAACTTTCCGGGCGCACAAAAGTGACTAAAAGCGCTTTGAAGAATGACCTCCGGACAGCCTCACGGAAAATACGAGGATGCCTATAGTGCCGAAAGTGCACAGTGCCGATCACAATCATAGATTGTGATCGGTGGTCATCGCGACGAGCGCATGAATCGTCCACCACATCCCGTTCGGGCATACTTCGATCAGCGCCGGAAAATCAAATCGTCGTCATCCAGATCGGTCGTCGGACGGCATATATAAACCGGGCACGAGGCCCGATCTTTGGTGGGCAGATAGTCCTGATAGGCATAAAAGCCCTGGTCGCACGCTCCGCTGTCGGCGACATAGCGATCATAGAGCGTCATTTTCGGCGTTCTCTTGGCAGGATAGCGCATAATGACCGCGCGCTCCCGGTTGATGACAGTCCTCGCTTCGGCGCAGGTCATGGACATGGAATTGTAGCGCGAGATAGCCAGGGCTGGCGTTGCGACCGATGTAACGAGCAGGCCGAGCAGGATGATTTTTTTCATCTGAGTAATCCTCCCTGAAGTTGCTATAATATACTATACGCAGAGACCGCCATTGCGGTTTCCGTATTTATGGCAAAACGCAAGTGTGATCGGAGCGGGAGGCTTCGTGATGAACCACGACAGTTATGACGATTCCTATATTGCCGATATCCTCCTGTCCGTGAGGACCATCGCGCTCGTCGGCGCTTCGCCCAATCCCGCACGTCCGAGCAACGGCGTGATGGCCTATCTTTTGAACAGGGGCTATCGCGTCATCCCCGTCAATCCCGGGCAGTCCGGCAAGGAAATTCTGGGGCAGTGGGTCTATGCGCGTCTGGCCGATATCCCCGAGCCCGTGGATATGGTCGATGTTTTTCGGGCGCCCGAATATCTCCGATCGGTGGTCGAGGAGACGATCATGATCGAGCCGCGGCCGCCGGTCATCTGGGGGCAGCTCGGCGTGCGCGACGACGCCGCCGCGGCACGAGCGGAGGCGGCGGGCGTAAGGGTCGTGATGGACCGTTGCCCGGCCATCGAATATCCGCGCCTGGTCGCCTGATCGAGATCACAGGGGATCGACGGCATCCGGCCGTTTATCGCGCGATCTCACCGAAAGATGGCAAGTTTTTTCCGCGAGCCGAAAAGCACGGCAAAGTTCGCGGTTAACTTTCATATGCCAGGCGTTATGCTTTTCCCGTTACGAACAAAATCCGGCGGGAGGAAAGATATGCCAGCAAACAACCCAGGTTTCGACACGCTTGCAATCCATGCCGGCGCCCAGCCGGATCCGGCGACAGGCGCGCGCGCGACGCCGATCTACCAGACGACATCCTTCGTCTTTCAGGATGCGGATCATGCAGCCGCGCTGTTCGGATTGCAGCAATTCGGCAATATCTATACCCGCATCATGAACCCGACCCAGGCCGTGCTGGAAGAGCGGGTGGCTGCCCTCGAAGGCGGCACTGCGGCTCTGGCCGTCGCCTCCGGTCATGCCGCGCAGCTCCTCATCTTCCATGCCATCATGCAGCCGGGCGACAATTTCGTCGCGGCCAAACGGCTTTATGGTGGTTCGGTCAATCAGTTCGGACAATCCTTCAAGAGTTTCGACTGGCGGGTCCGCTGGGCCGATTCCGCCGATCCTGCGACCTTCGAAGCGCAGATCGACAGTCGCACCCGCGCCGTCTTTATCGAAAGCCTTGCCAATCCCGGCGGCACCTTTGTCGATATAGCCGCCATTGCGGCCATCGCGCACAAGCATGGCCTACCGTTGATCGTCGACAATACTCTCGCAAGCCCCTATCTCATCCGACCGCTGGAGCATGGCGCCGATATCGTCGTGCATTCGCTGACGAAGTTCCTCGGCGGCCATGGCAATTCCATGGGCGGCATCATCGTCGATGGCGGCACTTTCGACTGGTCCGCCTCGGGTAGTTATCCCATGCTGTCTTCACCGCGGCCGGAATATAACGGCATCGTGCTGCATGCGACCTTCGGCAATTTCGCTTTCGCCATTGCCTGCCGCGTGCTGGGCCTGCGCGATCTCGGACCAGCCATCTCGCCATTCAATGCCTTTCTGATCCTGACAGGCATCGAAACGTTGCCACTGCGGATGCAGCGCCATTCCGACAATGCGGCTGCCGTTGCGCGTTGGCTGAAGGGGCAGGAGAAGGTAGCATGGGTCAACTATGCCGGCCTTGAGGACGATCCCAACCACGCGCTGCAGCAGCGTTACTCGCCGAAGGGTGCCGGCTCCGTCTTCACCTTTGGTCTGAAGGGGGGATATGAAGCGGGCAAGGGGCTGGTCGAAGGCCTGCAGCTGTTCTCGCATCTTGCCAATATCGGCGACACGCGCTCGCTCGTCATCCATCCTGCCTCGACCACGCACAAGCAGCTGAGCAACGAACAGAAGGTCGCAGCCGGCGCCGGCCCGGATGTGGTGCGTCTCTCCATCGGTATCGAGGACGTCAACGATATCATCGCCGATCTGGAGCAGGCGCTGGCGAAAATCTGAGGACGGCACCGGCAGGAAACCGAAAAAGCAGCGGGGATTCTTTGATCTCGGCGAATTTCATGTTTGTCTCGGTCCGCGACCGCCGATTGGCGGTCGCGGATATTTTTGATGTGGCGAAACGTGACCGAGGGGAGATCTGAGTGGCAGACTATGTGCAACTGAATGTCGATGACGTTGAGCCCGAGCTCGGAGCGCCTGCCGCGGATCGCCTCATTTCGGGAGCCCCGATCTTCCGAACGTGGAGCATGGATGAGGCCGACGGCGGCCTCTATGCCGGTATCTGGGAAGCAACGCCGGGCAAATGGAGGGTCGTCTACGACGAATGGGAATATTTCCATATCCTCTCCGGTTATTCTATTGTGACGGGTGAGGATGGAAAGGCCTTCCATCTGCGTGCAGGCGACCGTCTTATCTTGAGGCCGGGCTTCAAGGGGACCTGGGAAGTTATTGAAACGACTCGCAAGGATTACGTGATCCGTCTCCGACGATGCTCTTGAATCAGAACATGAAGTTCGCGTTCATGCGCCCTTTGGCGCAGCTTGATTCACGCCGTTCCGCAACGGCCGCAATGATTGCCGCAGGTTGTGTCACTGCCGCTTCATTAAACTGTCATCAAACTGAAACAATGCGTCTTTAGAGCCAAGGCTGTCGCCGGGAGATTTCAGGCGGGGAGGTTCGTTTACCATGGCAAGCCTCGCGCCGGTCTTCTGCTCGCCATCCTTTCATTCACTTGAGGAAGTGAGTCTATTATGCTTAACCTGAAACTCCGTTCGCTTTGCCTGACTGCAGGCCTTATCGCGGCTATGTCCGCTTCGGCCTCCGCTGCCGACATCACGGGCGCTGGCTCGAGCTTCATTGCACCGGTTCTGTCCAAGTGGGCCGAAGGCTACAAGGCTGCGACGAACAACGTCGTCAACTACCAGTCGGTCGGTTCGGGCGCCGGCATCAAGCAGCTCCTCGACAAGACCATCGTATTCGGCGCTTCGGACAAGCCGATGAGCGACGCCGACCTCGAGAAGAACGGCATTGCCCAGTTCCCGATGATCTCCGGCGGTATCGTCGTTTCCTATAACGTCGAAGGCGTAAAGCCGGGCGAACTCGTTCTCGACGGCAAGACGCTGGCCGACATCTTCCTCGGCAAGATCGCCAAGTGGGACGATGCAGCCATCAAGGCTCTCAACCCGGAAGTGAAGCTGCCGTCCACGCCGATCTCGGTTGTTTACCGCGCCGACAGCTCGGGCACGACCTTCAACTTCACCGACTACCTGGCGAAGGTTTCGCCGGAGTGGAAGGAAAAGGTTGGCTCGAACACGGCTGTTGAATGGCCGGTCGGCTTCGGCGCCAAGGGCTCGGAAGGCGTTTCCACCACCGTCAACCAGACGGCTGGCTCGATCTCTTACGTTGAATATTCCTATGTCGTCGCCAACCACATCGGTTTCGCGAAGATGAAAAACTCTGCAGGCAAGGTTATCGAGCCGAGCCTGGAAACCTTCAAGGCTGCCGCTTCCAATGCCGATTGGGCCAAGGCCAAGAACTTCAACCTGATCATCACCAATCAGCCGGGCGAAAAGAGCTGGCCGATTGCCGCTTCGACCTGGGTTCTGCTCTATAAGAAGCCGGCTGATGCTGCTAAGAATGAAGAAGCACTGAAGTTCTTCAAGTGGTCCTATGAGCATGGCCAGAAGGACGCGACCGCGCTGTCTTATCTTGCGGTCCCGGATAATGTTGTCGAGATCGTCGAGAAGTCTTGGAAGACGGACTTCGGCACGAAGTAATTTGTGCTAGGCGAAAAAGTTGCGGCGGACAGGGTATTTCCCTGTCCGCCTTTCGTGACAGGACAAGGGGAAATCGATGGCTGACGCGACTCAGATGGCTGGCTTCCAGGCTGTGAATACCTCCGCCGCGACCAGAAAATTCCGGATACAGGATCGGATTTTCTATTTCATGACGCTTGGCTCGGCTATTCTTGTCGTGCTTCTGCTGCTGGCGATCCTCGTGGTTCTTGTCATCGATGCCTTGCCCACATTTCAGACCTTTGGCTTGTCGTTCCTTTGGGGCACAAAGTGGAGCGCGCCGGCAGATATCTATGGCGCCGTCCCTGCCGTAGTCGGTACGCTGGTGAGTTCGTTCATCGCCATGTTGATTGCCGTTCCCCTGGGCATCGGCATCGCCATCTTCCTCACGGAACTTTGCCCCGGCAGCCTGCGCCGTCCCATCAGCACGGCCATCGAGCTTCTGGCGGGCGTTCCCTCCATTATCTATGGCATCGTCGGCCTGTTCATTCTCGTGCCGCTGATGCAGAACAATATCCTGCCTTTCCTGATCGGGACTGTCGGTCAGGTGCCGGTGATCGGCCTGCTGTTCCAGCCGCCGGCGCCGGGCGTCGGCCTGCTGACGGCAAGCCTCGTGCTGGCCGTCATGATCCTGCCGTTCATCACCGCGATCTCCCGCGACGTGTTCAGCACCGTGCCGCCGATGCTGCGCGAATCCGCCTACGGCATGGGCATGACCACATGGGAAGTGGCTCGCCACATCCTGATCCCCTATACACGCCGCGGCCTCGTCGGCGGCATCATGCTCGGCCTCGGCCGCGCGCTCGGCGAAACCATGGCCGTCACCTTCGTTATCGGCTCGGTGAGCCGTCTGCAATCGTCGATCATCTCGCCGTCCACCACCATTTCCGCCCAGATCGCGAACAATTTCGGCGATGCCGACGGTCTGCAATTGTCGAGCCTGATTGCGCTCGGCCTGCTCCTGTTCGTCCTTTCCTTCTGCGTGCTTGCGCTGGCGAGATGGATGATCGGCCGCGGCGACGCGCACTGAGGAAAAAACCATGGACAATGCAATTCGTCAGAACCTCGTGTCGAGGCGTTATGGGAAGAACCGGGTGATGATGGTCTTGTGCTTCATCGCGGCCATCCTCGGCATCTTCTTTCTCAGCGTGATCCTTGCGACCCTGCTTTATCGCGGCATATCGGCGCTCAGCCTCGACGTGTTCACTATGTCGATCCCAGCCCAAGGCTCGCGCGGCGGTCTGATCAACGCGATCTACGGCACCGTGCTGGTCACGGGTCTCGCGATCGTGATCGCCGCGCCGATCGGCATTCTTGCCGCCACCTATCTTGTGGAATATGCCAACGGCAGCAAACTTGCCGAGGCTGCCAAGTTCCTCAACGACATCTTGCTGTCCGCGCCCTCGATCATTATCGGCGTGTTCGTCTACGGCGCGGTGGTCGTGCCCATGCATGGCAACTCCGCTATCGCGGGCATCCTTGCGCTGGCGCTGATCGCGCTTCCGGTCGTCAACCGCACGACACAGGACATGCTGTTGCTGGTGCCAAACGCGCTTCGTGAGGCGACTGCAGCGCTCGGCGCTCCGCGCTGGAAATCCATGATGATGGTGGTTTACCGTTCCGCCTGGACCGGCATCCTCACCGGCATCCTGCTGGCCATCGCCCGCATCAGCGGCGAAACCGCGCCATTGCTCTTTACGGCCGGTTACAGCAAATTCATGAATACAGACCTGACCGGTCCGATCGCCACGCTGCCGGTTGCGATCAATACGCTCGCCGCCGATGCTGGCGAGGATCTCAAACAACTTGCCTGGGCGGGCGCGCTGATTATCACCGTTGCTATCCTTGCGCTTAACATCCTTGCCCGTGTCTTGAGTGGGCGCCGCCAGTGACGCAGCCGCCGAACGATAGGAATGAGACCATGAACATGAGCGACAGCAATTTCCAGAGCGTCAACGCACAGCCGGGGAAGGATGCTGCTTCCCACTCAGATCTCGGCCTGGCGAAACTTGAGGTGAAGAACCTCGATTTCACCTATCAGAACGGCCATCGCGTTCTGAAGAGCGTGAATATGAACATCCGCAAAAACGCGGTCACCGCCTTCATCGGCCCTTCGGGCTGCGGCAAGTCCACGTTGCTGCGCACCTTCAACCGCATGTACGATCTCTATCCCGGGCAAACGGTTGCGGGCGAGATTCTGCTGGATGGCCGCAATATCCTCACCAAGGACGTCGATCTGAACGATCTGCGCGCCAAGGTCGGCATGGTGTTCCAGAAGCCAACGCCGTTCCCCATGTCGATCTATGAGAACGTCGCTTTCGGCATCCGCCTCTATGAGAAGGTCTCCAAGTCGGAAATGGACGCCCGCGTCGAAGCGGCGCTGACGGAAACGGCGCTGTGGAGCGAAGTCAAGGACAAGCTGCACCAGAGCGGGCTTGGCCTTTCCGGCGGGCAGCAGCAGCGCCTCTGCATCGCTCGCGCCATCGCCATTCGTCCCGAAGTCCTGCTGCTCGATGAACCGACCTCGGCTCTGGACCCGATCTCGACCGCTAAGGTCGAAGAACTCGTGTCGCAGCTGAAGGGCGACTTCACCATCGTTATCGTCACGCATAACATGCAGCAGGCGAGCCGTATCTCCGACAGCACTGCCTTCATGTATCTTGGTGAGTTGATCGAATACGGCCAGACCGAGCAGATCTTCCAGGCGCCGAAGGTCAAGCGCACGGAAGACTACATCACCGGTCGTTACGGCTGATACGGCTGGACATTGCTGCCAAATTTGCGAAAGCGCGCTATTCAGGCGCGCTTTTTGCGTTGGGGAATGGCCGTCGTGTTGGGCGGCTATGCAATTTGGTCAAACCAAAGCCGATAGAATGGGGTGCGCCGAACAAGCTGGTCACATCCTTGCGAGCGTACCCATACGCCGCAAGGCATGGATCTGGTCGTCGAGGGTCGGCACCAGTTCGCCGCCGTCCGCCGCAGACGTTGCGTCAGGCTCCCTGGCAGTCTCGGTTTCGTTGAAGAGGATGGTGCAGTTGCGGCCCGCGCGTTTCGCGGCATAAAGCGCACGGTCTGCGAAAGAGATAAGACGATCCCAGCTGACGGTATCGTGCGGCATGATCGAAACGCCGATGCTGACGGTTGCCGGCACCAGCGTGCGGCCGGCAAGCAGCGGTACCCGGCAGAAATCAGCGCGGATGGTTTCCGCCAGCGCTTCTGCCTGGGATTGATCGTCTATCGGAAGGAAGGCGACGAATTCCTCCCCGCCCATTCTGCCGAATGCGCCGGTGCGAGGCACGAACTGACGGGCAATGCGGGCAAATTCGACGAGCACCGCATCGCCCGCCTGATGGCCATGGCGATCGTTGATCTTCTTGAAATGATCGAGATCGAATAGCAGGGCGGCAAGCATTTGCTGTTGCTGCCCCTTGCCGACGAGGATCTCGTAGCTTTCCTGAAGCCCGCGCCGGTTCAGAACGCCCGTCAAAGTATCGGTGATGGATATTGCCCGCCAGCGGCGCTCGGCTCGTTCCATGAGAAGCTTGCCGTTGAGAACGATGGCGATGATGATGAGCAGTCCATAGCCGAGTGCCATGTAGCCGCGATAGATCATGGCCTCTTCAAGCGAAGGGGCAGCAAGCACCATCCACAGAGCAGAACCGAAACAGAAGCAGGCGAGCGCCACGAAGACGATGCCGAGTTGCCCGCGCGCCGGTTCCCGTCGGTCGTCGCCTGGATGTACGGCAAAAGCTAGCAAGGTCGCGCCGACTGCGCCCGCGAGATCATAGACGATGACGCGATTGGCGAAATTGCCGGTGACCCAGGGAAGGCTGACGCCGATTAGCCAGATGGCCGGTGGCAGAAATGCCGACCATTCCAGCCTACGCTTGTCCATGAAGCGGAATCCGACGATCCAGGCGCTCTCGCCGAGGAGGGCCACGGCATTGCCGATCTGGATCGACCATATATCGGGGATGAGACCTCGAGCAGCCACCAACGCGAATCCCACGGCGCTGACGGTGAAGCCCAGTGCCCAGATCAAATAGGCTGGGGATTTGCGATCATGCCGCCAGGCGAGAAGGAGAACGGTCGCCAGCGTTATGGCTTCCGAGCACCAGATGGTCAGGCCTGTGGTCATATTCAGCACGATCGGACGCCTCCGCTGTTTTCGGCTACCGGCGCAAACTGCGCGACGATTTCCGTGTTCGTTTCATCCTTGCCCAATAAGATGGCAAGTTCCTTAAGTGCCTTGGTAAATTTTGCCTGTGCTGAAGATGTGCGTCGGCCTGATCCGGGCCTTCACGCTTCCTTCACCTTGCGATCTGGAAATATGGTGAGTAGCGGGTTGCGTGTCGCTGCAGCACCTTGGCATTCGAGGAGCCGCGGTTAGAAATGCTTTGTGAACGCTTCGCGGGTCATTAGAGCTTTTTGACGTTATGCTTTCGGGCGTCTTGAAGTGAAGGGCAGGGACACTCTATGTAGGAGTAAAGGATTTTTACTCCGATTCCCGGCGTTTCCGTCGTCGGGACAAGTTTGATAAAGGACGCACATGAGAAATCCAGTCGATACAGCTATGGCTCTGGTGCCGATGGTTGTCGAGCAGACCAACCGCGGGGAGCGGTCTTATGACATTTATTCCCGCCTGCTGAAGGAACGCATCATTTTCCTGACCGGACCGGTCGAAGACCATATGGCGACGCTGGTGTGCGCACAGCTTCTCTTCCTTGAGGCCGAAAACCCGAAGAAAGAAATCGCCCTTTATATCAATTCGCCGGGTGGCGTCGTCACTGCCGGTATGGCAATCTACGATACGATGCAGTTCATCAAGCCGGCCGTTTCGACGCTCTGCATCGGCCAGGCTGCCTCGATGGGATCGCTGCTTCTGGCCGCCGGCGACAAGGACATGCGTTTCGCAACGCCGAATTCCCGGATTATGGTTCACCAGCCTTCGGGCGGTTTCCAGGGCCAGGCTTCGGACATCGAACGCCACGCACGCGACATCATCAAGATGAAGCGCCGTCTCAATGAGGTTTACGTCAAGCATTGCGGTCGGACCTACGAAGAGGTCGAGCAGACGCTCGATCGCGACCATTTCATGTCCTCCGATGAGGCCAAGGAATGGGGTCTGATCGACAAGGTGCTGACGTCGCGTACTGAAATAGAAGGTGAAACCGCCTCGTGATTATCCACTAGGCGGTGACTTCTACGCCACAGTTCTATCCCATTTGTGATCGAATAGGGGTTTAATGTGGAGCAGAACGCGGTAATAGTACGCATTAATGCTATGTAGCGTTTTTATGACATAGCATTCGGCATTCGAAGGGGGATCGTTGCCACGCAGTTCCGGTTTGGTTGCCTGGCCTGCGTTCAGTACCCTGAAGGGCGCCGCGATCTGCAAACGAGGGGCAGGTCCGGCGGGCGCATAGAGTGGACCGCGATTTCAAGTTGGAAATTTGCGGCGTGCTGGAAGGAAAGTGATATGAGCAAAGTCAGCGGCAGCAACGGCGGCGACTCAAAGAACACGCTTTATTGTTCGTTCTGCGGTAAGAGCCAGCATGAAGTCCGGAAGTTGATTGCCGGACCGACCGTATTCATCTGCGACGAGTGCGTCGAGCTATGCATGGACATCATCCGCGAGGAAAACAAATCCTCGATGGTGAAGTCTCGTGACGGTGTTCCGACCCCGCAGGACATCATCAAGGTTCTTGACGAATACGTCATCGGCCAGCGGCAGGCGAAGAAGATCCTCTCCGTAGCCGTTCACAACCATTACAAGCGGCTCGCTCACGCATCGAAGAACGGTGACGTCGAGCTGGCGAAGTCGAACATCATGCTCGTCGGCCCGACCGGCTGCGGCAAGACCTATCTTGCCCAGACGCTCGCCCGTATCATCGACGTTCCCTTCACCATGGCCGATGCGACGACGCTGACCGAAGCAGGCTATGTCGGCGAAGACGTCGAAAACATCATCCTCAAGCTGCTGCAGGCTGCCGACTACAACGTCGAGCGCGCACAGCGCGGTATCGTCTACATCGACGAAGTCGACAAGATTTCCCGCAAGTCGGACAATCCGTCGATCACGCGCGACGTCTCGGGCGAGGGCGTGCAGCAGGCGCTTCTGAAGATCATGGAAGGCACCGTGGCTTCGGTTCCCCCGCAGGGCGGCCGCAAGCATCCGCAGCAGGAATTCCTGCAGGTGGACACGACCAACATCCTCTTTATCTGCGGCGGTGCGTTTGCAGGCCTCGACAAGATCATCTCCGCCCGCGGCGAAAAGACCTCGATCGGCTTCGGCGCGACCGTCAAGGCACCGGATGACCGCCGCGTCGGCGAAGTGCTGCGCGAGCTGGAGCCGGAAGATCTGGTGAAGTTCGGTCTCATCCCGGAATTCATCGGCCGTCTGCCCGTTCTGGCGACGCTGGAAGATCTTGACGCGGATGCGCTGATCCAGATCCTGTCCGAGCCGAAGAACGCGCTGGTGAAGCAGTATCAGCGCCTGTTCGAGATGGAAGATGTCGAGCTGACCTTCCACGAGGATGCTCTGCGCGAAATCGCCCGCAGGGCGATCGTCCGCAAGACGGGTGCCCGTGGTCTGCGCTCCATCATGGAGAAGATCCTCCTCGATACCATGTTCGAGCTACCGGCGCTGGAAGGCGTGCGCGAAGTGGTCATTTCCGAGGAAGTGGTTCGCGGCTCGGCCCGCCCGCTCTACATCTATGCCGACCGGCAAGAGGAGAAGGCCAACGCAACGGCCTGATCCATCATCTGTGATCACGAATCGGGGGCTCGTCATCGACGGGCCCCTTTCTGTTTGAAAAATCGCACGGTTTGCTGATAAAGTCTTGGATAAGCTTAAGGGAATGCCGTCGGAACCGGTTGTGAAGAGCCCCTGCTGCAGCCATGATGGCATGATTCTGGAGCACGAGGCGGACAGGGCGCAGGCCCGGCGTTTTTCTTCGGATCTTAACGTCGCCGGCAGTGTTCGAGTTGTCGGGCTTTGGTGTTTTGTTGTTGCGTTCCTCCTTGCGGATATGCGGGATCGTTGCCTTGTGGCGGGCGTTTCCTGTGACTTGAAATAGGCAGTGTGAAGCTCCACTTGTTTACCAAGTGAGAGAGCCGGCTAACTCCCCAAGCCGGCAGAGAGCCCGGGAACGGGACGACGGAAAGGAAATGACATGAGTAAGAAAACGTCTGCGGCACACGACAGCATTGCCTATCCGGTATTGCCGTTGCGCGACATCGTGGTCTTCCCCCACATGATCGTGCCTCTGTTCGTCGGACGGGAGAAATCCATTCGCGCGCTGGAAGAGGTCATGGGGTCGGACAAGCAGATCATGCTCGTCACCCAGATCAATGCCAGCGATGACGATCCCGCGCCGGACGCCATCCACAAGGTCGGTACCGTTGCAAATGTCCTGCAGCTGCTGAAACTGCCCGACGGCACCGTCAAGGTGCTGGTGGAAGGCCGTGCGCGCGCAGAAATCGACGAATATACCGGCCGTGAAGACTTCTACGAAGCCCTTGGCCATGTCCTGCATGAGCCGGAAGAAGACCAGGTCGAGCTCGAAGCTTTGAGCCGCTCCGTCGTTTCCGAATTCGAGAGCTATGTGAAGCTCAACAAGAAGATTTCGCCGGAAGTGGTCGGTGCAGCCAGCCAGATCGATGATTATTCGAAGCTGGCGGACACCGTTGCATCGCATCTTTCGATCAAGATCACCGAAAAGCAGGAAATGCTGGAAACCACCAGCGTCAAGGCTCGCCTGGAAAAGGCGCTCGGCTTCATGGAAGGCGAGATTTCGGTTCTGCAGGTCGAGAAGCGCATCCGCTCGCGCGTCAAGCGCCAGATGGAGAAGACGCAGCGCGAATACTATCTGAACGAGCAGATGAAGGCGATCCAGAAGGAGCTCGGCGACGGCGAAGAAGGCCGTGACGAGATGGCCGAACTGGAAGAGCGCATCTCCAAGACCAAGCTGTCGAAGGAGGCCAAGGAAAAGGCCGATGCCGAGCTGAAGAAGCTCAGGCAGATGAGCCCGATGTCGGCTGAGGCGACCGTGGTGCGCAACTATCTCGACTGGCTGCTGGGCATCCCCTGGCACAAGAAGTCGAAGATCAAGGCCGACCTGAACAATGCCGAGAAGATCCTCGAAGCGGATCATTTCGGCCTGGAAAAGGTCAAGGAACGGATCGTCGAATATCTGGCCGTCCAGGCTCGCGCGACGAAGATCAAAGGCCCGATCCTGTGCCTCGTCGGCCCTCCGGGTGTCGGCAAGACCTCGCTCGCCCAGTCGATCGCCAAGGCGACCGGCCGTGAGTATGTCCGCATGGCGCTCGGCGGCGTTCGCGACGAAGCCGAGATCCGCGGTCACCGCCGCACCTATATCGGCTCGATGCCCGGCAAGGTCATCCAGTCGATGAAGAAGGCGAAGAAGTCCAACCCGCTGTTCCTGCTCGACGAGATCGACAAGCTCGGCCAGGACTATCGCGGCGATCCGTCCTCGGCTCTGCTTGAGGTGCTGGACCCTGCGCAGAACTCGACCTTCATGGATCACTACCTGGAAGTCGAATATGACCTGTCGGATGTGATGTTCATCACGACGGCGAATACGCTGAATATCCCTGCGCCATTGATGGACCGCATGGAAGTCATCCGTATCGCCGGCTATACCGAAGATGAAAAGCGCGAGATCGCCAAGCGGCACCTGCTGCCGAAGGCCATCAAGGAACACGCGTTGCAGCCGGAGGAATTCTCGGTCACCGACGGTGCCCTGATGGCGATTAGCCAGCAGTACACCCGCGAAGCCGGTGTTCGTAACTTCGAGCGCGAATTGATGAAGCTCGCCCGCAAGGCGGTCACCGAGATCATCAAGGGCAAGGTGAAGTCGGTTGCCGTTACGGCGGAGAATATTTCCGACTATCTCGGCGTGCCGCGCTTCCGCCATGGCGAAGCCGAGCGCGACGATCAGGTCGGTGTTGTCACCGGTCTTGCCTGGACTGAAGTCGGCGGCGAGCTGCTGACGATCGAAGGCGTGATGATGCCGGGCAAGGGCCGCATGACGGTCACAGGCAACCTGAAGGAAGTCATGAAGGAATCGATCTCGGCGGCCGCCTCCTACGTCCGCTCGCGCGCTGTCGATTTCGGCATCGAGCCGCCTCGCTTCGACAAGAGCGACATCCACGTGCACGTGCCGGAAGGTGCGACGCCGAAGGATGGTCCGTCGGCCGGTGTCGCCATGGCAACCGCAATCGTCTCGATCATGACCGGCATCCCGGTTTCCAAGGATGTTGCCATGACGGGTGAAATCACGCTGCGCGGCCGTGTGCTGCCGATCGGCGGCCTGAAGGAAAAGCTGCTCGCGGCACTGCGCGGCGGCATCAAGAAGGTGCTGATCCCGGAAGAAAACGCCAAGGATCTGGCGGAGATTCCGGACAACGTGAAGAACAGCATGGAAATCATCCCCGTGTCGCGCATGGGCGAGGTGATCAAGCACGCGCTTGTTCGCCGTCCTGAGCCGATCGAGTGGGATGGCACCGTGGAAACGCCTGTGATCGCAACGGTCGAAGGCGTCGACGAAGTGGGTTCTACCATCGCTCATTGAGCCCCTTCGCCTCAATTCTGTCGAATTGACATAAATGGACGAAAAGACCGGCATTTTTGTCGGTCTTTTTTTGTGAAAAGCGTATGGCAACGCTTGCTTTTCCTTGATTTGCAGGGCTTTTGGGGTTGCGGCGGGTAAGAGCATTGCTATTTTGCGCCCCGCTTACTGATAAGTCGTTTCATACCAGAGAAAGGGGTGGAAACATGAACAAGAATGAGCTCGTGTCCGCAGTGGCCGAGAAGGCCGGTATCACGAAGGCTGACGCTGCTTCCGCTGTCGACGCTGTTTTCGATACTGTCCAGGCCGAACTGAAGAAGGGCGGCGACATTCGCCTTGCTGGTTTCGGCAGCTTCACCGTTTCTCACCGTGCAGCCACCAAGGGCCGTAACCCGTCTACCGGCGCTGAGGTCGATATTCCTGCCCGTAACGTACCGAAGTTCACGCCCGGCAAGGGCCTGAAGGACTCGGTCAACAGCTAATTCGTTTCACCCGCTGCGAGGCTTTAGCCTTGCGGGGTGGACAAGATTGGGGCCCGCAAAAGCGGGCCCTTTTTATGGGTGATTTCCGATCCGAAATCGCCATCCCGCATCGGGCCAGATGAACGCCGATGTGCTCATGCGATGCTCCAACCGGAGCTATCGGGCGCTGTCGATGATCTGGCCACCATCCGGCGTCAGACTCGAACCCGTGATGAATCTCGAATCGCTACTGGCAAGGAACAGGACGACGGGTGCGACATCGTCTTCGGGTGAGCCGAAGCGGCCAACGGCATTCGTTGGCGGAGGAGTGTCGGGACTTGCGCCCCAAGTGTTGGCTACGGGCAGGAGGTTATTGACGGTGATATTGTCCGGACCCCATTCGCGGGCAGCGGATCTCGTGAGCGCGCGTATGGCCTCCTTGGCGAGGTTGTATGGCCCGTAAGGGGATATGCCGAGAATGCCTGCCAGAGACGCAAAGTTGATCACACGGCCTTCTCCGCTGGCTTTCAAGTATGGATAGCAGGCCTGCATGGTTCGCAGATATGCAATCGGGCCCATATCGAAGTTGCGTTGCAATTGTTCTATGGAGAGATCGAGGATCGAGGAGTGAACAACGGTCGGGTCGAATGCGACATTCACCAAAATATCGATCCCTCCGAATGTCCGCACCACCTTTGCCACTGCCTCGGCGATCTGCTCGCCGTAACTGAGGTCACAGACCACGCCGAGCGCGGTTCCTCCCTTGGATTGGATGTGAGCGGCAACCGCATTCACGTTGGCTGGGGTGAGCGACAATACCGCGACCTTCGCGCCTTCCGCCGCAAAGAGTTCTGCCGTGGCACGTCCGATGCCCCTGCCGGCACCGGCGACGATAGCCACTTTTCCGGTTAGCTTTCCCATTCGATTTCCTTTCGGGTTCGGCAATTAGAGCGCCATCGCAAATGCGTATGGTGAGGGAATTTCGCGTCCCGCGTTCTGCGTGGCGAAGGAGGTTACGAGCAATGCCAGTCCGACTATAGCCGGCAGAGCGCCTACGGGTTTTCGAACGCCAATGTGAGCAAGTCCGGAAAGCAGGAGGTGAAACAACATGCCCGCATAGGCCAGATCGCTGATGGCGACGTTGAACCGCGATAGAATAGCGGCAACGGCGGCGAGCTTCACGAAAGTCAAAAGGTGGACGAGATAGCTTGGGTAGCCGAACCCGAGGATCGTTTGCCGTACCCACTCGGTTTTGACGACGTAGGTCACGGCGGAGGCCAGATACAGCAGGACAAGCAAGGCCGTTGCGGCCCAGTAAACATAGAATTCAGACATGGGATATCCGTTGCCGCCGAATGGCTCCGGCAGCTTGCTCCGTTTCAAGATTTTCGATGTCCGGAATGGCGATCCGCCATTTCTCCGGTCTGCAGATCGAAAATGTGATATTAAATGAATCCATACAAGTAGGATAAATTTGGCGTGGTAAGTATGGAAAACCAGACTAATGAACCAGGCATCAATATGCATGAGGAGATGCGCCGAGCGTTCACACTGCTCTCCGGAAAATGGAAGCTGGAAATCATGTGGCTTCTCAACCAGCGGTTCTATCGCTTTAACGAGCTGCGCAAGGCCATCCCAGGCATCACGCAGCACATGTTGACCACGCAATTGCGGGAGCTGGAGGCTGATGGTCTCATCTCACGCACTGTCTTTGCCGAAGTTCCGCCTCGGGTGGAATATGAAATCACGGCGAAGGCAAGGGGACTTGGACCCACCATGGAAGCCTTGACCGCATGGTGGAGCGAATATGGGCGAAGCATACCCGAAAGGACGACAACTCGCGGCCGAAAACAAACCTCGAAAAAATAGATGCCTGCTCCAAACCGCGGAGCCGGCGTCGGATGACTGCTTGAGGTGCGAGGCAGCGCCACGACCACAGCTTCGGCTGATGAGCTTTGCTACCGAAGTGCAGAGTCAGAGCAGCGTCCGGCCGCCATTGACCGCGAGTTTCTGGCCGGTGATGAAATCTGCCTTGCTCGAGGCGAGGAAGACGACGGCATCGGCGATATCTTCCGGCCTGCCGAAATGGGCAAGCGGCGTCTGCGCGAGATAGCCGTCCTTGGCCTGCTGCGACGCTTCTGCATGACGCTCGACCGGGATCCAGCCGGGAGCAATGAGATTGACGGTAATGCCTTCCGGCGCGAGCTCTCTTGCCCAGGAGCGCGTCATCGAGAGCATCGCCCCCTTGGCAGCGGCATAATTGCCGAAATTAGGATTGCCGAGTTCCGCGACTTCGGAGCCGATATTGATAACGCGGCCGGATTTGCGCGCCCGCCAATCGGGGAGCACGGCTTGGAGCAGCTCCAGAGGCGCCTTGACGAAGAACTCGAGCTGATCGAGATAGGTCCGCCAGGATTGCTCCATGAGCGGCAGTTCCGGCTGAGGGCCGGTCGCATTGTTGACGATGAGATCGACCGGCCCGAGCGACGCCTTGATCTTTTCCAGACCGTCAGCAAGCTGGTCCTTGTCAATCACGCTGAATTTTGCGGCATAAGCCTGCCCATCACGCTGCCGGATGGTCTCGACAACCCTCTCGGCGCCCTGCGTGTCATTCGCATAATTGACCGCGACGGCCCAGCCGGCCTCAGCGAGCTGCAAGGCGATTACGGCGCCAAGGCCGCGCGATGCCCCCGTTACCAGCGCTACTTTCATCTCTTCCCCTCCTCGGTTTAGCCCTCGAACTGATCTTCGAATAGCCGCAACGGGGTCTCAGCTATTCATGCCAAAATGGCCTTACCAGCGATGATGGACATGCGGCGCGATCAGGCGCTCGTAGATTTCGCGCGTTGCCGCCATGATATCGGCCGAAAACGGAGCGAGATCGGCCGCGACGGCATTGGCCTTGGCCTGCTCGGCATTGCGCGCACCCGGAATGACGACGGTGACGGCGTCATTCATCAGGATCCAGCGGAGTGCAAAGGCAGCCATGCTGGCGCCGGCCGGAACCAGCTTTCGCACTTCTTCCACAGCCTGCAGACCAACTTCGAACGGCACGCCCGCAAAGGTTTCGCCGACATCGAAGGCCTCGCCGTGACGGTTGAAGTTGCGGTGGTCGTCGCTGGCAAATTGCGTATCGCGGGTGATCTTGCCGGACAGCAGGCCGGAGGCCAGCGGTACGCGGGCGATGACAGCCACGTTCTTGCGCCTGGCTTCCTTGAAAAACAGATGGTCGGGCCGCTGACGGAAGATATTGTAGATGATCTGAATGCTGACGACGCCCGGATATTCGATGGCCTTCAGCGCTTCTTCGACCTTCTCGACGCTGACACCGTATCCCTTGATCTTGCCGGCCTTCTGCAATTCGTCGAGACCGGCAAAAATTTCCGGCCGATAGAGAACTTCGGTCGGCGGGCAGTGAAGCTGCACGAGATCAAGGCTCTCGATGCCGAGGTTATTCAGGCTGCGGTCGATGAAGCCCTCCAGGTTGGTCTTGTTATAGCCGTCGGCGACATGCGGGTTCAGCCGGCGCCCGGCCTTGGTCGCCACCATCGGGCGCGCGCCGCCGCGTGCCTTCAGTACATCGGCAATGATCTTTTCCGAGCGGCCGTCGCCATAGACGTCGGCTGTATCGATGAAGGTCATGCCGGCATCAAGAGCCTCGTTCAACGCTGCGCGGCCGTCGGCCTCGCTGACATCGCCCCATGCGCCGCCGATCTGCCAGGCCCCGAAGCCGACATCCGTCACGATAAAGGGCGTCCGTCCAAAGGCATGATGTCTCATGAAAAGTCTCCTCTCTTTTATTCGTAAGATGATAGCGCAGTAGCAGCCGTCCGACAGGGCCACAAGCGCACATTGGCGATCGAGGATCGCAATCGCGTGACTGAGAAACATGGCAGGCGCTGGCCGGCTTACGAAACCGTTGGATGAAGCCGCCGGTGCGGTATTCACAGCGCCTTCGTTTCCTTAAAAGGGGAGATCGGATTTCTGACTATTATCGGAGCTCATGCCCTCTTTCAGCTTCATCCATGCCGCCGATCTGCATCTTGGCAGTCCGTTTCAGGGGCTCGCCTTGAAGGATGCCGCCGTTGCGGCAGTCTTCGTCGAAGCGAGCCGCAAGGCCTTCTCGACCCTTGTGGGCTTGGCGATCGAAAAGCGCGTCGATTTCTTCGTCATTGCCGGCGATGTCTATGACGGCGACTGGAAGGACAACAAGATCGGCCTGTTCTTCAATCGCGAAATGGCCCGGCTGGAACGGGCGGGCATTCCGGTCTACCTGCTGCGCGGCAATCACGATGCGGCGAGCGTCATCACCAAAACCATCACATTGCCGCCAAACGTGCATGAGTTTCCGACCGGCAAACCGGGTAGTGTCAGGCTGGAAGCACTGAAGGTGGCGCTGCATGGCCAGGGCTTTGCCGAGCGCTCTGCCAACGACAATCTGGCGATTGCCTATCCGCCACCCGTTTCCGGCTGGTTCAACATCGGCATTCTGCATACCTCGCTGACCGGCCGCGAGCCGCATGCGCCCTATGCGCCGTGTTCCGTCGATGATCTGCGTTCGCGCGGCTATGACTACTGGGCGCTCGGCCATGTGCACGACTTTGAAGTGGTGGCGCAGGACCCGCTCGTCATTTTTCCCGGCAATCTGCAGGGCCGCAACATCCGCGAGCGCGGAGCCAAGGGCGCGGTGCTGGTGACAGTCGAAGACGGGCGGATCGATCATGAGCGTCTGATCGTCGATGAGGCGCGCTTTGCGCAGATCGATATCGTGGTTGGACCGGAGGACGATCAGGCGGCGATCCTGCGCCATGTGGAGCAGGCGGTGCAGCCGATTGCCGATGAGATGGCGGGTCGCATGACCGCGCTGCGTGTGCGGCTTTCCGGCGTAACGCCGCTGCAGGGTGCGATCGCTGCCAGCCGCCAGCAATGGCGCGACGAGGTGGAAGCCGCCTGTCATCGCGTGCATGAGGATATCTGGCTGGAAAAGCTCGAGCTGCGGCTGGAACCGCCACCGGAGAGAGCAGCGGACACGGACGGCGCGCTCGATCTGCGCCAGCTATTGGCAGACCATGCCGGCGATACCGATATTGCGGCGGAAGCGGCCCGGTTAATCGACGAGATCGCCGTGCGCCTGCCGGGTGGCCTCGGCGCGACGGAACAGCCGTTGGACGATAGCATGGATGCCCTCATCGAAGAGGCGCGGCAACTGCTGCTGGCGCGCGGGCAGGGGGCCGGCTGATGCGCTTCACCCGGCTCGATATTCTCCGCTACGGCGCGCTGACCGATCGATCGATCGATTTTCGCCCCGATGCACGACTGCATGTGATCTATGGTCCGAACGAAGCGGGTAAATCCTCGGCTCTGAACGCGATCTCCGATCTTCTCTTCGGTTTCCCGGCCGCTGCCGAGCAAAGCTTCCTGCATGAGCCGAATACCCTGCGGATCGGCGCCGATCTTAGCGCGCGCGATGGCGCAAGGCTGAGTTTTCGCCGCCGCCGTGGCCGCAAGGGGACGCTTCTCGCGCCCGATGACAAGGAGACGGCGCTTGCCGACGATGCGCTTGCGCCCTTCCTCGGCAATCTGAGCCGCGATGTCTTCGAGCGCGCCTTCGGCCTCGACTCCCAACGGCTGCGGCAGGGCGCGACTGCCATGCTGCGCAGCGGCGGCGAGATCGGCAGCCTGCTGTTTTCTGCTGCTTCCGGGCTTACCGGTCTGTCGCGCCTGCGCCAGTCGCTGGAAGCGGAGGCCGATGGTATCTATGCGGTCAGGCGCTCGAAGGATCGCGGCTTCTACCAGGCTCTCGACCGCTATGAGGATGCTCGCAAGGCCGAGCGGGAAAACGAGCTGAAATCCGGCGACTGGAAGAAGCTTCTTGCCGAGGCGTCCGAATTGGAAGCGGAGCTGGAGCGCCTACAGGCGGAGCGCCGCGGCACGCGCGAGGCGCTGGATCGGCTGAAGCGGCTGAAGACCCTGCAGCCGTTGCTTGCCGAGATCGATGCGGAAACCCTTGCACTCGACGGCCTTTCCGATCTCGCGGCCATACCGAACGGTTTCGCCGACCGGCTTGAACAGAAGCTGCACGATAAACAGGCGAGCGAAGAGGAACTGCGCCGTGCTCAACAAGCCGTTGTGCGTGCCGAGGAAGATCTCGCGCGTGTTCACGTCGATGAAGCGCTGCTCCAGATGTCAGGCGATATCACCCAGCTCTTTGCCGATACCGGCAACTACCGCGCTCAACGGCAGGACCTGCCGCGCGTCGATCAGGAGCTTGCCGGTTACGACACCACGCTTTCCCAGCTTGCGCGTCGTCTCGGTCTTGCCGAGGCCGAGCTGGAGCGGCAGCAGCCGAGTGACATCGACCGCGCGCGCCTGTCGGAACTGGTGGACGAAGGCCGGCAGCTCGCGCAGCAGATGCAGTCGCTTGCCGGGCAAGCTGAGAGCGAGCGCAGGCAGCTTACCGCTCTGGAGAGGGACAGCCTTAATGGACGACTGATCGATCCGAGACCTTATATTGACCAGCTTGAGGCTTTGGGCAGTGATCTCTCCTCCTTGGCTCGCCTTGATGGGCTGGAAACCCAGATACGCCGCATCGAGGCCGATCTTCACGAGGCGGCCGGACGGCTGCAGCCACCGATCGGTGACATCGACGTATTGTTTTCTGTGCCGCTTCCGGAAGCGACAGAGATTACGGCACATCGGGATGCGATCGACGCCGCTCGATCGAAGGTGCGCGATGCCACCAGCAAGCTGCAGACCTATGACGAGCAGCTGGCGGAAATAGCACGAATCCTCGCGGATGCCGAGCGCACCGGGCCGGTTGTTACGCGCGAACAGATCGTCGCCGCGCGCGCGAGCCGCGATGCGCAATGGTCCTCCATCCAGCAGAAATGGACCGAGGGCGCAGCTCCGGAAGCTAAGGCGCTTGCCGCATTGACTGTTGAGGTGGCTGAGGCCGATCGTTTGGCCGATGCCGCGCTGAGCGATGCGGATCGTGTCGCACGCCACGCCGACTATCGTTTGCGGCAGGCGCGTCTGCTGCGGGAGCGGGAGGATGCTTCTGGACAGCTGAGGAGCTGCGAGAAATCGCTGGAGGATGCACAGGCAGCCTTCGCAGCCCTTTTTGAGCCTTGCGGCGTCGATGCCCTCGATCCATCGACGATGCTGGAATGGCGCCGCGGAGTGGAGCTGCTGCGACGCGAGCGCAAGGCTTTGCGGGATTTAGTCGATCAACGGGATGAGAATGCGCTGGCGGAAGGTCGAGTCTTGCCGGCTCTGCAGGATATCGTCGAGGCGACCGGCTACAAGAGCGGCCGCCTTCCGCCGGCCGCGATTGCGGAAGGCTTGCGCAAGCATCTGCGCCTTCTGTCCGAGCGCTGGAGCGAAAGCCGCACGCGGGAAGGTGAGATCGGGGCCGCGCGTGACCGGCTGGCTCGCTTCGACGAGCAGCAGCAGCTCTTGAAACGTCAGCAGGTCGCTTGGCGCGCCGCCTTCGCCAAGGCCGTCGAACTGCTTCGGTTGCCGTCCGACACGACCCTGGAGATGGCGAATGTTGCCCTGAAAGCATGGCAGGAACTGCCCGATGTCCTAGCGGAGCGGGAGAACCGTCTGCGCCGGGTTAGCGGCATGCGCCGCGACATGGCCGATTTCGAGCGGCGGTTGGCGACGCTTGCCGCCAACAGCGGCTATGAGCTGGACCATCTGCCGCCGGATGCCGCTGCCGAGGCGCTGCATACCCGTGTCAACGCCATGCGCGGAGAGCTGAAAAAGCGCGACGGCCTCGAAGAGGAGCGGCAGCGCTGGCAGGGCATGGTAACACGCCAGGAGGCAGTGCTCGGCGCCGTTGCCGTCGAACTCGACCAGCTAACCGCGGATCTTCGCGGTGTCGACGATCTGCCCGCACTGCTCTCGCAGCTGCGCGAACGTGCGCGTCTCGCCGCGCGGCTTGCCGAAAGCCGCGATCGATTCCGCCAGCAGGCTGACGGCAAGGCCGAAGACGAGCTTCGCGCCGAGCTTGCCGGCTTTGAGCGGGTTGCAGCCGATCTTGAAATTGAGCGGTTGACCGAGGAAGATCAGCGGCAGTTCGCCATGCATGGCGAGCTTTCGGCCCGGCTGGCTGAGAACCGCCGCCAACGGCAAGCCCTGGAAACCGGCGTCAGCGCAGAATACGCAGTTTTCGAGAGGCTTGCGGCTGAGCAGGAGGCGAAGGACCTTGCGCGGCAATGGGTTGTCCTCAAGATCGCAGCGCGAATGCTGGCCGGCTCGATGGAAGCCTATCGCGAAAAGCAGGCCGATCCCGTCATCAGGCGGGCGGGCGAGTTGTTCTCGCAGCTGACCGGCGGTCGTTTCTCCCGTCTTGTCGAAGCTCATGATGAAAGCGATACGCTGCAATTGCTGGCCGAGCGTGCGGCAGGTGAGCGTGTGCCGCTTGACGGCTTGAGCGAGGGAACTGGCGATCAGCTTTATCTCGCGCTGCGGCTGGCATTTCTCGAGGATTACTCCGCCCGCAACGAGCCTGCGCCGCTAATCGTCGACGATATCTTCCAGACGTTCGACGACGAGCGCGTCAGCGCCGGTCTGCAGGTGCTGGCTGCTACGGCCGATCGTTTCCAGACGATCCTGTTTACCCATGAGAGGAGCGTAGTCGAGCTCGCCAAGAGCGAGATCGGTCGGGGTCTCGATTTGATCCAGCTTTGATGAGTTGCGGTCCCGGATCGGGCTATAGCTGTTCCAGCAAAAGTGCGAAGCGGTTTTGCGTCCGGAACTGCGTAAAAACAAGAACATAGAGCGTTTTCGCGATTCGAAGAAAAGCGGAAACACTCTATGACATCGACGGGATATGCAGGCGCGTAGGCACCACGATCTTGGGGTCTGATTTATCGCGGCCATAGGCCGGATTGAGCGCGCGATCGATGAAGCCCTGCGTCGCGTGCAGCCGGCGCAGGTTCTGCTTCTCCTGCTCGAAGCGCTTCTTTCGTTCGCCGGATTTGTCCGAGCCGCGCGACAGCGATTCATGGTGATAAAGGCAGGCAAAGGGTGTCCAAATGATGCGATAGCCGGCCTTATGCGCCCGCAGACAATAATCCACGTCATTATAGGCGACCGCGAAATTCTCTTCGTCGAAGAGACCGATGTTGCGAAGGCAGTCACCCGAGATCAGCATCACGGCGCCAGTCACGCAAGTCATCGTGTTGCGCACATGCAGCCGGTTCATCGGCCCACCGAACTCTTTCGGCTTGTTCAAATACCAGTGACCGGCAAGCCCGCCGAAGCCGATCACCACGCCGGCATGCTGCATCTTGTCGTTCGAGAAGAGCAGTTTGGCGCCGACGATGCCGGTTCGGTCATAGGCAAGACAGGAAACCATCTCCTTCAGCCAGCCTGGTTCGATAACTTCGACGTCATTGTTGAGGATGAGGCAATGCTCGCCCGTCGCAGCGTTCAGGCCTCGATTGACCGAGCGTGAGAAATTGAAGGTTTCCCGATTGATGACGGCTGAAAAGCGAGGCTGGGTTTTGCGATAGTGCTCATAGAGATCGAGGACGGCCTGGTCAGCGGAGCCGTTGTCGACGACCAGGACTTCAAAATTGGGATAATCTGTTTTTTCGAAGAGATCGCCGAGAATGCGCGAGATCAGATCGAAATTGTCCTTGCTCGGAATGATAACAGAGATTTTCGGCCATTCGTGGGGCGCATCGAAGACGACCCTGTGCAAGGTCTCGGTGAGAGCGCCGTCAACAGAGACTGTCTGTCGCTGTCGTGCGAACCGTTCGGTCAGGGCCTTTCTGGCGTTGGCGGTTGCGGCATCCATGAATTGGCGTGAATAGGTCTTGCCGTTGCGGCGCCACCAGTAAGCGGGATAGGGTAGATGGAGAATGCTTTCTTCCGGGACGCCCTCCATGTAGCGCAGCAGCAGATCGTAATCCTGCGAGCCGTCGTAGCCGGTGCGGAGATAACCGATTTCCCGAAGGCGGCTGTGGCGGTAGATGGAGAAATGGTTGATGTAATTGACGCCCGTCAACAGTACGGAATCATAGGCCGGTTTCAGCATGACGCCGGTCGGCCTCAGGGTGTCGTCGACCACAAGTTCATCCGTATAGAGAAAATTGGCATCCGGATTTAGCTCGAGCGTATGCCGGATGAGCTTGAAGGCATGCGGTGCGATCACATCGTCATGATCCAGAAAGGCGATCCATTGCCCCTTTGCATGGGACAGGCCGGCATTGGTTGCAGCAGCGATGCCGCCGTTGCGCTCGCTCAGCACGAGGCGGACATTGTCCTTTGATTGCTGGCTCTGATACCACTGTTGCGTTTCCGGAGATGTCGAGCCATCATCGCTTAGGATGAGCTCTGCTCCTGTTTCCCCCTGTGTTTCGAAGGATTTGACAAGATCATCCAGATAGCGCGGCGGAGCATTATAGACTGGAACAACGACGCTGAGCCAGGTTCCCGCCGTCGCCGGTGTAGGTGCTGTCTCCAGTTCTGAGGCAAGCCTATAGCTCGCCTCGGCATATTGTATCGTCAGGCTAGGTGCGCGGCGCCCCAAGCGCAGCCTCGGCAATTTCAGCCAATACTGGGGCAGTCTGCCGAGATCGATACGTTTGGTTTGTCCCTCGCTTCGAAGAAGCGTTGCAATATATCTTTCGGCTGCTTTTTCGGATGCAAAAGCCCTGGCGGCAAACTTGAACGATGTCGGAAAACTGGCTGGATCGGCACGCAGGGCGCAGATCGAGCCAACCGAGCCGATATCCGCGGTGATGACGAAGCGGTTTCCTTCCGGGAGGGAAACCGTATCCTTCTCGCGAAAACCATAACCACGATTGATATAGAGTTTCGGATCTATGGGCTCGCTGGTCGCGGCCACATGGATGACGACCAGCTTCTTTCGCAAGGGCGAGAACCTGATCTCGAAAGCCGGATCATCCCCCAAGGATTTCCATTGGCCAAGATGGGCTCCAGCGGATATTTCCCGTTCAAGATCGGCGTTTGGTATGATTTTGAGTGTCATCGAAATATTGGTTTCATCCACATGCTGGAAGGAACATCGCCTGCCAAATTAAAGCTCTAGTCGGCACCGCTGAGAGGCTCAAAACGAATGCCGGGAAATGTCGGACTCGCGTGCTGCCGCATTTTCTCGATCGAGCAACGCGTAGCATCGCGGGCAGAAAGCCGGCGAGCGTGGTCGCTAACGAGCAGATCGATGGCAGCCATCCACTCTTCGGCGGTGTTGCCAATGTGAAGCTCGCCAGGGACGGCACATCGTTCGAAGGTGGGGCACCGGGAAAAGATGGCAGCCGCCTGAAGGCGGCTGATGTCGATCCGCTTGGTGTCGGAGCGGCTCGCATTGGTCTTTCCCGACAGGAGAGGCGCCAAAGCGATGTCGGCTTGGTGATGCGTTGTCTTGGCGAGATAGGCTGGCCAGGGCAATGGCGGGATGATGGTCATTTTCGCCGGGTCGATCCCCTGTTGGCTCCAGCGTCGGGCGAGGGAGCCGGCGGCAAAAACCTCAA
This sequence comes from Rhizobium sp. BK098, assembly GCF_014193155.1. Lineage (NCBI taxonomy): Bacteria > Pseudomonadati > Pseudomonadota > Alphaproteobacteria > Hyphomicrobiales > Rhizobiaceae > Rhizobium > Rhizobium sp. BK098. Next base: position 244,662 of record NZ_JACHYY010000002.1, on the reverse strand, counting down.
AATGAAGGTTCCCGTGTTTTTCCATTGCGGCCTTGATGATCGGCATCAGGAACTCGTGTTCCCGGCGATGCACGCCGGTGGCATGATAGACCATCTTCAGCGGCCGGACGCTTTCATTCCGGCTATTGATCGCGATGTCAGGCGCATCCGCCGGAAGGGGACGCAGAATATCGATCCTATGGCTTTTCATCGCGAGTGCATTTGCCAGGGCGTCGGTGGAGGTCCACACGTGAGTAAGCAGCCTATTGATCCTTGGCAGCGGGCGGACCGCCAGTTTGATCAGCCTGAACTTATAGAGCCACCCTGCTTCGTTCCCGGTAACAACAGCCGGAATGTCGTCGTCGACGAAATAGGCCACTCCGGCAAGCGTATCTCGCCGTTCCTCCAACCAGCGCAATTGCGGCGGCTTGATGTAGCGGCAGATGATGACGAAGAGCCCATCGCTATCGATAGCATCGAGCGGATCATCGAGGCCTTTCATGATGACTTCAATGTGGTCGAGTGTCTTGGCGCGCTCGTCGAGATAATAGCTGAAGCTCGGATTGGGGTTGCGCGATAAGATGAGCAGGCGCCTCGCGACGTGCTCGCCATCCTGCGGCGGTGCCCCGAAGGGTCGTGGTCTTGGAAGCAGTTGGTAGAGGATGTCGCGTAAAACTTGCATAGGTTTCCGTGCGACACTACGCCAGACGATTTCGAAGATTGGCGAGAATGCCGAAAACAGCACCCCAGGCAAGGATCGTCACGCCCAAAATTCCGCCGATCCAGAGCGCCCGCTGCGGATACTCCGCCTCGTCGGGCAGGCTGGGTGCCAGAAACGTGTCGAGGTAGAGCAGCTGCTGCTTGCTGACGAATTTGACCTGTTCGAGCGTTTTCATGCTCGTGGCAAATTGCTGCTCGGCAAGGCTCTGTTCCAGTTCGCGCTGTGACATATCCACGGAAACATCCGCGAGATTCTGTTCTGATTTGTTCTGCCCGGCGACTTGGCTGTTCAGCTGATCGATCTGCTTCTGCCTGCTGTCGATCTCGCGTTTCAACACGCGCATCTGCGGTGCATCGGCGGAGACCGTTCCAAGAAGCGCATCATATTTCTGCTGAAGATCTATTCTTTCCTTCTGAACGGACGAGATCAGGTTCGTGATAACGGTCGACGATCCCTCGACGCTGAGGACGCCGGTCTGGTTGCGCGCAATCAAAAGCTTGTCCCGTGCTTTCTGCAGTTGATCCTTTGCATTGTCCAGGTTCGCCTGAGCGGTCGCGATGACGTCCCGCCAGATGCGGGTGTTGACATCGTTGACCACGACTTCCGACGCCGCCACGACCTGATGTAACACCTTCTGGGCGTCGGCTGCCGTGAAAGCGCGCGCCTTGACCGTCACGATGCCGCTATTCGCATCGATCTTGACCGAGACCATGTCTTCCCAATAATCGAGCAGCTTTTCCGAACTCGCATCTTTTTTCAGGCGCGCGATCCGGTCGATCGAGTCGTTCCCATAGATCTTTTGAAAATCGACCTTTTCCTCAAGAGCGGCAACCATGTCCTTGCTCTTGATGAAATTGGTGACGATCAGGGTATTTTGCACGATCTGTGCCGGCGGTAGACCGGTCACCTTGGTAATCTGATTGCCCCCGAGTGCCGGCGTGGACGTTCGGACCGTGAAACGCGTTTCGGATTGATACTGATCGGATGCGACGCAGGTGAAGTAATAGACCGAAGCAATATTGGGGATGACAAGTAGCAGAACGGTCGATGCCAGGATGGCCTTGCTGATGACCTGCTGCATCGGGCGAGGCCGCAGGCCAACGGCCTTGAACAGCTGGCTTCGCCTCGATGTCGAGAAACGCAATTTCCGCGCTGCTACCGACAGATTCGCGGCCACATTGCGGCTATGCTCCGTCGCGCTGAGCTGAAGCGCTTTTGGCGCATTTTCGGTATCATGAGCCATATTTGGGCCTTGCCGTCGATCCCTGGTCTTCTAGCGGTTCAATCTATAATAGGATTCTATAGCCTGCTCTACCTTATCGAAGGCGATAAGTCTGCCGTCGACAAGTACCATCCCTCTGTCGCAATGCGTATTGATCATGCTCATGCTGTGCGAGATCATGATGATGTCGGAATTCTTGCGCCTGTTCTCGAATGCGATGCGGCAGCGTTCCTGGAAGCGTGCATCGCCAACAGCAAGAACCTCGTCCACCAGATAGCACTCGAACTCGATCGCCATCGAGAGGCCGAATGCCAATCGTGCGCCCATGCCCGAGGAGTAGGTGCGCACGGGTGCATCGATATAATCGCCGAGTTCGGCGAATTCTTCGACAAAGCGGGAAACACGCCTCACGTCCTCGCCATAGGCGCGCGCGACGAAATGAACATTGGCTCGCCCCGTCATGAGAGGATTGAAGCCGCTGCTCAAGCCCAGAGGCCAAGACACCCGTACATCCTTGCTGATCCTGCCGGAGTTCGGCAGCATGGTGCCGGCGATCATGCGCATCGTCGTCGATTTCCCGGCGCCGTTCACGCCGAGCAAGCCATAGGAATAGCCGGACTCGAACTCGCAGCTCACCCGATCGAGAATGACCTTCTTGCCGCTTTGCGTCTTGAAGAATTTCGAGACGTTCTTGAAGCTGATCATTCTGCTTCTCCCCTCATATCCGGTGATCCTCTACGGATGCCCAGATAAGGGAAAGCGTCGCCCAGGTGACAACAAGCGCAAGCAATATGATCAATGGCGTACTGACACGACGCGGAAATATCGACTCGTCCGGCAGCACGGGTTTAACGAAGACGGCAAGGTATAGTGTCTTTCGAAGAGCTTCGGCAAGCACGGCGTCATAATTCTTCTGCGAGCTTTCATAGAGTTTTTCCGCGATCATGCGATCGGTTTCCAGCCTGGAATACTCCAGCAAGGATTTTGCAAGGCTTGCATTCTCAGGCCCCGTCAGCGCCGATTTCATCTTCTCGATCTGCGCATCGAGGCTCTCTTTGGCGAGATTGAGCTGCTGATAGGTCGGAGAATTCTGGGCGTTGGATTGCCGCATGACGAAGAGGCGCGTTTCGAATTCAAGCTTCTGGGCCAGCAGACCCGTTAGAATCGCGCCGCTGTTCTTGGCCTGTGTCTGCGGGCTAAGAAGGCCGGATGCGTTTTGAAACTGATTGAGGGCGATCAAGGTATCGCCATAGGCTTTGCCGCTCTTCTGGACATCGGCCTTCATGCTCTGCACGATGTCGTTGCGCGCTCTTTCCGAAAGCTCGTTGATGAGCTTTTCGCTCTCTTCGATGATGGCATCCGCAAGCTTGACGGAATCGTCCGGAGAGAAGGTTCTGACCTTCAGCGTTATGATGCCGGAAGTCACATCGATATAGGCGGTGACGTGATCGTTCCAGTATTTCAGAAACTCTTCGTCGGATCGGGATGAACCAAATCGCGACAGGAAATCCGCATTCTGCCGGATAAACATGGAGCGATAGTCGATCTTCTTTCCGATTCGATTGAGAATTTCGGTGGAGTGAATGAAGCTGGTGACGACATACGCATCTTGTGACGCTGAGCGCATGTTGAGGGCGCTGGTGGCTCCGCCGGGATCACTGGCGTCGCTGGTATCGCCTGTTCCCGACACGGCCCGCACGGCGAAACGCGCTTCCGCTATATATTGATCCGAAGCAATAAAGGCATAATAGACCGAACTTGCCAGGAAAGGCAGGATGACGAGCAGGATAAAGCCGATAAGCCTCAGGGGTGGCTTGCCCCCCGACTGTGTTTCGGGCTCGTTGCCATCATGCACCGGTATATATTCGATCTCCTCGAGATCGGTGCGCGCACGCTGCGCCGGCAGCCTGCGCCGAAACAGCGAAGGCAGGATTTGCCGGCTCGCTTTTACCCGCGGAGAGTCCTGAACTATCGCGTCTTCAATAACTGGCTTTTGCATGTCAGCTTGCAATCGTTTCTGGCAATTGAGGCGCGGTCGGTTTCATCGCCTGACGCACATAGTGATCGAAAATCAAATCTTCTTCGAGCATGAGCTCCGCAATATGCAATGAACGCAACCGTGCCGCAACGTCCTCGAGGGTGCTGTGTCTGGGTGGCAACGGAAAATCACCAACCGAAATCCCGATGAGCTCGCTGACCGCCTGCTGAAAATAAAGGCTGTCCGTATCGAAACCAACAACGGCAAAACGTGAGAGAAGGTCGATCGCAGTGGCGACATCGCTGCGCGTCACTGTCTGTTCTGGTATGGTCGTGGCCAATTGCCGGGTGACCGGGGATACCAGAACGTTTCTGACGCTCTGAGAAGCCTTCTTCAGAGCTGCCTTGAGAGAGGCTTCGTTTTCAAGGCTTACCTCGGCAAAATGCTCCGCAGCAGGCGCTAAGATGATCTTGTCGCGATCGCCGAAGAAGGAAATCTGGGTTTTCGCCATTCGTTTTAGAAGGAATATCCGCAGGGCAAGTTCGTAATAGGGATCGGTCAGCAGAACGATGGCCTTGAATCCCTTGTCGAGGAATTCTTCATAATTGCGCATCAACAGCCGGCCGCTAAGATAGATCGACTGGATGGCGTTCAAATGAAAGGCCTGGAGGGTCGTTTCGTGACCGAAGCGCTCGACGGAGGAAAGCTCATATTGAAAGTTGCGGCCACAATAGTAGTCGAATTTGACCATTGGCAGCAGCTGCGTCTCGAGCCTTACAATCTTTAACGGAATCGTGCTCGATACTTGCGGCCGGCGGTAGATCAGCAGCCCCGACTTGGCGTCATGGATCATCAGCGATGTGCGCTCAGCCAGATCGGGAATGGTCGTCGTGTCGAGCTTGAACCCGACATGGCCATCTTCGTGCCGTCCTGAATCTATGACCGCCTGTTTGACTTGGTCGCACGGCAGGATCATCAGATCGCCGTCGGCGTCCGAGACTCTGATTTGCGGTTTTTCGGAAAAGCCATCGGGAATCAGATAACCCTCGATAACATTGCCATGATCGTATTCGAGGTTAAAAAGCACGGATTTTCTCCGGCGCTTCTATCCGTTGGGGACAGGACCGAAATTGGCGATGGAGCGGCGTCATTCTCTTCTGCATGGCTTCACATCTATCAAAATGCCTGTCGATATCGCAAATGTCAGCCCCCGGCATTCGGAGTCGTCAGGCGCCGCTGGACGTTTTCCGGGCCAGCAGCGAGAAGCTCGGCCCCCCAGGATGACTGAGATGTTCATCCCGGATGATAACATCATCAAAGCCGAACGCGTGCAGCAGCTTCAATATATCGTCCCGGTGCATCCAGAAGTGCCGATCCTTCATGCCGCCGCAGAAAGACGCGTTGGCATTGGCGTGGTGATAGCTGCGCTCGTAATAGCGCACGTCAATGCCATCTATCAGCTTCGTCTCAATCTTGCCGCTGAAGGGCAGCCACCGCACGTCGCCCTCCGGCATCGCGTTCTCCAGAACGAAGTGAGTCCAGATGAAAACCGCGTTGACCCGCTTTGCCAGCAAGCGAAGAAATTCGCCTGGGTCGGCCATATGGTAAAGAACCCCCGATGCGAGTGCGAAGTCGTAGATCTCTTCGCCTTCCGTAAGCCACGACTGGATGTCGCCAAGCATGAAAGAGGCGGCATCGATGTTGAGGATCTGTTTGGTAACCAGGCATCTTAGAAAGCAGAGGCGGTTTGCCTCGATGGCGTCGATCCGCGCCGGCCGGTGGCAGTTCAGCATGTGGGTATGCATTCCCTCGAGCGGGCCGATCTCGAGAACTTGCCTGCCTTCGATCGATCCGAAAGTCTGCAATGCCCAATCGATGCGGTCATCCGCATAGAGGGGCAGGGTGCCGGCATTGAGACCGAACTCCGGCGGAAATGCACAATTCCATCCCTGGAGGGCGCTGATAGCATTTTGATGAACCGGTTTGCCCTGCTCGTACTGATCGAATATTTCGAGGGGACTTTTCGAGGCTTTCTTTTGTGAACGCTTTGAAAAACCAAGCATTAATACGCACCCTTTATTTTCATCGGCATCCGGCCGAGCTGGAGAGTTACGGGATCGTTCCGCTGTCGTACCACAGCTCCCAAGCCGTTTCTCGCCCCGAAGTATATTTTGCGGCAATTTGCGAGCGACGATAGACAATCGAAGATTGTCGGAATGTCTCGCTGACGGCAGAAACTTAGCAAGCTCCGATTGTTGTGGTTCGTCGTCTTCTGCGTGAGTTGCGGGTCTGAACTCGGTTCTTTTATAGGCAAGATGCATCCTATGGAAGGCGGCATAAATGCGATTCAGCGAAACTTCAATGTTATCGATGAGGTGACCCCTCTGCCAATGCCGTTGCTTAACGGGTCCTGTTTGCTTTTTAGAAAATTTTAATTTTAAATCTTCAAAAATACTCGCCAAAATTGCTTCAAGTCTCCTTGGCCCCTATAAATCGGAGCTGGTTGAGCGATTCTTGAGGGCCGGGTGTGTTCATATGAGCGCATCTGATTTTTTTGGTTGCATTTCCGCTATTTGGGCTTGTTGACGCGTGCCCGTTATGCTTTTCAAGGCGTCGATAGATTTGATGCATTCCATGTCGATGTATGCCATCAGGTAATCACGGCAGCTAATTGTTTGAGGTTTTCAATTGTTTCGTATTGGCGCCGTGATTTGTTGCGTGGTTCTTGCGGGGTGCAATTCCGTATCAAGTGAAGGCCCTTTGGCTGGCGCCATTGTAAAGGACGCCGGGCAATCCAGCGTCGAACTGGGTCGCAGAAATGCCGCGGTGTTCGATATCGTTGACATCGACAGCCGCAGTGCGCGTCTGGTTTCCGATTATGTTTCATCCACACTCAATCGGCGTTTTGGCATGGGTGGTGGTGTCGGCGCCGTCGTTATCGGTGTCGGCGATGCACTGAAGATCACGATTTTCGAAGCCGGCGCCGATGGCCTGTTTTCGACGGCGCAATCAAAACAGGTATCGCTCGATGTCGTCGTGCAGCCGGATGGCACGGCGGCAATTCCTTATGCGGGCTCGGTTCGATTTGCGGGCAAGACGCTTGATCAGGCTCGCAAGGCAATCCTTGCGGCGCTGGCGACCAAGGCCGTCGAGCCGGATGTTATCGTAACAAGCATGGGCACGCCGTCGCGTACCGTCACGGTTTCGGGCGCCGTTGGCCGTCCTTCCATGGTTCCGCTCGATCTGACCAAGGAAAAGATTACCGAAGTCATCGCCAAGGCCGGGGGGCCTTCAACGCAACCTTATGAAACCTATGTAACGCTGGTTCGCGGCAGCCGGACGGGAACGGTTCTGCTGAAGTCCATCATCGAGCATCCGTCGGAAGATATCTATGTCCAGCCGGGCGATCAGATCTTCCTCGTCCGCGATCCGAGGACCTTCACTCTGCTTGGATCTGTTCGCGGAGACGGCCGCCTCGAATTTGGAGCAAACGATCTGAACCTGCTCGAGGCTGTTGCGCTGGGTCACGGCGCGATCGACGATTCGAGCAATGCGAAAGGCTTCTTCCTGTTCCGCTACGAGGAGCCTGAAATCGCCAAAGCCCTGCTCGGTCCTGCTCGCTTCGACGTTTTGCTGCGTAAGGGAATGGTTCCGGATGCCAAGGGACGCTATCCGATCGTCTATCGCTTCGACATGTCCAATCCCGACAGCCTGATCGTAGGGCAGACTTTCCCGGTAAAAAGCCGCGACGTCATCTATGTATCGCGTCATCCTTCCGTCGACATCAGGAAGTTCTTGAATCTTATCGGCACGCCGCTTGGTATCGCATCCCAGGGAGCGGCAACGGCAGCAAATCTGGGGCAATAGTTGCAAGAAACGGAGCGACGGCGGCTTGACTTAACCTATTCGTTGATCGATGCCGACATCTGTATGATTTTGACGGATCGTGCCTTGTCGATAACGGAAATTCATCGCGAACTGATTTAGAGAAAGAACTGCAACCACCGCAAGCAAGAATTGCGATTTCTGGCTTGAATTGAAAGCTTAACTGATCGCATATTGCAGCGGTTGGTGCGCTGCCGCATAAATGCTGCGCGCGCAAATTGTTGTCGTTGAAAAACGCGGGCAATACTAGCGTGAGTAGTTAATATTGGTCAGTTTGATGCATTTCTTCGAATATTGCTGAGAGATCATGACAGTTGAGATTATCGGACGCGCAAGCATTGCCCCTGGAGCGGGTTCTATCGATGAACTGCAGCTCGTACTGAAGGAGGGGCGTTGCACCGTAGGCCGTATACCAGAGGAGCGCTGGGATCTTGCGCGCTTTTGGCATCCGGCTGTGGGCATCCAGGGAAAAACTTACAGTTTTGCAGCCGGCGTCTTTGACAATGTCTACGCCTTTGATCCTGCGGTTTTCGGCCTTTCCCAGCGTGAAGCAATGCAGATGGATCCGCAGCAGCGCATCCTGCTCAACGTTGTCTGGCGAGCTTTGGAAGATGCAAACCTGCCGATCGATGGGTTCGAAGGCCAGCGCGTGGGTGTCTATGTCGGCGCATCTTCCCTTGAATATGGCAATCTGACGCTCGAGGATCCCGCCTCGGGTAGCCCGTATTTCATGACGGGCAACACGCTTTCCATCGTTTCCAACCGCATCTCGCATATATTCGGCTTGCGCGGGCCAAGCATGACGATCGACACGGCTTGTTCGTCGTCGCTGGTAGCGCTCGACCAGGCGGTGAAGGCCCTCGAAAACGGAGAGATCGATACCGCGATCGTCGGCGGCATCAATATTCTGCTCAACCCCATGTCCTTCGTGGGCTTCGCGCAGGCGCGCATGCTGTCGCCGGAAGGGCTCTGCCGCGCCTATGACGACAACGGTCGCGGTTACGTTCGCGCAGAAGGTGGTGCGGCGATCGTATTGCGCCGGACGGACGTTGCGCTGCGCGAGAAGGACCGCAGCTATGCTAGAATACATGCCGTAGGCGTCAATTCTTCGGGACGAACCAACGGTATTTCCATGCCGTCGCGTGAGGCGCAGGCCGCCTTGCTTCAGTCGATCTATGAAGGGCGCAATATCGACGTCAATCGTATCGCCTTCATCGAAGGGCATGGAACGGGAACGAAGGTCGGCGACCCCGCCGAAATCTGGGCGATCGGCGAAGTCATAGGGCGCAATCGGCGGGCGCCGGTACCGATCGGCTCGATCAAGACGAATATCGGCCATACCGAACCGGCATCCGGCCTTTTCGGGTTGTTGAAGGCTGTTATTGCGCTTGAAAATAATTTCTTACCGGCCTCATTGCATTTCGACCACCCGAATGAGTCCATCGATTTCGAGGGCCTGAACGTTCGGGTCAATACATCAACGATCGAGCTTCTTCCAGCCAAGCAGGCACGCTTTGCTGGGATCAATTCCTTCGGCTTCGGCGGAACGAACGCTCACGTCGTCATCAGTGACCCCGATCCGATCGCACCGCCCGAACCGTCAATCCGAGGCGAGGGGGTCGTTTTCGCCGTCAGCGCTCATACGGCCTCGGCTCTTTCGGCGCTGCTCGAAGACTACAAGACCCGTCTTGAAACTGCCGAGCTCAAGGAAGCGCGTCAGATCGTTGCTTCCGCCGCTGCCAATCGCGAACCCATGCGTCATCGTTTCGCAGCCCGCGCAAAAGACAGTGCAGCGGTACTGGCCGCGATCGATGCGCATCTTGCAGGGAGAAATTCGGCTGGCGAGGCTGGCGAAGCTCCGGCCCAGGCCACCAAGATCGCCTTCGTCTTTTCCGGCAACGGCGCGCAGTGGGCGGGAATGGGCATCGGCGCCTATCAGGAAAACCGCCATTTCCGGCAATGCTTTCAGTCCTTCAGCGCTCTCTTTGAATATTATCTCGGCGAGAAGCTGACCGATGTTCTGGTCGCCTCTGATCTTGCTGCCCGCCTGGCCGATACCAAGATCGCGCAGCCGCTGCTGTTCGCGATCCAGGCCTCCCTCTCGGACTGTCTCTGGTCGATGGGCGTCAAGCCGGATGCGGTCTTCGGCCACTCGGTCGGCGAAATCGCAGCCGCCTACGCAGCCAAGGTGTTGACGGCTGCCGAGGCGGTTGCAATCGTCGCGAAGCGTTCGCTGCATCAGGATCTTCTTGCCGGTGAGGGCAAGATGGCCGCCGTGGTGCTTGGCGAGGATGCAGCGCTGGCTTTTGCGAAAGCCAGGGGCCTGGACAATATATGTATCGCGGCCGTCAACGCGCCGAATTCGGTAACGATCTCCGGTCCTGCCGATGAGATAGAGGCCTACAGGGACGCCGCGCGTAAATCTCAGATCGTCGCGCATGTTCTCGATATCAACTATCCATTCCACCATCCCATCATCGACCGTGCCAGGGAGGCGTTTTTCGCAGATTTGCCCGATCTCGCGCCGGATAGCGGCACTGGGACCTTCATCTCGACGGTAACTGGCGAACTGCGCGATGGGCGCCTGCTGGATACGCAATATTGGTGGCGCAATGTTCGCGATCCCGTGCTTTTCAAGGCTGGCTGTCAGGTCGCCCTGGCAATGGGCTGCAACCTCTTTATAGAAATTTCACCGCGCCCGATCCTGTCGAACTATGTCGCGGAGATCGCAAAACAGGCATCGGTTCAGGCGATCGCAATACCGACTTTGTTGCGCGAGGCCGCCATTGATGGCCATGATCCGGTCTCACAGTCATTTGCACGGGCGGTTGCGAACGGTGCGCCTGCGCTACGCACGCGCAGCAGCGCCACGCGCAACGCCTTCGTCAAGCTGCCGCCCCTGCCTTTCGAGCCGGTGGAGCTTCGTGCTCATGCGACGACGGACGAGATCGATATTTTCGGTCGCGATCGCAAAAGCCCGTATACGCTGCTTGGCTGGCGCGCCGATCTCAATGGTACGAATTGGAAGAACCATCTCGACGCCCGCCTTTTTCCAGACCTCGCCGAACATGTGGTGGATGGCAAGGCAATCCTGCCCGGCAGCGGCTTTATCGAAATCGCCGTAACGGCTGCGCAGCGTTATTACGGGACCGATGAAGTCGAAATCGGCAATCTCGAAATCTTCCGACCGCTTGAATTGTCTCAAGACAGGATGGTCGAATTGTCCACCATTCTGTCACCCGAGACGGGAGATCTCGAGATCCGGTCGCGCGAGCGCCTCAGCCATGACGAATGGACAGTGCATGCGGTCGGACGTTGCCGCAAGCCGCTGGCGGCGGAGATGGATAGCAAGGCCGCTGCGCGATCGAGCGGGGACCGTAAATCCATATTGACGTCCGAGGTGGCCTACGAAACCGCGGAACGTTTCGGATTGCATTACGGCCCACATTTCCAGCTTCTGTCGAAAGCTGCGGCGTTCGGTCATCATGCGATCGAAGTGGACCTGAAGACGGCTGCCTCACCGTCTCATCCCTTCGCCAGCTATAATCTCAACCCTATGTCGGTCGACGCGGCCTTTCACGGTCTCGTCGCATTGTTCGATCAATTTTCCGGCGACGAAACCGGCGCTCCCTATATTCCCGTTCACTTTGGCACCGTGAGAGCTTTCGGCAAGGAAAGGTCGATCGTCAAAGCCTACATCGAGATCGAGCGTTTCAGCGCGAATTCGATCAAGGCCCGTTTCACCTTGTTCGATGCGAAGGGCAGCGCGGTTGCCGTTCTTGACGATTGTCGTTTCCGCCGCACGCAGCTGCGCCGCAGGGCAACGCTCGATTCCATTGCATTTCATTATGAGAGCGTGCCTTCGGCTCTTTTCGCTGGCGCGCATAAATCGGGCGCTAACGGACGGCAGATTCCGTCGTACGGCAGTTCCGGCGAGAGCCATGCGCTCAACAATGCAAGCCTTCTTCTTGAAGCCGCAGTCTATCGCGCCTGCTACGATATCGCACTAAAGGTTGCGGACCGTAAAGGCGCCGTCGCATTTTCCGGCCTTCCCGGCGATGCCGAATTCCGGTCTTTCCTGGTCAATTGCCTGTACATTCTGGAGGATGCCGGCATCGCGGAGACTGGAGACGGCAAGTGGCACGTTCCCCTGGAGCCGACACTGCCGCCTGTGGCCGAGCTGCTGCAGGAAATCTATCGTGAGGACGCTGGGCGCGTGGCCGAAAGTGTTCTCGTTGGCGATGCCTATCGCGAGACGCTCGAACATTTGGCGACGATACGGCCGCACGTGTTGGAACATGAGCCTGCTGCCCAAGGGGCAAACATTCCGGGTGGGGCGACTCTGGAGCATGTGCTTGTTCATTCGCCCTTGAGCGAACGGCGGCTTTCGATGCTCGCGGAAGCATTGACATCCGCCGTCGAAGCCGATGCCGGCGCGATCGCATACGTTTTGGAAGTCGGCTCGGTTTCGGCCGCTTTCAGCCGAAAACTGGCGACGATCACCGCAGCAGCGGGCGCATGTCTCGTGATTGCCGAGCCGCGTGAGCAGGTGCGCCGAGCACTGGAGATCGCATTCGAACGCGATGCGCATGTCATCGTTACCGATCCGGCCAAACTGACGGATCGCTATGTCGCGGACCTCGTGGTCGCCTCCGGCGATCAGAGCCAGTACCTGATGCTTCACAATGACGATATCAAGCGGGCTGTCCGGACGGTTGCCGCCTGCGGCGCGCGGTTGTTGCTGGTCGATCGTGCGCCGAGCGCCTTCAATGATTTCGTCTTCGGCCTTTCCGAAGGCTGGTTTGCGGATAGCTCGTCGCCGGAATTCCCCGTTGGGCGGCTCGGCACGCCGCAGCAGATCGCCGAGCTCCTGGGGAACTTGGGTTTTGCCAAGCCGCTGATCCATGAGCAGGTATTCCCCGAGGGAGCGTTGATAGCGGTATCGGCTATGTCCGAACGGCAACCGGAAACAGCTGCCGTCGTGGAGATCGCCGAGCCAATCCTGATCTTGTCGGAGCAGGGCAAGAAGGGGCTTGGCAAGCTGGGTGAGAATGCAAAGGTCATCGATCTCAGTGCGTTGTCGCCAGATATTGCCGGCGTTCTCGATGCGGTCAACCGGAGAACCAGCGGGATCGTGTATCTTGCCGGCGTGAAGCGCGGCGATGCGGCGGAACTTTCACTATCGCGTCTCTCGATCTTCACCGAACTGGCGAACCTGCTGTCGCAGAACAGCGATGGAGCACGGCCTCGACTGGTGATCTTGGCGCCCGGCGGTTCTCCGCTGTCGGCTCGCCCCGTCGATGACGCGAATGCCGGTCTGTGGGCTTTGGGCCGCGTTCTTCAAAACGAATATGATGCCTTTGACGTCCATCTGCTGGATGCCGATGCAGATGACGGGCGAGTGTTCTCCGCAGTTGACACCCTCATGACGGCGGACACGGACAACCGCGAATGGTTCATGGATCGCGCGACCGGAAAGGTTCGGGAGATCAGAGCTGCCGCAGGTCCCTTTGATGCCGTCGAAGCAAGCCGCCGGGATTTTGTCGCGGCGATGATCCGGCAACATCTGGGCGGGCGTCTGGATAGCGTCGTTTGGGAGGAAGTCGGCCTTCCAGTGCCTGACGAGAGGGAGATTGTCGTCTCCGTCGAAGCGACCGGCCTCAATTTCCGCGACGTGATGTGGGCTATGGGGCTCCTGCCAGAAGAGGCGCTTGAGGACGGCTTTGCTGGTGCCACCATCGGCATGGAATTCGCTGGGCGAATTCTTGCCGTTGGCGATGCCGTCGACGATCTCAAGCTGGGTGACAAGGTGATGGGGATCGGGCCTGCCGCGTTCTCGACCCATGTCCGTGTTCACCGCGACGGAGTGACGAAGCTCCCAGAACGGATGGACACCGTTGCGGCTGCGACCGTGCCTGTCGCTTTTCTGACCGCCTATTATGCAATGGTCGAGCTTGGGCGCATTCAGCCGGGTGAAACCATCCTGATTCATGGAGCTGCCGGCGGCGTCGGTCTGGCGGCGCTCCAGATTGCCAAGCTTAAGGGTGCCAGGGTGATCGCCACCGCCGGCACGGTCGAGAAGCGTGGCTTTCTCGAAATGCTCGGCGCCGATCATGTGCTTGATTCCCGCTCTCTGGATTTCGTTTCCGGCGTGCGGCGGCTTACGGGTGGCGAGGGTGTCGATCTTGTCCTCAATTCGCTCTTTTCCGAAGCGATGGAGCGGAGCATCGAGCTGGTCAAGCCATTCGGCCGCTTCCTGGAGCTCGGCAAGCGCGACTATTATTCCGACCGTAAGATTGGCCTACGTCCGTTCCGGCGCAATGTCAGCTATTTCGGTATCGATGCGGATCAGCTTCTGGTCAACGTACCCGATCTCACTCGGCGCATCTTCAGGGAGATCGGGCAGCTTTTCGCCGAGGAAAAGCTGACGCCGCTGCCATATCGCGCTTTCGCTTATGACGAGATCGGCAATGCCTTCCGGCTGATGCAGAATGCCGGCCATATCGGCAAAATCGTGGTGCGGCCGCCCGTTGCGGGTATTGACAGCGTCTTGCGCGCACCCGCGAAATCCCTGCGTGTCGATGGCAAGGGTGTTTTCCTGGTCGCAGGCGGCATTGGCGGCTTCGGGCTGTCCGCCGCCGATTGGCTCGTTTCGAAGGGTGCGCGCCGCATAGCGCTATGCTCACGCCGCGGCATTGCCGACGCTGAAACGAAGCAGGCGATAGCAGATTGGGCAAAGCGGGGTGTCGTTACGACGCTGCACGCCTGTGATATCACCGATGCCGCCGCAGTTGAGACGCTGCTTGCCTCGCTTCGCACCGAAGGGGCATTGAAAGGCGTCATTCACGCCGCCATGGTCCTGGACGACGCACTCCTTGCCAATCTGACGCTGGAACGCAATCGCCCCGTTCTCCAGGTAAAGATCCGTGGCGCGGAAAATCTGGATCGTCTGACGCGAGATGACAGGCTGGAACTCTTCCTGCTGTTCTCCTCGGCAACGACCATGCTCGGCAATCCCGGCCAGGCTAACTATGTGATGGCCAATGGCTATCTGGAGGGGTTGGCGCGTGCGCGTCGGGCCGCAGGCAGGCCCGCGCTTGCGGTGGGCTTCGGCGCGATCGCCGACAAGGGCTTCCTTGCCCGCAACATCGAGGTCAACGATCTCCTCTCCAAGCGTATCGGCAAGGCCGCATTAAAGGCGCGAGACGCGCTGGAACAGGTCGAGCGTTATATGCTGGCGGACAGAGGAGATGTCGATGCGGCGGCGGTCATGATCGCCGAGATCGATTGGAATGCCGCTCGTCTGCTGCCGATTGCCGGACGTTCTCTGTTCGAGCCGCTGATGCGCCATGCAGGCAACCATCAGGCCCTCAACGAGGGAGACAGCATCGATCTCAGGGAACTGATCAGCGGGAAATCGGAAGAGGAGGCTCAGGCCGCTCTGCATGCGCTTGTCGCGGCAGAGATTGCGGCCATCCTGCGCGTGACCGAAGACACGGTGACCCCCGATAAGGTTTTGAAGGATATCGGCCTGGACAGCCTGATGGCCATGGAGCTCGGCATGAGCTTCCAGCAGAAAACCGGCTTCGATATTCCCTTGAGCGGAGTAGGCGAGGGTACGACCGTAGGCGATGTCGTCAACCGTTTGCGTGATCGGGTCATGAATCGCAACGGCGACAATGCTGCTAGTGACATGGCCGGAGACGAGGTGGTCGAGCGCCTGGCGCGTAGCCATGCCGCAGAACACGAAAAAAGGGCCGTGCAGTGACCTATAATGGCGAACAGGCGGAGCAGAAGAAAAGCAAGTTGCTTGAGCAGATGCGCCGTGTCGGCGAATCCTCCGGCCGCAATCGGACCGAAAGGCTGAACCGGCAGCCACAGTTACAACCGCGTCAGGCGACCCGTTTCGAGGATCTGCCCGAATATAAGCGTGTCGCAACGCAGCGCATGGCAGGTGAGCTGCTCGGCGTCGCCAATCCATTCTATCGGTCGCATGATGCCGCCGCCGGCGCGACGACGCGCATCGGCGGGCGTGAGTTCGTCAATTTTGCCTCCTATGATTATCTGGCGACCAATACGGACCCGCATGTCGCCAAGCGCGCCAAGGAGGCGATCGACCGCTTCGGAATCTCGGCGTCGGCCAGTCGTCTCGTCGCAGGCGAGCGACCTGATCATGTGGAGCTCGAGCGCAGGCTTGCAGAGGTCTATGGCGTCGATGCCGCCGTCTGCTTTGTCAGCGGCTACTTGACCAATGTCGCTGCGATCGGCTGTCTGATGGGGCCGCAGGATCTCGTGATCCACGATGAATTCATTCACAACAGCGCGCTTGCCGGCATCAAGCTTTCCGGTGCCGCCCGCCGGCTGTTCCAGCATAATGATGTCGATAGCCTCGAGAATATCCTGAAGACACTATCGTCGGATTTCCGGCGCATTCTGGTCATCGTCGAAGGCATCTATTCGATGGATGGTGATATCGCCGACCTGCCTGCGCTGCTGGAGCTCAAGGCGCGCTATGGTTTCTGGCTGATGGTCGACGAGGCGCATGCGCTTGGCATTCTCGGCAGGACGGGCCGCGGTACATTCGAGCACTTCGATCTTGATCCGCGTGATGTCGATATCTGGATGGGCACGCTCTCGAAGACGACGTCGAGTTGCGGCGGCTATATCGCCGGCACGCGTGCGCTTGCCGATATTCTGAAGGCGGAAGCCGGCGGTTTCGTCTATAGCGTCGGCCTTTCGCCCGTTCTCGCCGCCGCCGCCGTCGCTGGCCTCGATATTCTCAAGTCCGAACCGGAGCGAACCGCGCGGCTTAGGCGCAACGGCCATCTGTTTCTCGACGAGGCAAAGGCGGCTGGCCTCGATACCGGCCTCAGCGTGGGGCACTCGGTCGTGCCCGTGATCGTCGGCGATTCGCTTCGGGCCGCGCAGCTTTCCAACGACTTGCTCGCCGAAGGCATCAACGTGCTACCCATCATCCATCCGGCGGTGCCCGAGGGCATGGCGCGCCTTCGTTTCTTCATCACCTGCAATCATACCGAGGAGCAGATCCGGCGCGCGGTCAGGCTGACAGCAGAAAAACTCAAGAGCTTGAAGGACCGCAATTTCGGTCTTGCTTCGCTGGATATGGAGAAGATGATGCAACTGCTGCCCATGGCTCAAACGCCAGGCGGCTCTTAAGTTTCGGGGCGATCGTCTCATGCACGTTATCGTCACGGGAGGTTCAAGCGGAATTGGTCTGGCGATAGCCAAGCTTTATGCGGCCCGAGGGGCCCGGGTTTCGCTTCTTGCTCGCGATACCGGGCGCCTCGAAGAGGCGCGCGCCGAAATCGCGATGCTTCCCGGTGTCGACGGCGCCTTTATCCGGACGGCTTCCGTTGATGTGGCCTCTGCCGAACAGACTACCAAGGCGGTAAGGCTTTGCGAGGCGTCCTTCGGCCCTTGCGATATTCTTGTTGCTTCCGCGGCTATCGTCGAGCCCCGTACCTTCGATGCAATGTCCGCGTCGGTTTTCGATGAGCAGATCTCCGTCAATCTCCTTGGGACAGCCAACGCGGTTCGTGCTGTTTATAAAGACATGAAGAGCCGCCGCGGCGGCCGGATCATGATGATTTCTTCGGGTGCCGCCTTGATCGGTATCTTTGGCTATAGCGCTTATTGCGCATCCAAATCGGCGCTGGCGGGCTTTGCCGAGGCTTTGAGCGCGGAAGCCGGCGCTTGGGGCGTGCAGATTTCGATCTGCTTCCCGCCCGATACGATGACGCCGCAATATGCTCGGGAAATCGCGTTAAGGCCGCGCGAAGCGGAGATTTTGATGGGGGCCGTCAAGCCGTGGAGTGCGGAGGAGGTCGCAGCAAGAATCGTCCGTGGGATGGATCGCGGCAGGCAGAAGATTCACTTCGGATTTTCGCTGACGGCGCTGGCTTACTTCGGACCGCTGATAAAACCATTGCTGTTATGGTGGTTTTCACGCAAGGCGCGAAAAATATTTGGTGATGAGGCGCATAGCGGTCTTGCCGATACCGGCAAGCAGAGCTTTGATCGCGATAAGTAATACAAAACACGCACAGGAGTTGCACCGCCAGCGAAACACGTGCAAGAGAAGATAAGTCAGGGGTATTGGCGGCCCGTTCCTCGCTGATATGGAAATGCTGCCGAGGCAGCGGGCATTTGGATGGCGCAGTCTTGAAGCTTCACGATTTTCCTGTTCTTTTGACCCTTGCTTGCTTCGCGTTTTCCTGCGTCATCGTCTTTCTGACCGATCCGTTGGCGATGCCGGCGGCCATCAACGCCGAGAACCGTACGAAAAGAAGCTGGCGGCGAGTAGCCTGCGACTGGGCGGCAAGAATTCCGGTCATCATCCTGATCTATGCGGCGTTCTTCGCCATTTCCTGGCGCCCGATCTACAGCACTCAGGCCGTCATCAGTTTCTTCGTCATCTTCACCGGCATATCGAGGGCGAAATTCGAGTTCATCCGTGAGCCTTTGGTATTTTCGGACATCGCGCTCGTCGTGGATGTCTTCAAATACAAGGAGATCTTCTATGCGACATCGCTGAACATCGTCTTCTGGATCATCGCTTTTGCCTACGTCTTCGGCCTCAGCGGTCTTTACATGTATCTGGAGCCTGCGGTTCTGCCGGACAACCACGGTGTGCTTTGGATCCTGCTGATGCTGGTTGCAGCCTTTACGCCATGGGTCGCTTTGTTCAGCCGGGTCGTCAGCGAACCGGTCTGCCGTCTCACGCAGAAGTTTCTCGGCAAGGTTGACGTCAAGAGCGATACGGTGCGATTCGGCACCTTTGCCTCCGTCGTTTTTCATTTCGTCATCTGGGTTGGTGTCCGGCGCGAGGCGATCGTCTCGGAATTGTCCGAGCGTTTCATGTCGGCGCTGCAGGAGCTTTGGGAACATGGCGAAGACGAGCCGCTCATCGTCGTCTGGCAATCCGAATCCTTCATCGACCTCAGACATTTCGGCGTCGACAATATCAAGCTTCCCAATCTCGACCGTCTGAGGGAGCAGGCCGCGCAATGGGGCCGCATGACAAGCGTCTTCGAGGGTGGCTATACGCTACGAACCGAATTTGCCGTCTTGAGCGGGCTACTGCCCGAAAATGTGCATATCGACGCCAGCTACCCCTATTTGCGTGCCAGCCATTACAAGGATGTCGTCTGGCCGGCGCGGCTGAAAAAGGCCGGCTGGAAGACGCAGTTCATCCATCCCTATGACAAGACGTTTTTCCTGCGTCACAAGGCGTTGCCGCAGCTTGGCTTCGACCGGATGATGATGCTGGACGAGTTCGATCACAATCCCGAGCGCGATGGCCCTTATGTCAGCGACCTCTCGCTGACGAAAAGCGTGATTCGGACGATCGATGACGACGGCACGAGCAAGAATTTCCTCTTTGTCGCGTCCATGGCGAATCACGGCCCCTGGGAGCCGGGCCGCTGCGGCGACCTCGTCAATCCGGTGGACATCTACGGCGAACTCCTGATGCGCGCCGATCATGCGCTCGGCAATCTTGCCCATCATCTCGACAGGCTGGATCGCCCGGTTTGGTTGCTTTTCTATGGCGATCATGCACCCCTGCTGAAGGCCTTTGCCGATCCGTTCCCGGATCCGCGCACCGATTATGTCATCGTTCCGCTTGGCCGCGCGCGCGCCCATTCTCAAAAGCCGCAGCCGCCGCAAGAAGAGGCGCCCTGGAATCTGATCGGCACATTGCTGCGCTATGCCGGCCTTGCCACCGAGGTTGCAGAATGATGCCCAGTGGGGAAGGGGCCGCGCGACCGCGCGTCTTCCTCTTCCTGCAGGGCCCATCCTCGCCTTTGTTCGTCGAGACTGCCAGGATATTGGAGAAGGCCGGCGGCCGCTGCATCCGCATCAACCTGAATGCCGGGGACTGGATTTCGTGGCGCCGCCGCAAGGCGTTCAACTATCGCGGCGACCTTGCCGGATGGCGAGCCTATATCGGGCTTCGAATCGAAGCCGAGAATGTCACGGATCTGATCCTGCATGGCGAAGAGCGGCCCTATCACCGGGTCGCCATCGAGGAGGCGCGTCGCGCCGGCGTTGCCGTCAATGTCGTGGAAATGGGTTATTTGCGGCCGGACTGGGTGACCCTCGAGCGAGATGGCCTCTCTTCCAATTCGCGCTTTCCCACCAATCCGGTCCATATTCTGAAGGCCGCGTCCAATCTGCCGGAGCCGGATTGGACACGTCGTTACAACCAGACTTTCCTGGCGGAAGCGCTTTACGATCTCGCCTATTATCTGCCGACCGTCTTTCTGTGGTTCCTCTATCCCGGCTATCGCCGGCACGGGCTCTACCATCCCTTGATGGAATATGCCGGATGGCTGAAGAAACTTCCGGCAAGCGGCAGAAGGACACGGGAAGCGCAGGGTATGATCGAGGGGCTGATTGCAGGCGGCAAACGATTCTTTGTCTATCCCCTACAGCTTCAGACCGATTTTCAGCTCCGCGCGCATTCGCCTTTTCATCAGCAGCAGGATGCGATACGGCTGATTCTCCGTTCTTTTGCGGAGCATGCAGCGCCGGATACACATCTCGTCCTAAAGCTTCATCCGCTCGACAACGGGCTCGTGGACTGGCGGGCCTATGTCGAGCATATCGGTGCCTCATGCGGATTGTCGCCGCGCATCCATCTGATCGATGGCGGCAGTCTCGACCGGCTGATTGTCGCCAGCCAGGGCATGGTAACGGTCAACTCGACTGCGGCACTTTCGGCGCTGCGCGCAGGGAAGCCGGTCAAAGCGCTGGGAGCGGCGATCTACGACATCGATGGTTTGAGCGATCGGCGTGGCCTAGAGCGATTCTGGCGGGAGCCGACGCCACCGTCGGCGGAGCTATGCAGCGCATTCTTTCGCCTGCTGGCCGCGGCGGTACAGGTACGCGGCAACTTTTGCTCGGGGGAGGGCGCGCGCGCTGCCGCCGCGCAGATCGCGGAGAGATTGTTGTCGCGGACGGTCAACTTGCCCGACGCCTACGTCGACCCGCCGCCAAGGCAGCGACCGATAAAGTTTCATGTTCCGTAATGCAGATGCAATGGGATGGAACAAGAATTGCTACCGCGACAGGGCCTTCAGGCTGAAATTGACAATATGACTGCTTACATGTGGACTGATGCGGAACTCAGCGCGGCGATTCGATACTGCGAATGAATGTGGATAACGGTTTGCCGGGAGCAAACGCCATGGATGACAGCAAGATGGAACGATTCATGTTGAAGGAGCTGCTGATCATCATAGCAGCCCTTGTGCTTGTTTCCGTGGTACTTCTGGGTGTGATTATTCTCGGCAACTACTGAGCCGCCGCGATAGCGCGCAACCTCGCTCATCGAGAGCGCAACAAAGCTGCTAGAAAATCAACTGACATTCAATCTGAAGAAGTGGTGGGCGATGAGAGACTCGAACTCCCGACATCCTCGGTGTAAACGAGGCGCTCTACCAACTGAGCTAATCGCCCTTCTGCGAAGCGGGTCATTGGCCCGCCGCGTTCGGTGGCCGTGATCTATGCGGAACGGGGAAAAACCGCAAGAGTGTTTATAAAGATTTTTTGATTTTTTTGATTTTTGCACATTCCTGGCCGCACTCGTCAACATATGCTGGCTCGATGCCCCGCGACGTTATTCCCATGCATATCAGGTTCTCATGAAATGCATGGGGTGGGAACCTGCCATGTGAAATCGAGAGGACCGAAAATTGCAGGAGTGCTTGTCCAAAACAATTCGCATTCTGTCATCGATTTGTATTCAAACCTGCTTGACACCCAAACACGAACCCCGTAGTTAGCCGCTCATCGAACGGCGAGGGCCGCTTTGATGGGTGCGGAAGCATCTGGAATGCTTGAAATGTAATGCGGGTGTAGCTCAGTCGGTTAGAGTGCCGGCCTGTCACGCCGGAGGTCGCGGGTTCGAGCCCCGTCACTCGCGCCATTTCAAGGCAAATTTCGGATCCGTACGGGCTGAAAGGCCAAACAATGCGCGGGTGTAGCTCAGTCGGTTAGAGTGCCGGCCTGTCACGCCGGAGGTCGCGGGTTCGAGCCCCGTCACTCGCGCCATTCTCTCCAAGCCATTACAATCAAACGTCAATTTATTGCGATTGCGAACGGGGCTTTTTGCGTTTGCGCCAATTTGTCGCGTTGTCGTCGCAACACATTGATATCTACCGCTCGACAGGACTCCGAACGACAGATTCAAAAGGCTTGCGCGCGCGCTCTGCCTGCGCTAACCACGGCTCTGTTGCAACGCTCTTTCGCTTGCTGGGCATTTGCTCAGATGCGCCGCCCCGGCGCTGACCGCAAGCAGGGATGGACATGATGACTGGACTGCTCAGTTCCTATATTCCGATAGCGATTTTCATTGGTATTGCCCTGGTGATTGGCCTGGCGCTGTTGATTACGCCGTTTGCCGTCGCCTTCAAGGCGCCTGACTCGGAAAAGCTGTCGGCTTACGAATGCGGCTTCAATGCATTCGATGACGCCCGCATGAAGTTCGATATCCGCTTTTATCTCGTATCGATTCTCTTCATAATCTTCGATCTGGAAGTCGCCTTCCTCTTCCCGTGGGCCGTATCTTTCGGTGCGATCGGCTGGTTCGGGTTCTGGTCGATGATGGTGTTCCTCGCGGTGCTGACCATCGGCTTTATCTATGAATGGAAGAAGGGAGCCCTGGAATGGGAGTAGCTCCAAGCAACACGACGCTCGTTGCGTCGCAGCCGAAAGGGATCATCGATCCCGCGACCGGCCGGCCTGTCGGCAGCAACGATCCGTTCTTCGGCGAGATCAACAACGAGCTCGCCGACAAGGGCTTTCTGGTCACCTCTACCGATGAGCTGATCAACTGGGCCCGTACCGGCTCGCTGATGTGGATGACCTTCGGTCTCGCCTGCTGCGCCGTCGAAATGATGCAGGTTTCGATGCCGCGTTACGACGTCGAGCGCTTTGGCTTTGCGCCGCGCGCTTCGCCCCGCCAGTCTGACGTCATGATCGTTGCCGGCACGCTCACCAACAAGATGGCGCCCGCTCTGCGCAAGGTCTACGACCAGATGCCCGAGCCGCGTTACGTCATTTCGATGGGCTCCTGCGCGAACGGCGGCGGCTATTATCACTATTCCTATTCCGTCGTTCGCGGATGCGACCGTGTCGTTCCGATCGACATTTATATTCCGGGCTGTCCTCCCACAGCGGAAGCGCTGCTTTACGGCGTGCTTCTGCTGCAGAAGAAGATCCGGCGCACCGGCACGATCGAACGGTAAGGCAGGGGACAAGGTATTATGAGTGAAGCCCTGAACGAGCTTGCCGCCTACCTCACGGAAGTCCGCAGCGCCTTGATCTCGTCGAGCGAGATCAAATATGGCGAGCTGACCGTGACGACGACGACCGAAAACGTTATCGCCCTGCTGACCTTCCTGCGTGATGACGCCAGGTGCGGCTTCGTCAACATGACGGATATTTGCGGCGTTGACTGGCCGCAGCGTGTCGAGCGTTTCGACGTGGTATACCATCTGCTGTCGCCCAAGAAGAACCTGCGCATCCGCGTCAAGGTTCCCGTCGGCGAAGATCAGCCTGTTCCCTCCGCCTGCGGTATCTATCCCGGCGCGGATTGGTTCGAGCGCGAAACCTGGGACATGTACGGCGTTCTCTTTACCGGCCATCCGGATCTGCGCCGTATCCTGACCGACTACGGTTTCGAAGGTCACCCGCTGCGTAAGGACTTCCCGACGACCGGTTTCGTCGAAGTCCGCTACGATGATGCCGCCAAGCGCGTCGTCTATGAGCCGGTGGAACTGAAGCAGGAATTCCGCAACTTCGATTTCCTGTCGCCGTGGGAGGGTACCGACTACGTGCTCCCGGGCGACGAAAAGGCGAAGGCCTGATTGTTGGCGTGTGGCGGGCTTCGGCCTGCCATCCTCTGAAATTCCGAAAACGCGAGCATCGCCGTCATGACAGAACATAACGTTCGCAACTTCAACATCAATTTCGGTCCGCAGCATCCGGCTGCGCACGGCGTTTTGCGTCTTGTCCTCGAATTGGACGGCGAAATTGTGGAACGCGTCGATCCCCATATCGGCCTGCTGCATCGCGGCACGGAAAAGCTGATCGAGACGAAGACCTATCTTCAGGCCGTTCCTTATTTCGACCGCCTCGACTATGTCGCGCCGATGAACCAGGAGCATGCCTATGCCTTGGCCGTCGAAAAGCTGCTCGGCATTGATATCCCGATCCGCGGCCAGCTGATCCGCGTCCTTTATTCAGAAATCGGCCGTATCCTGTCGCATCTTCTGAACGTCACGACGCAGGCTATGGACGTCGGCGCGCTGACGCCGCCGCTCTGGGGCTTCGAAGAGCGCGAAAAGCTGATGGTGTTCTACGAGCGCGCTTCCGGTTCGCGCATGCATGCCGCCTACATCCGTCCGGGCGGCGTTCACCAGGATCTGCCTGAAAAGCTCGTGCAGGATATCGGCGACTGGTGCGATCCTTTCCTGAAGGCGCTCGACGATATCGATGACCTGCTAACCGGCAACCGCATCTTCAAGCAGCGTAACGTCGATATCGGCGTAGTCTCGCTGGAAGACTGTTGGGCCTGGGGCTTCTCCGGCGTCATGGTACGCGGCTCCGGTGCTGCCTGGGACTTGCGCAAAGCGCAGCCTTACGAATGTTACTCCGATCTCGAATTCGATATTCCCATCGGCAAGAACGGCGACTGTTACGACCGTTACCTCATCCGCATGATCGAAATGCGCGAATCTGTCCGCATCATGAAGCAGTGCGTCAATCGCCTGCTCGGCGATGCCAGGACCGGACCGGTTTCATCGCTCGATGGTAAGGTGGTTCCGCCGAAGCGCGGAGAGATGAAGCGCTCCATGGAAGCGCTGATCCACCATTTCAAGCTCTATACCGAAGGCTATCACGTGCCGGCCGGCGAGGTTTATGCAGCCGTCGAAGCGCCGAAGGGCGAATTCGGCGTCTATCTCGTCTCGGACGGCTCCAACAAGCCTTATCGCTGCAAGATCCGCGCGCCGGGCTATGCGCATCTGCAGGCCATGGACTTCATGTGCCGCGGCCACCAGCTCGCCGACGTCGCAGCCGTGCTCGGTTCGCTCGATATCGTCTTCGGTGAGGTGGATCGCTGATGCGGATTTGGCAGGCGATAGTTCCGGCGCTTCTGGTCACTTGCGGTGCCTCGGCACAGCAGACCGGCAAAACGCCGAGCCTGCCGACCCTCAACATGCAGGGTTCGAATGCCACGAGCACGAATACTGCAAAAGGCGGAAATGAGGGTACGTCGGGCGGAGATTCAACCGTTGCGGACCTTCTCTCCCGTGGCTACCAGATCAAGGCCGCCGTGCCGAACGGCGGCAAGTTCGTTGTGTTTATGCAGAAAGACCAGTCGGCCTATGCCTGCGAATTCTCGTCTCTGACGAATACGCGGTGTGGGTCCTTAAACTGAGATAAGGCGTGAAAGATGTCCGTTCGTCGACTAGCCGAAGATCAATTCCAGCCTGCCGCCTTCGCTTTCAATGCGGAGAATTCGGTCTGGGCTGAAAAGACGATCCAGAAATACCCGGAGGGCCGCCAGCAGTCCGCGATCATCCCTCTGATGATGCGTGCGCAGGAGCAGGAAGGCTGGGTCACCAAGGCGGCCATCGAAACGATCGCCGACATGCTCGACATGGCCTATATCCGCGCGCTCGAAGTCGCGACCTTCTATACGCAGTTCCAGCTGCACCCGGTTGGCACGCGCGCCCACGTTCAGGTTTGCGGCACGACGCCGTGCATGCTGCGCGGCGCCGAGGGGCTGATCAAGGTCTGCAAGAGCCGGATCAACGATCACGCTTTCGAGCGCAATGCCGACGGCACGCTCTCCTGGGAAGAGGTCGAATGTCAGGGCGCCTGCGTCAATGCACCGATGGTGGTGATCGGCAAGGATACCTATGAGGATCTCACGCCGGCACGCCTGGAAGAGATCATCGATGCATTCGCCGCAGGCAAGGGTCATGAGATTCAGACCGGCCCACAGATCGATCGCGTTTTCTCCGCGCCGGAAGGCGGTTTAACGTCGCTCCTGTCGGATGAGGCTAAGGCAAAGAGCACGGCGAGCAAGGTGGCCAAGGCTACTGCTGATACCGTATCGATCCCGCCGTCCGAAGCTGCCCGTGCCAAGAGCACGGATGCGGAAACCAATAAGAGCCTAAAGACGCCGGCGACGGCGCCGAAGGAAGCGGCCAAGAACGCCAAGGCAGCGGAAACTCAGCCGCTTTCTGGGACTGCGGCTGCCGAGCCTGTCGCCGGAAAGCCGTCGCTCGACGACAAGAATCGTCCCGCCGGTATCGAAAGACCCGCGCAGCCGGACAATCTGCAGCTCATTTCAGGCGTTGGCCCGAAGATCGAAGGGACCTTGCATGAACTTGGCATCTTTACCTTTGCGCAGATTGCCAGCTGGCACGAAGCAGAGCGCCATTGGGTCGACGGCTATCTGAATTTCAAGGGCCGGATCGATCGTGACGACTGGGTCAGGCAGGCTGAGGCACTCGCTAAGGGTGGCGAAGCGGAATATATCAAGGTCTTCGGCAAGAAGCCGCGGTAAGAGGTGAAGCATGTTACAGGATCAGGATCGCATCTTTACCAATATCTACGGCCTCAAGGATAAATCCCTGAAGGGCGCGATGTCGCGCGGCCATTGGGACGGCACGAAGCAAATCCTCGAAAAGGGCCGTGACTGGATCATCAACGAGATGAAGGCATCCGGCCTTCGCGGTCGCGGCGGCGCAGGCTTCCCGACCGGACTCAAGTGGTCCTTCATGCCGAAGGAAAGTGACGGCCGTCCGCATTATCTCGTCGTCAATGCCGACGAGTCGGAACCCGGCACCTGCAAGGACCGCGACATCATGCGCCACGATCCGCATACGCTGATCGAAGGCTGCGTCATCGCTGGTTTCGCCATGGGCGCGAATACCGCTTACATCTATGTCCGCGGTGAGTACATGCGCGAGCGCGAAGCCCTGCAGGCAGCGATCGATGAATGCTACGATGCTGGATTGCTGGGCAAAAACAATAAGCTCGGCTGGGATTTTGATGTTTTCGTTCATCACGGCGCCGGCGCTTACATCTGCGGCGAGGAAACCGCGCTGCTCGAAAGCCTGGAAGGCAAGAAGGGCCAGCCGCGCCTGAAGCCGCCATTCCCGGCCAATATGGGTCTCTACGGCTGCCCGACGACGGTCAACAATGTTGAGTCGATCGCCGTTGCTCCGACGATCCTGCGCCGCGGCGCCGGCTGGTTCTCCTCCTTCGGCCGTCCGAACAATGTCGGCACGAAGCTGTTCATGCTCTCCGGTCACGTCAACCGTCCCTGCACGGTCGAGGAAACCATGGGCATCACCTTCCGTGAGCTCGTCGACAAGCACGCCGGCGGCATTCGCGGCGGCTGGGATAACCTGCTCGCCGTCATTCCCGGCGGCGCATCGTGCCCGGTCGTTCCGGCTGCTGACATCATCGACTGCCCGATGGATTTCGATGGCTTGCGCGAAGTCAAGTCGTCCTTCGGCACGGCTGCGGCGATCGTCATGGACAAGTCGACCGACATCATCAAGGCGATTGCCCGCATCTCGGCCTTCTTCAAGCATGAGAGCTGCGGCCAGTGCACGCCGTGCCGCGAAGGCACGGGCTGGATGTGGCGCGTTCTCGAGCGCATGGCTCGCGGCAACGCGCAGAAGCGCGAGATCGACATGCTGTTCCAGGTGACGAAGCAGATCGAAGGTCATACCATCTGTGCGCTCGGTGACGCAGCCGCATGGCCGGTTCAGGGCCTGATTCGCAATTTCCGTCCCGAGATCGAAAAGCGCATCGACCAGTATACCGCCAATGCGACAAGCCACGGCGCTGTTCTGGAAGCAGCCGAGTAAGGATCGAAGATGGCGAAGACCAACGATATCAGGCAGGAGAGCGGAGCGGCCGGTAACGCATCGGCCGATCTTGGCCGCACTGCTGCCGATATGTTTGGGAACGCGCCGATCATGCCGATCCATCCGCTGATGGCTCATCCGGCCGCAGCCATTGCCGCGGTCACCGCAATCGGTTTCGGCTTTACCTCGCAACTGGCCGGCGCGTTTTTTGGCGCTTTCCAGGGCGCGGTCGAAGCAACCACCCGGCTGGCCGATGCCCTTGAAGACGAAAAACATCCGGCTGAGGTCGCTGCGAAGCCAGCGGGCGTGGACGGTGGGGCAGGGGACGCCAAACCTGTAAAGCCCGAGGCTGCAGTCAAGGAGACTGCGGTCAAGGCTGTTGCACCGAAACCGGTTGCTGCGAAGCAGAGGCCGGCTGCCGTGAAGAAAGCCGAGCCGAAGCCCGCGGTTGTCTCACCCAAGGCGGTTACGGCTCCTGCAAAGAAGACGGCGAAGGTTGAAGCCGCTGCGCCCGTCGCCGTAAAGCCGGCTCCTGCGCGCGGCCGCAAGGCAGCCGAGAAGGCTGACGACCTGAAGCGAATTTCCGGCGTCGGTCCGAAGCTGGAGCAGGTGCTGAACGGACGCGGCATCAAGCGCTTCGCCGATATCGCCGCCTGGAGCGACGCGGATGTCGAGCGGATCGATGGCGAGCTCGGTTTCGACGGTCGCATCCGGCGCGATGACTGGGTTGGCCAGGCGAAGGCGCTGCTGCCGAAGGGCCGGAGTTAGGGTTTTCCTCGGCTGGATCGCGGCTGGGGAGGGTGAATGAAGGCGATGGAGACGATGTGGGTGCCCCACATGGCTCGATCGCAAAGCGGGTCTTGCGGGGACAAGGCTTGGCAAAGCTTATTGTGAGCAAGCTGGTGCTATCAGGCGTCTGAGCCGCCCCGATGGCAATCCGGTCTGCGATCATGAAATTGTCTGCGGCCAGGTTGGGCTGAAGACGTGACATAGGACTGAGTGGACGATGGCTAAACTGAAGATTGACGGTAAAGAGATCGAAGTTCCGGATCACTACACGCTTATCCAGGCGTGCGAGGAAGCCGGCGCCGAAGTCCCGCGCTTCTGCTTCCATGAACGACTGTCGGTGGCCGGCAATTGCCGCATGTGCCTCGTTGAGGTGAAGGGTGGCCCGCCGAAGCCGCAGGCGTCTTGCGCCATGGGCGTTCGCGATATCCGCGGCGGCCCGAACGGTGAGCTCCCGGAAGTCTTCACCAACACGCCGATGGTCAAGAAGGCCCGCGAAGGCGTGATGGAATTCCTGCTGATCAACCACCCGCTGGATTGCCCGATCTGCGATCAGGGTGGCGAATGCGACCTGCAGGACCAGGCCATGGCCTTCGGTATCGACAGCTCGCGCTATCAGGAAGACAAGCGCGCCGTCGAGGACAAATATATCGGCCCGCTCGTCAAGACGGTGATGAACCGCTGCATCCATTGCACGCGCTGCGTCCGCTTCACGACGGAAGTTGCCGGCATTTCCGAACTCGGTCTCATCGGCCGCGGTGAAGATGCTGAAATCACCACCTATCTCGAGCAGGCGATGACCTCCGAGTTGCAGGGTAACGTCGTTGACCTTTGCCCGGTCGGCGCACTGACCTCCAAGCCCTTCGCCTTCACGGCTCGTCCGTGGGAGCTGAACAAGACCGAATCGATCGACGTCATGGACGCTCTCGGCTCGGCAATCCGTGTCGATACGCGCGGCCGCGAAGTCATGCGCGTGCTGCCCCGCGTCAACGAGCAGATCAACGAAGAGTGGATTTCCGACAAGACCCGCTTTATCTGGGACGGCCTGAAGACCCAGCGCCTGGACAAGCCCTATGTCCGCAAGGACGGCCGTCTGCAACCGGCAAGCTGGAGCGACGCTTTCGCTGCCATCAAGTCGGCCGTTTCCGCCACCAGCGGCGACAAGATCGGCGCGATCGCCGGCGATCTCGCCTCGGTCGAGGAAATGTACGCCCTTGGCGAGCTGCTGAAGTCGCTCGGATCGGAAAATCTCGACTGTCGCCAAGACGGGACGGCGCTTGATCCGTCGCTCGGCCGCGCAAGCTACATCTTCAACCCGAGCATCCAAGGCATCGAAGCCGCTGATGCGCTGCTGATCGTCGGCGCCAATCCGCGCTTCGAGGCTGCAGTGATGAACTCGCGCATCCGCAAGCGCTGGCGTCGCGGCAAGTTCCCGATCGGCGTGATCGGCGAAGCTGCAGACCTTCGCTACTCCTATGACTATCTCGGCGCCGGTCCGGACACGCTGGCAGATCTCGTCAGCGGCTCGCACAGCTTCGCCGACGTGCTGAGGAATGCTCAGAAGCCGATGATCATCATCGGCCAGGGCGCCCTGATCCGCGAAGACGGTGCCGAGGTTCTGGCAAACGCCGCCAAGCTCGCTGCCGCCGTCGGCGTCGTCAAGGAAGACTGGAACGGTTTTGCCGTGCTGCACACGGCAGCTGCGCGTGTCGGCGGCCTTGATCTCGGCTTCGTGCCGGGTGCAAAGGGCGTCAATGCCGCTGCCATGCTGTCGTCGATGGAAGTCCTCTTCCTGCTGGGCGCCGATGAGCTCGACTTCAGCCGCAAGGGCGCGAAGTTTACGGTTTATATTGGCTCGCACGGCGATAACGGCGCTCAGAACGCCGATGTCATCCTTCCGGCGGCTGCCTACACTGAAAAGTCGGGCACCTGGGTCAACACCGAAGGCCGCATCCAGATGGGGAACCGCGCCGGTTTCGCACCGGGCGATGCCCGCGAGGACTGGGCGATCATCCGTGCCCTTTCCGACGTGCTCGGCAAGAAGCTTCCCTTTGATTCGCTGAGGGAATTGCGCGCCAAACTCTATGCAGCCTTCCCGCATTTCGCCGGCATCGACGAGATTGCCGAAGCTGATAGCGCCCAAATTGCCGCACTTGCGAAAAAAGCCGGCGCAATGGGCAAATCGGCATTTGCTTCGCCGATCAAAGACTTCTATTTGACGAACCCGATAACGCGCGCATCGGCTGTCATGGCCGAGTGCTCGGCATTGGCCCGCAACAATTTCCGCGTTGCGGCAGAGTAAGGGCAGAGGACTATGGATTCATTCGTTTCGACCTATCTCTGGCCGGCGCTGATCATGATCGGCCAGTCTCTGCTGCTTCTGGTCTGCCTGCTGATTTTCATCGCCTACATTCTGCTTGCCGACCGTAAGATCTGGGCAGCCGTGCAGCTGCGCCGTGGCCCCAATGTCGTCGGTCCCTTCGGCCTGTTCCAGTCCTTTGCCGACTTGCTCAAGTTCATGTTCAAGGAGCCGATCATCCCGGCTGGCGCCAACAAGACCGTGTTCCTGCTGGCTCCACTGGTTTCGGTGGTATTGGCGCTGTCGACCTGGGCTGTCGTGCCTGTCGCGCAGAACTGGGTCGTCGCCGACATCAACGTCGGCATCCTCTACATTCTGGCGATTTCGTCGCTCGAAGTTTACGGCATCATCATGGGCGGCTGGGCTTCGAACTCGAAGTATCCGTTCCTCGGCGCGCTCCGTTCGGCCGCGCAGATGGTGTCCTATGAAGTCTCGATCGGCCTCGTCATTGTAACCGTGCTGCTCTGCGTCGGTTCGCTGAACCTGACGGATATCGTGCTCTCGCAGCAGACCGGACTCGGCACCAAGCTCGGCCTGCCGGCCTCGTTCCTCGACTGGCACTGGCTGTCGCTGTTCCCGATGTTCATCGTGTTCTTCATTTCGGCGCTGGCTGAAACGAACCGTCCGCCCTTCGATCTTCCAGAAGCGGAATCGGAACTGGTTGCCGGCTTCATGGTCGAATACGGCTCCTCGCCCTACATGATGTTCATGCTCGGCGAATATGCCGCCGTCGTCCTGATGTGCTCGCTGACGACGATCCTCTTCCTCGGTGGCTGGCTGCCTCCGGTTGATATCTGGATCCTGAACTGGGTTCCGGGCATCATCTGGTTCCTGCTGAAGTCGTGCCTTGTGTTCTTCATGTTCGCGATGGTGAAGGCTTTCGTGCCGCGCTACCGCTATGACCAGCTCATGCGCCTTGGCTGGAAGGTTTTCCTGCCGCTGTCGCTCGCCATGGTCGTTATCGTTGCATTCGTGCTGAAGCTGACGGGATGGGCATGATGATGTCGATCCTCGCTTCAAGCAGATTTGGAGGTTGAAGATGGCCGGAATTTCCAACGCCGTCAGCTCGCTGTTCCTCAAGGAATTTGTCGGCGCATTCTTTTTGTCGATGCGTTACTTCTTCAAGCAGAAGGCAACGATCAACTACCCGTTCGAAAAGGGGCCGGTCAGCCCGCGCTTCCGCGGCGAACATGCGCTGCGCCGTTATCCGAACGGCGAAGAGCGTTGCATCGCCTGCAAGCTCTGCGAAGCCATCTGTCCTGCCCAGGCCATCACCATCGAAGCCGGGCCGCGCCGCAACGACGGCACCCGCCGCACGGTGCGCTACGACATCGACATGGTGAAGTGCATCTATTGCGGCTTCTGCCAGGAGGCATGCCCGGTCGACGCCATCGTCGAAGGGCCGAACTTTGAATTCGCCACCGAAACCCGCGAAGAGCTCTATTTCGACAAGGCGCGGCTTTTGGAAAATGGCGACCGCTGGGAACGCGAAATCGCGCGCAATATCGCGATCGATTCGCCGTACCGCTGAGCGGAGTTTTGAATATGTCGTGACAGGCGGCCGATTGTCGCCGTCGCGGTTGAATCTAGACCGGAGTTTTGTCGGACCTATCGTCCGGCCTGGCTCCATCGGGCAGGGAAACTCCCGGCTGCCCGGGGGAAGACGAAAAAGGCACCAACATGGGTCTGCAGGCTCTTTTTTTCTATATCTTCGCCTTTGTCGCTGTGGCGTCGGCGTTCATGGTCATCTCGGCGCGGAATCCGGTCCATTCGGTCCTGTTCCTCATCCTGGTATTCTTCAACGCGGCCGGCCTCTTCCTCTTGATGGGGGCTGAATTCCTGGCGATGATCCTGCTGGTCGTTTATGTCGGCGCCGTGGCGGTTCTCTTCCTTTTCGTCGTCATGATGCTCGATATCGACTTTTCGGAGTTGAGGGCTGGCATCCTGGAATATGCGCCGATCGGTGCTTTGATCGGGGTGATCCTTGCGGCCGAGCTCATCGTCGTCATCGGCGGCAGCGTGATTTCGCCGACTATCGCCAAGACCGTCGCCATGCCGATCCCGGCGCTGACGCAGCGGACCAACACCGCCGCCCTCGGCGATGTGCTCTATACCAATTACGTTTACTTCTTCGAAATCGCCGGCCTTGTGCTGCTGGTCGCGATGATCGGCGCAATCGTGCTGACGCTGAAGCATCGCACGCATATCAAGCGCCAGAACATTTCCCAACAGGTCGCCCGCACGCCCGCGACCGCCGTCGAGGTGGTCAAGGTCAAGCCGGGGCAGGGCGTCTGAGGCGAGGCACGAGGATCAAAGGAACAAGAACATGGTCATCGGACTTTCCCATTACCTCACGGTCAGCGCCATCCTCTTCGTGCTCGGCGTCTTCGGTATCTTTCTGAACCGCAAGAACGTCATCATCATCCTGATGTCCGTCGAGCTCATATTGCTCGCCGTCAACATCAACATGGTCGCCTTTTCGTCGTTCCTCAACGACATCGTCGGCCAGGTTTTCGCGCTATTCATTTTGACCGTCGCTGCCGCTGAAGCTGCGATCGGTCTCGCAATTCTCGTCGTCTTCTACCGTAACCGCGGCTCGATCGCGGTCGAAGACGTCAACGTGATGAAGGGCTGATAAAGCTATGTTCTTATATAAGGCTATCGTCTTTCTTCCCCTGATTGGCGCGATCATAGCCGGCCTTTTCGGCCGTGCGATCGGCGCCAAGGCTTCGGAATATGTAACCACCGGCCTGATGATCATCGCGGCCGTCCTTTCGTGGATCGTCTTCTTCACGGTGGCGCTCGGCCACACCGATGGCCCGATCAAGGTAGAAGTCCTGCGCTGGATCCAGTCCGGCGGCATCGACGTTTCCTGGGCGCTGCGCGTCGATACGCTGACCTCGGTGATGCTGATCGTCGTGAACTCGGTCTCGACCCTGGTTCACGTCTATTCGATGGGATACATGCATCACGATCCGCATCGCCCGCGCTTCTTCGCCTACCTCTCGCTCTTCACCTTCGCCATGCTGATGCTGGTGACGTCCGACAACCTCGCCCAGATGTTCTTCGGCTGGGAAGGCGTCGGTCTCGCCTCCTATTTGCTGATCGGCTTCTGGTTCAAGAAGCCGTCCGCCTCGGCCGCCGCGATGAAGGCCTTCATCGTCAACCGTGTCGGCGACTTCGGCTTCGTGCTCGGCATAGCCGGTGTCTTCGTCCTCTTCGGCTCGATCAATTTCGACGTCATCTTCGGCAACGCCCAGAGCTTTGCTTCCGGGCAGGGCGGTCAGCCGACCGATATCGTGCTCAATTTCCTGGGCATGCACCTCGATCGCGGCCACGCGCTGACGGCCGTCTGCCTGCTGCTCTTCATGGGCGCGATGGGTAAATCGGCGCAGTTCCTGCTGCACACCTGGCTGCCGGACGCCATGGAAGGCCCGACGCCGGTTTCCGCACTCATCCATGCCGCAACCATGGTCACCGCCGGCGTTTTCCTTGTCGCCCGCATGTCGCCGATCTTCGAATTGTCGCAGGATGCACTGACCTTCGTCACCATCATCGGTGCGATCACGGCCTTCTTCGCCGCGACCGTCGGCCTCGTGCAGAACGACATCAAGCGCGTCATCGCTTACTCGACCTGTTCGCAGCTCGGCTACATGTTCGTCGCCCTCGGCGTCGGCGCTTACGGTGCTGCGATCTTCCATCTCTTCACCCACGCCTTCTTCAAGGCTCTGCTCTTCCTCTGCGCCGGCTCGGTCATCCACGCCGTCGACGGCGAGCAGGACATGCGTCACATGGGTGGCCTGCGCCCACATATCCAGAAGACCTTCTGGATGATGGTCATCGGCACGCTGGCAATCACCGGCGTCGGTATCCCGCTGACCCATATCGGTTTCGCCGGCTTCCTCTCCAAGGATGCGATCATCCTGGCGGCCTTCGCCTCGCACAACGCAGCTGCAAGCTTCGCCTTCACGCTGCTGGTCATCGCTGCGATGTTCACCAGCTTCTATTCCTGGCGCCTGATTTTCATGACCTTCTTCGGCAAGCCGCGCGCTTCGCACGAGGTCATGCACCACGTGCATGAATCGCCGAACGTCATGCTGATCCCGCTTTACCTGCTGGCGATCGGCGCCGTCGCCGCCGGTATGTATTTCAATGCTGACTTCGTCGGCCACGCCTACGAGGAATTCTGGAAGCATGCGCTGTTCACGCTCCCGGACAACAAGATCCTCGAAGAGATGGAACATGCGCCTGTCTGGGTTGAGCTCAGCCCGTTCATCGCCATGCTTCTCGGCCTCGTTACCGCCTGGTACTTCTACATCAGGTCGCCGGAAACGCCGCGCCGCCTCGCTCAGCAGCAGCGCGTCCTTTACGAGTTCCTGCTGAACAAGTGGTACTTCGACGAACTCTATGATTTCCTCTTCGTCCGCTCCGCCAAGGCGCTTGGCCGCTTTCTGTGGAAGAAGGGCGATATCGGGGTCATCGACACCATCGGCCCGAACGGCATTGCCGCCCGCGTCGTCGATGTCACCAACCGCGTCGTGCGCCTGCAGACCGGCTACCTCTATCACTACGCCTTCGCGATGCTGCTCGGTATCGCAGCCCTCGTTACCTGGATGATGCTCGGGAGTTCCCTCTGATGACCGATTGGCCCATTCTTTCAACGGTCACCTTCCTGCCGCTGGTGGGCGTTCTCCTTCTGCTGTTCACGCAGGAGAACGGCGCCAACGGCCGCCGGAACGTCCTGAACATTTCGCTGGCGACGACCATCGTCACCTTCATCGTGTCGCTGTTCGTCTGGATCTGGTTCGACAATGCCAATCCGGGCTTCCAGCTGGTGGAAAAGCATGAGTGGCTGACGGGCGGCATCAGCTATCACATGGGCGTCGACGGCATCTCCATGCTGTTCGTCATCCTGTCGACCTTCCTGATGCCGTTCTGCGTGCTGGCAAGCTGGCTCTCGGTCGAAAAGCGACTGAAGGACTACATGATCGCCTTCCTCGTCCTCGAGACGATGATGGTCGGCGTGTTCGTGTCGCTGGATATCGTGCTGTTCTACGTCTTCTTCGAAGCCGGCCTCATCCCGATGTTCCTAATCATCGGCGTCTGGGGCGGCAAGGATCGCGTTTACGCCAGCTACAAGTTCTTCCTTTACACGCTGCTCGGCTCGGTGCTGATGCTGCTCGCCATCATGGCGATGTACTGGCAGGCCGGCACGACCGATATCCCAACGCTGCTCGCCTACAAGTTCCCGCCGCAGCTGCAGACCTGGCTATGGCTCGCCTTCTTCGCCTCCTTCGCGGTGAAGATGCCGATGTGGCCGGTCCATACCTGGCTTCCAGACGCGCACGTTCAGGCGCCGACGGCCGGCTCGGTCATCCTGGCAGGCATCCTTCTGAAGCTCGGCGGCTACGGCCTCATCCGCTTCTCGCTCGGCATGTTCCCGAATGCCTCGGAATATTTCGCGCCGCTCGTCTTTGCCCTTTCTGTCATCGCCATCATCTATACCTCTCTGGTCGCGATGATGCAGGACGATATCAAGAAGCTGATCGCCTATTCGTCGGTCGCCCACATGGGCTACGTGACGATGGGTATCTTCGCGGCGAACCAGCAGGGCGTGCAGGGTGCTATCTTCCAGATGCTGTCGCACGGCATCGTCTCGGGCGCGCTCTTCCTCTGCGTCGGCGTGATCTATGACCGCACCCATACCCGCGAAATCGCGGCTTATGGCGGCTTGGTCAACAACATGCCGAAATATGCCGTCGCCATGATGGTCTTCACCATGGCGAACGTTGGTCTGCCCGGCACCTCCGGCTTCATCGGCGAATTCCTGACCCTGATCGGCGTCTTCCGCGCCAATACCTGGGTTGCGCTCTTTGCCGCGACCGGTGTGATCCTGTCGGCCGCCTACGCGCTCTGGCTCTACCGCCGTGTCATTTTCGGCGCGCTGGAAAAGGAAAACCTGAAGAAGCTTCTGGATCTGTCGCCGCGTGAACAGCTGATCCTCTATCCGCTGATCGCGCTGACGATCCTATTCGGTGTCTATCCGGCTCCGATCTTCGATGCCACGGCGGCTTCGGTGGATCTGCTGGTGAACAATTATACCGCTGCCCTGCACGCTGCGCAGAATGTTGCGCTGTCGATGAATTGATGACGGGACTTATTCGACATGACTGCTGACACAATTCTTGCAAGCCTGCATCTTTCCATTCCGGAGCTCATCCTCGCGGTCGGTGCGCTTGTGCTGCTCATGATCGGCGTCTTCTCGGGCGAGCGGTCGGGACCCACGGTCACCGGTCTTGCCATCGCGGTCCTCGCGGTGGCAGGTCTCTGGATCATCTTCGTTCCGGGCGAAGGCCTGGCTTATGGCGGCGCCTATCTCGCCGACGGCTTCTCCCGCTTCATGAAGATCGTCGCGCTGGTCGGCTCGATCGTCGCCATGTTCCTCAGCATGGGGCATGCGCGCGAGCAGCAGCTCGACCGCTTCGAGTTCCCGGTTCTGCTCGTGCTCGCGACCCTCGGCATCCTGCTGATGATCTCGGCGCATGACCTGATCTCGCTCTATCTGTCGCTGGAACTGCAGTCGCTGGCCCTTTACGTCGTGGCCGCCATCAACCGCGACAGCCTGAAGTCGACCGAAGCCGGCCTGAAGTACTTCGTCCTCGGTGCGCTGTCCTCCGGTATGCTGCTTTATGGCATGTCGCTGGTTTACGGCTTCACCGGTCACACGAGCTTCGATGCGATCGCGACCGCACTCAGCGCCGAAACCCGTTCGCTCGGCCTCGTCTTCGGTCTGGTCTTCGTGCTTGCAGGCCTCGCCTTCAAGATCTCCGCCGTGCCGTTCCACATGTGGACGCCCGATGTCTATGAAGGTGCGCCGACCCCGGTCACAGCCTTCTTCGCGGCCGCGCCAAAGGTTGCTGCCATGGCGATCCTGACCCGCATCGTCGTCACCGCTTTCCATCCGGTGCTTGCCGACTGGCAACAGATCATCGTGTTCATCTCGATCGCCTCGATGCTGCTCGGCTCTTTTGCTGCAATCGGACAGCGCAACTTCAAACGACTGATGGCCTATTCGTCGATCGGTCACATGGGCTATGCGCTTGTCGGCCTCGCCGCCGGCACTAAGACCGGCGTCTCCGGCGTCATGCTCTACATGGTCATCTACATGGTCATGACGCTCGGCTCCTTCGCCATCATCATGGCGATGCGCCGCAAGGATGGCCGTCAGGTCGAAAACATCGACGATCTCGCCGGCCTTTCGACGACCAATCCTTTCATGGCGGTTGTCCTGACCGCGCTGATGTTCTCGCTGGCCGGCATTCCGCCGCTCGCAGGCTTCTTCGGAAAGTATTTCGTCTTCGTCGCCGCCATCCAGGCGCATCTCTATGCGCTCGCCATCATCGGCGTTCTGGCTTCGGTCGTCGGCGCTTACTACTATCTGCGCGTCATCAAGGTGATGTGGTTCGATGAAGCCAAGGATGAATTCGCACGCACGGCTGGTTCGCTGCGCCTCGTCTTCGGTCTCTCCGGTCTGTTCGTCATCGCCTATGTCTTCTTCGGTGGCGCAATCGGTGGTGCTGCCGATCTGGCCGCTGCGACGCTGTTTTGATGGCGTCTGACATGAATAGCCGGAAGTCGCTCGCCGACTTCCGGCATGATGCCCTTCAGGAAACCTCGTCCACAAACAGCGTCTGCCTCGAGCGGGCGCGCGCAGGCGACCCTGGAAACCTTTGGGTCACCGCTGAGCGCCAGACGGGGGGACGTGGTCGCCGCGGTCGTCCCTGGGTGTCGGAAGCCGGCAATCTCTACGCATCTCTTCTTCTGATCGATCCCGCTCCCATGGACCGCCTTGGCTCTCTGCCGCTTGCGGTGGCGCTCGCCGTGCATCAGGCGGTACGCGGCGTGCTGCCGCTCGCCGCCGAGCCGGTCGAGATCAAATGGCCGAACGATATCCTGATCGGTCGCAAGAAGACCTGCGGCATCTTGATCGAGGGCGAAGCGCTGCCGGACGGCCGGTATGCGCTCGTCATCGGCATCGGCATCAACATTGCCGTGATGCCTGACAATCCGATGTATCCGGTTACATGCCTGAGGCAGCAGGGTTCCATGGTGTCGCCGGAGGAATTGTTTGCCCATCTTTATGCCGCGATGTCGGAGGCGCTCTACGTCTGGAGCCGTGGTAAGGGCGTTCGCGAGATCACCGCGCGCTGGCGTGAATTTGCGTGCGGCATCGGGGAAAAGATCACGGTAAACTTGCCGGATCGCTCGATTTTGGGCCATTTCTCGGGAATCGATGATAATGGCTTGTTGATGCTCGAAACCGAGGACGGCAGGATTATGCCGATCGCGGCGGGCGACGTTTTCTTTAGATAATGGTTGGGGATCAGATGGCGAAGCAAGACGAACTGGTGTTTCTGCCACTCGGCGGCGTCGGCGAAATCGGCATGAATCTCGCGCTCTACGGCTACGGTCCGGCTGAGCAGCGCCAGTGGATCATGGTCGATTGCGGCGTCACCTTCCCGGGGCCGGATCTGCCGGGTGTCGATCTCGTCTTGCCGGATATCCGTTTCCTCGCCAAGGAACGCAAGAACCTCAAGGGCATCATCATCACCCACGCGCACGAGGATCACTACGGCGCGCTTAATGATCTTTGGCCCGGGCTGAACGTTCCGATCTACGCCTCGGCTTTTACCGCCGGTCTTCTCGAAGCAAAGCGCGATTACGAGAAATCGATGGGCGAGATCCCGGTGACGCTGTTCAAGGCCGGCGACCGCATCAATGTCGGCCCGTTCGAGATCGAAGGCGTGGCCGTCAACCACTCGATCCCCGAGCCGATGTCGTTGATGATCCGCACGCCGCTCGGCAATGTCGTTCATACTGGTGACTGGAAGATCGATCACGAGCCGTCGCTTGGGCCGCTGACCGACGAGACCCGCTTCCGCCAGCTCGGTGAAGAGGGTGTGCTGGCGCTGATGTGCGATTCCACCAACGCGTTGCGCGACGGCGTTTCGCCTTCGGAAAAGGACGTCTCGCAAAGCCTGCGCAAGATCATCGAGGATGCCGAGGGCAGGGTGGCGATCACGACGTTCTCGTCGAATGTCGGCCGCATCCGAACCATTGCCGAAGCTGCCGAAGCTGCCGGCCGCGAAATACTGCTGCTTGGCAGCTCGCTGAAACGTGTCGTCGATGTCGCCCGCGACATCGGCCTGATGGAAGGCATCAAGCCTTTCATCGCTGAAGACGAATATGGCTATATCCCGCGCGACAAGGTCGTGGTGATCTTGACCGGCAGCCAGGGTGAGCCGCGCGCAGCGCTTGCCAAGCTCTCCCGGGACGAGATGCGCAACGTCGCATTGGCGGCTGGCGATATCGTCGTCTTTTCCTCGCGCGCCATTCCCGGCAATGAGAAGGCCATTCAGGACATCAAGAACGGTCTGATCGAACAGGGCGTTCATGTGGTGACGGATGCTGAGGCGCTCGTGCACGTCTCCGGCCATCCCCGGCGCAACGAATTGCAGAAGATGTATGAATGGACGCGCCCGAAGGTCGTCATCCCCGTGCATGGCGAGGCGACGCATCTGACCGCCCATAAGGAATTGGCCGAACAGAGTGGCATTGCCACCGTGCCGCGCGTACGCAACGGCGATGTCGTGCGCCTTGCGCCCGGTCCGGTCGAGGTGATCGACGAGGCCCCGCATGGGCGCATCTTCAAGGACGGTATTCTGATCGGCGATTTCGACGAGATGGGCATCGGCGAGCGCAAGAAGCTTTCCTATGTCGGCCATGTCGCCGTCAATGTCGTGCTCGATGCCCGTTACGACATCGTCGGTGACCCTGACCTCGTGCCGATCGGCCTGCCGGCCTATGATGATGAAGGTGAGGAGATGGAGGACACGCTCTTCGACGCCATCGTCAGCGCCATCGAAAGCATTCCGCGCGCTCGCCGCAAGGATCTGAATATGCTGCAGGAGGCGGTACGCCGCGCGGTGCGCGCCGCCGCCAATCAGGGCTGGGGCAAGAAGCCGATGGTGACCGTGTTCGTGACGCGAACCGGCGGCTGAGTTCAACGGCCGATCGGGGAGGAGAGTACCGTGCTGGGACGGATCAATCATATCGCGATAGCCGTGCCGGATATTGCGGCGGCTTCTAAGGCCTATCGTGAAACGCTCGGTGCTACAGTATCTCAGCCGCAGACACTGCCAGAACACGGCGTTACCGTCGTTTTCGTAGAGCTGCCGAATACCAAGGTCGAACTGCTCGAGCCGTTGGGCGAAGCCTCGCCCATCGCTGCCTTCCTGGCCAAGAACCCGGATGGCGGCATGCACCACATTTGTTATGAGGTCGCCGATATCTTCGCCGCTCGCGATAAACTTGTTGCGTCGGGAGCACGCGTGCTCGGCAATGGCGAGCCGAAGATCGGCGCGCATGGCAAGCCCGTGCTCTTCCTGCATCCGAAGGATTTCTTCGGCACGCTTATCGAGCTTGAGCAGGTGTGATGCCGGAGCGGGATGATTTTTGCCGGAGCTGGCCCAGAATCTGAATCCGCTTTAAAGTGCGCTGATCTGCGCTTTGAAAGACAACTGTTTTGCCCCTATAAGCAGTTTGGAAGAGGAGGAGACGAGCGGGCTCGTCTCGAAGGGAGCATAATGGCACAGCAGATCATCGCCAGTTTCGCCGTTTATTTCGTCATCTGGTGGATTACGCTTTTTGCCGTTCTACCGTTCGGTCTGCGCACCCAGGCCGAAGACGAGCATGTGATTCTAGGTACGGTCGAAAGTGCACCAACGAAATTCCACGCTTGGCGAGTGGTTCTCATCACGACGCTGGTGTCGGCTCTCCTGTACGCCACTTGGTATGTTGCATCGCATTATTTCGGGCTGAGCATAGATTCCATTCCAAGGTTCGTGCCGAACTACAATTGATGTAAAGGGCGCAGTAGAACACGGATCAATCATTTGAGCCGTCTCTTTGCTTGCGCCTCGCAATCGCCATCAATTCGTCACACGTCTGTCATGTGCATGGCGCATCAAATCCCGGACGACATTTGAGTTGTTCTGCCGAAAGGCCGAAGACACTTTCTCGCAATTGGACTGATCTGTAGTAGATCGAGCTGAGAAAGCAAAAAAAAACAAGGCCATAAGCCTTGTTTTAAAGTATCGCGTGATCCTTATCCGTTACCGGGGCAGCGAGCGAGCGCGCCTAAGATCTGATCCTCCCAAGACTTGACCGCGAAACGACAAGAATTTAGCCTTCCTGCCTCTTTTGTGAGCTGAAATTAGCTCAAACATTGAGCTTTGTCATCCTTTTTTTTGCTTTTTTGCTACAGTCGCGCAGAATTTTTCTGTTAGCGGATTTTTGCCGTAAATCCTTATAAATGTGTGCTTTTTCGAACCAGCCGAAATAGGCGCTTTCCCTTGCATTTCCGGGCTTTTACCAAAATCTTCTGTTGAAGAATGCGGGTTTCCTTCCTTCGCCGAAGCAGTTATGAACTGCCTCCAGTACATAATTTGCCAACGATTCCGCCGCGAGCGGAACGTCAAACCATCTGGAACAAGCGTCATGCGTCTGTCTCGTTACTTCATGCCCATCCTGAAGGAAAATCCCAAGGAGGCTGAAATCGTTTCCCATCGGCTTATGCTGCGCACCGGCATGATCCGGCAGCAGTCGCAGGGCATCTATTCCTGGCTACCGCTGGGCAAGCGCGTACTGGACAAGGTCAATAAGATCATCCGCGAGGAACAGAACCGTTCCGGCGCCATCGAGCTGTTGATGCCGACACTGCAGTCGGCCGAGCTTTGGCAGGAAAGCGGCCGTTATGACGCCTATGGCAAGGAGATGCTGCGCATCAAGGACCGGCAGGATCGGCCCATGCTTTATGGTCCGACCAACGAGGAGATGGTCACCGACATCTTTCGGTCTTACATCAAGTCCTACAAGGACTTGCCATTGAATCTCTATCACATCCAGCTGAAGTTCCGCGACGAAATCCGTCCGCGTTTCGGCACGATGCGCTCGCGCGAATTCATGATGAAGGATGCCTATTCCTTCGATCTGAAGCAGG
Organism: Rhizobium sp. BK098; assembly: GCF_014193155.1. NCBI lineage: Bacteria > Pseudomonadati > Pseudomonadota > Alphaproteobacteria > Hyphomicrobiales > Rhizobiaceae > Rhizobium > Rhizobium sp. BK098. Next base: position 201,752 of record NZ_JACHYY010000002.1, on the reverse strand, counting down.
AAGGCGCCGTGCAATCTTATAACAAGATGTTCGCCGCTTATCTGCGCACTTTCAATCGGCTCGGCCTGAGAGCAATCCCGATGCGCGCGGATACCGGTCCTATCGGCGGCAATCTCAGTCACGAATTCATCATTCTTGCCGATACCGGCGAGTCCGAAGTTTTCTGCCATAAGGATTTCGTCAATTTCGACATTCCGGGCGAAGACACGGATTTCGATGATGCCGCCGGCCTGAAGGGGATTTTCGACAAGTGGACCTCGGTCTATGCCGCAACCTCGGAAATGCATGACGAAGCCGCCTTCAACGCTATTCCCGAAGGGGATCGCCTGTCTGCGCGTGGCATCGAGGTCGGCCATATCTTCTATTTTGGCACCAAGTATTCCGAGCCGATGGGCGCGAAGGTGCAGGGTCCCGACGGCAAGGAACATGCTGTCCACATGGGATCTTACGGTATCGGCCCGACACGCCTTGTTCCCGCCATCATCGAAGCATCGCATGATGAGAACGGAATCATCTGGCCGGCTTCGGTCGCGCCGTTCGATGTCGTGGTGATCAACATGAAGGCCGGGGACCAGGCCTGTGACGAAGCTTGCGAAACGGTCTATGCCGCGCTGTCGAAGGCCGGCAAGGACGTGCTGTACGACGATCGCGACGAGCGCGCCGGAACGAAGTTCGCCACGGCCGATCTGATCGGTGTGCCCGTGCAGATCATCGTCGGCCCGCGTTCGATCGCGAGCGGCGAAGTGGAAGTGAAGGACCGTAAGACCGGCGCTCGCGAGACGATGACGGTCGAGGCAGCGATCAATCGGCTGGCAGGCTGATTGACGATACAAAGGATGAAAGGCGAATGGCGGTGAGCGCGGCAGTGGAACAGCAGGAAAATTCGTTCAAGGCCGGCCCATCGTCTCGCCCGTTCTCCGGTTTCGAGCGGCTCGTCGCCTGGCGCTATCTGCGCTCCCGGCGCAAGGAGGCCTCGATTTCGGTAATTGCCGGCTTCTCGTTGGTCGGCATCATGCTCGGTGTCGCTGCCCTGATTATCGTCATGGCCGTGATGAACGGTTTCCGCGCCGAGCTCTTCAAGCAGATTCTCGGCTTCAACGGTCATGTCGTCGTGCAGCCGATTGATTCGCCGTTGAACGATTATGCTGATCTGGCAAAGAAGTTTTCTGCTGTTCCCGGCGTCACCATGGCCCTGCCGCTCGTCGAGGGCGAAACACTTGCTTCCGGCCGCGGCGGCTCCGGCACTGGCGCACTGGTCCGCGGCATCCGTTCGGAAGATCTGACCAAGCTCAAATCGGTCTCCGATCACATCGTTTCCGGTGACATTGTCGGCTTTGCTTCCGGACAGGGCGTTCTTGTCGGCAGTCGGTTAGCCCGGCAACTGGGATTGACGGTCGGCGATCAGATCACCCTTACGGCACCGGATGGCGACGTCACGCCCTTCGGCGTCAACCCGCGCGTCAAGGCATACACGATCTCCGGTATCTTCGAAGTCGGCATGTCGGAATATGATTCTTCCGTCGTCTTCATGCCGCTGGAGGAGGCACAGGTCTTTTTCAATGCCGAGGGCATTGTCGAGAAGATCGAGCTCTTCGTCACCAATCCGGATGACGTCGATCAATTGCGGCCGAAGATCGAAGAGGCGGCGGGGCGACAGATTTTCCTGACGGACTGGCGGCAGGTCAACGCCACTTTCTTCTCGGCACTCCAGGTCGAGCGCAACACGATGTTCATGATCCTGACGCTGATCGTTCTCGTCGCCGCGCTGAATATCATTTCCGGCCTGATCATGCTGGTGAAGGACAAGGGCAGCGACATCGCCATCCTGCGCACTATGGGGGCGACGTCGGGCGCGATCATGCGCATCTTCTTCATGACGGGGGCGGCGATCGGCGTCGTTGGAACGTTCGCCGGCGTCATACTCGGTGTCCTGGTCTGTCTCAATATCGAGTCCATCCGCCAGTTCTTCTCCTGGATTTCCGGCACCGTGATTTTCAATCCGGAGGTCTATTTCCTCAGCAAATTGCCGGCCCAGATGAATCTCAGTGAGACCATCTCCGTCATCGTGATGGCACTCACTCTGTCCTTCCTTGCCACCATCTTTCCCGCCTGGCGGGCCTCGCGGCTCGATCCGGTGCAGGCGCTGCGCTACGAATAAGGATATTTCATTTGATGAAACGCAACGTCGTTCTCCAGCTCTCTGGCGTGGAGCGTCACTACGGGCAGGGCGAGACGCGGCTGTCGATCTTGAAGGGGGCGGATTTCACGCTGCACAGCGGCGAGATTGTTGCGCTCGTCGCGCCGTCAGGCACAGGTAAATCAACGCTTCTGCATGTGGCCGGGCTGCTTGAGCATCCGGATGGCGGCGAAGTGCTCGTCAACGGTCAGGCCTGTGAGGACTTGTCTGACGATAGACGTACGGCCGTGCGCCGCAGCGAGATCGGCTTCGTCTATCAGTTCCATCACCTGCTTCCGGAATTCTCGGCGCTTGAGAATATCATGATGCCGCAGCTCATTTCCGGCCTTTCGCGGAAGGATGCCAGCGAGCGAGCCGCTCAGCTTCTAGACTACATGCGTATCGGCCATCGCGGTGATCATCGCCCCGCCGAATTGTCCGGCGGCGAGCAGCAACGCGTCGCAATCGCGCGGGCCGTCGCCAATGCCCCGCTGGTGCTGCTGGCGGATGAGCCCACCGGCAATCTCGATCCGGCGACCGCGCATTACGTCTTCGATGCACTGGAGGCGCTGGTGCGCCAATCCGGTCTTGCGGCCCTGATCGCCACGCACAATCACGAACTCGCTGCCCGCATGGATCGCCGTGTTACCTTGAGCGAAGGCAAGGTTGTGGAGGTCTGATCCTTTTACGGGATGATCAGGCCGCCGCGATAATCCAGTTCGTAAGCCTTGCGTTCGCTAACGATGATAGCTTCGTAGCCGCTGAAATGGTGGCAGTCGCCAATGTTTTCATCGATGTAAAGCCCATAGGCATGCTCGAACTCGAAGCCGCCGAGAAAGCGCCTTTCGTCAAGATAGAGCCGCAGGAGGGCCGCCTTGATCACCATGCCGGCGCGCGTTCCGTCGATCAGGTCGTGTTCGACGATATGGCCGAAATAGTTCATGGCCCATACCGGCTCGCCGTCATGCCATACGAGCTCTTGTCCGGCGAAGTCCGTGCCGCCGAAGTAGCTGTCGAGATAGCGCCAGCGCCCGCTCGCATAGCCAATGTCATGCGAGCCGCTACGGCAGGATGGCAGCCTCTCGCCGTCACCGACATAGGTTTCGGCTTTGGCGACGACAATAAAATCGTTCAGCTCGGCAAGATCCGGCATGACCCTCTCCAATTTTGGTAAGCGGCCAAGATGCCATTCAATGCGAGATTTGTAAAGAACAAAAAGAGAACATTTGCTAGCGATGGCTGCTTTCGCAGGCCTTCTGGCCGATATCATCCTGCCAGTCCTGTATGCTGATGGTCTTGGCATCGGCCTTTAGTATCTTGTCGTCCTTGGTCACCTTGCCGGTCAGGACGTTGTAATCGCAGCTATAGCTGTTACCGGGTTCGAGGTTGTCACGAAAATCGTAACTATAGCCGGCAACCAAAAATGCGCTGTTGCGATAGGCAAGCGTCAAAGTCTGATGCCATCGGTCGCGCCCGATCGCATCGTTCTGCGAGGTGATCGCGATTGAACCGCTCGGCAGTGCGGCGATCGATGGTTCCTGGCCGTAGATGCCGCCAGGCTCAGCGCGGCCCCATACCTTATCAGGGGCGGCGGCGGCAAGCTTCAGTAGCTCGTGCTCCTTGTCGCGGAGATAGATGTAGATCCCGATCTCATAATCTGCCTCGTCATTCGGCGGCATCGTCACCAGTAATGCAAGGTCCGGCTTGCCGTCCTTGTTCCAATCGCCGATCGCCGCGTCGATGATGCGGTCGGAAGCAATGGTGTCTTCGGCGCGAGCCGCGATTGCGGTCAAAAGAAGAATGAGAGCGCAGCCAAGTGACTTCATCGTGACCCCCGGTTTGCCTCTGCATAGCGCCGGGCCGCGCGGGCGTCCATCGCGGGCTAAAAAGTTCTCTGATGAAATTTACTGATGCTTCTATTGACTCTCGAACAAAAATGGAACAAAAAGAAAACATAACGAGTAAGGAGCGCCTAAATGACCGACATTATTCGAGACGTTGCAGCATTCACTTCCATCGTCATGTTCGTCGCCAGCTTTTCCCTCATCATGATGGCGATGTAAGTTTTATCCCCGTTTGCACATGCTGTTCCCATATTTGATGGGAGTAACTTCTGGACTTTATGGTCCGCAATGCCGAAAATGTCGCTGATTCATTCAGGCGTGCGGAAGGGTATGAAATGGCGGATGCAGGTGGCAGCGGCGTGGCAGCGCCGGTCGGCGAAATGCCGGAGTTTGTGCACCTCAGGGTTCATTCCGCCTATTCTCTGCTAGAGGGCGCATTGCCGCTCAAGAAGATATTGGCCAAGGCTGCCGGGGACAGTCAGCCGGCCATTGCGATTACCGATACGAACAATCTGTTCGTCGCCCTGGAATTCTCGCAGAAGGCGATGGATGAAGGGCTGCAGCCGATCATTGGCTGTCAGGTATCGATCGATATGGAGGATGGCGGCGAGAGCGAGAAGCGCGGGCCGCAGCAAGCTTTGGCGAAGATGCCATCCATCGTGCTGCTTGCCGCGACCGAGCGGGGATATGAGCGCCTCGTCGATCTCGTCAGTCGGGCCTATCTCGGCGGCGAGGGCAACAGCGCCGTTCACATCGCAGCCTCATGGCTGGATGAGATCGGTACGGGAGGGTTGATCGCGCTCACCGGTTCGCTCACCGGCCCGGTCGATATGGCTTTGAAAGAAGGGCATGCCGCACAGGCGCTCTCCCGGTTGTTGAGACTGAAGCAGCTGTTCGATGACAGGCTCTATGTCGAATTGCAGCGCCACGGCACCTATGATCGTCGTCACGAGCAAAAGATGATCAAGCTGGCTTACGAGCACGAGATCCCGCTTGTTGCCACCAACGAAGCCTTTTTCCCGACGCGGGACGATTACGATGCGCATGACGCCTTGATGGCGGTGGCCCACAATGCCATCGTCTCGGACGATACGCGATTTCGCCTGACGCCGGATCACTATCTGAAGAGCCGCGCAGACATGGCAAAGCTTTTCGCCAACTTGCCGGAAGCGCTTGAGAACACGGTCGAAATCGCTCGCCGCTGCTCCTTCGTGTTGAAGACCCGCTCGCCGATCCTGCCGCGCTTTACCGGGGCGACTGACGACCCTGAAGAGGCCGGGCGCGCCGAGGCGGCCGAGCTGCGCGCTCAGGCGGTAGAGGGCCTCGAGCAGCGCATAACCTCGCTTGGTATGGCACCGGGTTACGAGGAGAAGGACTATCGCGATCGGCTGGAATTCGAACTGAGCGTCATCGAGCGCATGAAGTTTCCCGGCTACTTTCTGATCGTTGCCGATTTCATCAAATGGGCCAAGCGCCACGATATCCCTGTCGGCCCCGGTCGCGGTTCCGGTGCGGGTTCGCTGGTCGCCTACGCCCTTACCATCACCGACGTCGATCCGCTGCGCTTCTCGCTGCTGTTCGAGCGCTTCCTCAACCCGGAACGCGTCTCCATGCCGGACTTCGATATCGACTTCTGCCAGGATCGGCGTGAAGAGGTGATTCGCTACGTGCAGGCCAAATACGGCCGCGAGCAGGTGGCGCAGATCATCACCTTCGGTTCGCTGCAGGCACGCGCCGCCTTGCGCGATGTTGGCCGCGTGCTGGAAATGCCCTATGGCCAGGTCGATAAGATCTGCAAGCTGGTGCCGAACAATCCTGCCAATCCGACCCCGCTGAGCAAAGCGATCGAGGAGGAGCCGCGCCTGCAGGAGGAGGCGGACAAGGAGCCGGTTGTCGCCCGTCTTCTCGATATCGCCCAGAAGATCGAAGGCCTCTATCGCCACGCATCGACACATGCCGCCGGTATCGTCATCGGCGACCGCCCGTTATCGAAGCTCGTGCCGATGTATCGCGACCCGCGCTCCGACATGCCCGTCACCCAGTTCAACATGAAATGGGTGGAGCAAGCCGGCCTGGTGAAGTTCGACTTCCTCGGTCTGAAGACGCTGACCGTCCTGAAAACGGCGGTCGATTTCGTCGCGAAACGCGGTATCTCGATCGATCTTGCCAGCATCCCGCTCGACGACAAGAAGACCTACGATATGCTCTCGCGCGGTGAGACGGTCGGCGTGTTCCAGGTGGAAAGTGCGGGCATGCGCAAGGCGCTGATCGGCATGCGGCCGGACTGCATCGAGGATATTATCGCGCTCGTGGCGCTTTATCGTCCAGGTCCCATGGAGAACATCCCGGTCTATAATGCCCGCAAGCACGGCGAGGAAGAGATCGAATCGATCCACCCGAAGATCGATTATCTTCTCAAGGAAACCCAAGGCGTTATCGTCTACCAGGAGCAGGTGATGCAGGTCGCCCAGGTGCTCTCGGGCTATTCGCTCGGCGAAGCCGATCTTCTGCGCCGCGCCATGGGTAAGAAGATCAAGGCGGAGATGGACCAGCAGCGCGAGCGCTTCGTTGACGGTGCCATCAAGAACGGCGTGTCGAAGGGGCAGGCCGATGTCATCTTCGATCTGCTCGCCAAATTCGCGAATTACGGCTTCAACAAGTCGCACGCCGCCGCCTACGCCATCGTCTCCTACCAGACCGCCTATATGAAGGCGCACTATCCAGTGGAGTTCCTGGCCGCGTCGATGACGCTCGATATGTCCAATACCGAGAAGGTCAACGACTTCCGTCAGGACGCCAAGCGGCTGGGCATCGAGGTCATCGCGCCTTCCGTGCAGACCTCATTCCGCCATTTTGAAACGGGCGAAAACCGCATCTATTATGCACTGGCCGCCATCAAGGGCGTCGGCGAATCCGCCGTCGACCATATCGTCGAGGTGCGCGGCGATCAGCCCTTTGCCAGCATCGAGGATTTCTGCCTGCGCATCGATCCCAAGCAGATCAACCGCCGCGTTCTGGAAAGCCTGATCTGCGCCGGTGCTTTCGATTGCTTCGAAATCGACCGTGCGCAGCTGATTGCCGGCTTGGACCGCGTCATGGGCTATGCCCAGGTGGCGCAGGAAAACAAGCGCAGCGGCCAGCATGACATGTTCGGAAGTGCTGCCTCCGGTCCGGAAAAGATCGTGTTTCCGCCCTATACGCCGTGGCTCGCCTCGGAGCGTCTCCTGCGCGAATTCCAGGTGCTCGGTTTCTATCTGACGGCACATCCGCTCGATACTTATAAGAGCGTGCTCGACAAGATGCGGGTGCAGCCCTTCGCCGATTTTTCCGCGGCGGTGAAGCAAGGCGCCAGCAACGGTCGCTTGGCCGGCACTGTCATCTCGAAGCAGGAGCGCAAGACGCGCACCGGCAACAAGATGGGCATCTTCGTCTTTTCGGATGCTTCCGGCCAGTTCGAAGCCGTGCTTTTCTCTGAAACGCTCAACCAGTATCGCGACGTTCTCGAAGTCGGCAAATCCTTCGTGATCACGGCTCAGGCGGACGAGCGCCCCGAGGGTATCAGCCTGCGCCTGCAGACAGCACAGTCGCTGGAAGAGAAGTCGTTGCAGATGCAGAAGGCGCTGCGCGTCTATGTCCGCGATTCCGGCCCGCTGAAAGCCGTTGCCGCGCATCTGAACACGAAAGGCGACGGCCTCGTTTCCTTCATTGTCATCAAGGAAGAGGGGTTGCGAGAGGTCGAGGTGGCGCTACCGGAGAAATATCGCATTACGCCTGAAATCGCCGCCGCATTGCGCACGGCGCCGGGCGTGATCGACGTGGAGCTGGTCTGAAGCAATTCCGGGAAAAGTGTATAGCGGTTTTCCGTCCGGAATTGCGTAAAAACAAAAAGGCTCTAGCCCTTTTTACCCAGCGCGCCGTTGTTGGTAAGGGTGATGAAATCGGTCTCGTTGCCGGTTTCCGGTCCGACGCCGGTATCGGAAATCGTCAGCGACGATCCCGCGGTCAGCAGATCCTCGATGCGGTGACGGATATCGTCAGGGATGGTGATGCGATTGAGCGCCTGTCCGGCTGCGTCGAACGATTGCGATTGTTCCTCGCTGGTGATGCCGTAGCGCTTCTTCGTCTGCTTGCTCAGATCTTCCTCGAGCGTCATGCCGAACCAGTCGGCCTTGCCGCTGATCCGGTCGATCGCATTGGCGGTGAAGAAATGTACGCCGAGCGCCTCCTGCGGCTCTGCAATGATGGCCGGTCCTTCGAACAGCGGTTTGAAGTTCTGCCGGACCATGATCGCGCCGTTCGGCGGTTCGCCCTTGCCGGCCGCGGCATAGATTGCCTTCATCAGCGCGGGGCTGACGAGGCCGCCCGTCGTCTTGATGTCATGCGCCTTCTTGAAGTCCTCGATCGCCTGTACTGTCGCAGGCCCCAGCATGCCGTCGGGCGTTCCCGTGATGAAGCCCATCCCGTTCAGGATGCCCTGAAGGTCGCGCACGTTTTCGCGCAAGCCCCGCCGGGTGATGAGGATGCTGAGCGGAGCGGGATCGGCCGGTGGCGCCAGAGTCTCCCGCGCCTTCGGTATCTGGATCGACGTCACGTCGTTCGTCGCCACCTGCAGCTGTTGTGCCTGCGGCAGGAAGCTTGCAGTCATCGGACGGAGTTCGATGCCGGAAAACAGCACCGGCGGTGGAGCTGGCAGCGGCTGGAACAGCATCGCGTTTTCAAACGGCTGCGGCACCAGCGGCTGATCGGCGATGACGACATGCACGCCGCGCTCGGTCATTTGATAAAGCGTCTTCGCAAAGGCCTTCGGCATCCGCACGCAGCCATGCGATGCCGGATAATTCGGGACGGAATTGGATTCGTGCAGCGCGATCCCCGACCAGGTCAGCCTCTGCATGAAAGGCATGGGCGAGGCCGAATAGAGATTGGATTCGTGATACACCTTCTTCTCCAGAATGGAAAAGATGCCGCTGGGGGTCGTGTGGCCGCGCTTGCCGGTGGAAACCTTCGAAGTCGCGATTACCTTATCGCCGTCATAGACCGCGAGCGACTGCCTGTCCTTCGACACCACGATCTGCAGGGTGCGGGAATCCGGCGCAGCAAAGACGGGATGGGAAAGGGCGGTGGCTGACACCAGCGCGAGCCCCAGCAACAAAAATGGCTTCATAGACACAACCAAAACGCAATACTCGTTGTACCTGAGGTTAGACTTGGAAGTTTAAGGAAGACTTGCCGAAGACTCATGCCTTTCTGCGTCCATGAAAGCGTGAGTTCGCCGAACGCCCAATGCGGCATCGCCGAAGCGGAGCGTTCAAACTCTGCTTCGGCGACGATTGAAAACTTGAGCTAACGGGGAATCAGTGGACGCTGGAGGCCACCCAGTTGTGCCAGTCCTGCTCGCTGCCGTGGAAAGCGTTGAGGTCGATCTTGCCTTCGACGCCGTGGGATACACCGGAGCCGGAATATTGCCAGAACAGCCATTTACGGCCTGGATAGACCTTGGACGGATGTTGAGCCACGGCGCGCAGCCAGAAGGGATAGTTGAGCAGCTCGCCACTCAGATTGTCGCGATAGAAGTCCGGAGCCGTGTAGACGATCGGACGCTGGCCGTAATGCTTTTCCAGCTTGTCCATGAAGACCTGCATCTTGGCGAGAACCTGCTCGCGCGAGGGCCGCCGCTTGCAACTTGACTCGCCGTTCCATTCCACGTCGATGACCGGCGGTAGGGCTCCGGCTTCCTTCGGCACGTTGCGAATGAACCAGTCGGCCTGCTCTCCGGCAGTCCGGCACCAGTAGAAGAAATGATAGGCGCCATGTTTCAGGCCGGCCTGCTGGGCAGCCCGCCAGTTCTTCTTGAACATGGGATCGATGTGATCGCCGCCGTCCGTTGCCTTGATGTAAACGAAGTTCGCACCCTGTGTGCGCAGCGTATCCCAGTCGATCTCGCCCTGCCAGCGAGAGACGTCGACGCCATGGACAGCGAGCTTCCGGGGCGAGGTGGACGCACCGAAGTTGATCGGCTTGGCATCGCGGAAGCGATGGCTGTAGATCTGCATCGGCTGCTGCCGCAGGGCGCGGGGCACCGGATTCGATGGCGAGAGCATGGCGAGCGGTCGTTGCAGCGGGACTGGCGCGTCATCGTCGCCGCTCTGGTCGGAGGGCATAAGGCCCTCAGGCCGGAGATTCGTTGGCATCGCGACTGCGAGCGCCTGCTGCCGCTCGACGCGCGAAACGGTTTCGCCGATTTCGACCGAAGGCACGACCCTACTGGTCTTTGTGATGGAACCGGTCAATTCTTTCGAAGGCGGGGCGGCTTGCGCGGCTTCGCGCTCACCTCGGGCGGCGCAGCCTGAAATCGTCAGGCAGGCGAGAAGAATGGTCGATACAGCCGATAGACGCATAGGAACCCGTACGCAAAACACTGGAGGCGACGAGTTCACGCCGCCGGAAAGTTACAGAATCCAAGTCCTAATGGAAATTTACCAAAAAAGTTTGAATCCGAGCTTTCTCGCGCTAAAGAATCGCGCACGTCGTTCAATTATTTGCGACGCAGCCAAAAATCACCATCCGGTGACTTGTGCTAAATAATTGTTATTTTTGGCTTTTGTCGCCGAACGTGTAGCCGGTTTCGACTGTCTTGTTGCCGAATTTTTCTCGGAGTTTGTCCATGGCTGCTTCCGCAGCGGCCCGTCGCATGGCCTGAACGTCGATAAGATCGGGCGGATCTGCGCGCCCGGCATCGCCAAGATCGGTAACCCCGATGCCGATGAGACGGAATTTCGTGCCGTCGGTTTCAGGTTCGAGCAGCCGCAGTCCGGTGCGGAAAATCCGATCCGCGAGTTGGGTTGGGTTCTCCAGCCGACGATTGCGCGTGCGGATCTTGAAGTCTGCGGTCTTCAGCTTCAGCACGACGGTCTGGCCGGCAATGCCGCTGCGCTTCAGACGCCGGGAAACCTTCTCGGAGAGATCGCGCAGGATCGGCACGAGATCTTCATGGCGCCAGATGTCTTCGAAGAAGGTGGTTTCGGAAGACACGCTCTTTGCCGCTTCATTGGGATGCACGGTTCGGTCGTCGATCCCGCGCGCGAGACGGAAAAGCCGTTGGCCGATGACGCCATAACGGCGCATGAGGTCACCTTCCTCCATGGCCTGCAACTGGCCGATGGTGCGAATGCCGTCGCTTTCGAGCGTAGCGGCAAAGGCCTTGCCTACTCCCCAGATGGTGGTGACCGATCGTGGCTCCAGGAAGGAGAGCGCCTCTTCCTTGCCAATGACGAAGAAGCCTCGCGGCTTCTGCAGGTCGGAGGCAACCTTGGCGAGGAATTTGCAGTAGGAAAGGCCGACGGAGATGGTGATGCCGACTTCCTGCTCCACGCGCTTGACGAACTTGGCGAGGATGCGCGCCGGCGGATCGTGATGAAGCCGCTGCGTGCCCTCTAGCTCGAGAAAGGCCTCGTCGATCGAAAGCGGCTGCACCAGCGGTGTCAGGTCCTGCATCATCGCACGGACCTCGCGGCCGACGCGCACGTATTTCTCCATGTTCGGCCGGATGACGACGGCCTGCGGGCACGCTTCCAACGCCTTGAACATCGGCATGGCGGAGCGAACCCCATGGATGCGGGCGATATAGCAGGCGGTGGAGACGACGCCGCGCTTGCCGCCACCGATGATAACGGGCTTGTCGGCCAACTCCGGATTGTCACGTTTCTCGATGGAGGCATAAAAAGCATCGCAATCGATATGCGCCAGCGTCAGTGCGTAGAGTTCCCGGTGGTAAACGAGGCGAGGGCTTCCGCAGCTCCGGCAGCGCGTGCGCGTGGCCGATTGCTCGCTCAAACAATCGCGACAGAAGCCGGAAATCTTGTCGGGCGCATGGGTCATCGAGTGAGAACAAAAATTGAACATCGCCACTTTATGATCTAAGCTCGCGAGTCTCAAGCTGGAAAACTGCCGGGGAGGCGCGAGTGCAGAACTTAGTCGTGCAGGCATTGACGCCGGATCGCTGGGGCGATTTCGAGACACTGTTTGGACCAAGCGGTGCCTGCTATGGCTGTTGGTGCACTCATTTCCGTGTCGCGACATCGCAGCGCAAGACGATGGATGCGGCAGCAAAGAAGCAGTTGATCCAGGAGCGAATCTCGGCTGGGCCGCCGCCCGGTCTCCTAGGCTACATTGATGGGCAACCGATCGCTTGGGTGCAGGTTGGTCCGCGTGCAGAGCTGCCGCAATGGAACTCGCCGAAAACAGTGTCTCGTCCGCTCGATCCAGCCGATGCGGAAGACAGCACTGTTTGGGCGGTAAGTTGCTTCTTCATAAATTCGAAGGATCGCGGCAAGGGGTATAGCCATCGCATGCTGTCGGAGGCTGTGAATTTCGCCCGTGCTTCCGGCGCGCGGCTGCTGGAGGGCTGCCCGATCGAGCGTACGAAGCAGTCGAAATCGGTCGGTCTCTATGTCGGTTCGCAGCGCATATTCGAGGCCGCCGGATTTTCTGAAGTTGCGAAGCGGAAGGACGGCAGGCCTCTGATGCGTCTCGCTCTTTGAGGGTAGGTAGGATGACGTCAGCGTGCGATATGAGCCTGGATCAGCGGTGCTGCCTGGTCCCATTCATTGGCTTCCGGAATACCAGCGGCGACGGCGGGCGCCATGCGATGAACGATGGAGGCCGGTTTCAGATTGATGAGGAGGCATCCCGGGACATATTCGCTGACCGAATGCAGGTTGTGGGCCATGTCGTCGACGAAGGCGACGGGCATCTCGCGCTGTCGATGCAGCGAGCGTACGATCGGCCCCTTCGGCTGCAGCGACGCGAGCAACGGATAGTCAAGCTCAAGCCTGTCGAGGAGCCGCCGCCTCTGCTCCCAGAACTGCGGCGGCATGGCTGTCAGGAAAACGATATCGGCATCTTTCGAAAACGTGGCGAGCGTGTCCACCACGCGATCGAAAGGCGTCTGCCATTGCTCCTGCGCCTCGAAGAACGCCTCGATCAGCCGGCGGACATCCTTTTCTTCCAGCGCGGAGCCATTGGCCTTGGAAACGATGTTGCCCGTCAGCCGGAAGGAGCGCGGGAGGAATTCATGGCCTTCGGCGTCGATGAAGGCCAGGAAGGGCGCAAAGAAATGCAGAACAACGTCATCGACATCGCAGACGATCAATGGCCGTTCCTGAAGTTGGATATGCGATACGTCGAATTCGATCGGGGCATCCATGATCAGTATTCTCCAGAGGCAAGGCCGGGCGGCGAAAAATGCGCCGACGCGGCGGCGACGGCCTCCGGTGGAATGCCGCTGGCCTCGCAGAAGGCCAATAATGTCGGTTCATGGTTCATGAGGAAATCGAGCATGCCAGCAAGGAAGGCGGGCTCGTTGATGGCGTTGCGCACCTGCGCCGGCTCCACGCCGGTGAGCGCCAGGAAGCGGCCAAACATATCGGGTTCATTGGCGAGCCAGCCGAGTACGGCAATAGCAGTCTCTTGCGGGTTGGCCGCGCTCTTCTTCGGGTTCTTGAAGTTACTTTGCATTTTGAGGGGTGAGTTACCTATTTTTCAACCAAATGCCGGTAATTTGCGATTCAACTATTTCTGGAATCGGTTCCTCGCGACCCTATATTTCGAGAGAATGGATGCAATACCGGATGCAGGGGCAGCGTTCCATGGCTAAGCAGGTAATGATTGTAGAAGACAATGAGCTGAATATGAAGCTCTTTCGCGATCTGATCGAAGCCTCCGGCTATACAACGATCCAGACCCGCAATGGCATGGAAGCGCTCGATCTCGCGCGCAAGCACCGTCCAGATCTGATTCTCATGGATATTCAGCTGCCGGAGGTCTCCGGTCTGGAGGTCACCAAGTGGCTGAAGGAAGACGACGACCTGCACATGATCCCCGTGATCGCAGTCACGGCCTTCGCCATGAAAGGCGATGAGGAGCGCATTCGCCAGGGTGGCTGCGAGGCCTATGTCTCGAAGCCGATTTCAGTGCCGAAATTCATTGAGACCATTAAAACCTATCTGGGCGACGCCTGATGATGGGGAGCAGCTGATGACCGCACGCATCCTGGTAGTCGACGATATTCCGGCCAACGTAAAGCTTCTGGAAGCGCGGCTGCTTGCCGAATATTTCGAAGTGCTGACGGCTGAGGACGGCTTGAAGGCGCTCGCCATTTGCGCGAGCACGCAAGTCGATCTGATCCTTCTCGATATTATGATGCCCGGCATGGACGGCTTCGAAGTGTGCGAGCGCCTGAAATCCGATCCCCGAACTGCGCATATCCCGGTCGTCATGGTGACGGCGCTCGATCAGCCTGCCGACCGCGTGCGTGGTCTGAAGGCCGGTGCCGACGATTTCCTGACGAAGCCGGTCAATGACCTCCAGCTGATTTCCCGCGTCAAAAGCCTGCTTCGCCTGAAGACATTGAGTGACGAGCTGCATATGCGCAACGAGACCGCGCGCAACTTCGGCATCGGCGATCTGATGCGCTCCGGAGAAGGTCGTTCCGAGGAAGCCGGCCAGGTGCTGCTGGTCGACGGCCGCGCCAATTCGCAGGAGCGGATTATCCGAACGCTGAAGCCGATTGCCCAGGTCATTGCGATGTCCGATCCGCAGGCGGCTTTGTTCGAAGCGGCCGAACGGCCGTTCGAGCTTGTCATCGTCAATTCTAATTTCGACGATTATGATCCGCTGAGGCTTTGCTCGCAGCTGCGCTCGCTGGAGCGTACGCGCTTCCTGCCAGTGCTGCTGGTGACGGAGCAGGGGGCCGATGACATGATCGTTCGCGCGCTGGATCTCGGCGTCAATGATTATATCGTCCGACCGATCGATCCGAACGAGCTCGTGGCCCGCTGCCTCACGCAGATCCGCCGCAAACGCTATAACGACCGTTTGCGTGCCAGCGTACAGCAGACGATCGAGCTTGCCGTCACCGACGCGCTCACCGGCCTGCACAACAGGCGCTACCTCGACAATCACTTAAAGGTGCTTTTTGATCGATCCCTGGCACGGGGCAGGCCGCTCTCGATTCTGATCACCGACATAGACCGCTTCAAGACCGTAAACGACACCCATGGTCACGATGCCGGCGACGAAGTTCTCAAGGAGTTTGCCGCACGGATCCGCTCAACGGTGCGCGGCGCCGATCTTGCCTGTCGTTACGGAGGTGAGGAATTCGTAGTCGTCATGCCGGATACGCCCGCCGATATCGCCGCAGCCGTCGCAGAACGTCTACGCGCTGCGGTAGAAAATATGCCTGTGAGACTACGCGACACTGGTGTGGCGCTTAACATTACCGCATCCTTCGGAATTTCGTGCCGTTTGGAGACGATCGATACGCCGGAGCAGTTGATGAAACAGGCCGATCTTGCGCTTTACGAAGCCAAAAGGGCAGGCCGCAACAGGGTCGTAGCTTCAGCCGCATAGGGGTAAACGGCCGAAAATGGCAATTACCCATCGATACTGAGGTAGCTTCCAGGTTTTTGAACCGCGATTCAGTTCTTCCCGTTCTTTATCTCACCTCCACAGCCACTTGAGTTCTGGTTCAAAGAAATAAGAATACTTATACTTTAATTTTCGGAATAAATTCTCACTTTCTGCCCCAAGGCGAAATATTCGTATTATATTACTATATGTTTTTATCTTGTTCGTGGCTTGGTGGTCAGGTGGGAGCTGGAAGGGCAGGAGCTTGATTGAAACTAAATTGAATATTCAATTTTACTTTAGTATCTGTATTGTATATTTTCTAGCGAGAGAGGAAATCTCTCTTTATTCTTGATAATTTCTTGACCATTTTTCGTTAATGCTATCGGGCATTCTTTTCCGTCAAAGTCATGAATTTTAACCATGCGGGCAGACAGGCATTTTTATCATTAAGAATTTGTTGATTTTCTTTTGATTTCGCGCGAATTTAGTCCCGTATACAGACAACCGATTAGGGTATCCGAGATACCCCATGATGCTCAGGTCCGCCGCATCTCCTGGGTCGTGGGGTCGGTCGGCTGGCAGGCAGAAGATAACGGTTCCTCGTGCCGTTTTGCAGGCTAGCCGACCCCCATTCAAAGCGCCGCTCTTCTTTCTGAAGGGCGGCGTTTTTCTTTGCCGTGCCGGCAAGGCATTGTTCGACTGAGGCGTTTCCAACCGCTATTGCAAAATCGGACGGCGATCGAGATGAGGTTTATAAAACAAAAAAAGGCGCCAACCCGAAGGTCGCGCCTTTTTGTAACCTGAAGTTTAGGAAACTTACTTGATCTTCGTTTCCTTGAACTCGACATGCTTCTTAGCAACCGGGTCGTACTTCGTCTTCGTCATTTTGTCCGTCATCGTACGGCTGTTCTTCGTCGTGACGTAGAAGAAACCGGTGTCGGCCGTCGACAGCAGCTTGATCTTGATGGTGGTAGCCTTGGCCATGGTCGTCCTGCCTTTAATAAAAATGAACGCCGTGGACGGCCAGTGCGGAGGTCCACGGCGAATTCTGGCGCGAAAATACAAATCGCGCCCGAAAAGTCAACCTCTGTTGCCCATGAAAAGCAGTCGTATCCCCGAAAGCAGGACATAAAGACCGAAGAAAAACGCCACGGCCCAGGCAAAGCCGCTGGGATTGGCGACATCCATGGCCGTGCCGACCGTCGGCGGCCCGAGGACCATGCCTACGGCGTAACAGAAAACGAAGGCCGCATTGGCGGCGACGAGATCGACGCCGGTCAATCGCGTGCCGAGGTGGCTGAGGCCGACCGTATACATGCCGGAAACGCAGCCACCCCAGAAGAGCAGGATGATGGCAAGAATGATCCAGTTCGATGACAGCGACGGTAGCAGGAGCGCTCCGACAAACCCGATCGTGGCCATGATCGACAGCAGCGGCCGCTTGTCCCGCATGCGGTCGGCAAGCAGCCCGAGCGGGATCTGGAACACGAAGTTGCCCACACCCATGACGGTCAGCAGCAGTGCCGCCTGTGATTCGTTGAAACCGAGGCGGGTTGCATAGCTGGTGAAGAGCGATCCGCCGCCGACGGTAACCGCACCAAACACGAAGACCGCAGCCGTGGCCGTCGGCACGAGGAAGATGTAGCGCACGAAATGCAGTTCCGGCTTCTCGTCAACCATCGGGCTCTCGTTTCGCGCAATGAAGATCGGGATGGAGGCGGCCAGGATGATGCAGGCGCCGATGAGGAAGGGCATCAGGCCTTCGCTGCCGACGACGGAAAAGACGAGGGGGCCGGCCGCAAATCCCAGAGAGAAGACGGTGGAATAGAGACCGAGCACGAATCCGCGTTTGGAAGGCGGCGAGGCGGCGTTGATCCAGAATTCCGACAGGATGAAGAGCGTTGTCGTCGCCCCATGGAAGACGATGCGCAGCGGAAACCATAGAAGCAGATTTTCCGCATAGTAGAAACCGAGTGAACTCAGAGCCGATAGGAAAACCGCCCAGATCATTGTCTGCACGACGCCAAAGCGATGCGCGAGCTTGGTCGTAACGACCGCTGCCAGCATCGAGGCGACGCCCATCATGGCCGTGTTGAGGCCGATGAGGCTCGAGGGAACACCGCGCTTTTCGAGAATGATACTCAGAAGCGGCAGTCCCAGCCCGATGGCGATGCCAACGGCGGATACGGAGGTAATGGCTGCGACGAGCGAAGGCCAGTGAATTTCTTCGACGTGGCCGGCCTTGTCGTTCGTCGGTTCAAGCATAAAAAAATCCCTGGGGCATGAGGCGCGCGAATCGATCGCAATGTGGAGCACAGGAAGCCACGGCTCGGCCAAATTCAGGTGACGGGTCGGCTTTCATGTGATCGATCACACCCTCCGGAGTAGTCCCTATGACGCGCGGCATGTTCAGACAAGAAATGCTGCTCATGTCAAGCGGTTGCCGGCAAAGCAGTTCGTCTGAAGCACGATTAAGCGACAAAACCTCTGCGGTTTCCGATATAGCAGCGCAATGCGCGGAAGCAATCTCTGCCAACGATAGAGACCGGCGGCATGAACCGGATAGCATGGTCACGACCGGCCGTTTCCTTGATCCCATTCCTCTGGGGTGTCGTCATGGCCACCGAAGCCATGCATGCGCAGCGCCCATTGCAGGCCGATGACGCCGCCCTTGATCGGCTGGATGATGGCAAGTGCCGCGATAATGGTGATGGGTGCCCAAATGGCAAGATGCGCCCAGAGTGGCAGCTTGAAGGTCATATCCGTCAGCATGTAGCCGCCGACGATCAGGTGGCCGAGAACCAGGATCACCAGATAGGGCGGCAGGTCGTCGGCTCGCTGATGAGAGATATTTTCATCACAGACCGCGCATCGGTCGACTGGCTTCAGAAAGGCGCGAAAGAGCTTGCCGGTGCCGCAGCGCGGGCAGCGGTTCAGCATGCCGCGTAGAATCGAGCGTCCGAGTGGACGTTCGCTTTCGTCTGAGCCACCGAAGCGGATGGGGGAGTCGGATGGGCTGCCCGTCATGAATGCGCTTCCTCCGTGCCGGCAGCCGTTCTTTATCTGCGGCCGCGCGGCGGTCTCGTGCCCGGTGCCTTGCGCGCCTGGCTCTTGTTGCGGCGGGTGGCCTTATGAAAGGAACGCACCGCCGTCGGCATCGGCTTGCCATCGCTCAGCATTTCGAAGCGCAGCGCTCCGGCAAGTGGCACGGCTTCCGCCAGCCTCACCGTTACATCGTCGCCGAGACGAAATCCTAGCCCCGTTCTTTCCCCTGTCAGCGCCTGATGGGCCTCGTCGTAGATGAAGTAATCGGTGCCGAGCGTAGATATAGGGATGAAACCGTCGGCGCCATAGTCCGGCAGGGTGACAAAAAGCCCCGACTTGGTGACGCCGCCGACGCGCGCCTCGAACTCCGCGCCGACACGACCGGCGAGGTGGTGGGCAATGAGCCGGTCCACCGTCTCGCGCTCCGCGGCCATAGCGCGGCGCTCGAAGGTCGAGATTTCGGCTGCAATATCGTCGAGCGAAGCTTCTTCCTCCGGCGTGATCGCACCTTCGCCGAGGCCAAGCGAGCCGACCAGCGCGCGATGCACGATCAGATCCGCATAGCGACGGATGGGCGAGGTGAAGTGGGCGTATTTCATCAGATTCAGGCCGAAATGCCCGATATTGTCGGGGCTATAGATCGCCTGGCTCTGTGAGCGCAGCACCATCTCGTTGACCATGGTCTGATGCGCCGTACCCTCGGCTTTCGCCAGAATGCCGTTGAAGCTATTGGCGCGCACATTGCCGCCCTTGGCAAGCGAAATGCCGAGGGTGGCCAGAAATTCGCGCAGGATTTCCTGCTTGGCGAGCGTCGGTCCATCGTGAATACGGTAGATCAGCACCTGCTTGCGCTTTTCCAACGTCTCGGCCGCAGCAACGTTCGCCTGGATCATCATTTCTTCGATGAGCTTGTGCGCATCGAGGCGCGGCGGCACGAAGACACGATCGACGGTGCCATCCGGCTTCAGCAGGATCTTGCGCTCGGGCATATCGAGTTCGAGCGGCTGGCGCCGGTCGCGGCCCTTTTTCAAAATCTCATAGGCGTGCCAGAGCGGCTTGAGAATCGGCTCCAGCATCGGTCCGGTCTTGTCGTCGGGCTTGCCGTCGATCGCAGCCTGCGCCTGCTGGTAGGAAAGCTTGGCAGCGCTCTTCATCATAACACGATGGAAGGTATGCCCAGCCTTGCGGCCTTCCTTGGAGAAGACCATTCGAACCGCGAGGGCAGGGCGGTCGACGCCTTCCTTGAGCGAGCAGAGATCGTTGGAGATGCGCTCGGGCAGCATCGGCACGACGCGGTCGGGGAAATAGACCGAATTGCCGCGCTTCAGCGCCTCGCGGTCGAGCGGCGAGTTCGGACGCACGTACCAGGAGACGTCGGCGATGGCGACGGTGACGATCACGCCGTCCGGATTGTCGGGCGAGGGGTCCATCTCGGCATAGACGGCGTCGTCATGGTCCTTGGCATCGGCCGGGTCGATGGTGATCAGCGGCAGGCTGCGCCAATCCTCGCGATGGGACATGGTGGCGGGCTTGGCCGCATCGGCTTCCGCAATGACTGCGACGGGGAAGACATGCGGAATACCATGTGCATGAATGGCGATCATCGAGATCGCTTTTTCCGAGGCAACAGAACCGACAACAGACAGAACCTTGGCGCGCGGCAGACCGAAGCGGCCGAGACGCGCCACTTCGACCTCGACCAGATCGCCATCCTTGGCGCCGCCGGTATAATCGGGGTCAATGACCATTTCCTCGCCGCGCCGTTCGATGGGCATCAGCCGGCCACCGCCGCCCGGCGTTTCGCGGAAGACGCCCATGGAGGCGCCCTGCCGCTTGTCGATGACCTTGATGATGCGAGCCGTATAGGCTGGGCCGCCGCGATCGACGGCCGAGAAGATCTTCGCAAGAATGCGGTCGCCCATGCCGGCGACCGGCGCCTTGCCCTTGCCGTTGCGACCGGCGGGCGAGGAGGACTGCTTGATCATGACTGCGGGCGCGACGCCGTTTTCGTCGGCCCATTCGGCGGGGCGGCCGATCAGCATGCCGTCCTTGTCGCGCGTCGTAATATCGAGAACGGCAATCGGCGGCAGCGCGCCAGGGCGGATGAGAGACTTACGGCTCTTCTGCACCATGCCTTCTTCTTCAAGCTCGCGCAGCAGTTCCTTTAGCGCGACGCGGCTCTCGCCTTTTAGGCCAAAGGCCTTGGCGAGTTCGCGCTTGGAAGCCTGTTGCGGATGATCGGCGATGAAGCGCAGGATGACCTCGCGCGGCGGCAGCTCGCCGTGGATAATTGCCATCATCGGCTCAACCTCGCCGCCTGCCTTGCTGGCGCGGCCGGGCTTACCGGAACGCCGTTCCGACGATGGGTTCCTGCCGCGCGGTTCTCTGCTCACTCTGCACTCTTCTTTTTCGCCGCCGTCTTGGCCGCAGGCTTCTTTGCAGCAGCCTTCGGCTTGGCAGTCGTTTTCGTGGCTTTTGCGCCGGCTGCCGCGGCCTTTGCCTTGGCGGGTGCCTTCTTGGTGGTGCTGCCGCTCTTGCCGGCCTTCGCTGCGATCAGAGCTAGGGCTTCCTCGACGGTGATCGCCTGCGGATCCGTCCCCTTCGGCAAAGTCGCATTGACCTTGCCCCAATTGACGTAGGGGCCGTACTTGCCGTCGCGAACGGTGATCGAGCCGCCGCCATCCGGATGCGCGCCGAGATCCTTCAACGCTGCGGGTGTTCCGCCGCGCGCTCCACCGGCTGCCTTGCTCTGCTTTTCGGCAAGAACGGTGACGGCGCGGTTCAGACCAACGGTGAAGACATCCTCGACGCTTTCGAGGTTGGCGTAGCTGCCGTCGTGCAACAGGAATGGTCCATAGCGGCCGATGCCGGAAGAAATCATCTTGCCGGTTTCGGGGTGCTTGCCGATGTCGCGTGGCAGCGAGATCAGCGCCATCGCCTTTTCATAATCGATATCCTCCGGCTTCCAGCCGCGCGGCAGCGATGCACGCTTGGCATCCTTGCCGTCGCCGCGCTGGATATAGGGACCGAAGCGGCCCGAACGCAGCGTCAGCTCTTCACCGGTCACCGGATCGGTGCCGAGCGCTTTCGGTTCGTTCAATCCGTTGGATTCAGCCTCCGCGCCGCCTTCCGACGAAAGCTGGCGGGTATAATTGCATTCCGGATAGTTCGAGCAGCCGACGAAGGCGCCGTATTTGCCGAGCTTCAGCGAGAGGTTACCCGTGCCGCATACTTGGCAGATGCGCGGATCGCTGCCGTCTTCGCGCTTCGGGAAGACGAGCGGCGCCAATGCGTCGTTCAGGGCATCTAGAACATTGGTGACGCGCAGTTCCTTCGTGTCTTCGATCTGGGCGAAGAAATCGCGCCAGAAATCGCGAAGCACGTCCTTCCAGTTCAGCTCGCCAGCGGAGATGCGGTCAAGCTTCTCCTCCAGATCGGCCGTGAAGTCGTATTCGACATATCTGGTGAAAAAGCTTTCGAGAAAGGCTGTAACCAGCCGTCCCTTGGCCTGCGGCACAAGCTTGCGCTTGTCGATGGTCACATAATCGCGGTCGCGCAGCGTTGCGAGCGTCGCGGCATAGGTGGAGGGGCGGCCGATGCCGAGCTCTTCCATCTTTTTGATCAGCGATGCTTCCGAGTAGCGCGGCGGCGGTTCGGTGAAATGCTGGGTCGAATTGATCTTCTGTTTGGCGAGATTTTCGCGTGCGTTGATCTCTGGCAGGCGGCCGCCTTCTTCGCTGTCGTCGCTCTGCTCGCCGTCTTCCTTCTGGTCGGTATAGGCGGCGATGAAGCCGTCGAAACGGATGACAGAGCCGACGGCGCGCAGGCCGGCCTTCTTGCCGGCATTGTCAGCGAGGATCTCGACCGTCGTACGCTCGATTTCGGCCGATGCCATCTGGCTGGCGATGCCGCGCTTCCAGATCAGATCGTAAAGTTTCAGCTGATCGTCATCGAGGAACTTGCGGATGCGATCCGGCACGCGATCGAAATCGGTCGGACGGATCGCTTCGTGCGCTTCCTGGGCATTCTTAGCCTTGGTGGAATAGAAACGTGCCTTTTCCGGCAGGTAACGGTCGCCGAACTGGTTGGCTATGGCGTGACGTGCCGCATCGATCGCTTCCGGGGCCATCTGAACGCCGTCGGTACGCATATAAGTGATGAGACCAACGGTTTCGCCGCCGATATCGACGCCTTCATAGAGCTTCTGCGCCACCTGCATGGTGCGCGAAGCCGAGAAGCCGAGCTTCGAGGAGGCAGCCTGCTGCAGCGTCGAAGTGGTGAAGGGTGGGCTCGGATTGCGCTTGACCGGCTTTGCCTCGACCGTGCCAACGACATAGGAGGCACCTTCGAGCAGCGCCTTCAGCTTGCCGGCCTCTTCGCCGTTGCCGATCGCGCGCGGCTGCAGGCGCTTGCCGTCGGCAGAGACCAGGCGGGCTTCGAATTCATCGCCGCGTGGCGTTTTCAGGATCGCAGAAAGGTTCCAGTATTCTTCCGAGATGAAGCGTTCGATCTCGGATTCTCGGTCGCAGACGAGGCGAAGCGCCACGGATTGCACGCGGCCGGCCGACCGGGCGCCCGGCAGCTTGCGCCACAGAACCGGCGACAGGTTGAAGCCGACGAGGTAGTCAAGCGCGCGGCGGGCGAGATAGGCGTCCACCAGCGGCACGTCGATGTCGCGCGGGTCGGCCATGGCGTCGAGCACGGCCTTCTTGGTGATGGCGTTGAACACCACGCGCTTCACCGGCTTGCCGTTGATAACGCGCTTCTTGTTCAACAGATCGAGCACATGCCACGAAATGGCTTCACCCTCACGATCGGGGTCGGTCGCGAGAAAAAGGCCGTCGGAGGATTTCATCGCGTCGGCAATGTCCTTGATGCGCTTTTGCGAGGCACCATCGACTTCCCACAGCATTTCGAAATCCTGGTCAGGCAGTACCGAACCGTCTTTGGCGGGCAGGTCACGCACATGGCCGAAGGATGCAAGAACCTTATATCCGGGTCCCAGATATTTATTGATTGTCTTGGCCTTGGCAGGCGATTCCACCACTACAACGTTCATCATCAAGTCTCTGAATAAGAGGTCGCGCCGGTATAAGACGCGGGAGATACCGGGTTTTTCCGTCTTCCCGGCCTTCCGACATGGACAGGGAAATCGTCGCGGTCAAGAGGCTATTGCATAATTCCTTAAATCGGAATCGATTGAAGCATAAAATTATGCGGCACCTCTAACGTGTTACAGCGACCTTTGCGCGTCATATGTGACGCGCGGCGCTGTAATGCGATTTTTGCGCTTGGCGCGGCGATGCTATGCTTAGAATCGGTACGCGTATCACAGTTTTCAATCCAGCATGGAGATCGACACCAGTCCGCCGGGATGCCGATGCAGCCGGCCGGCCATGTCGAGTTCGAGAAGAACGGAATGAACGGCCGATATCGACAAGCCGGTGTGACGGACGATATCGTCGATCTCGACCGGCGTCGGCCCTAGCGCCTCGACGATATGGTCCCGCTCTGCATCATCGGGCGGCGTGGAGAGCGGCTTGCTTCTTTCGAGGGGTGCCGTTGCGGGGCGCGGGCGAAAGAGATCCGGCTCGGTGAGCGGCCGTAGCGCTTCGACGACATCGTCCGGTGTCGTGACGATCATCGCGCCATCTTTCAGCAGGCCGTTCGTTCCTTCGCAGCGCGGATCGAGCGGCGAGCCGGGAACGGCAAAGACGAGCCGGCCGAATTCGCCGGCAAGTCGCGCTGTTATCAGCGAACCGGATCGCGTTGCCGCCTCGACCACCACGACACCGAGCGAGATGCCAGCGATGAGGCGATTACGGCGCGGAAAGTCGCGCGCTCGCGGCTCCCAGCCAAAGGGCATTTCGCTGACGGCAAGCCCGTTGCCGTCCCATATGTCGTTGAGCAGGCTGATATTCTCGGGCGGGTAGGGTTGGTCGAGGCCACCAGCCATGGCGGCGATCGTGCCAGTGGCGAGGCTTGCGCGATGGGCGGCCGTGTCGATGCCGCGTGCCAGACCGGAAACCACCGCATAACCGGCCTCGCCGCAGATGCGTGCAATCATGGCGGTGAATTTGGCGCCGCTGATCGAGGCATTTCGTGAGCCGACCATGCCGATGGCCGGCCTCGTAGCTACGGACATGTTGCCTTTGACGGCAAGCAGCGGCGGCGCGCCATCGATCTCGCGAAGGGCAGGGGGATAGT
Source organism: Rhizobium sp. BK098 (assembly GCF_014193155.1). Taxonomy (NCBI): domain Bacteria; kingdom Pseudomonadati; phylum Pseudomonadota; class Alphaproteobacteria; order Hyphomicrobiales; family Rhizobiaceae; genus Rhizobium; species Rhizobium sp. BK098. Next base: position 177,071 of record NZ_JACHYY010000002.1, on the reverse strand, counting down.
CCGGCTCACCGATGCCGATGAAGCGTGCGCCGAAGCGGTGCGCTGCCTCCAGCTCCCGCAGGGCATCCCGCTCATCGGCAATGCGGATCGCGCGCGTCGAGCCGCCGCGCTGCGAAAGCTCCGGAAGCGCAGCCAGAGCCGCTTCAGCCGAACCATAGTGATTGATGAGGTCACGAAAGGTGGACGGACCGACATTGTCCGAACGGATGAGCCTGAGCCAGGCGATCCTTTGTTTTTCGGTCAGCGCAACTCCCGTCCGTCTTGCGCTGCCTGTGTCCATTATCCCTTTGCTCCGATCTTGCCTTCCGTTCCCGCGGTCAGCCGGGCAATATTGGCCCTATGCTTGTACCAGGAGATGACGGTCATCAGCGCCATGACGGCGGCGATCTTATCGGCCCCCAATATCCACAATACAACCGGGATGACAAGAGTTGCAACCAGTGCGGAAAGCGAGGAATAGCGGGTGGTAAAGGCGATCGCCAGCCAGACGATGGCAAAGATCAGGGCCATCAACGATGCAAGCCCGAGCAGGATGCCGAGATAGGTAGCGACACCCTTGCCGCCCTTGAAGCCGATCCAGACAGGGAAGATGTGACCGATGAAGGCGGCAAAGCCGGCAAGAACGCCGGCATCCTCGCCAAAGAAATGCGCGGTGATCAGCACGGCGGCCGTACCCTTGCAGGCATCGAGCAGCAGGGTTGCGGCTGCAAGCCCCTTGTTGCCGGTGCGCAGCACGTTGGTCGCGCCGATATTGCCCGAACCGATGTTGCGCACGTCGCCGAGCCCGGCCATGCGGGTCAGCAGGAGGCCGAAGGGAATGGAGCCGAGCAGATAGCCGATGACAAGCGCGGCCAGCGCGGTCTGCAGGGTAAGCTGCCAAGTCCAGAAATCAGCCATCGCGTCTTATTCTCCGTAAACCCTGGCGCTTGCCTTAGAGACTGTGAACCAGCTTGCCGGCGACATAGGTTGCAACCGCCCGGCCGCTCATTCTCGCGTCTTCGAAGGGCGTATTCTTCGAGCGCGACAAAAGCATGTCTTTTGCGACAAGCCAAGGCTCGTCGAGATCGACGAGAGCGATATCCGCTTTGGCGCCGGGCTTCAGTGTGCCGGCGGGCAGCCCGAAGATCTGTGCCGGCCGCGTCGAGAGCGCATCGATGAGCCGCATCAGGCTGACTTGGCCACTATGATAGAGCCGGAGCGCTGCCGGAAGCAGCGTTTCCAGCCCGACCGCACCGTCCTCTGCCTCGCCGAACGGCAGGCGTTTCGTATCCACATCTTGCGGATCATGCGAGGAGACGATGATGTCGATCGTGCCGTCGGCCAGCGCCTCGATCATGCCTGTGCGGTCATCCTCGGAGCGCAGCGGCGGGTAGAGCTTGAAGAAGGTCCGGTACTCGCCGATGTCGTTCTCGTTGAGCGCCAGATTGTTGATGGAGATGCCGCATGTGACCTTGGCGCCACGCGAGCGGGCGAGGCGGATCGCCTCGGCCGATTCCGGCACGGAGATCATAGCAGCGTGATAATGGCTGCGCGTCAGCGCCGCGATGCGAAGATCGCGCTCGAGCGGAATGAGTTCAGCTTCCTTCGGAATGCCTGAGAGCCCGAGCCAGCTTGCGAGCAGCCCTTCATGCATCACGCCGTTTGCGCCTAGATATTTGTCACGTGTCTCGCAGGAAATCACCGCGCCGAATTCGCGTGCATAGGTCATCACTCGGCGCAGAATCTGGCTATCGTGGACGCTGGAATGCGCGTCGGTGAATACGACGGCTCCGGCTTCGCGCAGCAGGCCGATTTCCGTCATCTCATCGCCGGCCAGCCCCTTGGTGAGAGCCGCTGCCGGATAGACATTGACGACGGCCGTATCGCGCGCCGTCTTCCTGACGAATTCGACAAGGGCAATATCATCGATGACCGGGTCCGTGTCCGGCATCATGATGAAAGAAGTGACGCCGCCGGCCGCTGCCGCGCGGCTGGCAGACGCGATCGTTTCGCGATGTTCGCCGCCAGGCTCGCCGACATGGACGCGCGCATCGACCAGGCCGGGAATGGCGACAAGCCCATTGCAGTCGCGAACGGTCGCGCCCTTGCGAACGCCGTGGCTCTTCGCATCCTTGCTGGAGGCTACGATGACACCGTCTTCGACAACGATCGTGCCGACCTCGTCGAGATCGCGGGAGGGATCGATGATGCGGACGTTCTGAAGGATGATCGAGTTGCTCATGCGCCTGCTCCCTCGCTGCGAGGCCCTTGGTTCTGTGAAACGAGCAGCGTTTCCATCACGGCCATGCGGACGGCGACGCCCATCTCGACCTGTTCGGCAATGACGCTTTGCGGGCCGTCCGCTACTTCGGAGGCGATTTCCACCCCGCGGTTCATCGGCCCCGGATGCATGACCAAAGCATCCTCCTTGGCGGCCTTGAGCGTTTCTGCGTCGAGTCCGTAGAAGTGATAATATTCGCGCACCGAAGGCACGAAGGCGCCGGACATACGCTCGCGCTGCAGCCGCAGCATCATTACAACGTCGGCATCCTTCAGCCCTTCTTTCATCGAATGGAAGACTTCAACGCCCATGTCGGCGATGCCGGCCGGCAGCAGCGTGGCGGGTGCGACGACGCGGACGCGTGCACCCATGGCGTTGAGAAGCAGGATATTGGAGCGGGCGACGCGCGAATGCAGCACGTCGCCGCAGATGGCGACGATGATGCGCGAGAGCTTGCCCTTGGCGCGGCGGATCGTCAGCGCGTCGAGCAGGGCCTGGGTTGGATGCTCGTGCTGGCCGTCGCCGGCATTGACGACGGAGCAGGAGACCTTCTGCGCCAAGAGCGCGGCAGCGCCTGCGCTCGAATGGCGGATGACAAGCACGTCGGGCCGCATGGCATTCAGCGTCATCGCCGTATCGATCAGCGTCTCGCCCTTTTTGACCGACGAGTTGCCGACCGACATATTCATCACATCGGCGCCCAGCCGTTTTCCGGCCAACTCGAAGGAGGATTGCGTGCGCGTCGATGCTTCGAAGAAGAGATTGATCTGCGTCAGCCCGCGAAGCGTCGATGTCTTTTTCTCGCGCTGGCGGCTGATCTTGACCGCCTCGTCGGCCTTGTCGAGAAGATAGGTGATATCCTGCTCGGTGAGGCCCTTGATGCCAATGAGGTGGCGGTGGGGAAAGAAGACCATAAACCTGCCTCCGGATTTCGTCAGGCGGTCTATAAAGAGGGAGCGCCGATGGGGCAAGCGGGGGTATGTGCCGAGGCCGTTTGTTCCCCATGCAATTTCGCCCGAATCCCGCTACAGGAGCGATGCCGGTGGGAGACGTAACTTCCAGTTTCCCTTTGCAACCCACTTGTTCTACAAGCGATTCATGACCCAAGCGACCCGGACTGACGACCCCTTTGCCGACCTGAACCAGCCGAGCCTCTGGACCGGCATCAATGCCTATCGTTCCGATCCGCTGATCGTCGATCTCACCTCCGGCCTGCCGCGTTCGATACGGGAAGAACTGGAGCAGCATGGTCGCTTCGTCACCTCGCACGAGGCCCAGGAACTGGCGCGCATGGCAAACCAAGGCACGCCGCAACTGCGCTCCCATGGCCCGCGCGGCGAGCGTCTCGATGTCGTGGAGTTTCACCCCGCCTGGCACGCGCTGATGCGTCGCTCCATGGCGATGGGCCTGCATTCCTCGATCTGGGATGCGCAGGCTGACCCTGAAGCAAAGGGTCATTCGCACAAAGTGCGCGCCGCCCGTTTCTATCTGACGGCGCAGCTCGAATGCGGCCACCTCTGCCCCCTCACGATGACCAGTGCCTCGGTTGCCGCCATGATGGCCTCGCCGGCGGTGCAGAAGGATTGGGCACCGAAGATTCTCTCGCGTAAGTACGATTCGTCCAACAAGCCCGCCATGCAGAAGAGCGCCGTCACTATCGGCATGGGCATGACGGAGAAGCAGGGCGGCACGGATGTGCGCGCCAACCGGACGATTGCCGATAAAGTCAGCGATGGGATCTACAGGCTTTCAGGCCACAAGTGGTTCATGTCGGCGCCGATGAGTGACGCCTTCATCATGCTTGCGCAAACCAAGGACGGCATGGGTTGCTTCCTGGTGCCGCGTCTTTTGGAAGATGGTTCGGCCAACGGCCTGCATTTCCAGCGGCTCAAGGACAAGCTCGGCAACCGATCGAATGCCTCCTCCGAGGTCGAGTTCACCGATACGTTCGGCTTCCTGCTCGGAGCACCCGATGGCGGCATCCGCACCATCCTTGACATGGTGACGCTGACGCGACTCGACTGCGCTCTGGCATCCGCCGGCATCATGCGCGCCTCGCTCGCCGAAGCCGTGCACCATGCGCGCGGCCGCAGCGTCTTCGGCAAGATGCTGGTCAACCAGCCGATCATGACGCGCGTGCTTGCCGATATGGCGCTCGATGTCGCCGCCGCGACTGCACTCGCCTTCCGCCTGGCCGAGGCCTTCGACAAGGCCAGCGGCAGCACGGAAGATGCGGCCTATGCCCGCGTCATGACGCCGGTCGCCAAATATTGGTGCTGCAAGATCGCGCCCGCGCTGATCTATGAGGCCATGGAGTGCATCGGCGGCAGCGGCTACATCGAAGAGCGCCCGATTGCCCGCCATTATCGCGAAGCCCCCGTCAATGCGATCTGGGAAGGCTCCGGCAACGTCATGGCGCTAGACGTCCTGCGCGTGTTGAACCGGGGCAGGGACCTGTTCGAGACCGTCTTTGCCGGTCTCGCCCGCGATCTCGGCCCGGCCGGCAAGAAGACCATCGATGTCCTGCGTGCCGCCATGGCGCTTTGCGAGCAGGACGAGGGCGCTGCCCGCCTGCTGGTGGAACAGATGGCGCTCGCGGCCGGGGCCGCCGAGCTTTATCGCCTCGGAGCCGGCAAGATCGCCGATGCCTTCATTGAAACCCGTCTTGCTGGCGGCTGGCGCGCCACCTATGGCATGCTCGATTCGCGCTTCGATGCCAGCTACATCGTCGATCTATTGTATCCGCCTGCGACATAGCACTGCGCCAGCGGCTCTGTCGCGGCATCCTTGATTGATGCGATACCAATATTTATTATCTATTGGTATCGGCAAGGAGGGCTTCATGGCTCGCAACACATCCATCTCGCTGGGGGATCATTTCAGCGCCTTCATCGAGGCACAGATAAAGACAGGCCGGTATGGCTCTGCCAGTGACGTTGTTCGCGCAGGTTTGCGCTTGCTTGAAGAGCACGAGGCAAAGGCCAAGGCTCTGCAGAGTGCGTTGATCGCCGGTGAGGAATCTGGGGAGGTTGCTTCCTTCGATAACGTCGCATTCCTCAAGCGAATGCGCACGACCTATGGTGAATAGGTCCCGCAAGTATGGTCTTTCCCCGCTTGCGTTGGCCGATCTTGAAGGTATCTGGCGATATACGGTCGAGAACTGGTCTGTAAGACAGGCCGAGATCTACCATGCCGAAATCGTCGGGGCTTTCGAGGGATTGGCATCCGGTGTGAAAATTGGCCGCGCGACCGACATCCGCGACGGCTATTTCAAATATGCCGTAGGGTCCCATGTGATCTACTATCTTTTGCGGGATGGTGAAATCGCGATCATTCGTATATTGCACCGGCGAATGGATGTCGGTCGGCATCTTTGAAGAGATGTCTGGCGTCCGAAACGACAGTGTGGTTTGGTCAGTTCCTCTAATCTGTGGATTCGCGCGTTTTGACGGACAGAGGCCTGACGGCTTTGTTGTTTAGGGCGACTTGGCTTGTTATTCACCGCTCGGTGACAGATTGGAGTCGAGTCGATGGCCCCCGCGAACGCTGCCGTTAAAATCCCTTTGGAAATGCCTGTCGTCGAAAAGCGCGTGCGCAATCGCGCCGCGACTGAGCAGGCAATCCTGGACGCCGCCAAACGGCTTCTGGCGGAGGAGGGGTTCCAGAATTTCGGTATCAATGCGGTCGCTCGCGGCGCCGGCTGCGACAAGCAGCTGATTTACCGCTACTACGGCGGCTTGAATGGCCTTGTGGAGGCCATCGGCACCGATCTCGGCAGCTGGGTCACCGATCGCATTCCCGACGACACCGGCGGCATGTTCCTTCTGACCTATGGGGACCTGATGGAGCGGCTTTCGATGCTGTTTCTCGATGCTTTGCGCGCTGATCCCCTCATGCGCCGCATCGTCGCCTGGGAAGTCTCGGAAAACAGCGAGCAGGTGCGCCGACTGTCCGAGGCCCGATCCAAGGCGCTCGCCGGCTGGATTGAGCGCATGCGCGGCTCGCTCATGCCCCCCAAGGGTGTCGATGCCCAGGCTGTCAATGCCATGATCTTTGCGGCCATCCAGCATATCGTCCTGGCCGCGGCTGTCAGCGACCAATGCGCCGGTCTTGCGCTGAAAAATGCAAAGGATTGGGAGAAGGCGGCAACGGCCTTGAAGCGGATCGTGCGCGGCGTCTACGGCTGATATCGACCACGGGGCAGCGGATATCCACAGGCTCGCTCCGCCATTAACCTTAACAAATGGTTTACGTTGCGTCGCAGCGGTTAACTCGTCACTGTTGGAAGATGATTAGTTAACCATCAAGCGTGCAGCCATGGGGTTGAAACCCACTAAATTCGTGTTTCTCGTGACGGCGGTGATGTTCTTCGCTGTGCTCGCACTAGATATCACGCTGCCCGCGATGGTCTTGAGCGCCATGGCGCTGTCGAACTGGCTCGTCCTTTCGGCTGGCACGACGCAATTTCAGCGTCGAAGGGGTACCGCATGAAGTGGTTGTTGATTTGCTGGGCCGGACCGGTCTCGTTTCTCGGGGCATGGTATTACCTGTCGTACTACGACATGAGCTTCGGCATCTTCATGCTGACGCGGCAGATGCATGACCTCGTATTCGACATTTACGGCAAGATTCTCGGCATTCCGCCGGAAACCATCCCGCCGCTGGTAGCCCGTGCGATCGCCTTCGACAGCCTGCTCGTCTTCGCGATTTTCGGCTTCCGCCGCCGCGCTGCCATCATGGAATGGTGGAGGCGCCGTCAGGCATCGAGGTCGGGCAAGGTCGCTCTTCCGAGTGCCGACAGCCTATCCAACGCTCCCTGAAGAATGAAGCTTGCCGCTGCCGAGTCGATCCGTTCGGCGCGCTTGGCCCGTGAGACGTCCATTTCCAGAAGCGCTCGCTCGGCGGCAACGGTCGAGAGCCGCTCGTCCCAGAAGACGAAGGGTAGGGCGGTCTTTTCCGCCATGCTTCGCACGAAGGCGCGCGTTGCCTGCACGCGCGGTCCGGCAGAGCCATCCATATTCATCGGAAGCCCTATGACGAAGGCTGCGACCTTTTCCTTCTCGGCGAAAGCAAGCAATGTTTGGGCATCCTGGGTGAATTTCACGCGCTTGAGGACCGGGCGAGGCGTGGCAAAGCGCCGCCCGAGATCGGACATCGCAAGCCCGATCGTCTTCGTGCCGAGATCGAGACCGGCAATCGGCTGGCCGGGCAGGAGCATCACGGCTAGGTCTTCGATGGTCAGCGTCGTCATCAGGGTCTCGCTCTCGTCAAAACAAATTGAAGTCCTAACCGCTTTTCTTTGCTGCGGTTTGGGATATCTCCTAGAGCATTTCCAGCAAAAGCGCACAGCGGTTTTGCCTGCGGAAATGCGGAAGAGCCAATAGAAGGAGCGTTTCCATCGGAAATGCTCCAGACACCAGCCTTTCATTTCAAATCAAGTCATAAGGAGAAATCCAATGAAGATCACCTGGCTCGGCCATGCCGCTTTTCGTATCGAAACGGCCAAGGCAAAAATACTGATCGATCCATTTCTGTCTTACAATTCTTCCTTTGCGGCCGCCGGTCTCAACATCAAGGACGTTGCGCAGGGCGTGACCCACATCCTGCTGACGCACGGCCATGCCGACCACGTCGGCGACACGGTTCAGATCGCCAAGGACACCGGCGCGGTCGTGCTCGCGAATGCCGATCTCGCTTCCTGGCTCAGCACCAAGGGCGTCGAGAAGCTGGAAATGGGCAATACCGGCGGCACCGTCGGCCTCGGCGGCTTCTCGGCCACCTTTACCAATGCGCTGCATTCCTCCGCCCAGATCACCGAAGACGGCGTTTCCCACGCGCTCGGCAACCCGAACGGCCTGATGCTGCATTTCGACGACGAGCCGACGCTGTTCCACATGGGCGATACCGACATCTTCTCGGACATGGCCCTCATCAACGAACTGCATCAGCCCGATATCGGCATCCTGCCGATCGGCGACCGCTTCACCATGGGCGGTGCCGTGGCCGCACTCGCCTGCCAGCGCTTCTTCAACTTCAAGACGGCCATTCCCTGCCACTACGGCACTTTCCCAATCATCGACCAGACGCCGGAAAAGTTCATCGCCGGCATGGAAGGCTCGAAGACGGCGGTTGCGGCGCCGAAGGCGGGCGAGAGCATTTCTGCCTGACGATACCCGTTGCGTATGGCGGGCATGGCCTTTATAGCGTGAAGCAAATCCACTTCGGTGGGTAATCTTGCTATCCGGAGAATGCCATGTCCGTCGATCTCGCTACTGTCAAACGCGTCGCCCATCTTGCCCGTATCGCCGTCAATGAAGACGAAGCACAGCGGATGATGGGCGAGCTTAACGGCATTCTGGGCTTCGTCGAGCAGCTTTCCGAAGTGAATGTCGATGGCGTCGAGGCCATGACCTCGGTAACCCCGATGGCGATGAAGAAGCGTGCCGATGAAGTGACGGATGGCAATAAGGCCGCCGACATCGTCGCCAATGCGCCGAATACCGATCAGAATTTCTTCCTGGTGCCCAAAGTCGTCGAATAACGGTTCCCTCGAGCCCTTTCCGACCCGTTGCCCAATTCCAGATCTGAAGCGAAACAAAATGAGCGAACTGACCAGCCTGACCATTGCCGAAGCCCGCGACAAGCTGCGCGCCAAGCAGATTACCGCCACTGAACTGACCGAGGCCTATATCTCGGCGATCGATGCGACCAACGGTCAGATCAATGCCTATATCGCTGTTACGCCCGACAAGGCGCGCGAGATGGCCAAGGCCTCGGACGCCCGTCTCGCCGCCGGCAACGCCGGCGCGCTCGAAGGTATACCGCTCGGGATCAAGGATCTGTTTGGCACCGAAGGCATCCACACCCAGGCCTGCAGCCACATTCTTGACGGCTTCAAGCCGCGTTATGAATCGACTGTCACGCAAAACCTCTGGAATGACGGCGCCGTCATGCTGGGCAAGCTCAACATGGATGAGTTCGCCATGGGCTCCTCCAACGAGAGCTCCTACTACGGCCCGGTGATCAACCCCTGGCGTGCCGAGGGTTCGAACCAGCAGCTGGTTCCGGGCGGCTCGTCCGGCGGTTCGGCTGCAGCCGTTGCCGCGCATCTCTGCGCAGGAGCGACCGCTACCGACACCGGCGGCTCCATCCGCCAGCCGGCCGCCTTCACCGGCACCGTGGGCATCAAGCCGACCTATGGCCGCTGCTCGCGCTGGGGCATCGTCGCCTTCGCCTCGTCGCTCGACCAGGCCGGCCCGATCGCCCGCGACGTGCGCGATGCCGCCATCCTTCTGAAGTCGATGGCAAGCGTCGATGCCAAGGATACGACCTCCGTCGACCTGCCGGTGCCGGATTACGAAGCTTCGCTCGGCCAGTCGCTGAAGGGCATGAAGATCGGTATTCCGAACGAATACCGCGTTGATGGCATGCCGGAAGAGATCGAGACGCTCTGGCAGCAGGGCATCGCCTGGCTGAAGGATGCCGGCGCCGAGATCGTCAACATCTCCCTGCCGCACACGAAATACGCGCTGCCGGCCTATTACATCGTTGCGCCCGCCGAAGCCTCCTCGAATCTTGCCCGCTACGACGGCGTCCGCTACGGCCTGCGCGTCGACGGCAAGGATATCGTCGACATGTATGAAAAGACGCGCGCTGCCGGCTTCGGCCAGGAAGTGAAGCGCCGCATCATGATCGGAACCTATGTTCTCTCGGCCGGCTACTACGACGCCTATTATCTGCGCGCGCAGAAGGTTCGCACGCTGATCAAGCGTGACTTCGAACTGGCCTTCAACGCCGGTGTCGACGCGATCCTCACGCCCGCCACGCCATCCTCGGCCTTCGGCATCGCCGACGAGGACCTCGCGTCCGATCCGGTGAAGATGTACCTGAACGATATCTTCACGGTGACGGTCAACATGGCCGGCCTGCCCGGCATTGCTGTCCCCGCTGGCCTCGACCCGAAGGGCCTGCCGCTCGGCCTGCAGCTCATCGGCAAGCCGTTCGAAGAAGAAACCCTCTTCAAAACCGCCCACGTCATCGAACAGGCCGCCGGTAAGTTCACGCCGGCGAAGTGGTGGTAAGCGCCACACTCGGACGAGCGGGCTTGATGAGCGATCTCGTCAAGTTTCGCGGAGTTTAAAGCCAATAGAAAAAGGGCCGTCCGGAAATCCGGACGGCCCTTTTTCATGTGCCAATATTCCGCCCGCGCGCCATCACACTTTGGACCGAAATACGATCATAAATTGCAGCCGGCCGTTTGGTCTCGTCCTCTGCAACCGAATCGGAAGGTCTCTTCATGCTCAAGCAAGTCACGGCGATCCTGCTCCTCAGCGCATCCTTTCCAGCGATTGCGCTGGCGGCCGACAACGGGGCCATTCGATCCATCACCTTGTCCTCTGGCGGTCTGGCCCAGGTTTCCAGATCTGCCAATATCAATAGCGACGGCATGATCCGGATCGAGGTACCGCTCGATCAAGTCGATGATATCTTGAAGAGCCTTGTGGTGAATGGGTCGGCGGGCTCGGTGGCCGGCATGTCGCTGGCGGGGCCGCAGCCGTTGCAGGAGACCTTCAAGGGCCTGCCGTTCACGCCCGAAGCGCTTTCGTCCGTGCCGTCGCTTCTGACATCAATGCAGGGCGCCAGGGTGTCCGTCACCAGCGGGGGAAAGACCGTCGAGGGAAATATTCTCGGTATCGAGACGAGAAAGTCCGGCGATAAAGCAGCGGCTTACCTGCTCACCGTTATCGATAGGGATGGCGCAGTGGAGACGCTGGCACTGGGCGAGGACGCATCCGTCCGGCTTGAGGATGCCGAACTGAGAGCGAAGATCGCCAAAGCAGCGGCGGCCATCGCCCACGGCAAGAACGATCGCACACGCACCATCGATATCAAGGTGAACGGTGTGAAGGACGGCAGCGCCGTCGGCCTGACCTATGTCGTGCCGTCTCCCATCTGGAAAACGGCTTACAAGGTCGTCATCGACGGAAATGACAAGGCGCGCCTGCAGGCGTGGACGGTGCTGGAAAATGCCAGCGGTGAAGACTGGAAAGGCGTGAAGTTGACGCTGACCTCGGCCGAACCGGTCACGCTGAAGCAGGGTCTGCACCAGCTCTATTGGCGCGAGCGGCAGGAGGTGCCGGTCAACACGGCGTCGAACAATGTCCCCGATCCCGACAGCGGCGATCTCTCAAACAGGCGGCGTCTCGCTTCTGGTGCCGAGGCGCCGGCAATGCCCGCCCCGCGACGAGCGATGAAGAGCATAGGCGGAAAGATGGCCGACGCTCAGGCCTATGAGGCCGATGAATTGGCGCGGCCGGCGGAGCCGATGCAGGTTGCCGCCGGAGTCCCGGCCACGGCGACCGAAAGCGACATTTCTGCCACTTTCGAGCTTCCGGGGACCTACGATCTGGCCAATGGCGATACCTTGTCGGTGCCGATCATGGACGCGGATGTGGAAGCCGACATGGTGGACATGTATCGGTCCGGCAGCGCCTATCGCAATCCCATAGCTGCCGTGATGCTCAAGAATACCACCGGCGTCAGCATGCCGGCGGGAATTCTGACGCTCTATGACGGCAAGGCGGGCTATGTCGGCGATTCCCAGATGTCGGCACTGCCGGAGGACGACACGCGCCTCGCCAGCTTCGCGACCGATCGCAAGGTTACGATCAGCGAGCAGCAGACGCCAACGGAGGAGATTGCCTCGCTGAAGGTTGTCGATGGCGTGATGAATGCCACCGTCAAATATCGCCAGACGACAACATACACCGTATCGGGCGCGCTGGACGGCGAACGGACTGTTGTCATCGAGCATCCGATCCGGGATGGCTGGTCATTCTCCTCATCTGAAGGTTTCGGCAAGACGGCAACGCACCAGCGGCTCAAGGCGATCGTGCCGGCAGGCACGGAGAAAGTGTTGACCGCAGTCGACGAGCAGCTTCAGAGCAGCAGTTATGCTCTGGTCGATGCCGAACCGGACATGCTGCTGGGATGGTCGGCTTCGGCACATGACAAGGCACTTACGGATAAGCTCACAAACCTCGCAGATGCGCGCAAGAGGCAGGTTGCCGTCCAGAACGATCTGGAGCGGCTCGACAGCGAGATCGAGAAGACCACCAGCGAACAAGAACGGATAAGACAGAATCTCGGTGCCGTACCTGACAATAGCGATCTGAAGAAACGCTATTTGAAGGCTCTGGCGGATAGTGAGGATCAAATCGCCGCCATGAACGAAAGGCGCGATGCGGTGCAGGCAGAAAGCGATCGCCGCGGTAATGACGTGGCGGAGATCATCCGCACCTTCTGATCGCCCAGGGCTTTCTTTTCCGAATGGTATCGCCCGACGAGAGCCGCCTCATTCGGCGGCTCTCGTGTCCGGCTTATCGATTGTTCAACTGCGCCCTCACCAGCCGCAATCCCTTTTCGCTGATGCGATAGGGATGGCCGTCGGTGGATTTTATCGCCTTGAGGCGCTTCAGCCGTCGGAAGAGGTCGAGGTCGAAATCGGGGTAGACCCAGCCATCTCGCGTAAAGCAGTAGACTGTCTCGATCTTCTTATTGTCGCTGCGTTCGATTTCGATGCGCCCGCCTTGGGCGAGCAGGTGGAGAATGCGCTGTTCCGCGCGGGAAATGTCCATTGTTGTCAGAATCCGTATAGCGCCAAAGGGCGCACAAAAACGATCCGAGCCTTCCCTTGGGGAAGTCGGGGCTTCGTTTTTCAGGCCCGGCACGCAAGAAGACTTGCGAGCGGGGCCTCTACCGGGACTGACAAAAGTTAGACATCAAAACTCCGTTGATGTTTCTCTCTAAAGCAGGTTGCGCCACGTCGTCAAGTTCAACCCTTTCGATGCGTTTTGCTTCGTAGCTGTTTGCCAATCTCGCCGCTGGCAAATGCTTTCTATGGGTGCTTTACTATCTCCAAATAGCGGGGGCCTGATGATCCACATTCGCAATGCCCATGAAGGTGAAACTGCGGTATTGGCGAGCATCGGCCTGCGCTCCTGGCAGAAGGCGATGAGCGCGATCGGCGGCACGGGTGAACTGCTGGAGAGTGCCAGCGAAGCCTTTGAAAATTTCACCCGCAATCTCTGGCTGACGATATCAGTCATAGAGCTCAACGGCGAGGCTGTGGGATGGGCAGCGCGCGAGGCGCTGGACGAGGCGATTTCCGATTTCTGGATCGATCCGGATTTCGTCAGACGCGGCCTCGGCACGGCGCTTTTGGCGCGGATCGAAGCGGATGTGCGCGGGCAGGGACTGGAGAAGGTTTCATTGCAGAGCCATGCGGGCAACACCGATGCCATCGCCTTCTTCAGGGCGCGCGGCTATGAAATCCGCTGGCTGTCGATCGTCTATTCCCCCAAGCTCGACAGCGACGTGCCGACTGTCGGGCTTTCGAAATCGCTGGTCGACGACAGCGATGGCGCTTACGGACCGGGCATATAGCACGCAGGCGATGCCGAAAGCCTTGCGCCGCCTCGTCAATTGCTCTACCTCACCAAAGCAGAAAACAGCATTATACAAGAGCTTCCCATGACCATTGTCGACGTCCGTACGCCAGATCCGAAACGCTTCATTCCCGGTGCCACCGGTGATTGGGAAGTCGTTATCGGGATGGAAGTCCACGCCCAGGTGCTGAGCAAGTCCAAGCTCTTCTCCGGCGCCTCGACGGAGTTCGGCAAGCCGCAGAATTCCAACGTCTCGCTGGTCGATGCCGCCATGCCTGGCATGCTGCCCGTCATCAACGAGGAATGCGTGAAGCAGGCCGTGCGCACGGGTCTCGGCCTGAAGGCGCAGATCAACAATCGCTCGATCTTCGACCGCAAGAACTATTTCTATCCCGACCTGCCGCAGGGCTATCAGATCTCTCAGTTCAAGGATCCGATCGTCGGCGAGGGCAAGATCGTCATCTCCCTTGGCCCCGATCGTCAGGGCCAGTTCGAAGACATCGAGATCGGCATCGAGCGCCTGCATCTGGAGCAGGATGCCGGCAAGTCGCTGCACGATCAGCATAATACGATGTCCTATGTCGATCTAAACCGCTCAGGCGTCGCGCTGATGGAAATCGTCTCCAAGCCGGACATCCGCTCGGCTGACGAGGCCAAGGCCTATATGACGAAGCTGCGCTCGATCGTGCGCTATCTCGGCACCTGCGACGGCAACATGGACGAAGGCTCGATGCGCGCCGACGTCAACGTTTCCGTGCGCCGTCCGGGCGGCGAGTTCGGCACGCGCTGCGAAATCAAGAACGTCAACTCCATTCGCTTCATCGGTCAGGCGATCGAAGTTGAAGCACGCCGCCAGATCGGCATTCTGGAAGATGGCGGCACGATCGACCAGGAAACCCGCCTGTTCGATCCGAACAAGGGCGAGACTCGATCCCTGCGCACCAAGGAAGATGCGCATGACTATCGCTATTTCCCCGATCCGGATCTCCTGCCGCTCGAATTCGACGATGCCTTCGTCGCGGAGCTTGCCGAGCATCTGCCTGAGCTGCCGGACGACAAGAAGGAACGTTTCGTTCGCGAACTCGGTCTCTCGATCTATGACGCTTCCGTGCTCGTCTCGGAAAAGGCCATCGCCGATTATTTCGAAGCGGTTGCCGCCGGCCGCGATGGCAAGATGGCTGCCAACTGGGTCATCAACGACCTCCTGGGCGCTCTGAACAGAATCGGCAAAGACATTGAAGAGACTCCGGTTTCGCCCGCCCAGCTCGGCGCGATCATCGACCTCATCAAGGCCGAAACCATTTCCGGCAAGATCGCCAAGGATCTGTTCGAAATCGTGCTCACCGAGGGCGGCGATCCTGCCGAGATCGTTGAAGCCCGCGGTATGAAGCAGGTCACCGACACCGGTGCGATCGAAAAGGCCGTCGATGAGATCATCGCCGCCAACCCGGATCAGGTTGCCAAGGTCAAGGCCAAGCCGACGCTTGCCGGCTGGTTCGTCGGCCAGGTGCTGAAGTCGACGGGCGGCAAGGCCAACCCGCAGGCCGTCCAGGCGCTGGTCAAGGCCAAGCTCGGTATCGAAGAGGAATAGTCAGTGTTCTTCGTCCGTACCGCCAGCGAGCAGGACCTTGAAAAGGTCCGCGCTCTGCTCGGCGAGACTTGGCACGCGACCTATGACCGGATCTACGGGCCGGAAAAGGTCAGCGAGCTGCACGCCTCCTGGCACTCGCCGGCTTCGCTGAAGGCGCGGCTGGCGAACAAGAACTCGGAATTCCTGGTGGCCGACGACGGCAGGACCATTGGCGGCATGGGCTATGCCGCCATGTCCAAGGAGATGACAAAAACCGTCATGCTCTACATGCTCTATGTCAGCCCAAAGCATCAGCGTGAGGGTATCGGCCGAGACATATTTGCTGAGCTGGAGACCTGCTTTCCCGACGCCGAGATCATGCGCCTTGAGGTCGATCCGCAGAACAAGCCGGCAATTGCTTTCTACAAGGCTCATGGCTTTGTCGAGGTCGGTCGCACGGAAAACTGCGGCAATGGGCAGTCGGGCATTCCAGCACTGATTTTCGAAAAGCCATTGACGGCCCACTGAAAGAATAGACGAGACCGTTCATGGAAGCCGCCCGCCTGCTAATCCGCGAAGCGAAAGAAGCCGACCTTCGCACCCTGATCGGCTTATTTGCCGCCGACGCAGTGGGCGGCCATGGCGATACGACCGACCCGTCTGCCCATGACGATTACCTCCGTGCGTTTCGCATCATCGCGGCGTCGGCTGGGCAGATGCTCTATGTCGCCGAACGCGCCGGCGAAGTGGTAGGGACGTTCCAGACGATGATCACGACGACGCTGACCGGGCGGGGCGGCTCTGCCATGATCATCGAAGCGGTCCAGACGCGCGCCGATATGCGCGGGCAGGGGATCGGTGCCGCCATGATCAAGTTCTGCATCGACGAGGCAAAAAGCCGCGGCATGCGGATGATTCAGTTGACATCGAATAATGCCCGCAAGGACGCGCATCGCTTCTATGAGAGACTGGGTTTCAAGCCGACGCATCTGGGCTTCAAGATGCTATTGAAATGAAGCCTTTTGCCCGCTGGAATCACTGGACAAGCAGGCCTAGGGGCGGCATAAGCAAACTATCGAATTCTGGTATCGCTCGCCCCTCAGCGGGTATCGAGGAAAAGACATGTGGAATTTCATCGTACAGACCTTCACTTGGTGGAACAGCCAAACTTTGGGAACGCGCTTCGCGACCTGGCGGTTTGGCAAGCGTGTCGGCGAGGATGAATTCGGCAACGTCTATTACGAAGGCGGCATGTCTTCCTACGGCCTCCCGAAACGCTGGGTGATCTACAAGGGCTATGCCGAAGCCTCCGCCATTCCTCCGGGTTGGCACGGCTGGATGCATCATCGCACCGACGTTCCGCCGACCAAGGAAAACTATGTCGCCAAGGAATGGCAGAAGGAACATCGTGCCAATCCCACAGGTTCGCCGCAGGCTTACCGCCCGCCGGGCTCTCTCGCCGTTGCCGGCGAGCGTCCGCGCGTGACCGGCGATTACGACGCCTGGACCCCGGGCAACTAAGCGACAAGCCGGCTCGTCCTTTGGCCACAATTGGGCTTTAGGCGCGACATAGGCCGGCTTTTGCTCGGCGCCTTGACCGAGACCAAGCGGAGAGTGGCGGATATGATGGTTTTCACGCGGAGCGCTTCTTTGCGTGCACTGGCCGTAGCCGGCGTTGCTCTCGTCACCGGCATCTTGGCAGCTTCCACCGCCGAGGCCGCCCGTATCGCAAATCCGGTCGCCGTTTTCTCCGGCCTCGACAAGATCACCGGACGCATCACCACTTTCGATGTCTATGTCAACGAAACCGTGCAGTTCGGCGCGCTGCAGGTGACACCGCGCGCCTGCTATTCGCGAGACGATACCGAGCAGCAGAAGGTAGACGGTTTCGTCGAAGTCGACGAGATCACACTCGATCGCCGTATCCGCCGTATCTTCACCGGCTGGATGTTTGCCGATAGCCCCGGCCTCAACGCCGTCGAGCATCCGATCTATGACGTCTGGCTGAAAGAGTGCAAGCAAAAGTCCGACGTTCCGGCACCGGATACCGCTGGCGCGAAGTAATCGGTCTTCGAGACATTCACAGTAGGGTTATGTGCCCGCAGAAGCCTTGCTCCCGCGGGCATCGTCTTAACCGTTATCCGAATTGGCGGCGGATTCACCTATCGCCTGACGATCGGCAATCTCCGACAAATCAAGAATGATCCTCACGCCGTCTTTGACCTTGTGACGAAAGACGTCGTTGCGGTCCGGATGGGCTCTCAACTTGCCTCCGTCACGGAGGGCCTGAAGCCGCGAGCGCGAGATCGCCAACTCCGATGCAAGCAGCCGATCAAGGCGAAGGTTCACCGGGAACTCGGCTGATATCTCGATATCAAGCAAAGTCCGGCCGCTTGCCGCACGTATCGTCTGCTTCCGGATGATAACGTCGAGCGGCTCGTCGATACGTTTTGCTTTCCGCTTCAGTCCATCAAGATCGAACTCTTGCGCTCGCACCCACTCCGGATCGCTGCCTTGTAGCGCCTCTAGCGTGGACGGGCCAAGGTCTTGAACGGTCCGGCGCTCGAAGAGCGTTCGGTTCCATGTCTTGTCGCAATCGATGCACTTATAGACGAGCCAGGCATCGAGCCGCTTGCCATTGGCGTTGAGCCTGATCTTGCCGCTCGATCTGAAGGGCTTCTGGCATCCGCAGCCGCTGCAGGCGATCCATGGCTGAGGCGATGTTTTAGGCGTAAGGGTCCAACGGACCTGAAGAATATTGCACATACCGTCTTGGTCTTCCGTCTGGAAGTCCACCAAGCTGGCGGTGAGACAAGCCCGTCGGGGCACGGCATGGCGATATTGCGGGACGGCTGAAGAGCTGAGACAGCGGCGGCTGCATTAGGCGCGTTTTGACAATGCCAAACCGGTCTCAGGCCATCACCCAATGGACATGAACATGCATCGGACGGCATCTTGCCGCCCTGAGGCACGGGGTGATTTGGATGAGACCGGTATTTACGACGGCAAAGTGGAACCTCTGTGCACCAATGCTCTTCGCGTGAAGGGATAGCAGACCACAACCGGAATTTGAAGTGGTCCCAAAACGCTCAGGGCGGATCGTCGGAAAAGCTGAGATTGGGCGATTCCATCGCCTTCTCGAGCATCTTCGCATAGGCATCCTTCGGCACGTCGATGGCGCCGAATGTCTTCAGATGCTCGGTGGTGAATTGCGTATCGAGCAGGGTGAAGCCGCGTTCGCGCAGGCGCTCCACCAGATAGACAAGACAGATCTTGGAAGCATCCGTGCGGCGAGAAAACATGCTTTCACCGAAGAAGGCGGATCCCAGGGAGACGCCATAGAGACCGCCGACCAGCCGGTCACCTTCCCAGGCTTCGACGGAATGGGCATGGCCGATATGGTGCAGGGTGGCGTAGAGCGAGCGGATCGTCTCGTTGATCCAGGTGCTGGGGCGATCGCTCGTCTGTTCGCCGCAGGCCGCTATGACGGCCTCAAAATCGCTATCGAAACGGATGTCGAAAGGATGTTGACGGATCTTCTTGGCGAGACTCTTGGAGACGTGAAACGTATCCAGGGGGATGATGCCTCGCAATTCCGGCTCGACCCAGAAGATTTCCGGGTCATCAGCAGATTCGGCCATCGGGAAAAGCCCGATGGAATAGGCGCGCAGCAGGATCTCCGGGGTAACGCCGGGATGTCTGCTGCGCGCTCCGGGCATTGGCTAGGCCGATGTGTTTGCCAGGTAGTTTTCCAACCAGTGGATATCGTAATCGCCGTTGGCGATATCCTGGTTGGAAACCAGATCCTGGAAGAGCGGCAGGGTGGTCTTGATGCCATCTACCACGAATTCGTCCAGCGCGCGGCGCAGGCGCATCATGCATTCGACGCGGGTGCGTCCGTGCACGATCAGCTTGCCGATGAGGCTGTCGTAGTAGGGAGGGATTCTGTAGCCCTGATAGGCGCCGGAATCGATACGAACGCCGAGGCCACCGGGCGCATGGAAATGCGTGATCGTGCCGGGCGAGGGGACGAAGGTACGCGCGTCCTCGGCATTGATGCGGCATTCGATGGCATGGCCTTGGAAATGCACCTCATCCTGCGTCACCGAAAGACCACCGCCGGAAGCGACGCGGATCTGCTCGTGCACGAGGTCGATGCCTGTGATCGCTTCCGTGACCGGATGTTCCACCTGCAGGCGCGTGTTCATTTCGATGAAATAGAACTCGCCGTTCTCATAGAGGAACTCGATGGTGCCGGCGCCGCGATATTTCAGCTTCTTCATCGCGTCGGCGCAGATCTGGCCGATCTTCATGCGCTGTTCGACGTTGAGTGCCGGGGAGTTGGCTTCTTCCCAGACCTTCTGGTGGCGGCGCTGCAGTGAGCAGTCGCGTTCACCGAGATGGATGGCGTTGCCTTCACCGTCACCGAAAACCTGGATTTCGATGTGGCGCGGCTTGCCGAGGTACTTTTCCATATAGACGGATTCGTTGCCGAAGGCTGCTGCGGCCTCCGTGCGGGCCGTCGACCAAGCCTCGATCAGGTCCTCTTCCGTGCGGGCAACCTTCATGCCGCGGCCGCCGCCGCCGGCGGTTGCCTTGATGAGAACCGGATAGCCGATTTCGCGCGCCGTCTTCAGCGCATCCGCCTCGGTCTTCACTTCGCCGTCGGAGCCGGGGACAACCGGAATGCCGAGCTGCTGCGCCGTGGTCTTGGCAGTAATCTTGTCGCCCATGATGCGGATATGCTCCGCCGTCGGACCGATGAAGGTGATGCCGTGTGCATCGAGAATATCGGCGAACTTGGCATTTTCCGAAAGGAAGCCATAGCCGGGATGCACGGCGTCCGCGCCGGTGATTTCACAGGCGGCAACAATCTGGTGGATGTTGAGATAGCTGTCGCGCGACGGCGGCGGGCCGATGCAAACGCTTTCATCCGCCAGGCGCACATGCATCGCGTCGCCGTCAGCGGTCGAATGCACCGCAACGGTCGCAATGCCAAGCTCCTTGCAGGCGCGCAGCACGCGCAGAGCGATCTCTCCGCGATTGGCTATGAGAATCTTCGAAATAATGGGCATGGGCCGACCTTACTCGATGACGACCAGGGCTTCGCCGTACTCGACCGGACGACCGTCCTGAACGAGAATTTCAGTCACCGTTCCGGACTTCGGCGCGGGAATCTGGTTCATCGTCTTCATGGCTTCGATGATGAGCAGCGTCTGCCCTTCCTTGACGGACGCGCCGACCTGGATGAAGGCAGCAGAGCCCGGTGCCGGCGCAAGGTAGGCAGTGCCGACCATGGGCGCGCTGACGATGTTGTCGGGATTGCGGGCGTTGCTTGCCGGAGCAGCGGCGGTCGATGCTGCTGCAGCGGCGGCGGGAGCGGCATAGGCGACCGGGGCGGCAATCGGCGCCTGAACATATTGCGTCGCGCCGGCGCGCGACACGCGGATGCGCAAATCTTCCTGTTCGACTTCGATCTCGGTCAGATCCGTGTCGTTGAGAATATTGGCGAGATCGCGAATCAGCGCCTGGTCGATACCCGATTTCTTTTCAGCCATTGGATTTCTTGCCCTGTATTTTTGTTATTGGGTGATGGATTTCAGCGCTTGCAGCGCCAGGATGTAGCTATGAGGTCCGAAACCGCAGATCATGCCCTTTGCAGCGGGCGCGATCATCGATTTGTGCCGGAATTCTTCGCGTGCGTGGATGTTTGAAATATGCACCTCCACGACGGGAATGGAGATGGCGCGGATCGCATCGTGTAAAGCGATCGACGTGTGACCGTAGGCGCCGGGATTGATCGCGACACCGGCGGCCTTGTCGCCGGCTTCATGGATCCAGTCCACCAGCACGCCTTCGTGATTGCTCTGACGGAAGTCGACAACGAAGCCCAGGCTTTCACCGACGGACTTGCAGTCGGCTTCGATATCCTTGAGCGTCTTGCCGCCATAGATGCCCGGCTCGCGCTTGCCGAGAGCATTTAAATTGGGTCCGTTAAGGACGAAAATAGTTTGCGCCATCAGTGGTTCCGTCAAAGTGCAGCGCAACCTATAGACTCCCGAGGCCCTATAGGAAAGCCCCGGTGAGAAGGTTGCGTGCCTCTAGATGTGGAAACGCCGCGATTTTGGCATTTTTGCGCCGCTCAGCAGCTCGTCTTGCCGCAACTGCGAACGTTGGCGATCTTCTCCTTGATGGCATCGAGGCCAACCGCGCCGGAAATCATCTCGTTGCCGATGACGTAGGCGGGTGTACCGTTGACGCCGAGATCGGTAGCAAGCTGGTAAGTGGCCTTGATCATGGCGGTATTCGGCGCTTTTGCCATTTCGGCGCGGATGGCCGCCTCGCTGACGCCAAGCGAGGTGGCGACATCGATGGCCGTGTCCTCGGAGGCGCGGCCGTCGCTGCCCAGCAGCTTATGATGGAATTCGGCATATTTTTCCGGTGCGAGCAGGCGGAACGCGCTGGAAACCCGGGAGGCTGCTACCGAATCCTGGCCAAGGATCGGGAACTCCTTCAGCACGAAGCGAACATTCTTGTCCTGCTGCAGGAGCTTGTCCATGTCGCCAAGCGCATGCCGGCAATAGGTGCAGTTATAGTCGAAGAACTCGACAACGGTGATATCGCCCTTCGGATTGCCGATGGCGACATCATCCTTGGAATTGAAGATCGCGTCCTTATTCTGTGTGATCACCTGCGACGACTGTGCGATCCGGGCTTCGTCCTGCTTCTTTTCGAGCGCGGCCTGCGCATCCAGCAGCACCTCCGGATGCTCGACGAGATACTCCTTGATGAAATCCCCGATTTCCTTCTTCTGCTGGTCGTCCAGCGCCGCGGCCGGCTGGATTGTGGCGAAGGACGCTGTCAGGGCAATCGCCGAAACCGTCAGCAGGCTTTTGAGAGAAAAGGTCATTGGGTCCTCGTTTGGATCTGATCGGAGACGTCATTCTCGGATGCGCCATAGCATCGTCGGGTTAACATCCGCAAATAGGCATCGACAATTTACGGTGCGTCCTTATTTCCAGAAACAGGAATTTTCACGACAAAGCCGCAATCGCAGGATTGTGAACGAGCCGATATTGCGGCAAATGTCGCTTGCCTATCCGATCCGAGAGAGAATTGACCTTGTTTTCCCTATCCAAGCGCAGCGATGTCGAACCCTTCCATGCCATGGACGTACTGGCGGAAGCGACGCGGAGACGCCAAGCCGGACACGCGGTCATTTCCATGGCTGTCGGACAGCCGTCTCATCCCGCACCGCAGGCGGCGTTGGAGGCTGCGCGTGCGGCTCTCGGCCATGGCCGCATCGGCTATACGGATGCGCTCGGCACTCTAGCCCTGCGGCAGGCACTCTCCACCCATTACCAGGCACACCACGGCCTCAGCATCGATCCGAAGCGCATTGCGATCACGACCGGATCGTCGGCCGGCTTCAACCTTGCCTTTCTGACCTTGTTCGATGCCGGTGACAGTGTCGCCATCGCACGGCCGGGCTATCCGGCCTATCGCAACATCCTTGCCGCACTCGGTCTCGATGTCGTCGAGGTTCCGGTCACCGAGGAGACGCAGTTTACACTCACGCCCGAGAGCTTGGAGGCAGCACAAGCGGCGAGCGGTAAGCGACTGAAGGGCGTGCTGCTGGCAAGCCCAGCCAATCCCACAGGCACGGTGACGGGCAGGGCGGCTTTGAAGGCGCTGGCGGATTATTGCGCCGATCGCTCCATCGCCTTCATCTCCGATGAAATCTACCACGGGCTGACCTTCGTCGGCGAGGAGACGAGCGCGCTGGAACTGACGGACGAGGCGATCGTCATCAATTCCTTCTCGAAATATTATTGCATGACCGGCTGGCGCATCGGCTGGATGGTCTTGCCGGAGCGGCTGGTCCGCCCCGTCGAACGTGTGGCCCAGAGCCTTTATATCTCCGCGCCGGAATTGTCGCAGATCGCCGCCGAGGCAGCGCTCGGCGCAGGTGCCGAATTGGATGTCTATCGTGAGAGCTACGGCCGCAACCGCGATTTCCTCATGCGCCGGCTGCCGGAAATCGGCTTTCACATTGCCTCGCCCATGGATGGCGCTTTCTACGCCTATGTCGATGTCAGCCGCTTCACGAACGACAGCATGGTCTTCGCGCAAAAGATGCTGGCGGAAATCAATGTCGCCGCCACGCCCGGCCTCGATTTCGATCCCGTTGAAGGACATCGCGCGATGCGCTTCTCCTATGCCGGCTCGAATGCCGAGATCGAGGAAGCCACCGAACGCATGGCGGCGTGGCTGAAATAGAATCCGCAATAAACAGCTTGTGCGAGCTTGCGAAAGTGCTTTCGCAAGTCGACGAGCTGTACGCTTTGGCCTCGATCTGTTCAGTGCTTGGGCATGACTGACGAATAAATCGTGCAACGGAAACGAAAAATCCGGCCGCGTCGCCACGGCCGGATTTTTGTCAAATTATTCTCAGTCGGTTTTCTTAAAAGAAGCCGCGGCGCTGCCACCAGCCGGCCTTCTTCGGCTTCGCCGACTCTCCGTCGCTCTCGCCACCTTCATTGGTGCGAGTGGATTTTACCACTGGAGCAGAGGAGGAAACGTTCGATTCGCGATTGGCTCGGGCCGGCTTGACTGCATCCTCAGTCGCTTCGGGCGTTGCCGCTTCCGCCGAATTGTCCAAAGCTTCGGTGGTCTCGGCGACCGCTTCGATTTCGACATCCGCTGCCGGCGCTTCGTCAACCGCGGGCGTCTCGACGGGCGATGCCTCGATGGCCTTTGCCTTGCGACGACCGCGGCCCTTGGCGGGCTTGATGTCTTCGGTGACGGCTGCTGCGGTTTCGACCGCTGCCATGGCGGGCTGCGCCTCGACGGCAGCTTCGCCTTCGGCGACCGCGATCTCGGCCACCGTTACGGTTGCTTCGTCGCCGTCTTCGGCATCATTCTCATCAGCTTCGTCGGAACCGGTTTCCTCGCCTGCAGCGGCCTGTTCGTTGCCTTCGTTTTCACGATTACGCCGGCCACCACGCTTGCCGCGGCGACGGCGCTTGCGCTTCTGCTGCGCGTCATCGTCGCCGCCAGCGGATGCAGCGTTATCTGCGCCGGCATCATCCTCGTCATCGTCGCCTTCGTCTCCATCATCGGCGATATCGGCCGTGGAGCCGTCTTCGGAAGCAGGAGCGGCTTGGTTATCATTGCCGCGGCCACGACGCCGACGACGGCGCTTGCGCTTGCGGTTGCCATCATTGCTTTCAGAGCGAGCGGCAGGCTGCTGCTCGGCGCTTGCAGCCTTTTCTTCCAACTCTTCGTCTTCATCCTCATCGGCTTCGATGACGATATCGTCGTCATCATCGTCCGGAATGGCTGCGAAGTTGAACAGGCTTTCGATCTTCACCGGATTGGCGACCGGCTCGCCACGGTCGATCGCGAAGTGCTGCGTGCCAACGGCATTGTCGGCATCGATGAGGATCGCGACGCCGAAGCGGCTTTCGTAATCGATGATCGTCTGGCGCTTGTGGTTGAGCAGATAGAGCGCAATGTCCGGCGTCGTGCGCACGGTGATGTCGTGCGTCGTGTTCTTGAGCAGATATTCCTCGATGCCGCGCAGGACATGCAGGGCAACGGAAGACTGCGAGCGAACGTGACCCGTGCCGCCGCAATGCGAGCAGATTTGCGTCGTGCTTTCGAGAACCGAAGCGCGGATGCGCTGGCGCGACATTTCCAGAAGGCCGAAATGCGAGATGCGGCCGACCTGGATGCGGGCGCGGTCATTCTTCAGGCATTCCTTCAGCTTCTTCTCGACGGCGCGATTGTTGCGCTTTTCTTCCATGTCGATGAAGTCGATGACGATCAGGCCGGCAAGGTCGCGCAGGCGAAGCTGGCGAGCCACTTCGTCGGCTGCTTCGAGATTCGTCTGGAGCGCGGTGTCCTCGATCGAATGTTCGCGAGTCGAGCGGCCGGAGTTGACGTCGATCGAAACCAGCGCTTCCGTCTGGTTCATGATCAGGTAGCCGCCGGACTTCAGCGTGACCTGCGGCTGCAGCATGCGGTCGAGCTGCGCTTCGATGCCGGAACGCGAGAAGATCGGATGGATGTCGCGGTACGGCTGAACCACCTTGGCGTGGCTCGGCATCAGCATCTTCATGAAGTCTTTCGCTTCACGATAGCCTTCCTCGCCAGAGACGATGATCTCGCTGATATCCTTGTTGTAGAGGTCGCGGATCGAGCGCTTGATCAGGCTGCCTTCTTCGTAGACGAGGCAAGGAGCCGTCGATGCCAGCGTCAGCGTGCGGACGTTTTCCCACAGGCGCATCAGATATTCGAAATCGCGCTTGACCTCGACCTTGGTGCGGTTGGCACCGGCAGTACGCAGGATGACGCCCATGCCCTGCGGCACTTCGAGCATCTTGGCGATTTCCTTCAGGCGCTTGCGGTCCTGCGGATTGGTGATCTTGCGGGAGATGCCGCCGCCGCGCGCCGTGTTCGGCATGAGAACCGAATAGCGGCCTGCGAGCGAAAGATAGGTGGTGAGTGCCGCACCCTTGTTGCCGCGTTCTTCCTTCGCCACCTGAACCAGTAGAATCTGGCGGCGCTTGATGACTTCCTGGATACGGTATTGCTTGCGCGGCTTGCGCTGGGCGCGATCGGGAACTTCTTCCATCGCGTCTTCGGCGCCGACGGATTCGATCACTTCCTCTTCATGGTCATCATCATCGTCGTCGTCATCGCGGCGACGCTTGGAGGTCGCGACGTCTTCCGAGATCGAATCGGTTTCAACCATCGCCGCCATTTCGCCCGACGGTCCTTCTTCGTCCTCGCTCGGCGCATCGACTGCGTCCGTCGCTTCAGGGGCGGGGGCTTCTTCAACTGCGGCCTTCTTGCGGCTGCGGCGCGGCTTTGCCTTCTTGGCAGGCGCTGCCTTTTCGGTGGCTTCGACAGCCTCCGAAGCAGGAGTCTGTTCCGCGATTGCGGCCGGCACTGCGGCTTCTTCGGCCTGCGCCGGGACAATGCCGATATCGGGTTGTTCCTGCTGTGAAAGATCGAGCGCCGTTTCGACATGCTCGACGTCGTCGTCGCGGCGATGCTCTTCGGCCTCAGCCTTCAAAAGCGCCTGCCGGTCGGCCAGCGGGATCTGATAGTAATCGGGATGGATTTCCGCAAAGGCCAGGAAGCCGTGCCGGTTGCCGCCGTAGTCAACGAAAGCGGCTTGAAGCGAGGGCTCGACCCTCGTTACCTTTGCAAGATAGATGTTGCCGCGGATCTGCTTCTTGTGCTGGGACTCGAAGTCAAATTCTTCTATGCGGTTCCCGCGAACGACAACGACGCGCGTCTCTTCCTCGTGAGACGCATCGATAAGCATTTTGTCTGCCATGAAAGCTGTGCTCCTCGGCGCAGACAATCGGATGGGGGCCTTCCTGTCACTGGGACAGGCCGGATGTGATCCGCAATTGTTGCGCCGGATAATGAAAGTCGCGATTGGTTCGGCGATGACAGCATCCAGACGGCAGCCGGGGCATCATATCCCTGGGGTCTGTTGACTTTCTGAAAAAGCTGCTGCGGTAACATCCGTAACCAAGCGAGATCGACTATGCCTTAGACCCACAAATGGGTCCGATGAAGGTGCTCTCTAAAGAGCGTTTGGTGGCTTTCCACCGATGAATTTCCCGTTTGAAGCCGGAAATTCAGATATCCACTGTTTCGAGCAGAAGTACTGCAGACGGCGGATGAATGCCGCTTATTGGCGCCTGGTACTCGAGGCGGCTGCCTTTGCGACGACTCTATCCCGTCAACACTTCTACCCTAATATGCGTTGTATGTTTTATCTGTCACAATAGCAAGGGAAAAGCCAAGTATGCCATAATATTGATGGATTCGTCGGATGATGAGGACGCGGGAGGATGTCTTGTCGATTCGTCTCCCGGCGCATCACCGATGCAGCCATCAGGTCAAACCTGGTTCCCGTTATTGGCACTTCAAAAACAACGCCGAAACCAATATGGGGCGCGTTGGGCACTTGGTAAAGGGATTGCGGCATGTGGCGGAGAGTGGCGTGAGGGCTTTGCGATTTGCGGCAGCGGCCTTTGCTCTGGTGATTCTCGTTTCGGTTTCTGCATTTGCGCCCGCAGCGGCGGCGGATGCTTCTGTGCTTGCCTATGGCGCCCGCATCGCCGGCGACGATGCCCGCACGCGTATCGTCATCGACATGGACCGGGCTCCCACCTTCACGGTTCACTACCTTGACAATCCCGTCCGTGTCGTCGTCGATCTCCCATCAACTGCATTCGGCTTCCCCGCCGGCAGTCTGAAGCCGACCGGCCTCTTCAAGGATATTCGCTACGGCACGATGGATGCGGACAGCGCCCGTATCGTGCTGACGGCAAAGAAACCGGTTAAGCTGGTCACGGCCAAGGTTCAGGCCGATGAGAGCGGCAAGGGGCAGCGCCTCGTGCTGGATGCCGAGATGCTGCCTGCCGAACAATTTGCCGAGCTTGTAAATAAGCAGAGCTGGACGAGCGACGATACCGCCAAGGACGTCGGTCCGGTCGAGCCGGCGCAGAAAGCCGATCCGAATGTCTTCCTCGTTGCGGTCGATGCCGGTCACGGCGGTATCGATGCCGGCGCGACCGGCACGGACGGCGTCACGCAGGAAAAGGACATTACGCTCGCATTTGCGAAGATGTTTGCCGACAAGCTGAATGCGCAGCCCGGCATCAAGGCCTTCCTGACACGCGATAAGGATCAATATCTCTCGCTGTCCGAACGCGTGACCATCGCCCGGCAAAATCGCGCTTCGCTCTTCATCTCGCTGCATGCCGATACGCTGAAGCAGAAGGATATCCGCGGCGCGACCGTATATACCATCTCGGACAAGGCATCGGACCGTCTTGCCGGCGAGGTGGCCGATCGTGAAAACAATTCCGATCAGATCGCCGGCGCCGAGGCTCAGACGCAGCCGGCCGCCGTCAATGATATTCTCATGGATCTGACACGCCGCGAGACTCAAGCCTTCTCCATTTCGCTGGCGCAGGATGTATTGTCCTCGTTCAACGGCCAGATCGCCATGATCAACAATCCGCATCGCCATGCGGGTTTCCAGGTGCTGACTGCGCCCGACGTGCCCTCGATCCTGCTCGAGCTCGGTTTTCTCTCCAACAAGGAGGATGAAAAGCTGCTGCTCGATGCCAATTGGCGGGAGAAGGTCGCCGATCGTTTGACGGAGGCGGTGAAGCAATATCGCGTGGCCATCATCGCCAATGGCGGCTGATGGCTTCGGATTGGACGATCCGTCGTGGCTTCCATGTAACAGCGATGTACTTTAGGACTGGATGAAATTGGAATGCTGGCGTCGGGCCCTATTTTGCTCACATTCCCGCCGTTACAGCGAAGTATCATTTGCTCGCGTATGAAGCACGGCTTTGTCCCATTGCCGTCTTGCATTCACGCCGCGAGCGTGCAAAACGCCCGTGATTATGCGATGATCTCGCGCACGTGCCGCATGAAGAACAAGCACCGGTAGTATCAGATGATCAGACTGATTGGATATTTCTTTGGCCTGGGCTGCCTCCTGTTTCTGGGTGTGGCGGCTGCGGCTGCCATCTATCTGAGCGTGGTCTCGAAGGAACTGCCCGATTACGAGGTGCTTGCCAAATACGCGCCGCCGGTCACGACGCGCATCCACGCCGGCAACGGCGCGCTGATGAAGGAATATTCGCGCGAGAACCGGCTTTTCGTGCCGATCCAGGCCATTCCCGATCGCGTCAAGGCGGCTTTCCTTTCGGCGGAAGACAAGAATTTCTACAACCATCCCGGCGTTGATGTCGGCGGTCTTATCCGCGCCGTGGCCGTGAATCTGCAGAATATCGGTTCCGGCCGCCGCTTCGTCGGCGCGTCCACCATCACGCAGCAGGTCGCCAAGAACTTCCTGCTGTCCGCCGACCAGACTTTCGACCGCAAGATCAAAGAAGCGATTCTCTCCTTCCGCATCGAGCAGGCCTACAGCAAGGACAAGATCCTCGAGCTTTACCTGAACGAAATCTATTTCGGCCTGAATTCCTACGGCATCGCCGGCGCTGCGCTCACCTATTTCGACAAGTCGGTCAACGAACTGACCATCGCCGAATCGGCCTATCTGGCATCGCTCCCCAAGGGGCCGTCGAACTATAATCCCTTCCGCCGCGCCGAAGCAGCGCTCACCCGCCGCAACTGGGTGATCGATCGCATGGTCGAGAATGGCTATGTCAGCCAGAGCGACGGTGAAGAGGCGAAGAAGCAGCCGCTCGGCGTCGTGCCGCCGAAGAGCGGCCCGTCGCTCTTCGCGTCCGACTATTTTGCCGAGGAAGTTCGCCGCCAGTTGATCGACCAATATGGCGAGAAGACCCTCTACGAAGGTGGCCTTTCCGTTCGTACGTCGCTCGATCCGCAGATGCAGCTCGAAGCTCGCAAGGCCCTTCAGGATGGTCTGATCGATTATGACGAGCGCCGCGGCTATCGCGGCCCGCTCAAGCAGATTGCCACCTCACAGGATTGGGGCGTCGAGCTCGCGAAGGTTCCAAGCCTGAGCGACGTGCCGGAATGGCGGGTCGCCGTCGTCCTTTCCGTATCGGATCAAGGCGTTGATATCGGCCTGCAGCCGCGCGTCGATGCCGCCGGCAAGGTATCGACGGAGCGGACACGCGGCACGATCTCCCCCGCCGACATGCGCTGGGCCTATCGCTCGGCCGGCGGCAAGTCGGCCAAATCGCCGAGCGGCGTATTGAGCCCCGGTGATGTGATTTACGTGCAAAAGACCGGTAATGCCGATTCGAGCAGCTACCGTCTGCGCCAGCCGCCGAAGGTGCAGGGCGGTCTCGTTGCCATGGACCCGCATACCGGCCGCGTACTCGCCATGGTCGGCGGCTTCTCCTACGCGCAGTCCGAATTCAACCGTGCAACGCAGGCCAAGCGGCAGCCCGGTTCGTCGTTCAAGCCTTTCGTCTACGCGGCCGCCATGGATAATGGCTATACACCGGCCTCCGTCATTCTGGACGACCCGCTGCAGATCACGCTGAGCAATGGCGATGTCTGGAAGCCGACGAACTACGAAGGCGAGGGTGGTGGCGTTCATACGCTTCGTTTCGCCATCGAACACTCGCGCAACCTCATGACGGTGCGTCTCGCTTCCGATATGGGCATGCCGTTGGTTGCCGAATATGCCGAGCGCTTCGGTATCTACGACCATATGAACCCCGTGCTTGCCATGTCGCTCGGCGCCGGCGAAACGACGGTGCTGCGCATGGTTTCGGCCTATTCGGTCATGGCCAATGGTGGCAAACAGATCAAGCCGACGCTCATCGACCGCATCCAGGACCGTTACGGCAAGACCATCTTCAAGCATGAGGAACGCGTCTGCGACAGTTGCAACGTTAGCGCCTGGCAGAATCAGGACGAGCCTGTCATCGCCGACAATCGCGAGCAGGTGCTCGATCCTATGACGGCCTATCAGGTCACGTCGATGATGCAGGGCGTCATCATCCGCGGCACGGCCGCCGGCAAGATCAAGCTCAATACCGATGTCGCCGGCAAGACCGGCACCACCAATGATGAGAAGGATGCCTGGTTCGTCGGCTACACGCCGAGCCTCGTCGCCGGCCTTTACATCGGCTACGATACGCCGACCCCGCTCGGCCGCGGCGGCACCGGCGGCGCCCTTGCCGCGCCGATCTTCAACGAGTTCATGCAGGCCGCCACCAAGGATGAGGCGCCTGAGAAGTTCCAGGTTCCGGCCGGCATGACGATGGTTGCGGTCAACCGCGCGACCGGCATGGCCGCACAGCCCGGCGAGCCGAATGCCATTATGGAAGCCTTCAAGCCCGGCACCGGCCCGGCTACCAGCCTGCAGGTCATCGGCGGCGGCGATGCCGCGGCGCAGGTGGCGCCTGAGGAAATCCTCAGGACTTCGCCGCAGGCGAACCAGGCGGTCACCTCCGGATCCGGCGGTCTCTTCTGATCCGACCCTATTTGTCTGATCGACATGCCGCGGGGCTTTACACCAGCGGCATGTATATCTATGTCACCAGCACTCTTTGAATTGGATGACCGCTGTCTTGAGCGGTGAACTGAAGAAGTGGGATTATGCGAGCCGAAATCGAGAAAGTAGTCGATGAAACCAAGCAGGCTATCACCCTGCTGAGGAGGCATCTTTGACTGGGACCAGGCGGTAAGACGACTGGACTGGTTGAATAACAAGTCAGAGGATCCGACCCTCTGGAACGACGCTTCTGAGGCGCAGAAGCTCATGCGCGAGCGCCAGCAGCTTGACGACGGCATCAGTGGCGTGCGCGCGCTGGAGCAGCAGCTTGCCGACAATGTCGAGCTGATCGAGCTTGGCGAAGAAGAGGGCGACGCCGATGTCGTCCGCGAGGCTGAAGAAGCGCTCAAGGGCTTGAAGGCGGAAGCCGCCCGCCGGCAGGTGGAAGCCATGCTGTCGGGCGAGGCTGACTCGAACGATACCTACCTCGAAGTCCATTCCGGCGCCGGCGGCACCGAGAGCCAGGACTGGGCGAACATGCTCCTGCGCATGTATACCCGCTGGGCCGAACGCCAGCGCTTCAAGGTGGAGCTGCTGGAAGTCCATGACGGCGAAGAAGCCGGCATCAAGTCTGCAACGCTGCTCGTCAAAGGCCACAATGCCTATGGCTGGCTGAAGACCGAATCGGGCGTGCATCGCCTCGTGCGCATTTCGCCATATGACAGCAATGCGCGCCGTCACACGTCATTCTCATCGATCTGGGTCTACCCGGTCGTCGACGACTCGATCCAGATCGAGATCAACGAAAGCGATTGCCGCATCGATACCTACCGCTCGTCGGGCGCCGGCGGTCAGCACGTCAACACGACCGATTCGGCCGTGCGTATCACGCACATCCCGACCGGGATTGTCGTGCAGTGCCAGCAGGAACGCTCGCAGCACAAGAATCGCGCCAAGGCGTGGGACATGCTGCGTGCCCGCATGTACGAAGCTGAGTTGATGAAGCGGGAAGAGGCGGCCAATGCCGAAGCCGCCTCCAAGACGGATATCGGCTGGGGTCATCAGATCCGTTCCTACGTCCTGCAGCCTTACCAGCTGGTGAAGGATCTGCGCACCGGCGTTTCCAGCACGGCGCCGAGCGACGTTCTGGACGGGGATCTCAATGAGTTCATGGAAGCAGCCCTAGCGCATCGCATCAGCGGTGCTGCCGATGCCGTCGTCGACGACGTCGAATAAGGTCGCATCCTTTCATGCATAGAAAAGCCCCGGAGACGGGGCTTTTTTCATGGTGCTTCTGGCCGGCTGCTTCCGGTCTCTTGGGCCTGATGCAGATAGCTGGGTCAATCCGAAAACTGTTCCGCCAGGATCCTGTCCGACCATGATCTGTCCGGATCGGAGAGGATGCGAGCCGTCGTATCCTCGCTCTGGCGGATCTGAATGCCGAGAACCGATTTGACTTCGGTATTGTCTGCGGCGGCATTGACGGGGCGCTTCTCTGCCTCAAGCACGGTGATGTCGACCGTCACTCTGTTGGGAAGGAGCGCGCCGCGCCAGCGGCGAGGGCGGAAGGCGCTGACGGGCGTCATGGCAAGCAGCGGCGCTTCCAGCGGCAGGATCGGGCCATGGGCGGAAAGATTGTAAGCGGTGGAGCCCGCCGGCGTCGTCACCATCAGCCCGTCGCAGATCAGTTCCGGCAGGCGGACCCGCCCGTCGATCTCCACCTTAAGCTTTGCCGTCTGATAGGATTGACGAAACAGCGACACTTCATTGATGGCGAGCGCGACGCAGGAGCTGCCGTCGGCATTGCGTGTGGTCATCTGCAGGGGGTGAAACGCGTTTTCAACGGCTGCTTCGATGCGCTCAGCCAAACCGTCCGTGCGGTAGTCGTTCATCAGGAAGCCGATGGAGCCGCGATTCATCCCATAGACGCGTTTGCCGGTATTCATCGTCTTGTGCAGCGTCTGCAGCATGAAACCATCGCCGCCGAGAGCCACGACAATATCCGCATCTTCCTGCGATGTCTGGCCGTAGAGGCCAATAAGCTCTTCCTGCGCCGCTTGAGCCTCTGGCGCGGTGGAGGCGAGAAAACAAACGGATTGAAGATTGCGCGACATGCAATGTCCCCTGAATAGCGATTCTTCGTAATGTTATTCCCTTGTCGCGACAAGACGTTTCGCGCGAACTGGTGAATCGGTCGATCCCCAGCTTTAACGTGGATCGACCGATTTTCCCTTTACAGGATTTCAAAGTCTGTTATTTGGCATGCCTATACGCCCTTGTAGCTCAGTTGGTAGAGCACCTGATTTGTAATCAGGGGGTCGCGGGTTCGAACCCTGCCGGGGGCACCATTTTTTTCCTGAATATTGTCGATCGTTTCATCTCCGGTATGGAAAACCGGCGACAACGACATAATATCTCGTTGCTAACGGGCTCCGAACGCTCGTAACAGTCATCAATCCTATATTCGTGTGCCTGGAACCCTATGCCGAGCAAGCCCAAGAAGCCTAAACTCGAACACTCCGAGCTTTCGGGTGAATTCACCGACGATGGCGTGACCGTCCTGGTCGATATCTTTCGCCCGGCCGGCACCAATGCCGACTGGCGGATGGAGGTAATCACGCCGGAAGAGGATCTGATCGAATGGGAAGAGCCCTTCGCGACCGATCGCGAGGCATTCGACGAGTTCCTGGCGACGATCGCCCGCGATGGCATCAGGTCGTTCTTCGATGAAGCGGACCCTATGGTTCACTGAGCCTGCCGATAGGTCTTGGTGAGCGCATCAAATCGCCCCCGGTTCTTCATGCATCCATTCGCCTGCCTGCTCGGGATTGCAGATGCATTTACAACGCCAGAAATCGGCATACACTTCATCCGTCAATGGTGGAGAGGATACGTCCATGCGCGGGATATCGCGGCATGCCGCCTTGGGATTGCCGGTTGTCGTGATCACGGCGTTTACAGGCGCATCAGTGTTAGCTGGTGGAAACTGCTACTGTAAAAATGCGGATGGAAAGCAGCATGCGGTCGGCGAGGTCGCCTGTATGACCGTCGGGGGGCGGAGCTACCTCGCGCAATGCGAGATGAACCTCAATGTCACCTCCTGGGCGAAGCTGCAGGACGGCTGCCCGGTTACCGAGAGGGTGCTTTGGCGCCAATCGGCCTGGCATCGGGCGCCGATGATCGTGCGATGAGCATTACGCGCTTGATTTAGCGCTCGCGGTGAGCGTGCTTCGATATGCTTCAACCAACCTATTTGCGGACCAGCAGCAACGGCTCGCCTTCCTCTTCCTCGGACTTCTGGAAACTGCCGTCGGGCTTCATATCAAAAGAGAGCGAGGAGCCATCGCTGCCCAGCATGACAAGTCCGAACCCTTCTGTCGCCCACAGGGAAAGCTTGAGGTCGGCGACTTCGCCGGCGCAGTTGCCGCTGGATGACATCTTGGCGGTGCCGTCCTGATCCTTGTCGGTTGTGAGCGTGATATCGCAGATGGGCTTGCCGTCCGGCGTCTGGATGCGCCACGTGCCTGCAAGGCTTTCGGTAGTCGGCACGTGATCGACAACGCCGAGCGCCGGCAGCAGCCAGGTCCGATCGCCGCCTTCGCTTTCCCACGGCGAGCCTTCCTCCTGCTGGAAGCGCATGAGCGGCTTGCCCCCACCGTCCGTGATCGCCAGCGCGCCATCATCGGTGAAATTCCAGATCTTGGCGGCGGTAAGGGCGGGGAGCGGCGTCGCACATGCATCCGCCCCTGTAATCTCGTAGCCGCCAGAGACCGTATTCGTCCCGAAGGTGAGGCGGCAGCCCTTGGCGCCGCTTTCAGGCGCAACCAGCCAGACGCCTGCTTGCGCCTGGATCATTTCGTCATCGGCGGCGCGCGCCGGCTGGACTATGGCCAAAGCAAGGGCGGCGGCAACCGCCGCAGGACCAAGAAGACGGATCAAAGCAAATTCTCCCAACGTGCTGCGGCCGCCAAGGGCGCCACTATGATTTGAGATAGGACCGCGTCGCATATAGCGCGATCGCGGCAGCATTCGAGACATTGAGCGACTTGATGGCGCCCGGCATATCGAGCCGAGCGAGCGCATTCACCGTCTCCCGTGTCTTCTGGCGCAGGCCCTTGCCCTCGGAGCCGAGCACGAGGGCGATCTTGTCGCCGCTGAAGGTGCCTTCCAGCGGTGCCGGACCTTCCGAATCAAGCCCGATGGTCGTGAAGCCGAGCCGGTGCAGCTCGCCGAGTGCGTCGGCGAGATTGGTGATCTGTATATAAGGTATGAGTTCCAGCGCGCCCGAGGCCGATTTTGCCATCACGCCTGATTCGGTCGGGCTGTGGCGTTGTGTCGTGATGACGGCGCCCGCATCGAAAGCGACGGCCGAGCGCATGATGGCGCCGACATTGTGCGGGTCCGTCACCTGATCGAGGACCAGTAGCAACGGGCTGTCCTTCAATGCCTCGAGACGGCGCACGGGCAGGGGGCGCGTTTCCAGCATGACGCCTTGGTGAATCGCTTCCGGGCCGAGCACCTTATCGATATCCTGCGGCGAGACGATCTCGACGGGAATGCCGAGTTGGTCGGCCGGGCCGACCTCAAGCCGCACCAGCGCATTCTGCGTCGTCGACAGCTTGATGTTCTTGCGCTCGGGATTGGCAAGCGCCGCGCGGACCGTATGGAGGCCATAGAGAAAGACCTGGTCGGGTGCGAGCGCCGGCGGCTTCCAATCGTCCGCACCAGTCTTCTTGCGCTTCTGCGGCGTCGGCGTCGGGATTTCGCCGCGCTCGCGCTTGGCATCGCGATGCGCGCGACGCAGGGTGGCGTAATGCGTGTCCTTGGCCGACTTGTCGTCGGAGGTGCTGTCTGGGCCGGCGCGGCCGGAAATTTTATCTTTGCTCATGCGGCTTTATAACCAGCGCGTCCGCAAGCGCCTAGCCTCTTTCAGTGCCGGGCTTTTCCCACAGGCTGAAATTTTTTTGTCATTTTTGGCAATTCCTTGTGTTGACAGACGGAAGTGGTCCGGCCATATACGCGGCGCAGATCACGGCGGCGACGCCACGGTCTGACAAGCTTGGTCGCAAGATCCAGTCGGAATACTGGAGGGATGCCCGAGTGGTTAAAGGGGACGGACTGTAAATCCGTTGGCTCAGCCTACGTTGGTTCAAATCCAACTCCCTCCACCATTCCGTGCCGGATCTTGACCATCCCGCGGGTATAGCTCAATGGTAGAGCAGCAGCCTTCCAAGCTGAATACGCGGGTTCGATTCCCGCTACCCGCTCCAAGAATTTCAGTTTGTTAGCATCTTCATCGTTCTTCGTTAAAGCGAAGAGGATATTGTGCCTTGCATGCTTGTCGGTCCTGATGGCGGCTTCGGTCTCGGCGTGTTGGCTTCTGCCTTTGCATATTTGACATGAAGGGTTGCTTATATTTGCGCGAGCGATACATATTGCTCAGGCAACCGAAACGGGAGAGCGCAAATGGGTATCTTCGACAAGATCAAGGGTGCAATCTGGGGACAGGCAAAGGCTGCCGAGGCTGCTCCGGCACCGACGACGACAGCCGCAACTGCCAATCCGGCGCCTGCGCCGACGCCAGCTCCTTCAGCGACGACGGCAGCAACCTCGCCTGCTACCAGCGCACCGTCCGCGCCGGTGGATATCGCCTCCATCCTCGATGCTGCTGTCAAGAAAAGCGGCCAGAAGCTCGACTGGAAACATTCGATCGTCGACCTGATGAAGGCGCTTGGCATGGATGCGAGCCTTTCCGAGCGCAAGGAACTGGCGCAGGAGCTTGGCTATACCGGTGATGCTGGCGATTCCGCCAAGATGAACATGTTCCTCCACAAGGCTCTTCTGAAGAAGCTTGCGGACAATGGCGGCAAGGTGCCGGCTGATCTTCTCGACTGATCGCTGCAAAGCTTCGGCGTCTCCGATCGGCTGCGTCGAATGATGCATCGTGACAAGCGACGATTGATTGTGGTTTGATAATTCTGCGCCCTTTCCTGCCGGGAGAGGGCGCTTTGCGTTCGAGATCGTACGAATGCCTACCCCTCTAGCGGCACTGGATTTCTTCGCCGTGTCTCCCTATGTAAGCGCCTGAACCGGCAAATGCTTTTTTGTCTTTCCGGATCGGCCGGCGAACCTTACGCGGCGAAGGAATGTTGATGGCTTGAGATCATCCGCCATCGGCCAGGCTTCGCCCGGAATAGGGCCTGCAATTAAGTCTTGCGCAAATGCGATGAAAGCCTTAAACGGCGGCACTAAACCGGTTCGCCGGGGTCACTCATTACGTTCACAGGAAGCATTCAAATGGCAAAGAGTAAGTTTGAGCGCAATAAGCCGCACGTTAACATCGGTACGATCGGTCACGTTGACCACGGCAAGACGTCCTTGACGGCAGCGATCACGAAGTACTTCGGCGAGTTCAAGGCGTACGACCAGATCGACGCGGCTCCGGAAGAGAAGGCTCGTGGTATCACGATCTCGACGGCCCACGTTGAATACGAGACGCCGAACCGTCACTATGCGCACGTTGACTGCCCCGGCCACGCCGACTACGTCAAGAACATGATCACGGGTGCCGCTCAGATGGACGGCGCGATCCTGGTTTGCTCTGCCGCCGACGGCCCGATGCCGCAGACGCGCGAGCACATCCTGCTCGCTCGCCAGGTTGGCGTTCCGGCGATCGTCGTGTTCCTGAACAAGGTCGACCAGGTTGACGACGCCGAGCTTCTCGAGCTCGTCGAGCTTGAAGTTCGCGAACTTCTGTCGTCCTACGACTTCCCGGGCGACGATATCCCGGTCGTCAAGGGTTCGGCGCTTGCAGCCCTTGAAGATTCGGACAAGAAGATCGGCGAAGATGCGATCCGCGAGCTGATGGCTCAGGTTGACGCCTACATCCCGACGCCTGAGCGTCCGATCGACCAGCCGTTCCTGATGCCGATCGAAGACGTGTTCTCGATCTCCGGCCGTGGTACGGTTGTGACGGGCCGCGTCGAGCGCGGTATCGTCAAGGTTGGTGAAGAAGTCGAGATCGTCGGCATCCGTCCGACGTCGAAGACGACGGTGACCGGCGTTGAAATGTTCCGCAAGCTGCTCGACCAGGGCCAGGCCGGCGACAACATCGGCGCGCTGGTTCGCGGTGTTAACCGTGACGGCGTCGAGCGTGGTCAGATCCTGTGCAAGCCGGGTTCGGTGAAGCCGCACAAGAAGTTCATGGCTGAAGCCTACATCCTGACGAAGGAAGAAGGCGGCCGTCATACGCCGTTCTTCACGAACT
Organism: Rhizobium sp. BK098; assembly: GCF_014193155.1. Lineage (NCBI taxonomy): Bacteria > Pseudomonadati > Pseudomonadota > Alphaproteobacteria > Hyphomicrobiales > Rhizobiaceae > Rhizobium > Rhizobium sp. BK098. Next base: position 138,542 of record NZ_JACHYY010000002.1, on the reverse strand, counting down.
ACCGTCCGCAGTTCTACTTCCGTACGACTGACGTGACGGGCATCGTGACGCTTCCGGAAGGCACGGAAATGGTTATGCCTGGCGACAACGTCACGGTTGCCGTTGAGCTGATCGTTCCGATCGCGATGGAAGAAAAGCTTCGCTTCGCAATCCGCGAAGGCGGCCGTACCGTCGGCGCTGGCATCGTTGCATCCATCGTCGAGTAATCTTCGGATTATTCCTTTATAAGAGGCCCCGCTGGAAACAGCGGGGCCTTTTCGCATTCGGAGGTATTGCATGAGCCTGATCATTCTGACCGGGGCTTGGGGCTCGGGAAAGACCGCGATCGCGCAGGCGATCGCCAAGGACCATGCCTATACATCAGCCGTCCATCATTTCGACAGTATCGGCGTGCCGTCGCTTGACGCCATGATCCGCGATCACGGTTCGCCCGAGGGCTGGCAGCGGGATAAGACCCTGGAATGGCTGGCGCGGCTTGCGCCACAGGTGCGGAAAGGTAGGGCCACTCTTCTCGAGGGGCAGATGCGGCCATCCTTCATCAAGGAGGCAGCGGCCGCCGCCGATATCGATGACTATCGCCTCATATTGGTCGATTGCGATGATGCAACGAGGACACATCGTTTGTCCGTCGAGCGAGGCCAGCCGGAACTTGCCGATGCGAATATGATGAACTGGGCCGCCTACCTGCGCCGCGAAGCTCAGACAAATGGCTGCGAGATCCTGGACACGAGCAATCTTTCGATCGGGCAAAGCGCGGATGTCGTGCTGAAATAGCTGTTCCGGTAGCCCCAAACCCTTCATCACCGAGTGGTGACGTGATCCCAGTTGCCATTGGCCTCTTGGGCAAGTCGGCCGTCTCGATTCCCTTATTTTGCCGAGAAAGCGTCAGCTCACCAAGCCGTGTCTTGCGAAATGGAAGCAAGGGCCTATGTATCGCTCGATTTTATCTGGAGGAGATTTCATGAAGAAACGTATTTTGTTCACGGGCGGCAGCGGCAAGGCTGGACGTCACACGGTTCCTTGGCTGGTCAATGCCGGCTATGAGGTCCACAATGTCGATCTCGTGCCACTGAACAGCCCTGGCGTCACCAACCTGCAGGCCGATGTCACCGATGCGGGACAGGTCTATAATGTCCTTAGCATGCACCGCGATTTTCCGGATCTCGATCAAGGCAAGGGTGTGCAGCCTTTCGACGCTGTGGTGCATTTCGCCGCTATTCCCCGAATCCTGATCAAGCCCGACAACGAGACATTCCGCGTCAACACGATGAGCACCTACAATGTCATCGAGGCGGCCGCGAAGCTTGGCGTCAAGAAGATCATTGTCGCCTCCAGCGAGACGACCTATGGCGTCTGCTTTGCCGAAGGCCATCGCGACTTCCATCAGTTCCCGCTGGAAGAAGACTATGATGTCAACCCGATGGATTCCTACGGTCTGTCCAAGGTCGTGAATGAGAAGACGGCTCGGGCTTTCGCCGAGCGTTTCGGCATCGACATCTATGCGCTGCGCATCGGCAACGTCATCGAGCCGCATGAATATGAGCGGTTCCCCGAGTTTTTCGCCAACAGCGAAATCCGCAAGCGCATCGCCTGGAGCTATATCGACGCCCGCGACCTCGGCCAGATCGTCCATCTCTGCATCGAGAAGAGCGGCCTCGGCTTCCAGGTGTTCAATGCCGCCAACGACACGGTATCGGCCAATACGCCATCGCGAGAGCTGGCCGCCAAGCACTTTCCGAACGTCCCGTTCACGCGCGAGATCGGCGAATATGAGGGCTTGCTGTCTAATCGCAAGATCCGCGAGGTCCTAGGCTTCAAGGAGGAGCACGACTGGCGGAAATATGTGAAGGTCTGAGGCGTACAGCCTGAGAAGTACCCCGGGCGCCGCTCTCTGGCGCGCCCGGGAGAGGGGCAAGCGGAAATCTCTCCATTTGTTACGCAGCATAACCAAAAATGCTTCCGCAAACACTCGACAAATATCCTTGTTTCTTTAAGTAGGATCAGGTTCGCGGCATCTCCCGTAGATTGCAGCGCGTCGTGCGGCGTATTCGGGCACATGTGTTGAACCCTCATCCCGCAGCCGATAGGCTTCATGCGATGAATTGAGCCTTGCTTGCGTCACGGCGAAAGATAATTTGCCGGCTGATTCAAAACAAACCAGCCGTTTCGGAGGTATCATGAAGGATAATGTTGCACGTATTTTCGTCGGGTTCGATTCCAAGGAGGTCGTGGCTTACCACGTCCTGACCCAGAGCATCATCGAGCGCTCGTCTATTCCGGTGGTGTTCTCGCCGATCGTGCTCAATAATCTCGAGGGCATCTTCACGCGCGAGCGCAACCCGCTGCAGTCGACCGAGTTTTCCTTCTCGCGCTTCCTCGTGCCTTACCTCAGCGATTACCAGGGCTGGAGCATCTTCATGGATTGCGACATGCTCGCCCGCGCCGATATTGCCGAGCTTTGGGCGCTGCGTGACGATCGCTACGCCGCCATGTGCGTCAAGCACGATTACCAGCCGAAGATCGAGACCAAATTCCTCGGGCAGACGCAGACGAAGTATGAAAAGAAGAACTGGTCGAGCATGATCCTGTTCAACAATGCCAAGTGCACGGCTTTGTCGAAGGATTTCGTCAATACGGCAACGGGCCTTCAGCTTCATCAGTTCAAGTGGCTGGAGAACGACGATCAGATCGGCGAGGTGCCGGTCGTCTGGAACTATCTCGTCAACGAATATGATTACCGCGACGATGCCAAGCTGGTGCATTTCACCGATGGCGGCCCCTATTTCGATGAATATCGCAACGACGATTACGCTGAAGAATGGTTCGCCATGCGTGACCGGATGCTGCACGTCCAACAGAAATGAAGGAATTAGACCAAAGAGCGTCAGGTGCCGTTGATGTCGGTCTTCCGGCTGCGGGTTCCGCAGCCGGCCTGAATAGCACCGACGAATGGCACAGGGTGCTGGCGGCTTTCTCACATATCGTGCTGGTAGCCAACAGCGACGCGGTCGATATCGCAAGCCTGCAGACGCAGTTTCCTGAGACGGCGCTCTTCGTCTTCTTCAACAAGGTCTACAAGGTTCTGGATCGCCCGTTCCATGGGCACTCGCTGCTAGTCTCGCGCGGCCAGCCGCGCGGCGCCAACATCGTCTATCGCGGCGAGGTGGGCGAAGTGGTCAAATTCTTTCCGAAGGAATATTTCCTCGGCATCATGAACATACGCCTCGGTCTGGAAGAGAAGCTCAATCCGGTCGCCGACTTCCAGGGCGCGCCGACCGGCCACCTCGACCTCGTGGGCTTCTGCTCGGATTTCTATACGGAAGGCAAGACGCCGACGAGCGGCTTTGCCATGGCGCTTTGGCTCAGCGATCTGAAATTGCCCGGCGCGATCGTGCTTGCCGGCTTCTCGGCCAGGCGCAGTCAGAAGTGGAGGGTGGTTTCCGCCCATGACTGGAGCTTCGAGCAGACCTTTCTTCGTCTCTTTGCCCGCCTTGGAAAGATCACCATCCATGGCGGGGTCGCGCTGAACCCCTATATCAGCCTTGCCCAGCGCTTCACGGAGGTGCCTCCGGCCGAAATTGCTTTGGCCGCAGCCGAAGTTTTGTCGGAGCGGCTCGGCAATACCGATGCTGAAATAGACAAGCTGATCTCCCTGACCAATGTGATTCGCTCGGCGGATAACTTCATGCGCCGCCTCCGGCCGAAATTTCTCAAGCGCAAGCCGAAAGGTTCTCCCGGAGAGTAGTGAGGGTGAGGGGCATCCTTTCCGTAGCGTTCGCGGCGGCTTTGCCTGTCCGCAGGGGCTGTCCCATGTGAAGTTGCAGGTCCGATTGGGAAAAAGCAAAAAACGCTCTTGCCAATCGTTTCATCCCGCCTTAAAGGGAGCGCCAAGTCTTCGAACTGCTCAAGCGGTCCACCGCTTGAAGTGAATATTCGAAGGAAGAAGGGGTATAGCTCAGTTGGTAGAGCGGCGGTCTCCAAAACCGCAGGTCGTAGGTTCGAGCCCTGCTGCCCCTGCCATTCTCCTTGATTTGACTGGCGCGTCGTTTCGCAGCTTCTCTGGTTGAGGGTTATGCCGGATTGTCGGCAAATTTTAGAAAGCACCGTATTGCCTCTTGTTAAATTGGGAATCGGTGTTTATGTAGAGTTCAACAGACACGCGGTGCGTGGGGCTGATAGTTTCAGCTTTACGCGCCGTAATTGCGTGGGCAGTCAATGGCATCCAAAACGAATCCACTAGCGTTTCTGCGGCAGGTGCGCTCCGAGACGTCGAAAATCACTTGGCCCTCGCGTCGCGAGACGATGATCTCGACGGTGATGGTGCTCGTCATGGTCGTTTTCGCCTCGCTGTTTTTCTTTGCTGCCGACCAGCTTATTGGCTGGATTCTCAGCTATGTGCTGAATACCGGCAACTGATATCGGGTGGAGATGAACATGGCGGCACGTTGGTACATCGTCCACGCTTATTCTAATTTCGAAAAGAAGGTGGCTGAATCCATTGAGGAGAAGGCCAGGCAGAAGGGTCTCGAGCATCTGTTCGAAAAGATTCTTGTGCCAACCGAAAAGGTTGTTGAAGTTCGTCGCGGCCGCAAGGTTGATAGCGAGCGCAAGTTCTTCCCGGGTTACGTGCTTGTGCGCGCCAACCTGACGGATGAAGCTTACCACCTGATCAAGAATACGCCGAAGGTCACTGGTTTCCTCGGCTCCGACAATAAGCCCGTTCCGATTCCGGATTATGAAGCCGAGCGTATTCTCGGTCAGGTCCAGGAAGGCGTCGAGCGGCCGAAGGCTTCCGTATCCTTCGAGATCGGCGAGCAGGTCCGCGTCTCCGATGGCCCGTTCGCTTCGTTCAACGGCACGGTTCAGGATGTGGACGAAGAGCGTTCGCGCCTGAAGGTGGAAGTGTCGATTTTCGGCCGTGCTACGCCGGTCGAGCTGGAATACAGCCAGGTCGAGAAGGTCTGATTGCGATTTCTACGAAAGGTTGGCCTGGCGGCTAGCCTTTCGTTCGAGTTTGGATATAAGCAAATGCTTGCTTATATCTCGCGGCCAAGCCGCAATCCGCGTGGAAGGGTAGGGTCTTAGCCGGGCCTGGTGATCCGCACCACGCAACCGCAGCCGCCGGAGCGATCCGGCATAGTGGGCCGGGCGACCGGTCATATAGAAAGGCAGAGAGAAATGGCTAAGAAAGTTGCAGGCCAGCTCAAGCTGCAGGTCAAGGCCGGCTCGGCGAATCCGTCGCCGCCGATCGGTCCTGCGCTTGGTCAGCGTGGCATTAACATTATGGAATTCTGCAAGGCGTTCAATGCCGCCACGCAGGAAATGGAAAAGGGTATGCCGATCCCGGTCGTCATCACCTACTACCAGGACAAGTCCTTCACCTTCATCATGAAGCAGCCGCCGGTCAGCTACTTCCTGAAGAAGGAAGCCAAGATCCAGTCCGGTTCGAAGACCCCGGGTAAGGGTTCCAAGGCTGGTTCGCTCACCAAGGCTCAGATCAAGTCGATCGCCGAAGCCAAGATGAAGGACCTGAATGCGGCCGATATCGAAGGCGCAATGGCCATGATCGAGGGCTCTGCCCGCGCGATGGGCCTGGAAGTGGTGGGCTAAGATCATGGTAGCAAAGCGTATTCAGAAGATTCGTGAAGGCGTTGATCCGACCAAGCTTTATGCTCTGGATCTGGCCATCAACATGGTCAAGGAACGTGCCGTCGCCAAGTTCGACGAAACCGTCGAAATCTCGATGAACCTCGGCGTTGACCCGCGTCACGCCGACCAGATGGTTCGCGGCGTTGTTAACCTGCCGAACGGCACCGGCCGTACGGTTCGCGTTGCCGTCTTCGCTCGCGGCGCCAAGGCTGATGAAGCCAAGGCTGCTGGCGCAGACGTCGTCGGTGCTGAAGACCTGGTTGAAATCGTTCAGGGCGGCAAGATCGATTTCGATCGCTGCATCGCCACCCCGGACATGATGCCGCTCGTCGGCCGTCTCGGTAAGGTTCTCGGCCCGCGCGGCATGATGCCGAACCCGAAGGTTGGCACTGTTACGATGGACGTCAAGGGTGCCGTCGAAGCTTCCAAGGGCGGCGCTGTCGAGTTCCGCGTCGAGAAGGCTGGCATCGTCCATGCCGGTATCGGCAAGGCTTCGTTCGACGCCAAGGCTCTGGAAGAAAACATCCGCGCATTCGCTGATGCGGTCATCAAGGCGAAGCCGGCTGGTGCCAAGGGCAACTATGTCAAGCGCGTAGCGATCTCCTCGACCATGGGTCCGGGTGTCAAGATCGAGCCGTCGACGGTTACGGCGCCGAGCGCCTAATGATTATGCCGGGCGTTGTGCCCGGCGTTTAAGAATTCCCGGCCCTTCGGGGCCGGGATTTCCGGAGAAATCCGGAATTCCTGTCCGAGATTGCAGGTGGTTATCCCTTAATCACTCAAGCCTGCATGAGACGGGTAAGACCCGAATTTTGAAGAAGCTTTGCTTCGATGAACTCGGTTCGAGCCTTGGATGCCTTGTGCCTTGGAGCCGTCAGGCTCGAGCGCGAGGGGACAGGATCCTCAAGCGTCGCTTGGGATCTCATTGATCCCAGGAGGCAAAAGGCAACCCGGCAGGCCCGTTAATCCGGTCCTGTCAACTGGAGAAAAGCAGTGGAAAGAGCGGAAAAACGCGAATTCGTCACGGAACTGAACGAAGTCTTCAAGGCTTCTGGTTCGGTTGTCGTGGCCCACTATGCTGGTGCTACAGTCGCTCAGATGAACGATTTTCGTTCCAAGATGCGCGCTGCTGGCGGCACCGTCAAAGTCGCGAAGAACCGCCTGGCCAAAATTGCTCTTCAGGGCACGGATGCGGAAGGGATTTCCAATCTCTTCACCGGTCAGACGCTGATCGCATACAGCACTGATCCGATTACCGCTCCGAAGGTCGTCGTGGATTTCGCCAAGGGCAACGACAAGATCGTTGTCTTGGGCGGCGCCATGGGAACAACAACGCTCAACGCCGAAGGTGTAAAGTCGCTCGCGACCCTGCCTTCGCTGGACGAGCTGCGCGCGAAGCTGCTGGGCATGATCCAGACTCCGGCTACCCGCATCGCAGGTGTTGTTGCAGCGCCGGCAAGTCAGCTTGCTCGCGTGTTCTCGGCCTACGCCAAGAAGGACGAAGCCGCGTAAGGCGGTTTTTCGCTGTTCATAACCAACCAGTTCGAACCGAACAAAAGGAACTACAAAAATGGCTGATCTCGCAAAGATCGTAGACGACCTCTCCTCGCTGACCGTTCTCGAAGCCGCAGAACTGTCCAAGCTTCTCGAAGAAAAGTGGGGCGTTTCCGCCGCTGCTCCGGTAGCTGTTGCTGCCGTTGCCGGTGGTGCTGGCGGCGCTGCTGCAGCTGCTGAAGAAGAAAAGACCGAGTTCGACGTCATCCTCACGGATGCCGGCGCGAACAAGATCAACGTCATCAAGGAAGTCCGCGCCATCACCGGCCTGGGCCTCAAGGAAGCCAAGGATCTCGTTGAAGCCGCTCCGAAGGCTGTCAAGGAAGCTGTTTCCAAGGCTGAAGCTGCTGACATCAAGAAGAAGCTCGAAGACGCCGGCGCTAAGGTCGACGTTAAGTAAGCTTGAAACTGCTTTGGGAGGTGGCTTTTTGCTACCTCCCATTTGCCGTTTTTCTGAACGAATTACCCAAAAGCCGCGGGCAAAACGGCTTTTGGGTAATGGGTTCTTCAAGAGGATGGTCTCAAACCGAACCGCGACGCAATCCGGCTGAGCGGTTTTCGGTTAGATAGACGAGATTGAACTACTCATTGATTGATGGGGTCGCCTGGCCAGCGATTCCCGTCCGTTGCAGGCCCGGGTGCAGGATTTTAAAGGAGCGACGATGGCTCAGACCCTTTCGTTCAACGGTCGCAGGCGCGTACGCAAGTTTTTTGGTAAGATTCCCGAAGTCGCAGAGATGCCGAACCTCATCGAGGTTCAAAAGGCGTCCTACGATCAGTTTCTCATGGTCGAAGAACCCAAGGGCGGCCGCCCGGACGAAGGTCTTCAGGCCGTCTTCAAGTCGGTTTTCCCGATCACCGACTTCTCCGGCGCTTCTATGCTGGAGTTCGTTTCCTATGAATTCGAGCCGCCGAAGTTCGACGTCGACGAGTGCCGCCAGCGCGACCTGACCTATGCAGCGCCGCTGAAGGTGACCCTCCGTCTGATCGTGTTCGATATCGACGAGGATACGGGCGCGAAGTCCATCAAGGACATCAAGGAACAAAGCGTCTACATGGGCGACATGCCGCTCATGACGAACAACGGTACGTTCATCGTGAACGGCACCGAGCGCGTGATTGTGTCGCAGATGCACCGTTCACCGGGCGTCTTCTTCGATCACGACAAGGGCAAGAGCCATTCTTCCGGCAAGCTGCTCTTTGCCGCTCGCGTCATTCCGTATCGCGGTTCCTGGCTTGACATCGAATTCGACGCCAAGGACATCGTCTACGCCCGTATCGACCGTCGCCGCAAGATTCCGGTGACGTCGCTGCTGATGGCACTCGGCATGGACGGCGAAGAAATCCTGTCGACGTTCTACACGAAGTCGCTTTATGAGCGCTCCGGCGATGGCTGGCGCATCCCCTTCAAGGCGGAAACGCTGAAGGGCGCCAAGACCGTTACAGACATGATCGACGCCGACACCGGCGAAGTCGTGGTCGAAGGCGGCAAGAAGCTCACGCCGCGCCTGCTGCGTCAGTTGCAGGACAAGGGTCTCAAGGCTCTGAAGGCGACCGACGAAGAGCTGTACGGCCTGTTCCTGGCGGAAGACATCGTCAACTTCCAGACCGGCGAGATCTATCTCGAAGCCGGCGACGAAATCGACGAGAAGACCCTGCCTGTTATCCTGAAGGCCGGCTTCGACGAGATCCCGATCCTCGGCATCGACCACATCAATGTCGGCGCCTACATCCGTAATACGCTGTCGGCTGACAAGAACGAGAACCGCCAGGACGCTCTGTTCGACATCTACCGCGTCATGCGTCCGGGTGAGCCACCGACCATGGAATCGGCCGAAGCCATGTTCAACTCGCTGTTCTTCGATGCGGAGCGTTACGATCTCTCCGCCGTCGGCCGCGTGAAGATGAACATGCGCCTCGACCTCGATGTCGAAGACACCGTTCGCATCCTGCGCAAGGACGACATCTTGGCCGTAGTCAAGATGCTTGTCGAGCTGCGTGACGGCAAGGGCGAGATCGACGACATCGACAACCTCGGCAACCGCCGCGTCCGTTCGGTCGGCGAGCTGATGGAAAATCAGTATCGTCTGGGTCTGCTGCGCATGGAGCGTGCGATCAAGGAACGTATGTCCTCGATCGAAATCGACACCGTCATGCCGCAGGACTTGATCAACGCAAAGCCGGCTGCTGCTGCCGTCCGCGAATTCTTCGGCTCCTCGCAGCTGTCGCAGTTCATGGACCAGGTGAACCCGCTTTCGGAAATCACCCACAAGCGCCGTCTTTCGGCTCTCGGTCCGGGCGGTCTGACCCGCGAGCGCGCCGGCTTCGAAGTCCGTGACGTTCATCCGACGCACTACGGTCGTATTTGCCCGATCGAAACGCCGGAAGGTCCGAACATCGGTCTTATCAACTCGCTGGCGACCTTTGCCCGCGTCAACAAGTACGGCTTCATCGAAAGCCCTTATCGGCGTATCATCGACGGTAAGGTGACCAACGACGTGCTCTACCTCTCCGCCATGGAAGAGGCGAAGTACTACGTTGCTCAGGCCAATGCCGAGCTCGACGCCGACGGCTCCTTCATCGAGGAATTCGTCGTTTGCCGTCATGCCGGCGAAGTCATGCTCGCTCCGCGCGACAACATCAACCTGATGGACGTCTCGCCGAAGCAGCTGGTTTCGGTCGCTGCCGCTCTGATCCCGTTCCTGGAAAACGACGACGCCAACCGCGCTCTCATGGGCTCGAACATGCAGCGTCAGGCCGTGCCGCTTCTGCGTGCCGAAGCTCCGTTCGTCGGCACCGGCATGGAGCCGGTTGTCGCGCGTGACTCCGGTGCTGCCATCGGCGCCCGCCGCGGCGGCGTGGTCGACCAGGTCGACGCAACGCGTATCGTTATCCGCGCCACCGAAGACCTCGATCCGTCGAAGTCCGGCGTCGATATCTACCGCCTGATGAAGTTCCAGCGTTCGAACCAGAACACCTGCGTCAACCAGCGTCCGCTGGTCACCGTCGGTGACGTGGTCAACAAGGGCGACATCCTGGCAGACGGTCCGTCGACCGACCTCGGCGATCTGGCTCTTGGCCGCAACGTGCTCGTCGCGTTCATGCCGTGGAACGGCTATAACTACGAAGACTCGATCCTGCTCTCCGAGCGTATCGTTGCCGACGACGTGTTCACCTCCATCCACATCGAAGAATTCGAGGTGATGGCGCGCGACACCAAGCTCGGTCCGGAAGAAATCACCCGCGACATTCCGAACGTTTCGGAAGAAGCGCTGAAGAACCTGGACGAAGCCGGCATCGTTTACATCGGCGCCGAAGTTCAGCCGGGCGATATCCTCGTCGGCAAGATCACGCCGAAGGGTGAAAGCCCGATGACGCCGGAAGAAAAGCTCCTGCGCGCCATTTTCGGTGAAAAGGCATCGGACGTTCGCGATACCTCCATGCGCATGCCGCCCGGCACCTACGGTACGGTCGTCGAAGTTCGCGTCTTCAACCGTCACGGCGTCGAAAAGGACGAACGTGCCATGGCGATCGAGCGCGAAGAGATCGAACGCCTTGCCAAGGACCGCGACGACGAACAGGCGATCCTCGACCGTAACGTCTACGGCCGTCTGGTCGAGATGCTGCGCGGTCAGGTTGCTCTTGCTGGTCCGAAGGGCTTCAAGAAGGGCACGGAACTGTCGAACGCCGTCGTTTCCGAGTATCCGCGTTCGCAGTGGTGGATGTTTGCCGTCGAGGACGAAAAGGTCCAGAGCGAGCTCGAAGCCCTGCGTGGCCAGTACGACGAATCCAAGTCGCGTCTCGAACAGCGCTTCATGGACAAGGTCGAAAAGGTCCAGCGCGGCGACGAAATGCCTCCGGGCGTCATGAAGATGGTCAAGGTCTTCGTCGCTGTGAAGCGCAAGATCCAGCCGGGCGACAAGATGGCAGGCCGTCACGGGAACAAGGGCGTGGTCTCACGCATTGTTCCGGTCGAGGACATGCCGTTCCTGGAAGACGGTACGCATGTCGATATCGTGCTGAACCCGCTGGGCGTTCCCTCGCGTATGAACGTCGGTCAGATTCTCGAAACGCACCTTGGCTGGGCTTGCGCCGGCATGGGTCGTCAGATCGGCGAACTGATCGAAGCCTACAAGGCGAGCGGCAACATCGAACCTCTGCGCAAGACGATCGATCTGGTCGTTGGCGACGGTCCGAAGAGCGACGACGTTCACGAGTATGACGATGCGTCGGTGCTGCGTCTGGCCGATCAATGGAAGCGTGGTGTGTCCATCGCGACCCCGGTCTTCGACGGCGCTGGCGAAGCTGACGTCAACCACATGCTGGCAATGGCGGGTCTCAAGCAGACCGGTCAGTCGACGCTGTACGACGGTCGTACCGGCGAGCAGTTCGACCGCCAGGTCACGGTTGGCTACATCTACATGCTGAAGCTGAACCACCTTGTCGACGACAAGATCCACGCCCGTTCGATCGGTCCGTACTCGCTCGTTACCCAGCAGCCGCTGGGCGGTAAGGCGCAGTTCGGCGGCCAGCGCTTCGGCGAAATGGAAGTCTGGGCGCTCGAAGCTTACGGTGCAGCCTACACGCTGCAGGAAATGCTCACGGTCAAGTCGGACGACGTGGCCGGCCGCACCAAGGTCTACGAAGCCATCGTTCGTGGCGACGACACCTTCGAGGCGGGCATTCCGGAAAGCTTCAACGTTCTCGTCAAGGAAATGCGCTCGCTGGGCCTCAGCGTCGAACTGGAAAACTCCAAGGTCGACGATCTGCAGACGGCAAGCCAGCTTCCGGACGCAGCCGAGTAATAGCCTGCGGGTGCGCGCTGCCAGTCAGCGCGCACCGCTTGGAATATTGCAGCGCCGTTGGCGTCCCTTCGGATGCATGGCGCCGCAAGGCGGTTTTAAAGCGTCAGTCCGGTTCCCGGGATTTGCCGGCACTGTTCGCAATTCGAGGGCGTTTCGCCCCTAAAGGAGATAGGCATGAACCAAGAGGTCATGAATCTTTTCAATCCGCAGGTGCCTGCGCAGAATTTCGATTCCATCCGGATTTCGATTGCGTCGCCGGAGAAGATTCTTTCCTGGTCTTATGGCGAGATCAAGAAGCCGGAAACGATCAACTATCGTACGTTCAAGCCGGAACGCGATGGTCTTTTCTGCGCACGAATCTTTGGACCGATCAAGGACTACGAATGCTTGTGCGGCAAGTACAAGCGCATGAAGTACAAGGGCATCATCTGCGAAAAGTGCGGCGTCGAAGTCACGCTGTCGCGCGTTCGCCGTGAGCGCATGGGCCATATCGAGCTCGCCGCTCCCGTTGCCCACATCTGGTTCCTGAAGTCGCTGCCTTCGCGCATTTCGACGCTGCTCGACATGACGCTGAAGGATGTGGAGCGCGTGCTCTACTTCGAAAACTACATCGTCACCGAGCCGGGCCTGACTGCTCTTAAGGAGCACCAGCTTCTCTCGGAAGAAGAGTATATGCTCGCAGTCGACGAATATGGCGAAGACCAGTTCACCGCCATGATCGGCGCTGAAGCGATCTACGAGATGCTGGCCAGCATGAACCTCGAAAAGATCGCCGGCGACCTGCGTTCCGAGCTTGCCGACACCACGTCGGATCTCAAGCAGAAGAAGCTGATGAAGCGCCTGAAGATCGTCGAGAACTTCATGGAGTCAGGCAACCGTCCGGAATGGATGATCATGAAGGTCGTCCCGGTCATCCCGCCGGACCTGCGCCCGCTGGTTCCGCTGGATGGCGGCCGTTTCGCGACATCGGATCTGAACGATCTGTATCGCCGCGTCATCAACCGTAACAACCGTCTGAAGCGCCTCATCGAACTGCGCGCTCCGGGCATCATCATCCGCAACGAAAAGCGCATGCTGCAGGAATCTGTCGATGCGCTGTTCGACAACGGCCGTCGTGGCCGCGTCATCACCGGCGCCAACAAGCGTCCGTTGAAGTCGCTGTCCGACATGCTCAAGGGCAAGCAGGGCCGCTTCCGCCAGAACCTGCTTGGCAAGCGCGTCGACTATTCCGGCCGTTCGGTTATCGTGACCGGTCCGGAACTCAAGCTGCACCAGTGCGGTCTGCCGAAGAAGATGGCGCTCGAGCTGTTCAAGCCGTTCATCTATGCCCGCCTCGACGCGAAGGGTTACTCCTCGACCGTCAAGCAGGCCAAGAAGCTGGTCGAAAAGGAAAAGCCGGAAGTCTGGGATATCCTGGACGAGGTCATCCGCGAGCATCCGGTTCTCCTGAACCGCGCACCGACGCTGCACCGCCTGGGCATCCAGGCCTTCGAACCCACTCTGGTCGAAGGCAAGGCCATCCAGCTGCACCCGCTCGTCTGCACGGCCTTCAATGCCGACTTCGACGGTGACCAGATGGCCGTTCACGTGCCGCTCTCGCTGGAAGCCCAGCTGGAAGCCCGCGTGCTGATGATGTCGACCAACAACATTCTGCACCCGGCAAACGGCGCGCCGATCATCGTTCCCTCGCAGGACATGGTTCTCGGCCTGTACTATCTGTCGATCCTGAACCAGAACGAACCGGGCGAAGGCATGGCCTTCTCGGATCTCGGTGAGCTGCATCACGCGCTTGAAAACAAGGTCGTGACGCTGCACTCGAAGATCCGTGGCCGCTTCAAGTCGATCGGCGAAGATGGCAAGCCCTATTCGAAGATCTATGAAACGACCCCCGGCCGTCTGCTGATCGGTGAACTCCTGCCGAAGCATGGCAAGGTGACCTTCGACATCTGCAACCAGGAAATGACCAAGAAGAACATCTCCAAGATGATCGACACGGTCTACCGCCATTGCGGCCAGAAGGACACGGTCATTTTCTGCGACCGCATCATGCAGCTCGGCTTCTCGCATGCCTGCCGCGCCGGCATTTCGTTCGGCAAGGACGACATGGTCATTCCGGATACCAAGGTTAAGATCGTCGGCGATACTGAAGCGCTCGTGAAGGAATACGAGCAGCAGTACAACGACGGTCTCATCACCCAGGGCGAAAAGTACAACAAGGTTGTCGACGCCTGGGGTAAGGCCACGGAGAAGGTCGCCGAAGAAATGATGGCCCGCATTAAGGCCGTTGAATTCGACGAGAAGACCGGTCGCCAGAAGCCGATGAACTCGATCTACATGATGAGCCACTCTGGTGCCCGTGGTTCGCCGAACCAGATGCGCCAGCTGGGCGGCATGCGCGGCCTCATGGCCAAGCCGTCGGGCGAAATCATCGAGACGCCGATCATCTCGAACTTCAAGGAAGGCCTAACCGTTAACGAGTACTTCAACTCGACGCACGGTGCCCGTAAGGGTCTGGCCGACACCGCCTTGAAGACCGCGAACTCCGGTTACCTGACCCGCCGTCTCGTCGACGTCGCGCAGGATTGCATCGTCACGCACGTCGATTGCGGTACCGAAAACGGCCTCACCATGACCGCCATCGTCGATGCCGGTCAGGTCGTCGCCTCGCTCGGCGCCCGCATCCTCGGCCGTACGGCCCTGGACGACATCGATCATCCGGTCACGGGTGAGCGCATCGTCGACGCCGGCAAGATGATCCTGGAACCGGATGTCATCGAGATCGAGAAGGCTGGTATCCAGTCGATCCGCATCCGTTCGGCCCTGACCTGCGAAATCCAGACGGGCGTATGCTCGGTCTGCTACGGTCGTGACCTTGCTCGCGGTACGCCTGTCAACATCGGCGAAGCTGTCGGCGTCATCGCCGCTCAGTCGATCGGTGAGCCGGGCACCCAGCTGACCATGCGTACCTTCCACTTGGGCGGCACGGCGACCGTGGTCGACCAGTCGTTCCTGGAAGCTTCGTATGAAGGCACGGTTCAGATCAAGAACCGCAACATGTTGCGCAACTCCGACGGCAACCTGGTTGCCATGGGCCGCAACATGACGGTCCAGATCCTGGACGAACGTGGTGTCGAACGCTCCTCGCAGCGCGTCGCTTATGGCTCGAAGCTGTATGTCGACGACGGCGACAAGGTGAAGCGCGGTCAGCGTCTGGCGGAGTGGGACCCCTATACCCGTCCGATGATGACGGAAGTAGCCGGTACGGTTCACTTCGAAGATGTCGTCGACGGTCTCTCGGTTCTCGAAGCGACGGACGAATCCACCGGTATCACCAAGCGTCAGGTTATCGACTGGCGCTCGACGCCGCGCGGCTCCGATCTGAAGCCGGCGATCGTCATCAAGGACGCCAGCGGCAATATTGCCAAGCTGTCGCGTGGTGGCGAAGCCCGCTTCCTTCTCTCGGTCGACGCGATCCTGTCGGTCGAGCCGGGTACGAAGGTGTCGCAGGGTGACGTTCTCGCCCGTTCGCCGCTGGAAAGCGCCAAGACCAAGGACATCACCGGTGGTCTGCCGCGCGTTGCCGAACTGTTCGAAGCTCGTCGTCCGAAGGACCACGCCATCATCGCAGAGATCGATGGTACGATCCGCCTCGGCCGCGACTACAAGAACAAGCGTCGCGTCATCATCGAGCCGGCGGAAGACGGTGTCGAGCCGGTCGAATACCTGATCCCGAAGGGCAAGCCCTTCCACCTTCAGGAAGGCGACTATATCGAAAAGGGTGATTACATCCTCGACGGTAACCCGGCTCCGCACGACATCCTGGCGATCAAGGGCGTGGAAGCTCTGGCTTCCTACCTGGTCAACGAAATCCAGGAAGTCTACCGCTTGCAGGGCGTTGTCATCAACGACAAGCACATCGAAGTGATTGTCCGTCAGATGCTGCAGAAGGTGGAAATCACCGATGCGGGCGACAGCCAGTACATCGTCGGCGACAACGTCGACCGTATCGAGCTGGACGACAACAATGATCGCCTGATCGAAGAAGGCAAGAAGCCTGCTTATGGCGATCCGGTTCTGCTTGGGATCACCAAGGCATCGCTGCAGACGCCGTCCTTCATCTCGGCCGCATCCTTCCAGGAAACGACGAAGGTGCTCACCGAAGCTGCAATCGCCGGTAAGACCGACGGTCTGCAGGGCCTGAAGGAAAACGTCATCGTCGGCCGCCTCATCCCGGCCGGTACGGGCGGTACCATGACGCAGATCCGCCGTATCGCTACGGCTCGCGACGAACTCATCCTCGAAGAGCGCCGCAAGGGCACGGATGCCGGCGTCGCAACGCCGATGCTGCAGGATCTCGCCAGCGAGAACAGCCCGGCTGAATAAGTCGGTAGCGAATGTGAAAAATCAAAACCGCCCGGAGCGATCCGGGCGGTTTCTTTTTACGCGATGATAAAATCGATGAGGCGAGGGGAGGCCGCCTCCGCTGGCGGTCGGCCAATCAGCGGAAGCGGATGATCGCGACTTCACCTTCGAGCGCGCCTTGGTAGGCGGAGGCATGCGGCTCTTCGTCCGGTATATCCGTCAGGAGCCCGATCTGGTCGAGATCGGCCTCGATGAAGCCTTCCTCGGCCAACGCGTTCAGCGCCTCGCGCACAGCGGTATCGTCGTCAGGCGCTTTCAGCATGACATGCAAGTCGATGCCTTCGCCGCCATCGGTCTCGTAGCCCTTGCCGATGATGATGAAGACCATGGGACCGTCTGAATTGTTGTCGTTGTCTGGCGCAGTAATCATGGATCTTCCTTCGGGAGTATCGAATCGACCCGGCGATTCCTTTTTGCCGCGCGGGTCCGTCGGATGAAAATATTCTTCCGTGATTCCTTATAGGGATTTTGTCGAAATACCAAAGTCCATCTTGCGGAAGGGGCGGCATTTCCGTATCCAATGCGCCAAATGGCTGGTTTGGCCGGGGTTTCCGGGCTTTATGACAAAGATAATTTCTTAACCGGCCTTGACGAACCGGCGGGAAACCAGTAGTACCGCCGCCATCGGAACCCATGTGAGGCATGGCTATTCGGGGCGACGCGCCCTGGAGTTCACCTCAAACAAGGTTCTAAACGCACGTTGAAGACACGAATGCTGCACGCACGACGCCACTTTTGGTGTCCTCTGCTTTTCTGTGGTCCATCTGCGAGAGCGGATCGGGCCACGTTTTGCGCATTGAGACGAACGTGTGTCGGTGCCGGTGACGGCGAAAGTCATGCCCGTAAGGGTGTCGAGATAGATTTACAAGGGATGGTTGAATGCCTACCGTAAACCAGCTGATCCGCAAGCCTCGCCAGGCGCAGGTAAAGCGTAACAAGGTTCCCGCTCTTCAGGAGAACCCGCAAAAGCGCGGCGTTTGCACCCGCGTCTACACCACGACGCCGAAGAAGCCGAACTCGGCTCTGCGTAAGGTCGCAAAGATCCGCCTGACCAACGGCTTCGAAGTCATTGGTTACATCCCCGGTGAAGGTCACAACCTTCAGGAACACTCCGTCGTCATGATCCGTGGCGGCCGCGTTAAGGACCTTCCGGGTGTTCGCTACCACATCATCCGCGGCGTTCTCGATACCCAGGGTGTCAAGAACCGCAAGCAGCGCCGTTCGAAGTACGGTGCAAAGCGTCCGAAGTAATTCGGATTTTTAGATATTCCGGCGCTGCGCGAGGTTCTCCGCGTGGTGAAGCGTCGCAAAAGTTGAGAGACGAGAAGTTATATGTCCAGACGTCACAGAGCAGAAAAGCGCGAGATCAACCCGGACCCGAAGTTCGGCGATCTGGTCGTAACCAAGTTCATGAATGCCATCATGCTCGACGGCAAGAAGTCCGTAGCTGAAAACATCGTATATGGCGCGTTTGACGCCGTGCAGGGCAAGGCAAAGCAGGAGCCGCTCGGCGTGTTCCATCAGGCTTTGGATAACATCGCTCCGCACGTTGAAGTCCGCTCGCGCCGCGTTGGTGGTGCTACGTACCAGGTTCCGGTCGATGTGCGTCCTGAGCGCCGTCAGGCTCTGGCCATCCGCTGGCTGATCACCGCTGCTCGCAAGCGTAACGAGACGACCATGGTCGATCGTCTCTGCGGCGAACTTCTCGATGCCTCCAACAACCGCGGCGCTGCCGTCAAGAAGCGCGAAGACACGCACAAGATGGCTGATGCCAACCGTGCGTTCTCGCATTATCGCTGGTAATCCCGAACGGTTTCGGAAAGGCAGTCCATTATGGCTCGCGAATATAAAATCGAAGACTACCGCAATTTCGGTATCATGGCGCATATCGACGCCGGCAAGACCACGACCACCGAGCGTATTCTTTACTACACCGGCAAGTCGCACAAGATCGGCGAAGTGCACGACGGCGCAGCCACCATGGACTGGATGGAGCAGGAGCAGGAGCGTGGCATCACGATCACTTCCGCTGCTACGACCACCTTCTGGAAGGGCCGCGACGGCAAGACCCGCCGCTTCAACATCATCGACACCCCCGGCCACGTCGACTTCACCATCGAAGTCGAGCGCTCGCTGCGCGTTCTCGACGGTGCCATCGCTCTGCTCGACGCCAATGCCGGCGTTGAGCCACAGACGGAAACCGTATGGCGTCAGGCTGAGAAGTATCATGTTCCGCGCATGATCTTCTGCAACAAGATGGACAAGACCGGCGCTGACTTCTATCGCTCGGTCGAGATGATCAAGACCCGCCTCGGCGCGACGGCTGTTGTCATGCAGCTGCCGATCGGTGCTGAAACCGAATTCAAGGGCGTCGTCGACCTGATCGAGATGAATGCTCTCATCTGGCGCGACGAATCGCTCGGCGCTCAGTGGGACGTCGTCGAAATCCCGGAAGACATGAAGGCCAAGGCTGCTGAATACCGCGAAAAGCTGATCGAGACCGTTGTCGAGATCGACGAAGCCGCGACAGAAGCCTACCTCGAAGGCAATCTGCCTGACAACGATCAGATCCGCGCGCTCGTCCGTCGCGGCACGATCGACGTCAAGTTCCATCCGATGTTCTGTGGCACCGCCTTCAAGAACAAGGGTGTTCAGCCGTTGCTCGACGCCGTTGTCGATTACCTGCCGTCGCCGCTCGACATTCCGGCGATCAAGGGCATCGACTTCAAGACGGAAGCCGAAATCGAACGTCACGCCGACGACAGCGAGCCGTTGTCCATGCTGGCATTCAAGATCATGAACGACCCCTTCGTCGGTTCGCTCACCTTCGCCCGCATCTACTCCGGCAAGCTCGAAAAAGGCGCATCGGTCATCAACACGGTCAAGGACAAGCGCGAGCGCGTCGGCCGTATGCTGCAGATGCACTCGAACTCGCGTGAAGACATCGAAGAAGCCTTTGCTGGCGACATCGTTGCTCTGGCCGGCCTCAAGGAAACCACGACTGGCGATACGCTCTGCGATCCGCTGAAGCCGGTTATCCTTGAACGCATGGAATTCCCCGAGCCGGTCATCCAGATCGCGATCGAACCGAAGACCAAGGGCGACCAGGAAAAGATGGGCCTCGCGCTCAACCGTCTGGCTGCTGAAGATCCGTCCTTCCGCGTGAAGACGGACCAGGAATCGGGTCAGACCATCATCGCCGGCATGGGTGAACTTCACCTCGACATCATCGTCGACCGCATGCGTCGTGAATTCAAGGTTGAAGCGACTGTCGGTGCGCCGCAGGTTGCTTACCGCGAAACCATCACACGCCAGACGGAAAAGGACTACACCCACAAGAAGCAGTCGGGTGGTACCGGTCAGTTCGCTCGCGTCAAGATCGTGTTCGAACCGAACCCGGACGGCGACGATTTCAAGTTCGAGTCCAAGATCGTCGGCGGTTCTGTTCCGAAGGAATACATCCCGGGTGTTCAGAAGGGTATCGAAAGCGTCCTGTCTTCTGGTCCGCTGGCTGGCTTCCCGATGCTCGGTGTCAAGGCGACGCTCATCGACGGCGCCTTCCACGATGTTGACTCGTCGGTTCTGGCCTTCGAAATCGCTTCCCGCGCTTGCTTCCGTGAAGCAGCCCGCGAAGCTGGTGCCCAGCTCCTCGAGCCGATGATGAAGGTCGAAGTCGTGACGCCGGAAGATTACGTCGGCGACGTCATCGGCGACCTGAACTCGCGTCGTGGCCAGATCCAGGGCCAGGAAAGCCGCGGTATCGCTGTTGTCATCAACGCGAATGTCCCGCTGGCGAACATGTTCAAGTACGTCGATAACCTGCGCTCGATGTCTCAGGGCCGTGCACAGTACACGATGACCTTCGATCATTACGCGCCGGTTCCGTCGAACGTCGCACAGGAAATCCAGGCAAAGTATTCCGGTCAGAAGTGACCGGAATACCAATTGACCGATAACAAGAATTGATCCCTCAGGGGACAGGAAAACGGAGAGCCGAAAATGGCAAAGAGTAAGTTTGAGCGCAATAAGCCGCACGTTAACATCGGTACGATCGGTCACGTTGACCACGGCAAGACGTCCTTGACGGCAGCGATCACGAAGTACTTCGGCGAGTTCAAGGCGTACGACCAGATCGACGCGGCTCCGGAAGAGAAGGCTCGTGGTATCACGATCTCGACGGCCCACGTTGAATACGAGACGCCGAACCGTCACTATGCGCACGTTGACTGCCCCGGCCACGCCGACTACGTCAAGAACATGATCACGGGTGCCGCTCAGATGGACGGCGCGATCCTGGTTTGCTCTGCCGCCGACGGCCCGATGCCGCAGACGCGCGAGCACATCCTGCTCGCTCGCCAGGTTGGCGTTCCGGCGATCGTCGTGTTCCTGAACAAGGTCGACCAGGTTGACGACGCCGAGCTTCTCGAGCTCGTCGAGCTTGAAGTTCGCGAACTTCTGTCGTCCTACGACTTCCCGGGCGACGATATCCCGGTCGTCAAGGGTTCGGCGCTTGCAGCCCTTGAAGATTCGGACAAGAAGATCGGCGAAGATGCGATCCGCGAGCTGATGGCTCAGGTTGACGCCTACATCCCGACGCCTGAGCGTCCGATCGACCAGCCGTTCCTGATGCCGATCGAAGACGTGTTCTCGATCTCCGGCCGTGGTACGGTTGTGACGGGCCGCGTCGAGCGCGGTATCGTCAAGGTTGGTGAAGAAGTCGAGATCGTCGGCATCCGTCCGACGTCGAAGACGACGGTGACCGGCGTTGA
Source organism: Rhizobium sp. BK098 (assembly GCF_014193155.1). Classification (NCBI taxonomy): domain Bacteria; kingdom Pseudomonadati; phylum Pseudomonadota; class Alphaproteobacteria; order Hyphomicrobiales; family Rhizobiaceae; genus Rhizobium; species Rhizobium sp. BK098. Next base: position 117,343 of record NZ_JACHYY010000002.1, on the reverse strand, counting down.
AATGTTCCGCAAGCTGCTCGACCAGGGCCAGGCCGGCGACAACATCGGCGCGCTGGTTCGCGGTGTTAACCGTGACGGCGTCGAGCGTGGTCAGATCCTGTGCAAGCCGGGTTCGGTGAAGCCGCACAAGAAGTTCATGGCTGAAGCCTACATCCTGACGAAGGAAGAAGGCGGCCGTCATACGCCGTTCTTCACGAACTACCGTCCGCAGTTCTACTTCCGTACGACTGACGTGACGGGCATCGTGACGCTTCCGGAAGGCACGGAAATGGTTATGCCTGGCGACAACGTCACGGTTGCCGTTGAGCTGATCGTTCCGATCGCGATGGAAGAAAAGCTTCGCTTCGCAATCCGCGAAGGCGGCCGTACCGTCGGCGCTGGCATCGTTGCATCCATCGTCGAGTAATTCGAAGACGGCCACTCCATCCGAGTGGCCGATTCGATGACAATATTATGATGCAAGCGGCACTAGCCGCTTGCTTATGACATAGAAATGTTGCAAATGGCGCGCGAGCGCGATTTGCGCGCTGCTTCGGATGACGAAGTGGCCAATGAAATTAACAATAAGGTGGGCCGAAAGGCCTAAAGAGTGGATAGGGATGCCGTAGCCGGCGTCCCTCTCGATCTTTGAAACCGGTGGTCCGCCTTAGGAAACAGAACAAACCGTGCCTTTTCGAAAGGCACGCGAGATAACAAACACAAGGATAACGTCGAATGAACGGCCAAAATATCCGCATTCGCCTGAAGGCGTTCGATCACCGGATTCTCGATGCTTCCACGCGCGAGATCGTGTCGACGGCGAAGCGCACCGGTGCAAGCGTCCGGGGCCCCGTTCCGCTTCCGACTCGTATCGAGAAGTTTACGGTAAACCGGTCCCCGCACATCGACAAGAAGAGCCGCGAGCAGTTCGAGATGCGCACGCATAAGCGCCTCCTCGACATCGTTGACCCGACCCCGCAGACGGTAGACGCGCTGATGAAGCTCGATCTCGCCGCCGGTGTCGATGTTGAGATCAAGCTCTGAGACCTCCGGTCCTCGAGCTGAGTGAGAAGGATTGAACCGATGCGTTCAGGTGTGATTGCACAGAAGGTGGGAATGACCCGCGTCTATAACGACGCCGGCGAGCATGTCCCGGTTACCGTATTGCGTTTGGATGGCTGCCAGGTCGTAGCCCAGCGCACAGTTGAAAAGAATGGCTACACTGCAGTTCAGCTCGGTGCCGGCCAGGCTAAGGTTAAGAACACGACGAAGGCTCTTCGCGGCCATTTCGCCGTTGCAAGCGTAGAGCCGAAGGCCAAGCTCGCAGAATTCCGTGTCACGGAAGACAATCTGCTTGAAGTCGGCACCGAGCTCAACGCAGGTCACTTCACGGCGGGTCAGCTCGTCGACGTGACCGGCACGACGATCGGTAAGGGCTTTGCCGGCGCCATCAAGCGTCACGGCTTCGGCGGTCTGCGCGCCACGCACGGTGTGTCGGTTTCGCACCGCTCGCACGGTTCGACCGGTTCGCGCCAGGACCCGGGCAAGGTGTTCAAGAACAAGAAGATGGCTGGTCACATGGGCCAGACGCGCGTTACGACGCAGAACCTTGAAGTGGTATCGACCGACGAAGATCGTGGTCTGATCCTGGTCAAGGGTGCGGTTCCCGGCTCCAAGGGTGCCTGGATCATCGTGCGCGACGCCGTCAAGTCGGCAGCGAAGTAAGGGAGCCAAACCAATGGAATTCAACGTCAAGACCCTCGAGGGCAAAGACGCCGGGAAGGTTTCCCTTTCTGATGCGATTTTCGGCCTCGAGCCGCGTGAAGACATTCTCGCTCGCGTCGTTCGCTGGCAGCTTGCCAAGAAGCAGCAGGGCACGCATCAGGCAAAGGGCCGCGCGGACGTAGCGCGCACCGGCGCCAAGATGTACAAGCAGAAGGGTACGGGCCGCGCTCGTCACCATTCGGCTCGCGCTCCGCAGTTCCGCGGCGGTGGTAAGGCTCACGGCCCGGTCGCCCGCAGCCACGAGCATGATCTGCCGAAGAAGGTTCGCGCCCTCGGCCTGCGTCACGCTCTCTCGGCCAAGTTCAGGGCTGAAGACGTGATTGTTATCGACAATCTCGTCGCTACCGAAGCCAAGACCAAGGCACTCGCTGGCGCTTTCGAGACGCTCGGCCTGACGAACGCTCTGTTCATCGGCGGTGCTGAACTCGACAGCAACTTCAAGCTCGCAGCCCAGAACATCCCGAATATCGATGTTCTGCCGGTTCAGGGCATCAACGTTTACGACATCCTGCGCCGCGGCAAGCTCGTGCTGTCCAAGGCTGCAGTTGAAGCTCTAGAGGAGCGATTCAAGTGACGGATCTTCGCCATTACGATGTGATCGTTTCTCCTGCGATCACCGAAAAGTCCACGCTGCTTTCGGACAATAACCAGGTTGTTTTCAACGTTGCTAAGACCGCGACGAAGCCGGAAATCAAGGCTGCCGTCGAAGCGCTCTTCGGCGTCAAGGTTACGGCCGTTAATACTCTGCTGCGCCTCGGCAAGACCAAGCGGTTCAAGGGTCTCGTCGGCAAGCAGAAGGACGTGAAGAAGGCTGTTGTGACGCTCGCCGAAGGCCAGTCGATCGACGTCTCCACCGGTCTCTGAGGAATAAGAAAATGGCATTGAAAACATTCAATCCGACGACCCCGAGCCAGCGTCAGCTGGTCATTGTCGATCGCTCCTCGCTCTACAAGGGCAAGCCGGTCAAGTCGCTGACCGAAGGTCTCACCTCCAAGGGTGGCCGTAACAACACTGGCCGTATCACCGTCCGTTTCCAGGGCGGTGGTCACAAGCGCAGCTATCGTCTGGTCGACTTCAAGCGTCGCAAGTTCGACGTCGAGGCAACCGTCGAGCGTATCGAATACGATCCGAACCGTACCGCTTACATCGCTCTGGTGAAGTACACGGACGGCGAACTGGCCTACATCATCGCTCCGCAGCGTCTTGCTTCGGGCGACAAGGTCATCGCTTCGGAAAAGGCAGTGGACGTGAAGCCGGGCAACACCATGCCGCTTCAGTTCATCCCGGTCGGCTCCATCATCCACAATGTGGAAATGAAGCCGGGCAAGGGTGGCCAGATCGCTCGCTCCGCCGGTTCCTATGCTCAGCTCGTCGGTCGTGACCAGGGCATGGCGATCCTTCGCCTGAACTCGGGCGAACAGCGCCTCGTGCACGGCACCTGCCTCGCAACGATCGGTGCGGTTTCGAACCCGGATCACGGCAACATCAACGACGGTAAGGCCGGTCGTTCGCGTTGGCGTGGCAAGAAGCCGCATAACCGCGGCGTTGTCATGAACCCGGTCGACCATCCGCACGGCGGTGGTGAAGGCCGCACCTCCGGTGGTCGCCATCCGGTGACCCCATGGGGCAAGCCGACCAAGGGCAAGCGTACGCGGTCGAACAAGTCGACCGACAAGATGATTATGCGCTCGCGCCATCAGCGCAAGAAGTAAGAGAGGAAGTCTCAAGTGGCTCGTTCAGTATGGAAAGGTCCGTTTGTTGACGGCTATCTTCTCAAGAAGGCTGAGAAGGTGCGTGAAGGCGGACGTAACGAAGTAATCAAGATGTGGAGCCGTCGCTCCACCATCATGCCGCAGTTCGTTGGTCTCACCTTCGGTGTCTACAACGGCAGCAAGCACATTCCGGTCAGCGTCAATGAAGACATGGTCGGACACAAGTTCGGCGAGTTCGCCCCGACCCGTACCTATTATGGTCACGGTGCGGACAAGAAGGCGAAGAGGAAGTAACAATGGGCAAGGCAAAAACCGAACGCCGGCTGAAGGACAATGAAGCGCAGGCAGTTGCGCGCACGCTCCGTGTCAGCCCGCAGAAGCTCAACCTGGTCGCGGCTTCGATCCGCGGCAAGAAGGTTGATCGCGCGCTCGCAGAGCTGGAATTCTCGCGCAAGCGCATCGCAGGAGCCGTCAAGAAGACGCTCGAATCTGCGATCGCCAATGCAGAGAACAACCACGATCTCGACGTTGACTCGCTGGTCGTAGCGGAAGCTTACGTCGGCAAGTCGATCGTCATGAAGCGTTTTCACGCTCGTGGCCGTGGCCGCGCATCTCGCATCGAGCGTCCGTTCGCACACCTGACGATCGTCGTTCGTGAAGTGGAAGCTCAAGAGGAGGCCGCATAATGGGTCAGAAAATCAATCCAATCGGCTTTCGTCTTGGCATCAACCGCACTTGGGATAGCCGCTGGTTTGCGGACAATGCCGAGTACGGCCAGCTCCTCCACGAAGACCTGAAGATGCGCAAGTTCGTTATGAACGAATTGAAGCAGGCTGGTATCTCCAAGGTGGTCATCGAGCGTCCGCACAAGAAGTGCCGCGTCACGATCCACTCGGCTCGTCCGGGCCTGATCATCGGCAAGAAGGGCGCTGACATCGACAAGCTCCGCAAGAAGCTGTCGGACATGACGAATTCCGAAACGCACCTCAACATCGTTGAAGTTCGCAAGCCGGAAATCGACGCGACGCTGGTTGCCCAGTCGATCGCTCAGCAGCTGGAACGCCGTGTTGCTTTCCGTCGCGCCATGAAGCGCGCCGTTCAGTCCGCGATGCGTCTTGGCGCCGAAGGCATCAAGATCACCTGCGCCGGCCGTCTCGGCGGTGCTGAAATCGCTCGTACGGAATGGTACCGCGAAGGTCGCGTGCCGCTGCACACGCTGCGCGCCGACATCGACTACGGTACGGCTGAAGCAGAAACCGCTTTCGGTATCTGCGGCATCAAGGTCTGGATCTTCAAGGGCGAAATCCTTGAGCACGATCCGATGGCCTCCGAACGCCGCGCGCTCGAAGGCGACGCCCAGGGTCCGGCTAGCCGCGATCGCGATAGAGACCGTCGCCGCGACAACGCTTGATAGCGTACGTGGCAGATAAGTTCGGAGAATAAGAAAATGTTGCAGCCAAAGCGTACGAAGTACCGCAAGCAATTCAAGGGCCGCATCAAGGGCGTTGCCAAGGGTGGTTCTGATCTGGCGTTCGGCGAATTCGGCCTGAAGTCGCAAGAGCCCAACCGCGTCAACGCTCGCGAGATCGAAGCGGCTCGCCGCGCGATCACGCGCTATATGAAGCGCGCCGGCCGTGTATGGATCCGCGTGTTCCCGGATGTTCCGGTAACCGCAAAGCCGACCGAAGTCCGTATGGGTAAAGGTAAGGGCTCTGTCGAATACTGGGCATGCAAGGTCAAGCCCGGTCGTATGATGTTCGAGATCGACGGTGTGAGCGAAGAAATCGCTCGTGAGGCTCTGCGCCTCGGCGCTGCCAAGCTCTCGGTCAAGACGCGCTTCGTTCAGCGCATTGCAGAGTAAGGAAGAAGCTCATGAAAGCCGCAGATGTTCGCGCCCTGAGCGCCGACCAACTCAAGGACGAGCTTGCCAAGCTGAAGAAGGAGCAGTTCAACCTGCGCTTTCAGAAGGCGACCGGCCAGCTCGAGAAGTCCTCGCGCATCAACGAAGTCCGCAAGGACATCGCTCGCGTAAAAACCATTGCCCGCCAGAAGGCGGCAGAAGCAAAGGCCTAAAGGAAAAATAACATGCCGAAGCGCATTCTGCAGGGCGTCGTGGTCAGCGACAAGAACGAGAAGACGGTAGTTGTCCGCGTTGAGCGTCGTTTCGCTCACCCGCTGCTCCAGAAGACCGTTCGTCGTTCCAAGAAGTACAAGGCTCACGACGAAAACAATCAGTACAAGACCGGCGACGTCGTTTCCATCGAGGAATGCGCGCCGATCTCCAAGGACAAGACCTGGACGGTCATTTCCGCCCAGTCCAAGTAACAGAATTTCGCTCAGGCCCTTGCGCTTGGGCGAAATATCTGTATGAAGCACGAGCTTGGAAGCAGGACGCTCGAGAACGGGCGTTCTTTTGCTTTATTGATGGCCGGCAGAGACGATCCTTGTGGTCGCGAAGCCAGGCATAATCAGACAAGACACTAGTCCATAAGCCGGGGTAGGGGGTCTATCGGCCCAACCATTCCGGTAACAACAAGAAGGCGACCTGACATGATTCAGATGCAAACAAACCTCGACGTGGCGGATAATTCCGGCGCACGTCGTGTCATGTGCATCAAGGTGCTGGGCGGCTCGAAGCGCAAGTATGCCTCGATCGGCGACGTTATCGTCGTTTCGATCAAGGAAGCTATTCCGCGCGGCCGTGTGAAGAAGGGTGACGTGATGAAGGCGGTCGTCGTTCGTACCGCCAAGGACATCCGTCGTCCGGATGGCAGCGTCATCCGCTTCGATACCAACGCAGCAGTCCTCATCGACAACAAGAAAGAGCCGATCGGCACCCGCATCTTCGGACCGGTTCCGCGCGAACTTCGCGCCAAGAACCACATGAAGATCATCTCGCTGGCTCCAGAAGTACTGTAAGGAGCGGAGCGATGCAGAAGATCCGTAAAGGCGACAAGGTTGTCGTATTGACCGGTAAGGACAAGGGCCGTACCGGCGAAGTCATTCAAGTGCTGCCGAAGGAAGACCGTGCGGTCGTTCGTGGCGTCAACATCATCAAGCGCCATCAGCGCCAGACGCAGAACCAGGAAGCCGGCATCATCAGCAAGGAAGCCTCGCTTCACCTGTCCAACCTGGCAATCGTCGACAAGGACGGCAAGCCGACCCGCGTCGGTTTCAAGGTTGTAGATGGCAAGAAGGTCCGCGTGGCGAAGACCTCGGGAGAAGTGATCGATGGCTGAGGTAAAGTACGAGCCGCGGCTCAAGAAAGAATACGTTGCTCGCATCCGTGCAGCCATGCAGGAGAAGTTCTCCTACGCTAACGAGATGCAGATCCCGAAGCTGGACAAGATCGTGATCAACATGGGTGTTGGCGAAGCGACGGCTGATTCGAAGAAGCCGACCGTTGCTGCTGCCGACCTGGCGGCCATCGCTGGCCAGAAGCCGGTCATCACCCGCGCACGCAACTCCATCGCTGGCTTCAAGGTCCGCGAAAATATGCCGATCGGCGCGAAGGTCACCCTGCGCGGCGCCCGCATGTATGAGTTCCTGGATCGTCTGGTCAACATCGCGCTTCCGCGCGTTCGCGACTTCCGCGGCCTGAACCCGAAGAGCTTTGACGGTCGTGGCAATTTTGCCATGGGCATCAAGGAGCACATTGTGTTCCCTGAGATCAACTACGACAAGGTTGATCAGATGTGGGGCATGGACATCATCGTTTGCACGACGGCGACGACCGACGACGAAGCACGGGCTCTTCTGACAGAGTTCAACTTCCCGTTCCGTCAATAACCGTAACGACGAGCGTAGAAAAGGAACCCTGATATGGCGAAGACAAGCGCAGTTGAAAAGAACAAGCGCCGCCGCAATACGGTTGCCAACCAGGCCGCGAAGCGGGCTGCTCTCAAGGCAATCATCATGAACCAGTCTCTCTCGATCGAAGACCGGTTCAAGGCCACTCTGAAGCTGGCATCGCTGCCGCGCGATGGATCGAAGACCCGTATTCGCAATCGTTGCGAAGTGTCTGGCCGTCCGCGCGCCTACTACCGCAAACTGCGCATGTCGCGTATCGCGCTGCGTGAACTCGGCAATCTCGGCAAGGTGCCGGGCATCGTCAAGTCCAGCTGGTAAGGAGCAGATTAGATGTCTATGACTGATCCTTTGGGCGATATGCTCACCCGCATCCGCAATGGCGCTTCGCGCCGCAAGTCGTCGGTTTCGACGCCTGCGTCCAAGCTCCGTGCACGCGTTCTCGATGTACTCCAGGCTGAAGGCTACATCCGTGGCTACTCCGTCGTCGATTTCGGCAACGGCAAGTCTGAGCTCAACATCGAACTCAAGTACTACGAAGGCGCATCGGTGATCCGTGAGATCGGCCGTGTGTCTAAGCCGGGCCGCCGGGTTTATGTCTCGGTCAAGTCCATTCCGCAGGTCGCGAACGGCCTCGGCATCACGATCCTTTCGACTCCGAAGGGTGTGATGGCCGATCACCAGGCTCGCGAACAGAATGTTGGTGGTGAGGTTCTCTGCTCGGTCTTCTAAGATCGAACAGACATCTCCTTCGAAACAGACAGGTTTGAAAAATGTCTCGTATCGGTAAGAAGCCCGTTCAGGTACCTGCAGGGATCACGGCCACGGTTGATGGCCAAAAAGTGACCGCCAAGGGCCCCAAGGGCGAACTGTTTTTCGTCGCTAACGACGAAATCGGTCTCAAGCTGGAAAACAATGCAATCGTCGTGACGCCGCTCAACGACTCCAAGGATGCTCGCGCAAAGTGGGGCATGTCCCGCACGATGATCGAGAACATCCTCAAGGGTGTTAAGGACGGCTACGAGCGCAAGCTCGAAATCAACGGCGTCGGCTACCGTGCCTCCATGCAGGGCAAGAACCTGCAGCTCGCGCTCGGCTTCAGCCACGACGTGGTTTATGAGCCGCCGCAGGGTATCTCGATCGCTGTGCCGAAGCCGACGGAAATCGTCGTCACCGGCATCAACAAGCAGCAGGTCGGCCAGGTTGCCGCTGAAATCCGCGAATACCGCGGCCCCGAGCCCTACAAGGGCAAGGGTGTTAAGTATGCCGAAGAGCGGATCATCCGCAAAGAAGGCAAGAAGAAGTAAGGATCACGCGAAATGGCTAGCAGGAAAGAAGCACTTGCGCGTCGCGCCAACCGCGTGCGCCGCCAAATCAAGTCGGTGGCCAATGGCCGTCCGCGCCTGTCGGTTCATCGCTCGTCGAAGAACATCTACGCCCAGGTCATCGATGACGTGGCTGGCAAGACCCTCGCGGCTGCCTCCACCCTCGACAAGGATCTGCGCGGTTCTCTGAAGACCGGTGCCGATACCGCAGCCGCAGCCCTCGTTGGCAAGCTCGTTGCAGAGCGCGCCTCCAAGGCCGGCGTGAAGGAAGTCGTGTTCGATCGCGGCGCTTTCATCTACCACGGCCGTATCAAGGCTTTGGCTGAAGCAGCCCGCGAAGGCGGCCTGACCTTCTAATCAGATTTCCGGCCGGCGATCCCAAGGATGCCGGCCGGATATTCACCGGACCGCAGGTTTCCCGCAAGGGAAGGCATGCGGTCTTCGTTTTGTTTGCCGATTGCACCCGGAAAAGAAAAAGGAAGAGGACAATGGCACAGGAAAAGAGGGCTCCGCGGGAAGACCGTCAGAGCCGTGAAGAGCGCGATAGCGAATTCGTCGACAAGCTGGTCGCGATTAACCGCGTCGCCAAGGTTGTTAAGGGTGGCCGTCGCTTCGGCTTCGCCGCTCTCGTCGTCGTCGGCGACCAGAAGGGCCGCGTAGGCTTCGGTCATGGCAAGGCACGTGAAGTGCCGGAAGCTATCCGCAAGGCAACCGAAAGCGCGAAGCGCGACATGATCTTCGTACCGCTGCGCGACGGCCGTACGCTGCATCACGACGTTCATGGCCGTCATGGCGCCGGCAAGGTTCTGCTGCGCTCGGCCAAGGTCGGTACCGGTATCATCGCCGGCGGCCCGATGCGCGCCGTTTTCGAAACGCTCGGCGTTCACGACGTCGTTGCCAAGTCGACCGGTTCGTCGAACCCGTACAACATGGTTCGCGCCACGTTCGACGCCCTGAAGCACCAGGTTCACCCGAAGGACATCGCAGCTCAGCGCGGCATCAAGTATGCCACCCTGCAGGCTCGCCGCGCCGCTTCGGGCAACGCCTCTGAAGAATAAGGGAGTTTGACCTATGGCCAAGACGACCAAGAAGGCTGAAGCTAAGGCGACCGTTACGGTCGAGCAGATTGGCAGCCCGATCCGCCGTCCGGATGTTCAGCAGAAGACGCTGATCGGTCTCGGACTGAACAAGATGCACCGTCGCCGCACGCTGGAAGATACTCCGGCTGTTCGTGGCATGATCCGTGCTGTCCAGCATCTCGTTCGCGTTGTCGACGAGAAGTGAGCCGGAGGTAATTCGCTATGAAACTGAATGAAATCAAGGATAACGAAGGCTCGACCCACAGCCGCAAGCGCCTCGGCCGCGGCATCGGCTCCGGCTCCGGTAAGACCGGTGGCCGTGGTGTGAAGGGTCAGAAGTCCCGCTCGGGCGTTGCGATCAACGGCTTCGAAGGCGGTCAGATGCCCATCTACCGTCGTCTGCCGAAGCGCGGCTTCAACAACATCTTCGCATCCGACTACGTCGTCGTATCGCTGGCACGCATCCAGGCTGCCGTCGATGCCGGCAAGCTCGATGCCAAGAACACCGTTGATGCAGCGGCTCTCAAGGCTGCCGGCGTTATTCGCCGCGTCAAGGACGGCGTTCGTGTTCTCTCGGACGGCGAACTGAAGGCGAAGCTTGCTCTTGAAGTTGCAGGCGCTTCCAAGTCTGCAGTCGAGAAGATCGAAAAGGCTGGCGGCTCCATTAAGCTGCTCGCTGCCGCCGCAGAATAATATTATCAATAATCGCCCGAAGTGACTTCACTTCGGGCGATTTTGCTCCCATATGTGAGCCTCACGAATCTGATCGATGCGGCAAGTGTCTTTCCGATCGATAACGGGAACCAAGGGTGAGGCGCCCGATTGCTGCGCAATCCGTCCGAAGCCCGGCTTTTGAACAATTTACAGACCGATTCCGGACTCGGCCGACTATGCCGGAATTGGTGATGCGGAGATTTGCATGGCTTCTGCAGCGGAACAATTGGCGTCCAACCTCAATTTTTCGACCTTTGCCAAAGCCGAGGATCTCAAGAAGCGCCTGTGGTTTACGCTCGGCGCTCTCCTCGTCTACCGGCTCGGCACCCATATTCCGCTTCCTGGCCTCAATCCTGCCGCTTATGCCCAGGCTTTCCAGAATCAGTCGGGCGGCATTCTCGGCCTCTTCAACATGTTCTCGGGCGGCGCTGTGCAGCGCATGGCGATCTTCGCGCTCGGCATCATGCCCTACATTTCCGCCTCGATCATCGTTCAGCTGATGACGTCGGTCGTCCCGTCGCTCGAAAACCTGAAGAAGGAAGGCGAGCAGGGCCGTAAGATCATCAACCAGTACACCCGCTACGGCACGGTGCTGCTCGGCGCATTGCAGGCCTATGGCATTGCGATCGGTCTAGAGCACGGCAACGGCGTCGTCGTTGATCCCGGCTGGTTCTTCCGCATCTCCACCGTCATCACGCTGCTCGGCGGCACAATGTTCCTGATGTGGCTTGGTGAGCAGGTGACGTCGCGCGGTATCGGCAACGGCATCTCGCTGATCATTTTCGCGGGTATCGCTGCAGGTCTTCCGACTGCGCTTGCCGGTACGCTCGAACTCGGCCGCACCGGCGCGCTTTCCACGCCGCTCATTCTCGCCGTGCTGATCGTCGCTATTCTGGTCATCGCACTCATCGTCTTCGTCGAGCGTGCGCAGCGTCGCCTTCTGATCCAGTATCCGAAGCGCCAGGTCGGCACGCGCATGTTCCAGGGCGATACGTCGCACCTGCCGCTGAAGCTCAACACTTCGGGCGTCATCCCGGCGATCTTCGCGTCGTCGCTGCTGCTGCTGCCGGCAACCGTTGCAGGCCTCGGCAACAACACCGCGCTCCCGACCTGGGTGACTTCGATCGTTGCGGCACTCGGCCACGGCCAGCCGGTCTATATGGTGCTTTACGGCGCTCTGATTGCCTTCTTCGCTTTCTTCTACACGGCTCTCGTCTTCAATCCGAAGGACACGGCTGACAATCTGAAGAAGCACGGCGGCTTCATTCCGGGCATCCGTCCGGGTGAGCGCACCGCCGAATATATCGATTACGTGCTGACCCGCATCACGGTCATCGGCGCGATCTATCTTGTCTTCGTCTGCATCCTGCCCGAAATTCTCGTATCCCAGACCGGTATTCCCTTGTCTCTGGGTGGCACTTCGCTTCTGATCGTGGTTAGCGTAACGCTGGATACGGTGGCGCAGATTCAGGGTCACCTGATCGCACAGCAATATGAAGGCCTGATCAAGAAATCGAAGTTGCGTGGAGGAAAGAGGGGGCGATGAGACTCATACTTTTAGGGCCGCCGGGAGCAGGTAAGGGGACCCAGGCCCAGCGCATCGTGGAAAAGCACGGCATTCCGCAGCTTTCCACAGGCGATATGTTGCGCGCGGCCGTTCAGGCCGGCACGGAAGTCGGCAAGCGCGCCAAGGCTGTCATGGACGCCGGCAAGCTTGTTTCGGATGAGATCGTGAATGCGATCGTTTCCGAGCGCATCGATCAACCGGATTGCGTCAGGGGCTTTATCCTCGACGGCTTTCCGCGCACCTTGGTGCAGGCCGATGCCACCGAAAAAATGCTCAATGCGAAGGGCCTCGAACTCTCCGTTGTGATCGAGTTGAAGGTCGATGATGCCGAACTGATTCGGCGCGTCTCCGGCCGCTATTCCTGCTCGAACTGCGGCAGCGTCTATCACGACACTGACAAGGTTCCTGCAAATGCCGGTGTCTGCGACAAATGCGGCTCGACTCATTTCAAGCGCCGCCCTGACGATAATGCTGAAACCATGGCGACTCGCCTCCAAGTCTACTACAAGGAGACGTCGCCGCTGATCGGTTACTACTATGCTAAGGGTAAGTTGCAGAGCATCGATGGCATGGCCGATATCGAGCATGTGACCGAAAGCATAGAGGCTATCCTGGCTAAGCTCTAGATAGCCTAAAATAAACTTGCCGGAGCGGTTGCTTTTTCGCGCTGATTCCGCTAAACACCGCGCCAACTCGCGACATGCTATGCGATCGGCGCGGATTTCCAACGGGAAGTCCGAGCACGGTCGTTTTGACATGTGGCGGACACACATCGAACAAGCAGCTCCCGGGCTGCATAACAAGACCCTTTGCCAAGGCAAAAGGAATGCAAGGAGAACAGGCGTGGCTCGTATCGCTGGCGTCAACATCCCGACTGCAAAGCGCGTAGTTATTGCGCTTCGTTACATTCACGGGATTGGACCGAAGTTTGCACAGGAAATCTGCGAGAAGGTTGGTATTCCGGCCGAGCGTCGCGTCAACCAGTTGACGGATGCTGAAGTTCTGCAGATCCGCGAAACCATCGACCGTGACTATCAGGTCGAAGGTGATCTGCGTCGCGAAACCGCGATGAACATCAAGCGTCTTATGGACCTGGGTTCCTACCGTGGTCTGCGTCATCGCCGCGGCCTGCCGGTTCGTGGCCAGCGCACGCACACCAATGCCCGCACCCGCAAGGGCCCGGCAAAGGCGATCGCTGGTAAGAAGAAGTAATTTCCGGGCAACCGGATTTGGGAGGCTGGCGGTCCGCCGGCCTCTTTTGAGTTTGAAGCGGTGCTCCATGGGTGCCGCTTCGGTGTAGCCGCTGGCATTACGGCGGTGCAGAGATCCAAGAAAGGACTAACATGGCCAAGGAAGCCGTACGCGTTCGTCGTCGCGAGCGTAAAAATATCACGTCGGGCGTCGCACACGTCAACTCGACCTTCAACAACACGATGATCACCATCACCGACGCACAGGGCAACGCTATTGCCTGGTCGTCCGCTGGTGCCAAGGGCTTCAAGGGTTCGCGCAAGTCGACCCCGTTCGCTGCCCAGATCGCTGCCGAAGACTGCGCCAAGAAGGCTCAGGAACACGGCATGAAGTCGCTGGAAGTTGAAGTTTGCGGTCCGGGCTCCGGTCGTGAATCCGCTCTGCGCGCCCTCCAGGCTGCTGGTTTCATGATCACGTCGATCCGCGACGTGACCCCGATCCCGCACAATGGTTGCCGCCCGCGCAAGAAGCGTCGCGTCTGATCATCGCCACTCACGACACCGGCCGGGGTAGATGCGCCCGGCTTGGTGTTACTCAAGCTCGGTTGCCACGATTGGATGGTGGCAACGAACGGAAGGCAAAAACATGATTCAGAAAAACTGGCAGGAACTGATCAAGCCCAACAAGGTCGAGTTCACCTCGAGCGGCCGCACCAAGGCAACGCTCGTGGCCGAACCGCTGGAGCGTGGCTTCGGTCTCACCCTCGGCAACGCGCTGCGTCGCGTTCTGCTGTCCTCTCTGCGCGGCGCCGCTGTAACGGCCGTGCAGATTGACGGCGTGCTGCATGAGTTCTCCTCTATCCCGGGCGTTCGGGAAGACGTGACGGACATCGTGCTGAACATCAAGGAAATCGCCATCAAGATGGACGGCGATGATGCCAAGCGCATGGTCGTCCGCAAGCAGGGCCCAGGCGTAGTAACGGCTGGCGACATCCAGACGGTCGGCGATATCGAAATCCTCAACCCTGAGCATGTCATCTGCACGCTCGACGAGGGTGCCGAAATCCGCATGGAATTCACCGTCAATAACGGCAAGGGCTATGTGCCCGCCGAGCGTAATCGTGCGGAAGATGCTCCGATCGGCCTCATCCCGGTCGACAGCCTCTATTCGCCGGTCAAGAAGGTGTCCTACAAGGTTGAAAATACCCGCGAAGGACAGGTTCTCGACTACGACAAGCTGAGCATGTCGATCGAAACCGATGGTTCGATCAGCGGTGAAGATGCCGTCGCGTTCGCGGCTCGCATCCTTCAGGATCAGCTTGGCGTGTTCGTCAACTTCGACGAGCCGCAGAAGGAAACCGAAGAGGAAGCAGTTACCGAACTCGCTTTCAATCCGGCGCTCCTCAAGAAGGTGGACGAACTCGAACTGTCCGTTCGTTCGGCAAACTGCCTGAAGAACGACAACATCGTCTACATCGGCGACCTCATTCAGAAGACCGAAGCAGAAATGCTCCGCACGCCGAATTTTGGTCGCAAGTCGCTGAACGAAATCAAGGAAGTTCTCGCTTCCATGGGCCTGCACCTCGGCATGGAAGTGCCGGCATGGCCGCCCGAGAACATCGAAGATCTCGCCAAGCGTTACGAAGACCAATACTAACCAACAAACTGCAGGCGAACGATGCCTGCAAGTGAAGGAGAATAGCCATGCGCCACGGTAAAGCCGGCCGCAAGCTGAATAGAACCGCTAGCCACCGCAAGGCGATGTTCGCCAACATGGCGGCTTCGCTCATCACCCATGAGCAGATCGTCACCACGCTCCCGAAGGCGAAGGAAATTCGTCCGATCGTCGAGAAGCTGGTAACCCTCGGCAAGCGCGGCGACCTGCACGCTCGTCGTCAGGCCATCTCGCAGATCCGCGACGCAGCTGTCGTTTCGAAGCTGTTCGACGCGATCGCAACCCGCTACGCCACCCGCAACGGCGGCTACCTGCGTATCATGAAGGCCGGCTTCCGCCAGGGCGACAATGCCGCTCTCGCAGTCGTCGAGTTCGTGGATCGTGACGTCAATGCCAAGGGCGCAGCCGACAAGGCTCGCGTTGCTGCTGAAGAAGAAGCCGCAGCCGCTTAAGGCTAAGCTTCGGATTAAATATAAAAGGCCGGATGAGCGATCATCCGGCCTTTTGTCGTTTGTGCTATGGGAGCGGCCTTTCAATCCCTCTGAATGCTTTGGAGTATCGTAAGCAGCCTTGCTGAGTCGCAGGCGACTCGGGTGCATCAGGGCAGGGAGCGTTGTGGGACATGCAGCGAAAATTGAAGCGTGGGAGACTGCTTCTGGTCGTGGCGCTGCTGGTCACCATCGCCAGCGGTCTTGCGTTGCGGCGCTATGGTTATGCGATCAATCTGCCCTTCGTGGTCGTCAAATATGGCGGCTCGCTCCTATGGGGAGCGATGGTCTATTGGCTCCTGGCGGCAATCTTCGTGTCGCCAGTGCGTTTTGGGATTGCCGCGGCAGCATTGCTCATCGCGGTCGCCGTAGAGTTTTTCCGGCTTTGGCACACGCCTGATCTCGATGCTTTTCGATTGACTGCCGCCGGAGCCCTGTTGCTGGGCAGGGTATTCTCGCCGTGGAATATCGTCGCCTATGCCGCCGGCATTGCGCTGGCGCTGGCGGTCGATTGCGCGCTGTCGAAACCCAAACCGGTGTGAAAAGCCAAAACCGCTAGGGCGCGAGCTCATTCAGCCGCCGCAGCCAGCCTGCGCGCGGGTTCGCTACGATGAAGATGAACGGCAAGCGTGTCCCAGGGCGGTGTAATGGAGAGCTGCGCTAGAAGTCGACCGATCTCGCCTCTGTGGTAGCCTCCATGCGTGACGACATGAAGGAGCATCTCCTGGCGCGTCATGCAGCCTCTGTCGCCATCCGTGAAGACGAATGGTACGGGAGCTGACAGAAGCTCCGGGTCGACGGTTTCGAGATATTGCAGATACCATTGATCCGAGGCTGTCAGCGCCGCGCCGAGATCGGGCAGGGAGGGAGTTTCCGGCGTGTTGTCGTCCGCGTAGCCATGCTCTCTTCCTGTGAGATGCGCCGCAAATATGCGGCCGATGACCAGCGAGTGATTCATCAGGCGTAGGGCGAGATGGCCTTCCTTGTTGTGATGGGCGGGATCGAGGCCACCGATAGCGTCGAGCAATTCCCCGTTCGCCCAGGCCTGATAGCGGAACAGAGTCTGCAGCAATGATATCTCGCTCATGATGAAACACCCTTTCGCCCGTCGATGAAATGCGAGTAGTCTGCTCACATTTTCATGGAATGGGTGCCGCATGTCTACTCGCATTAAAAAACCGCGCTCGCCGATGCGAAAAGAGCCGAGCCAGGCGCGTTCGCGGGCAACGGTCGATGCAATCGTCGAATCGGGTGCTCGCGTTTTAGGGGAACGCGGATGGAGCGGCTTTACGACGAATACCGTCGCGGCCGTCGCTGGCATCAGCATTGGTTCGCTCTATCAGTATTTCCCCGACAAGCTTTCCTTGGTCGAGGCCGTCAGGCGTCGGCATTTCGATGAGGTGCTTGCGGTCATGCACAAGACGATGGCCGATGCGCTGCCGTTGCCGCAGCGCGCGGAGGCGCTCGTGCAAGGCATGATCGACGCTCACAATGTGAACCCGGAGCTTCACAGAGTGCTGCTGGATGAGGCGCCGGGCCACGACGGTTCGAGGTTGGCGCACGATGCCTTCCTGGCCGAATATCACGCTCACTACAAAGCTTTCGTCGTCACGCATCGCAATGACCGTGACGGTTCCTCCGACGACGTTCTCGCGCAACTGCTATCCGGTGCCGTTGAGGGAGTGATCCACAGTGCGGCTCGAAAGCATGTGCTGGGCTCGCCGGAACTAAAGCGGGAGCTCGTCAGAATGATCTGTTCCTATCTGAGCAACGCCGATCGATGAAAGACGGGTCGAGTGGCTGGGCCGATCTCCACCCAGCGATCTCGACCTCTTTACTGTCTTGATCATCGTTGAGCGCATAGCTGCATTTCTCATCTACGATAGCGCTTTTGATGATAATAATTTTAATCCTAATTAGTTTAGTGCTAATAGGTTCTCATGAACTCGTCAAACGCCCTGCAACGCATATTCACCGCCAATCTGCTGACCACCGGCCGCCAATGGCGCCGGGCTGTCGATCTTGCGCTGAGCTCCCATGGCATATCCGAGGCGGTGGCCGCGCCGCTGCTTTGGATCGGCCGCCTGGGGGGAGGAGTGCGGCAGGTGGTGCTCGCCACCTGTGTCGGCATCGAGGGCCCGTCTCTGGTTCGGCTGATCGATCAGCTCGAAGGCATGGAACTTGTCATCCGCAAGGATGATCCCACGGATCGGCGCGCGAAGGGCCTGTGGCTGACGCCTGAGGGCGAAAAGCTGGCTTCCCGTATGGAAGACGTACTTGATGAGCTGCGTGGCAAGATCCTTGCCAATGTCGACCCTGCGGATATCGAAGCCGCGGTTCGCGTCCTGAAGGCTTTCGAGGAGTTTGAGGCATCCAAGGCCGTCGAACCGGAGCCGGAGAAGGTCTCATGAGCGTTCCATCCTGGCGTGAGTGGTTATTTTCCGTCAAAGCCTTCATTGCTGCGATCATGGCGCTGTTCATCGCCTTGTCGCTCGATCTGCCGCGTCCCTATTGGGCGATGGCCGCTGTCTATGTGGTTGCCAATCCTCTTGCCGGCGCAACCAGTTCCAAGGGACTTTACCGCGCGCTCGGCACGCTTATCGGTGCTACCGCGTCGGTCATTCTCATCCCACTCTTCGTCAATGCGCCTGAACTGCTTTCGATCGTGGTAGCGCTCTGGACCGGCACTTTGCTGTTCATCTCGATGCTCGATCGCACCTCTCGCAGCTATGTCTTCATGCTGGCCGGCTATACCTTGCCGCTGATCGCGCTGCCGACCGTCGGCTCGCCCGAAACCATTTTCGATGTGGCGCTCGCCCGCTCCGAGGAGATTATTATCGGCATCGTCTGCGCTAGCGTGGTAAGCGCCGTCGTCTTTCCGAGCAGCGTCGGCACCGTGCTCGGTCAGCGCATAGGTTCCTGGCTGGATGACGCAGGCACCTGGGCGGATGAGATCCTGCGCGGCGAGGGCGCTTCGCCCGCAACTCCCCTGAAGCGGCAGAAGCTTGCCGCCGACGTTTCCGGCCTGGATCTCGTCATCAGCCAGTTGCGCTATGATGCCGGCAGCCGTGACATCGTGAGACATTCGCGCGAGCTGCGCGGCCGCCTGCTGATGCTGCTGCCGCTCTTTTCCTCCCTTGCCGACCGCCTGCACGCCTTGAAGGCCGGTGGCAAGCCGTTACCGCAGGAATTGGTCGGTGTTTTGAACGAGGTGGCCGACTGGCTGAGGCAGGGTGGTCGTGGCAAGGCCGATGAGACCTTGTCGCGGAAGATCGAGGAGTTGCAGGAGGACGACCTCGATATCGGTTGGGACGATCTCGTCCGGTCGAGCGCGCTTGCTCGCCTCAAGGAAATTGTCGACTTGTGGCAGGATTGCCTGACGCTGCGCGCTGAGATCGTCTCGGGGCAGCAGGTCGGCACCTGGCGCCCCGCCTTCCGCTACCGCAATGTCGTCGGTCGCAGCAGGCATTATGATTACGCCCTACTTGCCTTCTCTGCCGGTAGCGTCATCGCCGGGATTGCCGTCGCCTGCTTCTTCTGGATCTATTCCGGCTGGGCGGATGGTGCCGGCTTCATCGCCATGGTGGCCGTTGCCTGCTCGTTTTTCGCCGCGCTCGATCGTCCCGCCCCCTTCATCACCACCATGTTCGTTTGGACTGCGGTGAGCCTGGTTATCGCCTGCGTCTATATCTTCATGGTGCTGCCGTCGATTTCCGGTTTCGAGATGCTGGTGCTGGTCTTTGCACCGCCCTTCCTGGTGATGGGGCTGCTGATTACGCGCCCGCAAACCAACATGCTCGGCATGCTGCTGGCGGTGAACGGTGCAAGTTTCATCGCACTGCAGGATCGTTACACCGCCGATTTCGCCAGCTTCACCAACAGTGCGATCGCCGCTCTGGCCGGTGTTGGCTTCGCCTTGGTCTGGACCTTGCTTACCCGTCCCTTCGGTTCTGAGCTTGCCGCCTGGCGTTTGGTTCGAGCCGGCTGGAGAGATCTGGCCGAAACTGCTGCCGGTATCCGCCGCGCCGATCATGAACGGCTCTCCGGCCGCATCCTCGACCGCCTGGGTCAGCTCGTGCCCCGCCTTGCAGGCATTGAGGACCGAGAGTTGAAGAAGGTCGATGGCTATGCCGATGTCCGTCTCGGCTTCAACGTGCTGATGCTGCAGAAGGAGCGCGGCCAGCTGAAACCGGCTGCCGCTGCATCCGTCAGCGAAGTGCTCATCGGTGTGTCGGATTTCTATCGTTCGCGGCTGAAGGCAAAACGGGCTGTAGATCCGGCCGATGACCTGCGCGCCTCGATCGACCATAGCCTAGAAGCCGTTGCGCAGGAAAAGCGAGAATCCGCTCGGGCGAGCCTCGATGCACTGGTCGGCCTTCGCCGGGCGCTCTTCCCGCATTCCGAACCGCCGGCGAGCTGGCGACCGCCCGTAGCGGACATAACCCCACCACATCCCATTGCCGCCGAGTAATATCATGCCCGCAGAATTCGATCTTTATGGCGTCTATATCCCGCGCCTTCTCGTTCTCATGCTCTTGACCTTGTTCATCGTCATCATCCTTCGACGCCTGCTTGCATGGATCGGAGTCTACACTCTGGTCTGGCATCGCGGTCTTTTCGATCTCGCGCTTTATGTCCTGCTGCTCGGCGCCGTCTCCTCAGTCTCCCGTTGGTACTTCACATGAACGCGTTAAAACTCATCGGCCGTGTGGCTGTCACTCTCATCTTCGTCGTTGCCGCCGTCTATGTCGGCCGCCAGCTCTGGGGCCATTACATGGACGAGCCGTGGACGCGCGATGCGCGCCTCAGGGCCGATGTCGTCGGCATCGCGCCTGACGTCTCCGGCCTGGTGAGCGAGGTCCTCGTCAAGGACAACCAGACCGTCAAGAAGGGCGATGTCCTCTTCCGCGTCGATCGCGATCGCTTCGCCATCGCTCTCGAACAGGCGGATGCAGCCCTTGCAAGCAGCAAGGCGGCTCTCGATCAGGCCCAGCGTGAAAGCGCGCGGCAGGCGCGTCTCGGCGATGCCGCCTCCCTGCAGCAGAAGGAGCAGGCGCTGACCACCGTGCAGCAGGACGAAGCCGCCGTTCGTCAGGCGACTGCCAATCGCGAACTCGCCCAGCTCAATCTCGATCGCTCCGAGGTTCGCGCCACCGTCAACGGCACGATCTCGAACCTCAGCCTGCGTCCGGGCGATTATGTCTCTGCGGGCACTGCGAAGGTGGCGCTCATAGACAGCGATTCCCTTCGTGTCGAGGGCTATTTCGAGGAAACCAAGCTGCCGCGCATCCATGTCGGCGACGAAGTCCATATCCATCTGATGGGCCAGGCCGAGAAGCTGACCGGCCACGTCGACAGCATCGCCTACGGCATCGAGGACCGCGAACGCACCTCCGGCAGCCTGCTTGCCAACATCACCCCGACCTTCAGCTGGGTGCGGCTGGCGCAGCGCGTGCCGGTGCGCATCGCGCTCGACAAGGTTCCCGATGGCACGAAGCTGATCGCCGGCCTGACGGCAACCGTCGAGGTGCAGGAACAGAGCCAGGCAAAGATCGCCAGCGCCGCCGAATAACCATCACTGGAACAGGCAGTGCGGCCGTCTCAAGCCGCTCTGGAGCTCGACGCCGCAGCCGGCTTACGCGCCGCCCGGCGTCTTTCCATCATGATCGGCCGGTAGGACCTGTAGAGGATCATGGCGATCAGCAGGCCGATATAGATGAACTGCTCCACCGACAGCACCTTGGTCGACAGTGCAAAGTGCAGAGCACCGCAGGCGGCGATGATATAGACGAGGCGATGCAGCCAGATCCATTTCTTGCCGAGCCGTTTGATCGAGAAATTGTTCGAGGTCACGGCCAAGGCCAGCAGCATGACGAGCCCCGCCATGCCGAACATGATGAAGGGCCGCTTCAGCACATCATCAATGACCGCCTGTACGTCCAGCGCCTGGTCGAGGACCATATAGACCGTCAGATGCATCAGGGCGTAGTAGAAACAGAGCAGGCCGAGCGCACGGCGATAGCGCAGATAGTTCCAGCCGAAGAGATCGCGGAGCGGCGTCACCGCAAGCGTCAGCAGTAGGAAGCGGATCGCCCACAGGCCCAGGAAGAGCTCGAAGGTTTTCACCGCATCGGCGCCGAGCTGATCGGTAGCGCCAAGATAGAATTCCCAGGCCGCCGGTAAAAGCCCGACAAAGTAGAGCGCCCAGACGGAGGCGGGTTGCCAGCGCTTGGGAAGAGCGAAGGAGAGGGCCATCAGAAATTCACCCTGAGATCCATGCCGCTATAGAGGCTGGCGACCTGATCGGCATAGCCATTGAAGGGCAGGGTGGGGTGGCGGTTGGAGCCGAAGAAGCCGCCTTCGCCGATGCGCCGTTCGGTCGCCTGGCTCCAGCGCGGATGATCGACGGCCGGATTGACGTTGGCATAGAAGCCATATTCCTGGCTGTTCGTCGCTTGCCAGGTATTGATCGGCTGCTTGTCGGTGAGCGTGATGCGGACGATCGACTTGATGCCCTTGAAGCCATATTTCCAGGGCACGACGAGCCGGATAGGCGCGCCGTTCTGGTTGGGCAGGGTCTCGCCATAGAGGCCGACGGCAAGCAGCGTCAGCGGGTTGCGCGCCTCATCCAGACGCAGGCCCTCGACATAGGGCCAGTTCAGGGATTGCAGGAGGCCAGACTGCCCCGGCATTTCTTCAGGTCGCACCACCGTCTCGAAGGCTACATATTTGGCGCTGCCCTGTGGCTCCACCTTGTCGAGCAGGGCGGAGAGCTGGAAGCCGTCCCATGGAATGACCATCGACCAGGCTTCGACGCAGCGCATGCGATAGACGCGCTCTTCCGGCGGGAACTCCTTGATCAGCGCATCGATGTCGAAGGTGCCGGGCTTGTTGACCATGCCGTCGACCTTGATCGTCCAGGGACGTGGCTTGAACTTGCCCGAGAGGTTGGCCGGATCGGCCTTGTCGAGGCCGAACTCATAGAAATTATTGTAGGTGGTGACATCCTTAATCGGCGTCAGCTTCTCATCGACCGTATAATTGCTCTTGGTCGCCGTCAGTGCCTCGGCCAGCGCCGTCTTGCCGCCGATAGCCGCCATGCCGATGCCGGCCCCTGCTGCCGTTAGGAAGTCGCGGCGCTTCAGATAGATCGAGCGGGGTGTAATCTCGGAGGATGCGATTTTCGGCGGGCGATAGGCGGCCATGGAACGATTCCTTTATGCGATAGCAGCTTCGATATGAGCGATACGCAATGGACACAGGTTTTGTTACACTCTTAGGCAGGCATTTCTTTGGAAGTGAAAGCAACTTTTTGTGTGCGCTTGTGATCGGCCTGTTCCGTTCCCAGCTTTGGTCGAGCGACTTGTTTGCCTGGACGCGGCCTTTGCCCGGCAGCGTACCGGATTCGCTCGAGTTGATAGTGACAGTACTGCATGATTGGATTAGGACAATTCCAAAAAGCGGAGTTGCCGGCGCCCCTTTGGCCTGAAACCTTTGGCCCATGCCCGACGCCGCGCAAATTCCAGGATGACGAGGAAGACACCATGCCAGCTTATCGTTCCAGAACAACCACCCACGGCCGCAACATGGCCGGCGCGCGCGGCCTTTGGCGCGCGACGGGTATGAAGGACAGCGATTTCGGCAAGCCTATTATTGCGGTGGTCAACTCCTTCACCCAGTTCGTGCCCGGCCACGTTCACCTCAAGGATCTCGGCCAGCTCGTCGCGCGTGAAATCGAGGCGGCCGGCGGCGTTGCCAAGGAATTCAACACCATCGCCGTCGACGACGGTATCGCCATGGGCCATGATGGCATGCTCTATTCGCTGCCGTCACGCGAGCTGATCGCCGATAGCGTCGAGTATATGGTCAACGCCCATTGCGCCGACGCCATGGTCTGCATCTCCAACTGCGACAAGATCACCCCCGGCATGCTGATGGCGTCGCTGCGCCTCAATATCCCGACGGTCTTCGTGTCCGGTGGCCCGATGGAAGCCGGCAAGGTCGTTCTCCATGGCAAGAAGGTCGCGCTTGACCTCGTCGACGCCATGGTTGCGGCGGCCGACGACAAGATCAGCGATGAAGACGTCCAGGTCATCGAGCGCTCCGCCTGTCCGACCTGTGGCTCGTGCTCGGGCATGTTCACCGCCAATTCGATGAACTGCCTGACTGAAGCGCTCGGCCTGTCGCTGCCGGGCAACGGCTCGACGCTTGCCA
Source organism: Rhizobium sp. BK098 (assembly GCF_014193155.1). Lineage (NCBI taxonomy): Bacteria > Pseudomonadati > Pseudomonadota > Alphaproteobacteria > Hyphomicrobiales > Rhizobiaceae > Rhizobium > Rhizobium sp. BK098. Next base: position 93,808 of record NZ_JACHYY010000002.1, on the reverse strand, counting down.
CCCACTCCGATCGCAAGCGCCTCTTCGTCGAGGCCGGCCATCTCATCGTCGATCTCGCCCGCCGTTACTACGAGCAGGACGATGCCTCCATCCTTCCACGTTCCGTCGCCTCCAAGCAGGCCTTCGAGAACGCCATGGCGCTCGATATCGCCATGGGCGGCTCCACCAACACGGTTCTGCACATCCTGGCAGCTGCGCACGAAGGCGAGGTCGATTTCACCATGGCCGACATCGACGCGCTGTCGCGCCGCGTCCCGTGCCTGTCCAAGGTTGCGCCTGCCAAGAGCGACGTTCACATGGAAGACGTGCACCGCGCAGGCGGCATCATGTCGATCCTCGGCGAACTCGATAAGGGCGGCCTCATCAACCGCGATTGCCCGACGGTTCACGCCGAAACGCTCGGCGACGCCATCGACCGTTGGGATATCACCCGTACCAACAGCGAAAGCGTACGCGAATTCTTCCGCGCGGCTCCGGGCGGGGTTCCGACCCAGATCGCCTTCAGCCAGAGCTCCCGCTGGGATGAACTCGATACGGACCGCGAGAAGGGCGTCATCCGCTCCGTCGAGCATCCCTTCTCCAAGGATGGCGGTCTTGCTGTCCTCAAGGGCAATCTGGCGCTTGACGGCTGCATCGTGAAGACGGCCGGCGTCGATGAATCGATCCTGAAGTTCTCCGGTCCGGCCAAGGTCTTCGAAAGCCAGGACGCTGCCGTCAAGGGCATCCTCAGCAACGAAGTGAAGGCGGGTGACGTGGTCGTCATCCGATACGAAGGCCCGAAAGGCGGCCCCGGTATGCAGGAAATGCTCTATCCGACGAGCTACCTGAAGTCGAAGGGCCTCGGCAAGGCCTGCGCGCTGATCACCGACGGCCGCTTCTCCGGTGGCACCTCGGGCTTGTCGATCGGCCATGCTTCGCCGGAAGCGGCCAATGGCGGTACGATTGGCCTGGTGCGCGAAGGCGACATGATCGACATCGACATCCCGAACCGCACCATCAACCTGCGCGTTGATGACAAGGAACTTGCCGCTCGCCGCGAAGCGCAGAACGCCAAGGGCTGGCATCCGGCGGAAGCGCGCAAGCGCAACGTCACCACGGCCTTGAAGGCTTATGCCGCTTTCGCAACCAGTGCTGACCGTGGCGCTGTTCGGGATTTGGGTGGGAAGTAACAAAGCACCTTCGCCCCGTGAAACGGGGAGAAGGTGGACTTGAGCGGTCGAGCGGAGCTCGGCTGCGAGAGGGCGGATGAGGGGCTTTTCGAATTCCATCGCGATGGCACAGCTTGCCGTTCCTGCGTTTGCCCCTCACCCTGACCCTCTCCCCGCATGCGGGGAGAGGGGACTTTGTCCGGTCAAGCCCGCAAACCTTTCGAACCAATTCCTTACAGCGGCCGATTGATCTGCTTGTAGGTGTCGTTCAGCACCTTCAGGCGCTCCTCATAGGACGTCTTCAAGCAGGCGACATCCGCCTCGCAGGCCTGCCGCTTCTTCAGCCATTCGGTCTGCTGGTCCTGCATCGTGCCGCGCGCACCCATGGCAAGCAGCCCTGAAAGCAGGTCGAAGGTCGTCACCATTCTCACGTCGGCATCGTTGAGCGCCCTCACGTCGCAGATCGTCTTCTCATCCGGCTTCAGGTTCTGCGCCTCGCAATCAAAACTGGCGGCGTGAGAGGCACCGGCCATGCCCAGAGAGACGAGGAAAGTGGCGGCGGCAAGATGGTTCAATCGCATGTCTGGTTCCCTTTTGACGATTCCCAACGCGAAATGCATCACAGCATGTTTTTGTTCGGCGAGCCTGTTTTTTATCGTCGCCAGCTTCCATTTATGCTTCATGGTTCCGCCCTCTTTTCTTTCTAGCGTCGGGCGCTACAACGTTGTTTAAAGAGAATTAAAAAGGGAAATTTCTATGCATGTATTCCTGAAGCGCACTGCCGTTTCGATGATTGCCCTCGTCATGGCGATGCCGCTTTCCGCTGAGGCTCAAACGGCAAAGACGCTGCCGCAAAGCCAGACGCAGATGCAGCTTTCCTTCGCTCCGCTGGTCAAGCAGACCTCCGGCGCCGTAGTGAATGTCTATGCCGAGCGTGTGGTGCAGCGTCAGTCGCCCTTCGCCGGCGATCCCTTCTTCGAGCAGTTTTTCGGTCAGCGCATGCCGAATCGCACCGAGAAGCAGTCTTCACTTGGCTCGGGTGTCATCGTGGAGGCGAATGGCACCGTCATCACCAACAACCACGTCGTCGACGGTGCTGACGATATCAAGATCGCGCTTTCGGACGGCCGCGAATTTCCCTGCAAGGTCGTCCTGAAGGACGATCGCGTCGATCTCGCCGTCTTGAAGATCCAGTCGAAGAACGAGAGCTTCCCGGTTCTGCCGCTCGGCAATTCCGACGGCATCGAAGTGGGCGACCTCGTGCTTGCGATCGGCAATCCCTTCGGCGTGGGCCAGACGGTCACGAGCGGTATCGTCTCGGCGCTTGCCCGTAACCAGGTCAAGAACGAGGTCGGCTTCTTCATCCAGACCGATGCCTCGATCAACCCTGGCAATTCGGGCGGTGCGCTCGTCAACATGACCGGCGAGCTGATCGGGCTGAATACGGCGATCTTCTCCCAGGGCGGCGGCTCAAACGGTATCGGCTTTGCCATCCCCGCAAATCTGGTCAAGGTTTTCCTTGCCGCTGCCGATCGCGGCGACAAAGCCTTCGAGCGCCCCTATATCGGCGCCTCCTTCGAGCCGGTGACATCGGACGTCGCCGAAGCACTCGGCCTCGACAAGGTGCGCGGTGCGTTGGTAACGAAGGTGGTCGATGGCGGGCCTGCGGCCAAGGCCGGCCTCAAGCCCGGCGAAGTGATCACAGCCCTGAACAATATCTCAATCGAGCATCCCGATGCGCTCGGCTATCGCCTGACGACGGCCGGTCTCGGCGCGACGGTGGCATTGACGGTGCTGGATAACGGAAAGGAACATCAGGCCACGATGACGCTGGCCGCAGCGCCCGAATCGACACCGCGCGACGAGCGGGTGATCGACGGCAACAATCCTTTCTCCGGCGCGACTGTTGCCAATCTCTCGCCGCGCGTTGCCGACGATCTGCATATGCCGCCGGATTCCACCGGCGTCGTCATCGAAAGCCTGAAGCAGAACTCGCCGGCTGACCGGCTTGGTTTTGCCGCCCGCGATATCGTCATCTCCATCAATGGCGTCGCGATCAACACCACGGAAATCCTTCAGAAGACCGTCACGTCAAACCCCAGCTTCTGGCGCGTCGAGATCGAGCGTGACGGCCAGCGTATCAGGCAGTTCTTCCGATGAGCGATGATCTGTTTGCACCGCGGATACCGGAGGAGGTCGCCAACAAGCGGCCTCTCGCCGATCGCCTGCGGCCGCAAACACTGGCCGAAGTCACCGGTCAGGAACATCTGACCGGCGAGGATGGTGTATTGCGTCGGATGATCGAGGCGGGTTCGCTTGGATCGATGATCTTCTGGGGACCGCCCGGCACCGGCAAGACGACCGTTGCAAGGCTGCTTTCGGGCGAGGCGGGCCTCGCCTTCGAACAGATTTCGGCAATCTTCTCCGGCGTGGCCGATCTGAAGAAGGTGTTCGAGGCGGCGCGTCTGCGCCGCATGGATGGCCGCCAGACCCTGCTGTTCGTCGACGAGATACATCGCTTCAATCGCGCGCAGCAGGATAGCTTCCTGCCTGTGATGGAGGACGGTACAGTCATTCTTGTGGGAGCGACGACCGAAAATCCATCCTTCGAACTCAACGCCGCTCTTTTATCCCGCGCCCGTGTCCTGACCTTCCATTCGCACGACGAGGAAAGTCTGGAAGAGCTGCTGCGCCGGGCCGAGACCGTGGAGGGCAAGCCGCTGCCGTTGACGGAGGATGCCCGTGCCAGCCTGATCCGCATGGCGGATGGTGATGGCCGCTCGGTGCTGACGCTGGCGGAAGAGGTCTGGCGTGCCGCGCGCAAGGACGAGCTTTTCGATCCCGATATGCTGGTCAAGATCGTCCAGCGCCGCGCTCCGGTCTATGACAAGGCGCAGGATGGGCATTACAATCTGATTTCTGCGCTGCATAAATCGGTTCGTGGCTCCGACCCGGACGCCGCGCTCTATTATCTCGCCCGCATGTTCGATGCCGGCGAGGATCCGCTTTATCTCGGACGCCGGCTGGTGCGCATGGCGGTGGAGGATATCGGGCTTGCCGATCCGCAGGCTCTGGTTATCTGCAATGCTGCCAAGGATGCCTATGATTATCTCGGGTCGCCTGAGGGTGAATTGGCGTTGGCGCAGGCCTGCGTCTATCTCGCCACCGCCCCGAAATCCAATGCCGTCTACACGGCCTTCAAGGCGGCGACCCAGGCCGCCAAGCAGAATGGCTCGCTGCTGCCGCCGAAACACATCCTGAACGCGCCCACGAAGCTGATGCGCACGGAAGGCTATGGCGACGGCTATCGCTACGATCACGACGAGCCGGACGCTTTTTCAGGCCAGAATTATTTCCCGGAAAAGATGGGTCGCCAGACCTTCTACGATCCGCCGGAGCGTGGTTTCGAGCGCGAAATCCGCAAGCGGCTGGATTGGTGGGCGAAGCTGCGCAAGGAGCGTGGCGAGCGCTAGTCCATATATCACCTGGCGGTGACGGATTGCCGCTATGCTTTTTGCATGCGTGGAACGGTTACCCTGTCCACCATTTTGACGCTCGATTCCGCCAGGCTCTTATGACCTTCCATATCGACCACCAGATGCCAATGGCCAGCCTCCGGAATGACCAGCCGTATCGGCGATTTCTTGGCAACGCCGCCGAGAAACTGATGCTTCAGCGTTTCGGTGAAGCGCTCGAAATTCGAGCCGTTCATCAGCCTGACATTGGCAATGGCCGAGAGCGTGATTTCGATCACCGTTCCGGCGCGCTGTTCTCCGAGATCGTAGTGGCTATAGCGGAAGGCAGGCTTCGACATTGTCTTCTGTTCTATGGATATCTGGCGAAAGCTTACCTTGGGGCGGTTAAGGAAGCGTTCGGCAGGATATTGTCGAAGCCTGCCAAGGGCAAGTTCAATGCAGGTTTGACGGGGCGAGGGTAAAGCCATCCAGATCGAGGATGGCGCCTTCGGGTGCCAGGCAGATGTCGGCCGGATTGTGGTTACATTCCTCGGCGGCGAAGTGGAGGGCCGCCGCTTCATTGCGGAACAGACCGCCAACGAGGCCTTGCCGGTCCTGAACGATCCAGCTGCCGCGGCGGTCACGACCGATGATGAAACGCGCCGGCGCCGGAGCGAGCGGGCTGCGGGCCGAGCGACGTTGAAGATGTTGTGCGTTTGCCATTGCTATTTCCTCTTGGATCTCTTCGATTTCACTCAGTGTCCGGTCAGATGCAGCCCCATTTGCAGGGCGGCGGCGACCAGGAGGACAAGTCCGAGGCGCGGAGCGACGGAGCGAATTCCGTCCAGCAATGCGTCCGAAGAGAAGTGACGCTCGTCGCGCGCAAACGCGACGGCGCGAGGGCGTTGGAGAGGGTCGGCGGATAGGCCGACTTGCCTGTAGCGTGACATCATGGTTCCTTTCAGTGTCACCAGCACTACGGGTCCGATAAGACCATTTCCAGTGCTACGCTGTTGAATCTATGAGGGGGCTGCTAGGTTTTCCATTTGCCTGAAACGGCAAAAATATAAAAATCTCATAGGGATGAAGCGATTTCACAATCCCCGGCGATAGGTATGGCGCGAGGCAAACCGGCCGCTGCCATCAAGCTGAAACGAAGCAACTGCCGCCTGGATGGCCGCGGCTGTCTCAGTGCCGACGCCGACCAATGGCAGGCGAACTTCCGCTTCGATATCTCTGGCTAGTGACAAGGCATGCTTGATCGTCGCCGGCTCACTCTCGCGGGCGAGTGCGTTGAACAATGGCTGCAGGCGCTCGTCGATGGATCGGGCAGCGCTGATGTTGCCGCACGCGGCCGCATGCTGCATGGATCGAAAGAGGCGTGGGACGATATTGGCCGCACTGGAGAAGCATCCATGACCGCCCGCAGCCGTGAAGCCGAGCGCATTGGCGTCGTTGGATGTGAACAGGCCGAACCGCTCCGGCAGGAAGGGCCGCCAGAGGTCGACGCGCGAGATATAGCAGCCGTCGTCGGCGATCCCGATAATCCCTCGAATTTCGGCAAGCCGCGCGACCGTTGTCGGAGCGAGGTCGACGGCGGTATGCGATGGCTGATTGTGGATGATGATCGGCAGTTCGGTCCGCGCCGCCAGCTGCTCGAAATGGTGGATGATCCCTTTTTGCGTCGGCTTGGAATAATAGGGCACCGTCACGAAGGCCGCATCCGCGCCAAGGCGCTGTGCCTGTATCGTTTCCTCCAGCGTCGTCTTCGTGTCGTTGGTTCCGGTCGCGACGATGACCGGCACCTTGTCTTCGGAAAGCTCGACACATATCTCGATGGCTCTCACGCGTTCGGCCTCGGTCAGCGTCGGGCCTTCGCCGGTCAGCGAACAGACGAGAAGCCCATCGATCCCGCTTAGCAGCTGCCACTCGATATGAGCCATCATATCGACGCCATCGAAAACGCCGTCGCGAAAAGGCGCGACGAGGGCGGTGATCGCACCGCCGACACGCCTTCGAAAAGTCGGTCTACTCATGTCTGTGAAATCTCAGAGATAATGCAGCACGATGAAAAGCTCGAGGGCGCCGAGCAGCAGGCCGAAGGCGAGCATGGCCTGAAAGGTGCGCTTTTCCCGAACCTGGCGCGAGCGAGGCTGGTTCTTATGCGGTCTCTTCGTTGTTTCAGCCGATGCCGGAATGCGATGATGCTTCTCGTCACTGTTATGAACGAGAACACGGATGGATTCCGTGAGATTGGGTGCGTGCGTGTCGAGCATGGGATCTATCTCCATATTCCACCGCAAGTGTAGAGCCGGGTCCCATAGGAAATCCATTCACGGCCAAAGACGAAGAAGTAAGTGAAATATAAAGAACCGACATGCCCGGAGTTCCTCCGGAAACTGGCCCGTGGACCGCTGCCGGAGGATCGAAAAGCTGTCTGGTGTAGTCGACCGCCGCCTACTCGGCGCCTTGCTGGTTCTTGCGGTCGAGCTGCGTCACCAGCGCCAGGATGGTCGCCGAGACCGGCGTCGGTATATTCACGAGCTTTCCGAGCGAGACGACGACGCCCACGAGAGGCGTGATTTCCAGCGCCTTGCCGGCAAGTAGATCCTGCAGCATCGAGGTGCGGACGGGTCCGATCTGACGGGAACGCTCAAGACGTTCCTCCACGGACATGGCAATGTGCGATCCCAAAGCCTCGGCAACGGCTTTTACCTCGCTCATCACCTGACCAACCATGGCGGCTAGTGCCGGGTCTTCCATGATATCGGACATCAATCCGCGGGTGAGCGCGCTGATCGGATTGAAGGCGGCGTTGCCCATGAGCTTGCTCCAGATATCGTCGCGAATGCGCGAGGAAATCGAAACATTGACGCCGGCCCGCTGCAGCAGCGCAGCAATGGCTTCGATATCGCCCGTCGTCTCCCCCGAAGGTTCACCAAGGATGAAATGTCCGTTGTTGGCGAGCTTGACCTCGCCGGGTGCGACGACTTCCGCTCCCTGATAGGCGACGCAGCCGATGACGCGCTCCGGCCCGATCAGACGCCAGAGATCGCCGTTCGGGTCGAGCTCTTCTATCTGGTGTTCGGCGTAACCGCTCTGGCTATCCCGGTGAAAATACCACCATGGTACGCCGTTGAGGATCATGACGACGCGCGTACCGGAATGCAGCAATTTCGCAATGCCCGGAGCGGCTGCGCCAAGCTGATGACCTTTGAGGCCGGTGATGACGAGATCCTGTGGCGGCAACTCGCCTGAATCCGAGGTTGCTGTCATCTGCGCAACGATAGGACTGTCCGCATCCGCTTCCCACAGGCTTATGCCGTCAGCGCGAATAGCCTCCAGATGGGCTCCACGCGCCACGACGGAAATCTTGGTCTGGCTTTCTTTGGAGGAGGCGAGCTTGGCCGCGATCGCACCACCGAGCGCGCCGGCGCCGTAGACACAGATGTTCTTGATGGGAGAGGACGTCATGACTTGATGCTCCGAACGAAGTCGCATGCCCCTGCCAAGATATGGCGGGACCGTAATTTGGCGAGTGGTTTATCCGATTGCCGGCAGTTGAAACTGAAAATTACGTAGCCTTTCGACACACTACGGGTCTCTCGCAATTTCACCATGCTTGTGCGGCTTGAATAAGAGGCTTTTTTATTCGGCGTAGGCTTGGGCTAGTCTTTACCACAATCACATCCTAACCTCTGTCACATCGCTCTGGACCGCGGACAACCGGTGCGATATCGATCTCTCAATTGTCCTTTCTAAGTTGATGAATTCGCCGGGGAAGATCGTTGCGTTTCGAAGCCCTCAACCGTCTCTGGGATAGCGTTCGAGAGACCAGCCATGATTTCCGTGCGTCGACGGATGTTTTTCCCGTCGTCGATATCGAAAAGCTAGGTGCGACCCTCGACCTGAAGGAAAAGGGAGCCGCAGCCGGGCGTCAGAACCGGCCGCCGCCGGATGCGCAATCGCATGACGAGACGGAGCAGCGCATCGTCTCCTGGGTCGAGGCGGAGAAGAAAAGCTCCTACCAGATCCTTGAAGACCAGTTCCAGACCTTCGACAGCCGCTTGCGTAACCTCGATTTCGAGGGGCAGTTCGGGCTGATCCGCCAGGCGAACGCGTCAAGCGTCTCGGATTTCAAGGCGGAAGTGGCAAGCGGCGTCGACGAGCTTCACGGCCTGCGCCGCAAGCTGAAGACGGCCGAGGACGAGATGGTGGGCTTCAAGGCCACGCACAAGCTGCAGCGGGCCGCCAAGGTTTCCAGCCGTGCGGCATGGGGCTTCAAGGTCTCGCTGATCGTCTTCCTCGTGCTCATCGAAATGGTGATGAACGGCAGCTTTCTGGCCAAGGGAAGCGAGCAGGGTCTCGTCGGTGGTGTAACCGAGGCGGCCGCCTTCGCCTTCCTGAACATCGGCACAGCGCTGATGTTTTCTTTCTTCTGCGTGCGTTTTCTGGTGCATCGCTCCTATGCGCTGAAGCTGCTCGGCCTGCTAGGGCTTGTCGCCTATGTCGCCGTGGCCCTCGGGATCAACATTGCGCTGGCGCATTATCGCGAGGTCTCCGCGACGATCCTGAGCGGAGCCGGTGCCGAGGTGATCCAGCGGCTCAAGACCGCACCGCTCGGGTTGCAGGAGCTGAACTCCTGGATGCTCTTTGCCATCGGTCTGATGTTCTCGCTCGTCGCCTTCATCGACGGCTGTTATCTGACGGACCCTTATCCGGGTTTTGCCGGCGTGCAGAAACGTCTCGATGCCGCGAGGGACAATTATATCGACCGCAAGCTTGATCTGATCGAAGATCTCCGCGAGATCCGCGACGAGCACAACAGCAAGATCGAGGAGATCATCCGCGACCTCTCGCTGCGCCGGCAGGAAACGGCTGCCATCATCTCCCATCGCGCCAGGACCGCAGGCCTCTTTGCAGAACACCAGAACCATCTTGAGCGCGCCGCCAATGTGCTGCTCACCTCCTATCGCGATGCGAACCGGGCTGCGCGAATCGAGGCAGAGCCACCCTATTTCAAAACCGCTTACAAGATGGAGCGCCTGGCACCTGTCATTCGCACCGAAGAAGAATGGGACGACAAGGTACTCGGCGCACGCATCCAGAGCGCCCAGGCGGAATTGTCGGAGCAGATCAAGCGGATCGGCGACGAATTCGAGCGCGCCATCGAGAAATACCATCAGCTCGACAATCTTTTCCCGGAGAGCATCCTTGGCGCGACGCAAGCGGCGTAGCCGGCGCGGCGGATCCGCCGGTCTCATCATCGCAACGGTTTGTCTCGCCGTCCTGTCCCTCGGGATCGTCGGCGCCTATGGCTGGCTGCGCTACAAGGCAAGCGGCAATGTCGCCGTCGACCAGGCGTCTCTCTGCCCGATTGATGGCCCGAAAGCGGAAACGGCCATCCTCCTCGATGTTACAGATCCGATCGCCGATGCGACGGCGCTCGATCTGCGCAACCAGTTCCAGAAGATCGTTGCGGATGTGCCAATCGGCGGCGCGATCGATATCTATGCGCTCACTGAGAAGGAAGGGGAGCTGATCCAGACCTTCCATGGCTGCAATCCTGGAAGCGGCGCGAATGTCGACGAGTGGACCAGCAATCCGCGTCTGGCGCAGGCGCGGTGGGAGAAGGGCTTCCAGAAGCCGCTCGCCGATATCGCCGGCAAGCTGACCGCGGGCGAGTCCGGCAGGCTGTCGCCGATCATGGCAGCCATCCAGAAAATCAATCTGGAGGCCTTTGCCAACGCGCCGGCAGGCTTGCCGAAGCGCCTCTACATCGCCTCTGACATGATCGAGCACACCGCCGCCTTCTCTAATTACAAGGATGGCGTCTCCTATCAGAAATACCAGAACAGCCCTGCGAGCGACCGCTTTCGCACGTCACTGAGTGGTGTCACGGTCAAGATTCTCGCCTTTCAAAGGCCCAACATGAAGTTCAGCATGGAGGAACTTGCGAACTTCTGGGCGCAGTGGATCAAGAACAACAAGGGTGATTTTGGCGGCTTCGTGCGGCTGGAGGGGATACGCTGATGGCCAATACCGACGCCAGATATCTCATCCGGGATTATGGGCCGATGGTGCTTTTCGCCTCCATCACCGTCGGCGGCATGATCTTCATCTGGTCGTCGAAGCTCATGGGTTGGTCGCTGCCCATCGTGACCGGCGTGCCGCTCGCGCTGATGGGGGTCTACTTTATCGTGTCGCTCGCCGTTGCCGGGTTCCGGCTGCACAATGAGCAGGCGGGCGACAACCTCTATTACATGGGTTTTCTCTTCACCCTCTCGAGCCTTGGCGTATCGCTCTATCTCTTTGCTGGCGAAACATCGATCGAGACCATCGTCCGCAATTTCGGCATTGCCGTCACCTCGACCATTGCCGGCGTGACGCTGCGCATTCTCTTCAACCAGATGCGGCGAGATCCGATCGACATCGAGCGCAGCGTGCGCCATGAGCTTGCCGAGATGACGCGGCGCGTGCGCACCGAACTCGATTCCTCGTCGCGTGAATTCTCGCATTACCGGCGCGTCAGCAACCAGATGCTCTCCGAAGGGTTCGAGGAGATCGCGCGGCAGGCCGAGCGCAATGGCCAGGAGATCAACAAGATCCTGGAAATGCTGGCGAAGCAGGCCGTGACGCCGATCAACGATGCCGCCGCGCAGCTGACGGCGACGACCTCGCAGCTGTCCGAGATCATCGGCACGTTCGGCGCCGCCGTCGAGAATGTTGGCAAGAAGCTCGACGAGATCCGCGCGCCGGAGGATGTCGTGCGCGCTGAGCTGGCACCGGCGATCGCCGCCATCAGGGAGATGTCGGAGGCGCAATTGCAGCCATTGCGCAATATCGAGCTGGCGCTCGGTCGCGTGGCCGAAGCGATGGGGCAAACGCCGCTGCCGAGGCCCGATGGCGATATCGCTGCTGAGCCCGAAGTCGTGCAGCGAAAACGCTGGTGGCATCTATGGTAGCTGGAGGCTCGGACAACGCGCCGAAACTGGAGCACAGGGGCTATAATCGTGGCCTCATCCTTGGCCTGACGATGGCCGAATCCATGCTGCTTCTGGTCTTCTGCCTGCTGCTCGTGGCCGCCGCCATGATTTCCGCGGAGAGAAACAAGCGCTACGAGGTCGAGCGGAAGCTTGAGAAAGTCGAGCAACAGGTCGCAGTGCTGGAGAAGAAGCGGGCGGAGCAGGCGGCCGAGATCGTGCTTCTCCAGTCCAAGGTTGTCTCCGGCGATCTCTCCGCTGCCGACAAGGCCGTGGTGGACAAGCAATGGCGAGAGCTGGTGCTGGCGAAGCAGACACTCGACAGCATGGCGGATCAGGGCGCGACACCGGCCGATCTGCAATCGCTGTCCAAGGTTGCAGCCGTTCTGAGGGAACATGGCATCTCGCTCGCGACGGCCCCCGATGCGGTCAATAAGCTTCTGGCCAGCAATGGCGGCGGGAACGGCATGCACGACTGGCCGCCCATCATCAATCTCGACGATGCCAAGAAGAACTATTTCCAATCCGGAAGCGCCGAGCTCACAGGCACTTTCGCACAGTTGCTCAGCACGACGATTACAGATGAAATCGCCAGCAACCTGAGCCTCTACGGCGCCAATATCGTCGAGGTGATCGGCCACACCGACGAGCAGCCGGTGGCGCGCGAAAAATCCAATCTCGACGATACGATCATCAGTGCCATGGATGGCAAGCTGCCGGTATCGGCTTTGCTGCCCGCTGATAATGCCGGTCTCGGCCTTGCCCGCGCCATTGCCGTCGCCAATGTGCTGAAGGCCAATTCGAAGCTGAAGGATGCCACGATCCTGCCGATGTCCGCCGCGCAACTGATCCTGCCCGGCGATACCGTCACTTCGGGCCAGCGCGGCGCCGTCGAGGCACGACGCCGCATCGAAATCCGTGTGCGGGGCAGGACGGCCCCCGTTGCCGTCATCAATGCCGGTGCCGCGCCCTCAACGAACACGCAATAGTGCTGGTTCGGCTTGTCATCAGCTTCTGAGGCCGGGTGCCTCATAGCCGGTGCGCTCCACGTACTCGGTGTAACCGCCGGCATATTGGTGGATGCCTTCCGGTGTCAGCTCCAGAACGCGATTGGAGAGCGCTGCCAGGAAATGCCGGTCGTGCGAGACGAACAGCATAGTGCCTTCATATTGCGACAGCGCCTCGATCAGCATTTCCTTGGTATCGAGATCGAGATGGTTGGTCGGCTCGTCGAGCACCAAAAGGTTCGGCGGATCGAAAAGCATGATCGCCATGACAAGCCGCGCCTTCTCGCCGCCCGACAATACGCGGCACTTCTTTTCGACATCGTCGCCAGAGAAGCCGAAGCAGCCGGCAAGGGCTCTCAGGGAGCCTTGGCCTGCCTGCGGAAAATCATGTTCGAGCTGCTGAAATACGGTGCGCTCTCCATCCAGCAGGTCCATGGCGTGCTGAGCGAAATAGCCCATCTTCACGCTGGCGCCGAGCGCCACGCTGCCTTCATCCGGCTGTGCCGAGCCGGCAACCAGCTTCAGAAGCGTGGATTTGCCGGCACCGTTGATGCCCATGATGCACCAGCGCTCGCGCCGGCGTACCATGAAATCAAGCCCTTCATAGATGGTGCGGCTGCCATACTTCTTGTGAACGTTCTTCAGCACGGCCACGTCTTCACCCGAGCGCGGCGCCGGCTGGAATTCGAACGCAACGGTCTGGCGGCGCTTCGGCGGCTCGACGCGATCGATCTTTTCCAGCTTCTTCACGCGGCTCTGCACCTGCGAAGCATGCGATGCGCGCGCCTTGAAGCGCTCGATGAACTTGATTTCCTTGGCAAGCATCGCCTGCTGGCGCTCGAACTGCGCCTGCTGCTGCTTTTCGTTCTGAGCGCGCTGCTGCTCGTAGAATTCATAGTCGCCCGAATAGCTGGTGAGATTACCTGCGTCGATTTCGATGATCTTGGTGACGATGCGGTTCATGAACTCGCGGTCGTGCGAGGTCATCAGCAGCGCGCCTTCATAACCCTTCAGGAAGGACTCGAGCCAGATCAGGCTCTCAAGATCCAGATGGTTGCTCGGTTCGTCGAGCAGCATGACGTCGGGACGCATCAAGAGGATGCGGGCCAGTGCCACACGCATCTTCCAGCCGCCAGACAGCGCGCCGACATCGCCGTCCATCATCTCCTGGCTGAAGCTCAGGCCCGCCAGCACTTCGCGAGCGCGGCCTTCGAGCGCATAGCCGTCCAGTTCTTCATAGCGTGCCTGCACCTCGCCATAGCGCTCGATGATCTCATCCATCCTGTCGGCCTGGTCCGGATCGCTCATCGCTGCTTCGAGTTCGCGAAGTTCGGCGGCAACGGCGCTGACGGGACCGGCACCTTCCATCACTTCCGCGACGGCACTGCGCCCCTCCATCTCGCCGACATCCTGATTGAAGTAGCCGATGGTGACGCCCTTATCGACGGAAACCTGCCCCTCGTCGGGCTGCTCCTGTCCGGTAATCATCCGGAAAAGCGTCGTCTTGCCGGCGCCGTTCGGCCCTACGAGACCGACGCTCTCGCCTCTGTTGAGGGCAGCGGATGCCTCGATGAAGAGGATGCGGTGGCTGTTCTGCTTGCTGATATTCTCGATACGAATCATGGTTACGCGAGGCCCGAAGAAAGTTTTTCGGGGGCCTTATGCCACGGGTCGGGCGTTCTGTCGCAGCTTTTCGGGCGGAGATGTGAGATCGATAGCGAACTGACGTTCAAGGACGACAATTTCCGGTCCGCCTATTTGCCATACGGGAGAGAAACTTTCGCTGGGCGACGGATTCTGCCCTCGCGTTCGTTCAAGCAGCATGGCTTCCAGCAGCAGGATAGGCGCTTGATCGGATCGCCGGCTGTCTTCCGCGTGGTTGGAAGTCGCTATAATCATTGTCATCCGTCTCAGCCGAGTTTTACAGATGAAGATTATGAGAAGCACTCAGGCCCGGGTTTGCGCCCGACTGACGATCGCAGCGCTGATCGCCATCGGCATGTCAGGCGAAGGCCAGTCGGCCAATGCGGCCTCCCAACACGCGCGGCTCAACGAACCAGTCAAGGAGATCGCGGATCAACGCCTGCTCCTCGACACGCCTGATGGCAAAGGGGAGCTGCCCATCTACGCGGATCATGCGATCGAAGCGGCATCGCCCGATGTGACGAAGGTGTTGATCATAATTCATGGCACGCTGCGAAATGCAGATGCCTATTACGCCGCTGGAGAGGAGCTGCTCGCGAAGGCGGGGGATCTCGCCGACGGTACGATGGTGGTCGCACCGCAATTCCTGATAGGGCCTGACGTGGACGCGTTCTCACTAAATGCGCAGACGCTCGCCTGGACGCAGAATGGCTGGAAAGGCGGTGAAGCCGCGCGCCAGCCGGCGCCGATCAGTTCTTTTGCCGCGCTTGATGCCCTGCTCAAGCATTTCGCCGATCGTCGGTTGTATCCGTCTCTGAAGACCATCGTGGTGATGGGACATTCGGCAGGAGCGCAATTGGTCCAGCGTTATGCCGTGGCCGCAAGAGAGATCGAAGATTTGACGAGCGCCGGCATCTCCGTCCGCTACCTCGTCGCCAATCCTTCGAGCTATCTATATTTCGACAACGAACGACCGGCCTTGCAAGATCAGCAGGCAGGGTTGGCATCGTGCCCAAAGGCGACGCAATGGCGATATGGTCTGACCGGCGCACCGCCTTACGTGTCCACACAGGATCCGAAACTCCTCGAAAACAGATATGCCGCGCGCAATGTCGTCTATCTGCTGGGGCAGGCGGACACGAATCCCTACACTCATTTCATCGATCGCTCCTGCGGAGCAATGGCGCAGGGACCGTATCGGCTCGCGCGCGGGCTGACCTATTTCGACTATATGAGAAAGAGGCATCCATCCGATCTCAATCAGAAGGTCGTCGAGGTGCCGGGCGTGGGACATGATGACGAAGCGATGTTCACATCGGATTGCGGCATTGCTGTTCTGTTCGATCGCCCGGTGCCGCAATCCTGCCCGGTTATCGATGCGACTGCAAAAGTATCCGGAGCGGTGCCGTAAGTTTTCTAGAGTGGTCGATCCGCATCGCGATCACATGCAGGTGGTGAGGCTTTTGGGGTCCAGAGTGATCCGACCGTCCACTTTCATGCTTCAGTTGCGATAGGCCGGCCGCGGGCGCGACGATCGCATTTTTCGCTGTATCGGACGCTCGATGCCCAAGTAGAAAACGATGGCAAAGGCCAGCGAACCCAATGCGATAGGCATAGGCTGCATATCGTGCGGCACCCCGAGGCGCAAAAGCAGCGCCGTGACCAGGATGCCCGTCAGGACGTGCCAAACGTAGATGGAATAGGAGGCATCCCCCAGGAAATGTAGGAATGCCAGCTGCGGCACGCCTCGTTCCCGCTCGGCGAAAACGGCGCCCGATAGTAGCAACATTGCCGGTATGCCCCAGCGCACGGCGCGTTCCAGATGGATCAGCGGGTCACTCGCGACGAGCAGCACGACCCCGATGATCATCAAGCCTATGGCGACGCGAAAGGGCAGCCGATATCCTTGCTTCCACAGATGCCCGATGACGATTCCAGCGGCGAATTCCAGAATGATCGGCTGCGTAAAAATACTGGCATACCCAGAGGGCAGCAGGAAATGTGCAACGACAACGGCCCCCAGGATCACGATCAGGAACCATAGCCGACGGAACTCCGGCAGGAGCAATGAAACCGAAAAGATAAGATAGAAGAACATCTCATAGGATAGGGTCCAGCCTTGTTCGACGACGGGTTGGAGCGCTTCATCCTTGACGATAGGCACGAAAAACAACGAGCCCAACAGATTGCCGACGCTCGAATTCGTATCGAAGAAGAATTGCGGTTTCAACACGGCCACGGCGAATGTTACCAATGTCGCAATCCAGTAAAGCGGCACGATCCTGATGATCCGGCGCCACATGAATTCCTGCGGGCCGATCGGTTTTCCAACCGTCGTAACCCACATGATGAAGCCGCTGATGACGAAGAATATATCGACACCCGCCGCCCCGATCTTGAAGTTCAGGCCGTATGTTTCGCTCACATGGAAGCAAAGGACGGAGATCGCCGCGATGGCGCGCAGATACTGGATGCTCTTGATATCGTTGCCGGTTTTCAGGATGGTGCCTCCTGCGACTGGACTACTATCGCCGATGCCCTGATGGCCGATTTAGCAATAGAATGCGTCGAAAGGCCGGATACTCATGCGAAATGGCTCGGAGTACGGCAGATATGGCTGGTGGCAACAATTTCAATCAAAATGGATGATATTCCGCAATTACACGGCTGAAATCCGGGAATTTTGGGTTTCAGAAACACTCTGACAAAGTCGGGACTTTAGTCAGGCACGTCTTTCGCGGGATGGCATATCCTCAGGCGTAAAATTCGATTTTTATCCCTGAAAGGTATAGCGGCGGGGCTTATGCGTGAACACGCGGAAAATCGCGAACGTGTACTTTATCTTCTGCAGCCATTTCTAGCGCTGATAGATAGGCGTGTTTTTGTTTTTCTTCAAACACTTGTTCGCCCAATGTTTGCGTAACTTCTTTTAAAACATCGACTAGCTCGATGAAATCCGGGCAATTAACGCCCAACCGGTTACGAAGTTTTCGTATATAAAAATTCTTAAATCCCTTGAGCTTAAAACCAACAAGAGAACGATCTTCCATCGAAAAAATTAGAGTTAAGATCGGGTCTATTCTCCTATAGATTGTAGGAGAGGGCATACGCAAATACTCAAGGCTATCCGAGTCCTCGTAATAGATAGCCACAGGTTCGTAGTCCTTTGAAGCTACCAAATCTATTTTCATCGCTACGTATCCGCTTCTCTACCATAGACGGCGGCGATATCTTTGTTTGTGGTCAATGGGCAGTAGGCCATTTTCGTCGGCTTCAACAACTTCCCAATGAGTGACGATACCGCGGCTCATCGGAGTCGATTTGCCTGATGGGTGGTGGCGACCATAAGGATAATCCATCCTTACGTATATGACACAAACTAAGTCCGACGGTACCGTCACCGCCTCGATGACGCATCCCATGGACGGTGCATATTTAAAACGTACACCAGGTTTCGTGACATAAGCGTAAACATCATAACCTTGATCGTCATCTCCCAGTGGTCTTTTAATACCACGAAAACATGCATGTGCGCTACTCATTGAACAAAGTGAGGCCGGCACATCGCTATTTCCCCATCGTGTCAATGCGTTATTAACAGGCGGTATTTGACCGTGGACTAGACACCACAGATCTAACAAAGGCTGTCTGTTGCCGGCATCAAGGGCTTTTCTGACGTTAGCGCCAGCTATACGGAAGGTTGTTGGCTCCGAATGGTTTTCGGGCGACGGACATATGATTGTTTGCGGAACCTCAATCCATGCGGAGGGCTTTCGCCCCCCACCGTTAATTAAGACCAAGTTATGATTTTCAACGGGGCGGCGCATCAAATATACACCTCCCGTATCAATCAAGAGCAGCCGCTCGTCGCGCCGCAAGTGTCGCACTTCTCGCAAGTTCCATTCCGGACCATCGTGAAGTTCTGGCACTCGGTGCACATGTTGCCGGTATAGCCCTGCATGATGGAGCGGGCGCGGCGTTCGGATTCCAGCTTCTTGGCTTCCGTCTTGGCATTGGCAGCTTCACTTGCCGCGTTGTCGCTGAAGAGACCTGTCGCGGATTCGGAGATGACTTCCTCCGCGATCTCTTCGGCCAGTTCCTTCGCACGCTCCTCATAATCGCGCTTGAAGGCGACGACTTCGGAGGTTGCGACGGAGCTTGCCGGTTCCAGCTTGCGGACCGTGTTGCCGGCAAAGGCGGTTACGGTCGAGAGCGAGGCAGCGCGGGCAGGGGCAGCCGTTGCCGAACCCTTGGCGTCTGCCGAACGCTCGCCCGATGTCTGAACCAGCGTCGGCTTGTAGCCGCGGGTCAGGCCCTTGGAGACGACATCGGCCTTGCCTTCGGAAACGCCGCGGCCGAGCGCCGTGTTGTTGAAGTCGGACGTGTCGACATGGGCGAGATCGTGGCGGCCGAGATAAGAGATCGCCAGTTCGCGGAACACGTAGTCGAGGATCGATGTCGCGTTCTTGATTGCGTCGTTGCCAGTCACGATGCCAGCCGGCTCGAACTTGGTGAAGGTGAAGGCATCGACATACTCTTCGAGCGGCACGCCATACTGCAGGCCGAGCGAGACGGAGATTGCGAAGTTGTTGATGAAGGCACGCAGAGCCGAGCCTTCCTTGTTCATATCAAGGAAGATTTCGCCGAGACGGCCGTCGTCATATTCGCCGGTGCGCAGGAAGATCGTGTGTCCGCCGATCTTGGCCTTCTGGGTATAACCCTTGCGGCGGCTCGGCAGTTTTTCCTGCGTGCGGATGACCTTTTCGATGACGCGCTCGACGATCTTTTCCGTGATGGTGACGGCCTGTGCGGCTGCCGGAGCCTGCAGGAATTCCTCCAGCGCATCCTCGTCGCTGTCATCCTCGATCAGCGAGGCGTTCAGTGGCTGGCTGAGCTTGGAGCCGTCGCGATAGAGCGCGTTGGCCTTCAGGCCGAGCTTCCAGGACAGCATGTAGGCGTTCTTGCAATCCTCGACGGTTGCTTCGTTGGCCATGTTGATCGTCTTGGAGATTG
Source organism: Rhizobium sp. BK098 (assembly GCF_014193155.1). Taxonomy (NCBI): domain Bacteria; kingdom Pseudomonadati; phylum Pseudomonadota; class Alphaproteobacteria; order Hyphomicrobiales; family Rhizobiaceae; genus Rhizobium; species Rhizobium sp. BK098. Next base: position 74,558 of record NZ_JACHYY010000002.1, on the reverse strand, counting down.
CGCCCGAGATAAAGGGCTGCGCTGCCGCCATCATGCGGATGTGGCTTTCGACCGAGAGATAGCGCTTGCCGATCTTGCCGCAGGGATTGGCGCAATCGAAGACAGCCAGATGCTCGTTCTTCAGGAACGGCGCGCCTTCCAGCGTCATGGCACCGCAGACATGGATGTTCGCGGCTTCGATGTCCTTCTTGGAGAAGCCGAGATGGTCGAGCAGGTTGAAGCTCATGTCGGCCATCTGCTCGTCGGAAACCTTCAGCGTGCCCTTCAGGAAGTCGGCGCCGAGCGTCCACTGGTTGAAGACGAACTTGATGTCGAAGGCGCTCTTGAGAGCGGCGTTGACGGCATCGACCTTCTCAGCCGTGAAGCCCTTGGCCTTCAACGTCGACGGGTTGATGGCCGGAGCCTGGTTCAGGTTGCCGTGGCCGACAGCATAGGCCTCGATCTCGGCGATCTGGCTTTCGGAATAGCCGAGCGTCCGCAGCGCTTCCGGAACGGCGCGGTTGATGATCTTGAAGTAGCCGCCGCCGGCGAGCTTCTTGAACTTCACCAGGGCGAAGTCCGGCTCGATGCCGGTCGTGTCGCAATCCATGACGAGACCGATCGTGCCGGTCGGCGCGATCACGGTTGCCTGGGCGTTGCGGTAGCCGTGCTTTTCGCCGAGTTCAAGCGCCTTATCCCAGGCAGCCTTGGCATGGGCGACGAGATCCTGGTCCGGATTGTCGGAGTGGATCAGCGCCACCGGATTGACCGACAGGTTCTCATAGCCCGAGGTCTCGCCATAGGCGGCGCGGCGATGGTTGCGGATGACGCGCAGCATGTTTTCGCGGTTCGGCTTGAACATCGGGAAGGTTCCGAGTTCGGAGGCCATTTCGGCCGAGGTCGCATAGGCGACACCGGTCATGATCGCGGTCAGCGAGCCGGCGATGGCGCGGGCTTCGTCCGAGTCATAGGGAATGCCCGACGACATCAGCAGGCCGCCGATATTGGCGTAGCCGAGGCCGAGCGTGCGGTATTCATAGGAGAGTTCAGCGATACGGCGCGAGGGGAACTGCGCCATCATCACGGAGACTTCGAGAACGACGGTCCAGAGGCGAACGGCGTGTTCGTAATCGGCAATGTTGATGCGCTTCGTCGCTGCATCCTTGAAGGTCATCAGGTTCAGCGAAGCGAGGTTGCAGGCCGTGTCGTCGAGGAACATGTATTCCGAGCACGGGTTGGACGCGCGGATCGGCCCGGCAGCCGGGCTGGTGTGCCAGTCGTTCATCGTCGTGTTGAAGTGCAGGCCCGGATCGGCCGATGCCCAGGCGGCGTAGGATATGGATTCCCAGAGGTCGCGGGCCTTCAGCGTCTTGACGACCTTGCCGTCTTTGCGGGCGGTCAGGTTCCAGTCGCCATCATTCTCGACGGCGCGCAGGAAGTCATCCTTGATCGAAACCGAGTTGTTGGAGTTCTGCCCGGATACCGTCAGATAGGCTTCCGAATCCCAGTCCGTGTCGTAGGTCTTGAATTCGAGATCCGTATAGCCCTGGCGGGCGAACTGGATAACGCGCTGGACGTAGTTTTCCGGAACCTGATCCTTCTTGGCAGCGCGGATCTCGCGCTTCAGGGCAGGGTTCTTGGCCGGGTCGAAGCAATCGTCATTGTCGCCTTCGCAATTGACCGTCGCCTTCATGATCGCCTTCAGGTGCTTGGCGACGATCTTGGAGCCGGTGACGAGGGCGGCAACCTTCTGCTCTTCCTTGACCTTCCAGTTGATGTATTCCTCGATATCCGGATGGTCGATGTCGACGACCACCATCTTGGCGGCGCGGCGGGTCGTGCCGCCCGACTTGATGGCGCCGGCAGCGCGGTCGCCGATCTTCAGGAAGCTCATCAGGCCCGAGGAGCGGCCGCCGCCGGAGAGCTTTTCGCCCTCAGCACGCAGCATCGAGAAGTTGGAGCCAGTGCCCGAACCGTATTTGAATAGGCGCGCTTCGCGAACCCAAAGGTCCATGATGCCGCCCTCATTGACGAGATCGTCTTCGACGGACTGGATGAAGCAGGCATGCGGCTGCGGATGCTCATAGGCCGACTTGGACTTGGTGAGCTTGCCGGTGAACGGGTCCACATAATAGTGGCCCTGGCCGGGGCCATCGATGCCATAGGCCCAGTGCATGCCGGTGTTGAACCACTGCGGCGAGTTCGGTGCGACGCGCTGCGTGGCGAGCATATAGGCGAGCTCGTCCTGGAACGCAGAGGCGTCTTCCTCCGACGAGAAGTAGCCGCCCTTCCAGCCCCAATAGGTCCAGGTGCCGGCGAGGCGATCGAAAACCTGGCGCGCATCGGTTTCCGAGCCGCTCTGCTGATCCTTGGGCAGATCCTTCATGGCGGCATCGTCAGGCACGGAACGCCACAGGAAGGAAGGAACGTCGTTTTCCTCGACCTTCTTCAACTTGGCGGGCACGCCGGCCTTGCGGAAATACTTCTGCGCGAGAATGTCGGCGGCGACCTGCGAGAACTGCGCGGGTACATCGATGTTTTCTAGGCGGAACACGATCGAACCGTCAGGATTCTTGATCTCGCTCGTCGCCTTGCGGAATTCGATGTCCGCATAGGGTGACTGGCCGGCCTTCGTAAAACGACGTTCGATGCGCATGGTCCCAATCCTTCATTCGTTGGTGTGCGCCTGCATGAAAACAGGGCGCAAAAATTCTCATTCCGGCATCGCGAATTCAACGCGCAGCCAGCTTCCGATCCGCTCTTTGACAGGAGGTGTCATCCGGAGATGTCTTTCCTGTATCTTGTGGTGATGGTGGCTGCAAACACTAAATATAGTATTAACAGCTTGTTGCCGCCAGTCCCCGCATATATTTTTTCGGCAGCCTCGATACCGGCACAAAAACCCTCACGGCGGGCCACCTGCATAGGTGAAACGCCTTGAATCCAAATCCGATTTCGAATTGAGAACCAGTCCTCGTAACCCCGCCTGGTCCAGTCGCCGCCGCAACGTCGTCCATTAACTTTGAAAGACCCGATTCCGTCAAGGGGTGGTTTGTAATGGATTGCTAACCACAATATCTTGTGGGCTTGCCTGTGGAAACTGGGGAAATGCCAGTAGAGCAAGAGATTCAAGAACTTGAGGGGGGATGCTCGCCCTTCGTGCGACCGTTGGCGCAACAACTATTATCACCGCGGGTGTCGAAAGCGACAAAATTGTGACCGTGACCTCAATGCCATTGGCAGCACGGCAAAATCATGCCGTGGAGCATCATGATTCGCGTGGAAACCCTTGAATCCCACGCATTCCCATCAAAGCGACGTCCACTAAATCTAGTGGGCGCCGCAGCGCCCACCTCTATTACCGTTATTCGAATCATATTTCGGCATCGCGATCAGATCGGGCCTGATTCGCGCTGCCGGCAGCGGGCAGCTCAGCCGCGATGACCCTTGGCGATCGGCTCCTGATAGGTGAAGCCCATGTCCCAGGGGAAGTAGATCCAGGTATCCTGGCTGACCTCTGTGATGAAGGTGTCGATCGTGGGAACGCCGGTCGGCTTGGCGTAGACGCAGGCGAAATGCGCCTTCGGCAGCAGGGCGCGAACTTCCAGGGCCGTTTTGCCGGTATCGGTGAGATCGTCGATGACGAGGACGCCTTCGCCGCCGTTGACCGACAGCTCTGGTGCGATGCCTTTGAGCAGGTTCATTTCGCCCTGGCTGGAGTAGTCGTGATAGGAGGCGACACAGACCGTCTCGATCAGCCGGATATTGAGCTCGCGAGAGATGATGGCGGCCGGCACGAGGCCACCGCGGGTAATGCAGACGATTGCCTTGAATTCACGGTTGAGGCCGGCAAGCCGCCAGGCAAGGGCGCGCGCATCGCGATGGAACTGATCCCAGGATACGGGAAAGGCTTTATCGGGCAGGGACATGGCAGAAAGCTCCGGGGCATGGAATAATGACGCACCGGCAGCGCCGGCGACCCTGAGCAGACCCCGCGCTGGGCGCGGACCAAGAACCAAATCCGGAACGCGATTCGCTTGCTATCTGCTTGAACAGGATCTCATCCGGGAAAAGCCTGGGCTTTTCGGGATCATGCCCCTTAGACCGCGCGAACGGTTCCCTGGCGGGAATTCTGTCATCGGTCGCTGCTTTCTGCTGGATTTGCTGGCAAAAGGCAATAGCTGCAGCGGGCGCAACCGGTGCACATTCACACCGGTTGCCACAGGAATTGAGTTTTCAGCCGTTCAGCGGGCCAGCAGCGTCATCGCCGTCATCGATTGCAGCAGCGTGCGCGTCGTGCCGCCGAAGATCATCTGCCACAGCCAGGAATGCGTATAGGCGCCCATGACAAGAAGGTCGATGCTATCGTCGGCCAGCCGGTTTTCGATGACCTGCGACGGCGTCGATTTGCCGGTGCAGGCTGCCGTCTCGAACTTGGCGCGCACGCCATGGCGCGTCAGCGCCGCGGCTATCCGCACACCGGTTTCCTTGGACGGATGCGGGTCCTTTTCCGACGTGCTGACGGAAAGGATCTCGACCGAATCCGCAGCCTTGAGGAAAGGCAGCGCATCAAAGGTGGCGCGGGCTACTTCCTTGGAGCCGTTCCAGGCGATCAGCACGCGGCGGACGGGCTTCGGCTCCTTGAGAATGTAGGGGATCAATAGCACCGGCCGGCCGCTGTCAAACAGGAAGGTTTCGACATCGACCTGCGTATCGGCATATTTCGACGGGTCCGGCTGCACGGCCACCAGAAGATCGGCGCTGCGCGCACTTTCGATCAGCGGTTCGGTGCCGTAGCCGACCGAGCTGGCAAAACTGTGCCATTCATAGTCGAGACCGGCGGCCTCCATCTTCGAGCGGAACACCCGTTCGATTTCAACCGCCTGATTATGGGCGACGTCCTGAAGCGCCTGGACCGCGACAGGGTCCGGAATCTCCATCGGCGCCACCAGCGGCACGGTCGAGACGATTTCCGCATGAAGCCCGACGACATGGGCGCCGTGCTCCTTTGCGAGCGCCGCGGAAAATGCGGCAGCGATGCGCGTGTTATCGGGATTGTCGAGAACGGTCACTATCGTTTTGTAGGACATGAAGAGATCTCCCATGCGGAAGGGTTGGATCGGATCATGATATCAGCATTCCGCTACAAGATAATGCTCTGAATGGTCTCAGGGTTCCCCGGAAGTACACGTCCTCGTTGAGAGTCAGGCTTCAGCCGACTGATTTTCGATACAGCGCCGCGCGTCATATATGACGCGTAAAGGTCGCTGTAATACTTTAAGTCTGCTGCATAATTTATCCTTAAATCGCTTTCGATTTAAGGAATTATGCAGTCGCTTTCGACTGCCCGATGGCTTCGATCATCGCGCGCACTTCGGCTGCGACGCTTTCAACCAGTTCGGCGGAACGCCCGCGCACGACGATCTCCGTCGAAAAGAATTGGCCGACATAGCGCGGGTAGGAGCCGATGCTGGTATCCGGATGCGCCTTCTGGATGAGGCCGAGCGGCGTGCCGATCTCGCCCTCGCCATAGGGGCAGGAAATCGCTGTTGATAGCACCTTTGCGCCGGTCTTCAGCGTCGGCATGACATTGTCGAGCATCGCCTGGAAAACCTGCGGCACGCCGGCCATGACATAGACATTGCCGATGTTGAAGCCGGGAGCGGTCGAGACCGGATTGGCGATATGCTTCGATCCCACCGGCATGCGGGCCATGCGCTGGCGAGCCTCGGTGAATTCCATCTCGCGCCGGGCATACATTTCACCCATGATCCGCATGGCTTCGGCGTCATGCTCGCAGGGCACGCCGAAGGCCTTGGCGATGGCATCGGCGGTGATGTCGTCATGGGTCGGGCCGATGCCGCCTGACGTGAAGACGTAATCATATTGGCCGCGCAGGGCGTTCAGCGCCGAAACGATTGCGTCCTCGTCATCGGCGACGATGCGGACTTCCTTGAGGTCGATACCGGCCAGCAGCAGCACGTCGGCAAGATGGCCGATATTCTTGTCCTTGGTCCGGCCGGAGAGCAATTCGTCGCCGATGGCGAGCATGGCGGCTGTGACAATGGTTTCGTTCGACATGAAGATATCCAGGACAATGCGCAGTCGGCGCGTTCAAAAAGGTCCGAGATAGGTAGCGCTGTTTGCAGCGAATGCAAACGCTCCTTTTGCCGGGCCGCTGGTCATCACAAGATGTTGCAAGTGAATTTCCGTCTATACAGGATGAACACTGCGTTCTGAGCGTGGGGGCTGCGCCCCTGTCGCATCGCTGATACAACATTCCCCGACATTCAACGCGTCCAACAAACGGGAGACGTACTCATGGCTAAGGTTCTGGTTCTCTATTATTCCGCTTACGGTCACATCGAGAAGATGGCCTATGCCGTCGCAGAAGGCGCAAAGTCGGCCGGTGCCGAAGTCACCGTCAAGCGCGTGCCGGAACTCGTTCCGGAAGAGGTCGCCAAGGCCTCCTACTTCAAGCTCGATCAGGAAGCCCCGATCGCAACCCCGGACGAACTGACAGACTATGACGCCATCATCGTCGGCGCCGGCACCCGCTTCGGCACGGTCGCCTCGCAGATGCGAAATTTCTGGGATCAAACCGGCGGCCTGTGGTTCGGCGGCAAGCTCGTCGGCAAGGTCGGCTCGGTCTTCACCTCGTCAGCAACGCAGCACGGTGGCCAGGAGTCCACCATCCTCGGCTTCATCCCGACGCTCCTCCACCACGGCATGGCCGTCGTCGGGCTTCCTTATGCCTTCCAGGGCCAGATGGGCACGGAAGAAGTCAAGGGCGGCTCGCCCTACGGCGCCTCCACCATCACCAACGGTGACGGCTCGCGCCAACCTTCCGAAATCGAACTGGAAGCCGCAAAGTATCAGGGCGCGCACGTCGCCAAGATTGCTGCCAAGCTCACTGCCTAAATTCGAAAGCTTTGCAAATGTTGATGAGGCGCGGCGAAAGCTGCGCCTTTTTCGTTTGGACTTTGATAAAGTTTGATCTTGGTGCGGACGACGGGGGTCGAACCCGTACAGCCAAAGGCCGAGGGATTTTAAGTCCCTTGCGTCTACCAGTTTCGCCACGTCCGCGTGCCTTTCCCCATCAAGCACTTGAGCGATTCAGTCAAGGATTGTTTTGCAGGAACGGGCCGATCGGCGTGAGCTTGACATGCTCGGCTCAGCGACCCTTGAGAACGCTGACAAGCGCCGGTGTCACCTTCTTCTGTTGGAACATGGCCTTAAAATCAGCATAGCTGATCTTTCCCGATACCACACCATTCATCAGTCGCTGACAAAAGAGCCGCTTTGCGTCGCTTCTTTGAGATTTGACGTAGAAAGCGATTTCATCCAGCGTTTCCGGTGGCAGGCGCTGCGACATGCACTTGTCGATGACCTGCGCTCGTGCCGTCGGGCTTTCCTTCATAATGGGGATGTTCTTCTCGAAGCTTTTTTCCTGCGAGGCGCAGGAAGCAAGCACCGCAAGAGTGAAAGCGATTATAGCTGGGCGCATAAGGCGCATGACGATGTTCTCCCCTCGAATGAAACTGGGATAAGCATCCTTCACGCGATTCTCAATCCCGGGCGCAAGTATAAGTTAGTGCCTAGGGATAGGCGAAGCCCGCCGGAGCCGACGGATCGGTTTTAGGGCGGGCCTCTAACCATCATCATGATGGCTGTGTCATATTGGACGCGGGGGGAGCTTGGCTGTCAACTCGCAGATTTAGGAGTTTCCGCAGTCAGGGGCATAAATAGTTAATGACTCGTCAGTACGGCGAATATCGCTGTCACAGGTCCGAAAGCGCGATAAACAGGCTTTCTTTGCTCATCTTTCCTGTGCCATAGCGGAGGCGGATTGAATAAGGACGGATAGACCGTGGACAAACAGACTGTTCTCGAAGCTACAGAGGCCATGCGTGGCCTCTTTCCTGCAACGCCGCTGCAGCTGAACGAGCATCTTTCTGCCCGCTATGGCGCCGATATCTGGCTGAAGCGCGAAGATCTGACGCCGGTTCGCTCCTACAAGATCCGCGGCGCCTTCAATTTCTTCCGCAAGGTAATTGCCGAGGGCGGTACGGGAAAGACATTCGTCTGCGCATCCGCCGGCAATCACGCTCAGGGCTTTGCCTTCGTCTGCCGCCATTTCGGTGTGCCTGGTGTGGTCTATATGCCCGTGACGACCCCGCAACAGAAAATCGACAAGACCCGCATCTTCGGCGGCGAGTTCATCACCATCAAGCTCTTCGGCGATTTCTTCGATCAGTGCTATCAGGCGGCGCGCGAATACGTCGAAAAGATCGATGGCGTCATGGTACCGCCTTTCGATCACGCTGATATCATCGAAGGGCAGGCGACGGTCGCTGCCGAGATCGCCGAGCAGCTGCCTGATGGCGTTATCCCCGACCACGTTCTGCTTCCCGTCGGCGGTGGAGGCCTTGCAGCCGGGATCACCGGTTACTTTGCCGATACGCTTCCCCGTGACGCCTTCACCTTCGCCGAGCCTGCCGGCGCGCCGAGCCTGCGGCGCAGTATCGAGGCGGGGCATGTGGTCACACTGGCGAAGGTCGATAATTTCGTCGATGGCGCTGCCGTCGGTCGCATCGGCGAACTGAACTTTGCTGCGCTGAAGGGTTTTGCGGCCGAGCAGGTCAAGCTCATCGAGGAAAACGCCATCTGCGTCACCATCACCGATATGCTGAATGTCGAAGGCGTGGTGCTGGAGCCGGCCGGTGCGCTGGCGATCACGGCGCTGGAAAAGCTCGATCGCGAGAGCATCCGCGGCAAGACCATCGTCGCCGTCGTCTCCGGTGGCAATTTCGATTTCGAGCGCCTGCCTGACGTCAAGGAACGCGCCATGCGCTATGCGGGCTTGAAGAAATACTTCATCCTGCGGCTCGCGCAGCGTCCCGGCGCGCTTCGCGATTTCCTCAACATGCTCGGGCCGGAAGACGATATCGCCCGCTTCGAATATCTGAAGAAGAGCGCCCGCAATTTCGGCTCCATCCTGATCGGCATCGAGACGAAGAATCCCGATAATTTCAAACAGCTTATCACGAACTTTGAAAGTTCCGGCATGGGCTATGAGGACATCACCGAAAACGAGATCCTGGCAAACCTGATCATTTGACTTTGCGACCTTGCAACCTTCATGCTAAAGGCGATCCATGGCTTCGTTCTTTTCAAATATCCTTTCGATCTTCACCGGTGGCGCATCGCAGGCAGGCACTGAAAAGTCCAGCGGCTCGACAGTCAGCGTCGAACCGCAGGTGCATGCCGGCTGCACGATCTATGCGACGCCGCAGCGCGAGGGCAATCAGTTCCGCCTCATGGGCCGGATTGAGAAGGATGTGAACGGCGAGATCCTGGTGCGCAATTTTATCCGCGCCGATGTTTTTACCTCCTCGGATGATGCTGTGGAATCGACCTTCCGCAAGGGCCAGCAGATCATCGATCAGAACGGTGCCGGCCTCTTCGGCGATGGCGAAAAGGTCCGTCAGGTCTGATATCTGGCGGATTTGCTTAATGCACGCCTGATGCGGGGCCGCCTCTGCATCTGCTTTGGCGGCCCATAACACTCACTGAAATCGATGGCTGGTTAGACTTTCGCCAGGGCTTAAGCCGTGCGGAATATCTTTGCGCCAGCGGGGGCATTAACGGCGCCGCCGTCGACCGTGATTTCGACCGCCGTGACATTGGCGGAATCATCGGAGGCGAAATAGAGCGCGGCCTTGGCGATTTCATCGGCTTCGCTCATGCGGCCGAGCGCACTCAGGCCGCCAAAGCGCGCCTGCAGCGCATCCAGTGCCTCCGGCGTGGCTGCGCGCGGCTCCCAGATCGGTGTCTTGGTGGCGCCTGGCGTCACCTGGTTGACGCGGATGCCGCGCGGCGCAAGCTCGGAAGCGAGATTGCGGGTCATGGCGCGAACGGCGCCCTTCGTGCCGGCATAGGCCGAAGCGCCGGGAATGCCGAGAACGGCATGCACGGAGCCGTTCAGGATCACCGAGCCGCCATCGTTCAGATATGGTAGGGCCGCCTGCACGGTGAAGAACACGCCGGTGAAATTGACGCGGACGATGGTTTCGAACTGCTCGAGCGTCGTCTTGCCGAGCGGGGTATCGCCGGCAATGCCGGCATTGGCAAAAACCACATCGAATTTCCCGAGCTTCTCCGCAGCTTCGGCAAAGGCCTTCTCCATGGCCGGGATATCGGTGGTGTCGGCCTGCAATGCCAGCACGCCGCCGCCGAGTTGCTCGGCTGCAGCAGCCAGTGTCTTGGCGTTGCGGCCCGTTATGGCGACCTTGGCGCCCTCGGCGAGGAAGAGGCGGGCGGTGGCAAGGCCAATACCGCTGTTTCCGCCGGTGATGACGGCAACCTTGTTCTTGAGACGCATATTCGTAGCTCCTATTGGCTTTTGTCACGATCTGGATTATGATCGTTATCTATAAGGATTATGATCGTAATCCATTTTGTCAAGCCGGGCATGAAAGGATTTTCAATGGGCCGCTCACAATTGGAAAAGCAGAAGACGCACGAACGCATCGTGACGCTTGCCGCCAGGCGCCTGCGCGAGGAGGGATTGGAAGGGATCGGCGTCGCCGACCTCATGAAGGAGGCGGGGCTTACCGTCGGCGGCTTCTACAAGCACTTCGCCTCACGCGATGAACTTGTGGCGGAAGCCGTCGAATCCGCGATCGGGTCATGGCGGCGGCAGCAGGAGGAAAAGGGGATCGCCCCCGAGACCATCTCGCTCAACGATTATGTCGATACCTATCTCAGCGAAGCTCATCGCGATCATTGCGGTGAGGGCTGCGCCTATGCGGCGCTGACGGCGGATTTGGCGCGTAGCAGCGATACGGTCCGCGCGGTTGCCACGGAAGGCCTGCGACGGAATTTCAACGCCATGGCGGCGCGCATGCCGGAGCCGGAAACTGCCGAAGCAAGGCGAAAGGCGATCATCGCGTCGTGCCTGATGACCGGGGCGCTCGGCCTCGCGCGCGTGGCGGATGACGAGGCTCTTTCGGCCGAAATTCTGGAGACCGTGAAGCAGTTCGTAAAGGCGCTGCCGCAAGCAAAATAGCAAAGCGGCCGGTTTTAACCCCGGCCGCCTGTGATCATCTGAATAAGTAATTGATTAAGCGGCGAGAGCCAGCTCGGAAGCGCGAGCCTGGGCAGCGCCGATGGCCTTTTCAGCAGCTTCCGGACCGAAGGCCACGCCTTCGATGTAAACGGTCTCGACATCGGTGATGCCGATGAAGGCGAGAACCGACTTCAGGTAGGGAACGGCGTGGTTCAGCGGGGCAGCCGGGCCTTCGGAGTAGACGCCGCCGGAGGCGAGCACGATGTAGGCCTTCTTGCCGGTGGCAAGGCCCTTCGGGCCGGTTTCCGTATAGGTAAAGGTGCGGCCGGCGCGGGCGATGTTATCGATCCAGGTCTTCAGCGAGGAATAGATGTTGAAGTTGATGAGGCCGGTGCCGATGACCAGCGTGTCGGCTGCGAGCAGCTCGTCGACCAGCGCGTCGGAAACCTTGACCAGTTCCTGCTGCTCGGGCGTGCGGGCGTCTGCCGGCGTGCGGATGGCGTCGGTGAACGGGCCGTCGATATGGGGCAGGTTGTCAGAAGCGAGGTCGCGCTTGACGAGCGTCTTGCCCGGGTTGTTGGACTTGATCTTCTCGGCCAGCTCGGTGGCGATCTTGGTGGAGAGTGAGTCCGGACGCGGGCTGGACGTCAGAAGCAGAATGGAGGACATATCCGTTTTCCTTTTCAATAAGTTGCTAAATCGGCTGGGAGAGTCCGATCACGTTCGCCCCCATAAATAAGTCGTCAGTGCTATCGAGAAAAACTGTGATAATATGGATTGGAATTATCGATAGAATGGATGGCAGATGCTCCCCAATCCCACCCTTGACCAATTGCAGGTCTTTCTGACCGTCGCCGAGTCAGGCAGTTTCTCCGCCGCCTCGCGCGCGCTTAACCGCGCGCAGTCGGTCATCAGCTACACGATCGCCAATCTGGAGGCTCAGCTCGAAATGCCGCTGTTCGAGCGCTCGGGATCGCGCCAGCCGAAGCTGACGGATGCGGGCAGGGTGATGCTTGAGGATGCGCGCCGCATTCTTTCCGATCTGCAAGTGATGCGCGCCAGGGTGAAGGGTTTGAAGACCGGGCTCGAGGCGGAGGTGGCCGTCGCCATCAGCGTCATGGTGCCGGTTCATGCGACCGTCGACGTGCTGCGCGAATTCCGTGATCGTTTTCCTTACGTCTCCCTGCGGCTCGATACCGGCGAACTCGGCTCAATGCTGGAGCTTGTCACAAGCGGCAAGTCGACGATCGGTATCGGCGGCTCGGTTGTGAAACAGGATGATGCTTTGGTGATCGAGCGCATCGGACATTCCTTCATGATGCCGGTTGCTGCCCCGACGCATCCACTCGCTTTGCTGGGACGGCCGTTGACGCTTGCCGATGTACGCGAAGAAGTGCAATTGGTCGTCACCGACGCGTCAAACCTCACCAATGGCAAGGATTTCAACGTCCTGTCCTACAAGATCTGGCATCTGAGCGACATCGCCACCAAGCATCAGTTGATCCGGGGTGGTCTTGGCTGGGGCGGTCTGCCGGCCTCGTTCATCATGGAGGATCTGCAGAAGGGCAGGCTGGTGCCTTTGGCTCTCGATGCCTACGATCAGAGCGAATACCCGCTCTATGCCGTCCGCAAGGTCGACAATCCTCCGGGACCTGCTGCCGCATGGATGATCGAGGCTTTCCGCTCGCGCCTGGCGCGGTGCCCGAATCAGGAGGACTTCAAGTCCGCCGTCGAGATGTTCCATCCAGGTGACAAGCGTCTGGCAGCGGAGTGAAAAAGTCCTCTCCTGGTTACCGTAGGCACGTGCTTCTAAGGCTTTTGGTGTCGTGAATTCCTTCTCCCCAACGGGGAGAAGGTGGCCCGAAGGGTCGGATAAGGGGGGGCTGATGGCCTCGAATCCATCGGCTTTCGTATCCTTGGCAGCCCCCTCATCCGCCTGTCGACACCTTCTCCCCGTTGGGGAGAAGGTGTGGAGCAGCAACGGCCTCATTTCATACGTAACTGGCCTCTTTTTCCCGAAGAAGCAGCAGTCGTCAATGATTACAGCACCAGCCGGTAGTTGCGGAAGCCGTCGGCACCTTCGCCGGCATCTTCGATCTTCACGCTCTTGACCTGATCAAGGAAATCCTTGGCCTTCGGCGAACTCTGGAACCGGACGGTCGTGTCCGCCAGCGGCTTGAAGGTCCAGTTGCCGTCGGCGGTCGGGTTGATCGTGCCCTGCTCGTGGACATAGCGCACGATGACGTCGCGGTTGGTGTCCGGCGCCTGATAGACGACCTTGTCCGCCGCGATTTCCGGGAAGTTGCCGCCGCCGCCGGCGCGGTAGTTGTTGGTGACGACGAGGAACTTCTGCGCGGGGTCGATCGACTTGCCGTTGAACTGCAGGTTCTGGATGCGATTTGCATCGGCATTCAGAACCTTGCCGTCATCGCCGAAGCGGCGTGGCTGCGAAAGGTCGATCTGGTAGGTGACGCCGTCGATGACATCGAAGTTGTAGGATGGGAAGCTGCTGTTGATCAGATCCGCATCCTTCGCGCCCGGTTGCACCTGGTTGAACATCGCAGCCGACATTTCCAGCCAGTTCTTGACCTGCGCGCCGTTGATGACGACGGCCTGCACCGTATTCGGATAGAGGTAGAGGTCGGCGACGTTCTTGATGGCGATGTTGCCGGCCGGAACGTCGGTATAATAGTCGGCGCCGTTGCGGCCGCCGCATTTGAAGGGGGCAGCCGCCGAAAGAACCGGCAGGTCCTTGTACTGCGTCTCCTTCAATATGTTCTTGATGTACCAGATTTGCGCCTGGCTGACGATCTGGACAGAGGGATCGTCGGCAACCAGCGCGAAATAGGAATAGAGCGGTGCGGAGGTCTTGCCGACGGGCGTGCGGACATAGGTCAGCGTCGCCTCATGCTCGGCCTTGGCTGCTTCCACGACTTCCTTCTTGTCTGCGACATCGGCGACAACCTTCTTCTTGTCGTCGCGGTGGTAGATCGGGCGTGCCTCGGAAGTGAAGTCGACGATCTTCCAGCTCTTGCCGTCCTTTTCGAGCAGCAGGTCGATGAGGCCGAGATGCGAGCCCCAGAAGCCGGCCATGACGGCGGGCTTGCCATGGAGCGTTCCCTTGACCGGATCGGCATCCTTGATGCCGTCCCACGTCTTAGGGCCGGGGAAGACGAGATGCTGATGGCCGGTGAAGACGGCATCGATGCCATCGACCGCCGCGACATAGAGCGAGGCGTTTTCCATCTTCTCGCTCGGGCCGCTGCCGTCGATGCCGGAATGCGAGAGAGCGATGACGATATCGGCGCCTTCGGCCTTCATGACCGGAACCCAGGCCTTGGCAGCTTCGACGATGTCCCGCGTCTGTGCCTTGCCTTCGAGGTTCTTGATGTCCCAGAGCATGATCTGCGGCGGCACGAAGCCGATAAAGCCGATCTTGATCGAGCTTTCGTTGCCGGCGCCGTCCTTGATCTTCTTTTCGAGGATCAGATAGGGTTTGAAGAACAGGTCGTCCTTCGTCGGGTCGGAGGCGAGCTGACCCTTGGTTAGGTTGGCGCAGACGAAGGGGAAATTCGCGCCGGCCAGCACCTTGAACATGAAATCGAGGCCGTAGTTGAATTCGTGGTTGCCGAGCGTGCCCACGGAATAGCCGAGCGTATTCATCGCCTTGATAACCGGATGGACGTCGCCGTCCTTCATGCCGTGCTGATAGGCCATGTAGTCGCCCATCGGATTGCCCTGGAGCACATCGCCATTGTCGATGAGGAGCGAGTTGGTGGCTTCGGCGCGGATATTGTCGATGATCGTCGCCGTGCGCGTCAGGCCCATCGTGTCGTTCGGCTTGTCGGCATAATAGTCATAGGGAAATACGTTGACATGAATGTCGGTCGTTTCCATGAGGCGCAGATGCGCCTGGTTGCTCGCCGCGCGGGCCGCGAAAGGATGCAGCACGATCAGCGCCGCCGTGGCACTGAGGCCTTGCAGCAGGGAACGGCGCGACATGCTGTGCAAATCCAGAATGGAAGACATAAGACACTCCTTCAACGATGGGGCTATAAGTCCGTCGATCATCTCTCGGGCGAGGGAGATTAGGACGATTTTTGAAGGTGTGCACCAGTAATGTGACAGGCTTATTGTGGATCGTAGCCGGCTCACGCCGACATGCCATCAACGTTTGAGAACCGGCTTCATGTCCTTGTGGAAAAAGCGGAAATAGGACGCGACCTTAGCCGATGCATTGGACGAGCGGTCGAATTCGATGCCGATGCGGCCGTTGTGAGCCCAGCGCACGAAACCATCCAGCAGGCCGATATCGTCGCACTCGACGCGAACCTTGCTGCCAGCGGCGGCATAAAGCGGCGCCTGCAGGTCGAGCGCAATGCCGCTGGTGGAAATATCGACCACGCGGCCGGTGACAAGCTTGGTGAAATATCGAACCTGGCCCATGAGCCGCGCATGGTGGCGCGACGAGCCGCGTGTCTTGATTTTCAGATTGCCCTGAATGGGAGATTTCGAAGAGAACTGCATGATGTTATCCCGACTCATCTGTCTTTTCTCGTTTTGGATATCAGATGTGCCTTGCGGGATGTTTAGCATAATCGCTAAAATTGTAGCCGGGCGTCCCGAATCGGTACCGCATCGCGATGGCCGTTGCGATCGGCGATGTGACTATGAGAGGTGCAGGATATGCGTATCGTTTCATTGAATGCATGGGGCGGCCGGCTGCATGAGCCGCTAATCCCCTATCTCGTTGATATCGATGCGGATGTTCTGTGCCTACAGGAAATGGTTCGCACGCAGGGAGCGGACGCCGATTGGCTGGTCTATCGCGATCACGGTATCGAGCTCCTGCAGCGCGCCAATCTCTTCGAGGAACTGAAGGCTGCTTTGCCAGCTTACGATGCTTTCTTCCTCCCCGTAGCGCGAGGCGATCTTTTCGATGGGGACCGGCGATTCGATTCCGAATTCGGACTGGCAACCTTCGTGCGTCGGACCTATCCGATCATCGGCCAGGTAGCCGGCTTCGTTCATGGTGAATTCTCGGCCGATGGCTATGGGCCTCATCCGCGTTCGCGCAATGCCCATTGCATCCGCCTGTTCGACTATGAGCGCGGCTATCCGATCACGATTGCTCATGTGCATGGTCTACGGGATCTGGAAGGCAAGGGCGATACGCCGGCCCGGCGCCATCAGGCGCATGCGCTGGTCGAGATCATTCGCCAGGTTCGGCAAGAGGGCGACCGGCTAGTCGTTTGCGGTGACTTCAACGTGTTGCCGGATAGCGAGACCTTCAAGATCCTCGGCAGCCTGGGTCTTGTCGATCTCGTCACTTCACGGGGACATGACGACACGCGCACCTCGCATTACAAGAAGCAGCCCCGTTTTGCCGACTACATGCTGGTGACGTCCAATGTCGAGGTGATTAATTTCGATCCTGTAGCCGAGCCCGAGGTGTCCGATCATCGCGCATTGCTGCTGGATATGCGCTGACGAAGATCACAAGCCCACATTCGGCCGGTCGATGATCTCGCGCAGTGCAAAGCTGGAATTGATTTTCACGACGTGGGGCAGGGCGGAGAGCCAATCGCGATGGATGCGCTCGTAGTCCTCGAGGTCGCGCGCGGCGACGCGCAATATGTAATCGTATTCGCCCGACATGAGGTAGCAGGACAGCACGTTGGGGCAGCGCTTCACCGCCGTCTCGAATTCCGAAAGCGTCTTGGCGAACTGGCCTGACAGCGAGATGTGCACGAAGGCGATCATCTTGTAATCAAGCGCCTTGTGCGAGAGATGCGCGTGATAGCCGTCGATGACGCCGCTCTTTTCCAGGATATCGAGCCGCCGCGAACAGGCCGAGGGCGAAAGACCGACCTTCTCGGCCAGTTCCGCATTGGTGATCCTGGCGTTCTGCTGCAGCATCCGAAGAATCGAATGATCTATGGCGTCTAGGTCGGACATTCGAAGATCTTTCGAAAAAACTCCTGTTCACGCAATAAATCACGAAAAATGACTGCAGCGCAAATCGTCTTTGCAAGGACATTGCGGGGCGGTGGTGGTCTGATTTCAGTTGGAGAAAAAGAAAGACGCAAAAACATTCGAGGAGGAATGAAATGCGCGTTGGCTGCCCGAAGGAAATCAAAAACCACGAATACCGCGTCGGTCTGACGCCCGCGTCCGTTCGCGAATATGTCGCTCATGGCCATGAAGTCTGGGTCGAGACGAAGGCCGGCGCCGGCATCGGCGCCGATGACCACGCCTACATTGCCGCAGGCGCCAAGATCGCCGCAAGCGCCAAGGATATTTTTGAGAAGTGCGACATGATCGTAAAGGTCAAGGAGCCGCAGCCCTCTGAATGGGCGCAACTCCGTGACGGACAGCTTCTCTACACCTATCTGCATCTCGCGCCGGATCCGGAACAGACTAAGGGCTTGCTCGCATCAGGCGTTACAGCTGTTGCCTATGAAACCGTGACAGACGAGCGCGGCGGCCTGCCGCTGCTGGCGCCGATGTCCGAAGTCGCAGGTCGCCTATCCATCCAGGCGGGTGCGACGGCTCTGCAGAAAGCCAATGGCGGCCTCGGCATCCTGCTCGGTGGCGTGCCCGGCGTGCTGCCGGCCAAGGTGACGATCATCGGCGGCGGCGTCGTCGGCCTGCATGCGGCCAAGATGGCGGCCGGGCTCGGCGCCGATGTCAGCATCCTCGATCGTTCGCTCCCGCGCCTGCGCCAGCTTGACGATATCTTCAACGGCCGTGTCCACACTCGCTATTCCAGCATTCAGGCACTGGAAGAAGAGGTCTTCTCCGCCGATCTCGTCATCGGCGCCGTCCTGATTCCCGGTGCTGCCGCGCCGAAACTGGTGACGAGCGAAATGCTGTCAGGCATGAAAAAGGGCTCAGTCATCGTCGATGTCGCCATCGACCAGGGCGGCTGTTTCGAGACCTCGCATGCGACGACGCATTCCGATCCGACTTACGCGATTGAAGGCGTCGTGCACTACTGCGTCGCCAACATGCCAGGTGCGGTTCCTGTTACTTCCGCCCATGCCTTGAACAACGCCACGATCTACCACGGCCTCGCTTTGGCCGATCGTGGCTTGCGCGCTATTGCGGAAGACAAGCACCTCCGCAATGGCCTCAACGTCCATAAGGGCCGCATCACCAACAAGGCGGTGGCCGAAGCGCTCGGTTATGAAGCCGTTGCGCCGGAAAGCATTCTGAACGTCGCGTAAAGCCCATCACGCGTACGTCAGATGGAGGCGTCGGCATCCGCGTATGCCGGCGCTCCTATTTTGTCGATCCGGCATTGGTAGCAATTGTTGCGCGCCGAGCGGACATGGACATAGGCGATGTCCGGGCGCTCAAGCAGCGAGGCCGCATAAACAGCAATATCGCCGGTCGGCGTCACGGCACCGCTTCCGTAGACGATGCGGTCATTCCTGCTATAGCCACGCACGATGAAATCCCGGCTGCTCGCCAGCACAGGGGGCAGGATCTCTTCCGCCTCGTAGCGCCGGCACGGCGTCTTATGCAGGAAGATCGGACCTGTTTCAGCATAGGGCTGCAGTTCCGGGAAGGGGCGATAGGCAAAGACGAGCAGCTCTTCGCCGGCGTCGATATTGCGCAGGCAGTGACGGCAGGGATGGCCCGGACCATCGGAAATCATGGTCTCCGGCTGGTGACCGTAGGCATCCACGCCGCCGCTCCAAAGAGCTTCGGCGTCAGAGGTAGGCATGGCTGCAAAGGCGATGGAAGGCATGGCAAAGCTCCTTTCGAGATCTGCCATGTGATGCTCTTAAACAAAGCGTGAAACCACCCGATTCCTGCAATCTCGAAGAGTCAGCCCTTCTTGGCGAGCTCGAGCAGTTCCTTGTCGCTCAAGGGCCGAACGATGCCTTCTCCGGTCGAGATCGGCGAGAAGCCGAACATCTGGTAGAGCTGCAATGCCCTGGGATGATCGAGATTGTTCGTCGTTGTCACGATGCGTTGCGGGTTCAACGTCCAGATGGCGTAGAGCGACTGCAGCAGGAACCATTTGCCGATGCCGAGGCCGAGCGCGTTTTCGATGAGCCCGAAATGGCTGAGCTCGATCGTGTCCTCGTCCTGCCGGAAATATTCGAAGAATCCGCCCGGAGCGCCGTTGACGTAAAGCACGCTGATATCGTTGCGCTGGTCGTGAAGAATAGCGGTCAGCTGCTCGTCAGAGAGGCGCAGGCGCTCCACCCAGTGCCAGCGGGCGCCGACCTGGCGATAGAGATAGCGATAGAAGGGCAGCGGGATGCCAGGCGCCCGCATGATCGCGGTCTGGATATTGACCGGCACCGGCAAGCTTGTCTTGGGCGGAGCGGTCATTTCCAGGCGGGTGATGTGAACTTTGATGGACGAGGGCGTCTTCACGATCGGCATGCTCAATCTTGACCGGTGACGATGGGTGTATCTTCCCGGCTACCCCATTCCGACCAGGAGCCGTCATAGAGCTTGTTGTCGCCATGGCCGAGGGATTCCAGCGCCAGCGTGATGATGGCAGCGGTAATACCGGAGCCGCAGGTCGTCACCACGGGCTTTTCGAGATCTATGCCGGCCTTCTCGATGGTTTCCCTTAATTCCGGCAGCGACTTGAACTTGCCGTTCGTGGCGAAGACGCCGGATGGCAGGCTTCTGGCTCCCGGCATATGACCCGAGCGCATGCCTTCGCGCGGCTCAGGCTCGGTTGCGGCAAAGCGACCGGCGCTGCGAGCATCGGCGATCTGCCGGGAACGGTTGTCGACGATTTCTCGCATCTCGTCGAGCGAGACGACGCGGCTGGCGTTGAACTTCGGCTTGAACGTTGCGGGCGCAAAGGCAGGCGTCGCCGTCTCCAGTGGCCGCCCTTCGGCCTTCCAGCCATCCAGACCGCCATCGAGCACGAAGACGTTTGGGGCGCCCATGACGATATGGAACAGCCACCAGACGCGCGGGGAGGCGAACAGGCCCGGACCGTCATAGATGACGATGCGGTCGTTTTCGCCGATACCGAGCTTGCCGACTTCAGCGGCGAAAAACTCGGGCGAGGGGACCATATGCGGCAGGTTGGTCGAATGATCCGCAATCTTGTCCTGGTCGAAGCGGATGGCGCCGGGAATATGGCCGCTGGCATATTCGGCATCGGCATCGCGCTTCTGCGCCGGCAGATAAAAGGATGCATCGAGGATGCGCAGGTTCTTGGCGCCCAGCTCGCTCTGCAGCCAGTCGGCGGATACGACGAAACGGCTCTTGTCCGCTGCCATGATGATCACTCCCTGCTTTGGTTTATTGGTCTTGATATCGAGATATAGGCGCTTACCCGGTCAATTCTCGTTGGTCGGTGGGCCGAAACGAATGCGGAAGCGGCGGTTTTCCTTGCCCTTCTTCTCGATCTTGGCGATGTGGATCGCGCCGACCTCCTGCGTTTCCGACACATGCGTGCCGCCGCAAGGTTGGCTGTCGATGGCCGAATCCTCGCCGATGCAGACGAGACTGACGCGGCCAAGGCCCATCGGCGGGCGCACATTCTTGGATTTGACGATGCCCGGATTGGCGATCAGCTCCTCGTCGGTAATCCAGCGGACGAAGACGGGATGGTTCTCATTAACGAGCGCCATCATCTTCGCCGTCACTTCATCCTTGTCGATCGTCTCGCCCATGTCGAAATCGACCCTGCTCTCATCCTCGCCGACCGCCGCGCCCGTGATCGGATAGGGGCAGACCACCGAGAGGAGATGGCAGGCCGTATGCATGCGCATCAGCTTGTAGCGGCGCGCCCAGTCGATATGCAGCACCAGCTTCTCACCGACGATGGGCAAGGGCTGATTTTCGAGCGGGACATGAATGATGATGTCCTTGATCGGCCCATGCTTCGTTTGACCGAGCATGATCCTCGAGCCGTCGCCGCGCTCGAGGAAACCGGTATCGCCAGGCTGACCGCCCGAAGTCGCATAAAAACAGGTCTGATCGAACTCGATGCCCCCGTCTTCGTGGATCGCGGTAACGACTGCTTCGGCGGCCGATAGATAGAAATCGTCACGATAGAGGGCATGGACGGTCATATGGTCACGCTGTTGTTTCGTAGGGGACGGCAATTTCAGTGCGCTTTTCCAAGTAGCCCGGCAGCGGCAGGCCCTTCGACTTCAGGAAGTCCGGATTGAAGAGCTTGGACTGATAGCGATTGCCGTAATCGCACAGGATGGTCACGATCGTATGTCCGGGGCCTAGATCCCTGGCAAGACGAACCGCGCCGGCAATATTGATGGCAGTCGAGCCGCCTAGGCACAGGCCCTCGTATTCGACCAGATCGAAGACGTAGGGAAGCGCTTCGGCATCGGTGACCTGATAGGCGAAATCGGGCGTGAAACCCTCCAGGTTCGCCGTGATGCGGCCTTGGCCGATGCCCTCGGTGATCGAAGAGCCGGAGGATTTCAGCTCGCCGTTCTTGTAGAATTCATAAAGGGCGGCACCTTCGGGGTCGGCAATACCGATCTTGATGTCCTTGTTAAAGGCATGCAGCCCCATAGCGACGCCGGCGAGCGTGCCGCCGGAACCGACCGAGCAGATGAAGCCGTCAATCTTGCCATCGGTATCGTACCAGATTTCTTTGGCCGTCGTCTCGATATGGGCCTGACGGTTGGCAACGTTGTCGAACTGGTTTGCCCAGATCGCGCCGTTAGGCTCGGTCTTTGCGAGCTGTTCGGCCAGCCGGCCCGAGACCTTCACGTAGTTGTTCGGGTTCTTGTAGGGGACAGCGGGAACTTCCACCAGTTCGGCCCCGAGCAGTTTCAATGCATCCTTCTTTTCCTGGCTCTGTGTCTCAGGAATGACGATGACGGTGCGGTAGCCGAGTGCCTTGGCAACCAGCGTCAGGCCGATGCCGGTATTGCCGGCCGTGCCCTCGACGATGACGCCGCCCGGCCTCAGCAGCCCCTTCTTCTCGGCGTCGCGGATGATGTAGAGCGCGGCGCGATCCTTCACCGATTGACCGGGATTGAGAAATTCGGCCTTGCCGAGAATGGTCGAGCCCGTCGCCTCGGAGGCGCCCTTGAGCTTGATCAACGGCGTATTGCCAATTGCTTCGAGGACGGACGGATGGACGGTCATTGGAATCTGCCTTCTGTTCGCAACTACTGTAAGAACGGTCTTTTCCCTTCACAAGGCGGGATAGGCAAGAAATTCTGTTCCTTGCTATCTATTCGCCTCGCAAAATTCGACTTGGCGGGCGTCTCGACCTCCCTCTTTCATCCAAGTCGTCGGTCTCCAATTGGTGACATTGTTTTCCCGATGACGCCGTCAGTCTGGCCGAAAGCGGCCACAATGATGCGCTATTTCTAAAATGCCACGGACGGCCGCAGTTCAAGCGTTTGATGTAGGCGGCCGCCAGCCAAGGAGAAGAGCCATGAGCCCGTTCATCGCACGTCCTGAAAACGGAGTCGTCTGGATTACCGGCGCCAGTTCCGGTATCGGCCGCGCGCTCGCGCTGAAGCTGGCAGAGGAAGGCTACAAGGTCGCCGTTACGGCGCGCAGCCACGACAAGCTTCTGGCGCTGCAGGCCGAGGCAAGCGCGCTTGCAGGCAGCATTGTCGCGCTCGACGGCGATGTGACCGATACAGAGGACATGGAGCACACGGTTGCGGCAATTGAATATCAGCACGGCCCCATTGCCCTGGCGGTTCTGAACGCCGGCGTCTATTTGCCGGCACGGGGCGAAGATCTTAATCACGAAGTGTTCGAACGCAGTTTTGCCGTCAATCTCCATGGCGTTGTCAACTGTCTCGTTCCGGCGGTGCGGCATATGCGGGCGCGGGGATTTGGCCAAGTTGCCCTTGTCTCATCCGTCGCCGGTTATGGCGGACTTCCCGGCGGCGCGGCTTACGGAGCCAGCAAGGCGGCGCTGATCAACATGGCGGAAAGCCTGAACTTCGAGCTCGATCGCATGGGCATCCGCATCCAGCTCATCACCCCAGGCTATGTCGACACGCCGTTGACGGCTCAAAATAAGTTCGACATGCCTGAGATCGTGTCGGCACAGCAGGCGGCGGATGCGATCGCCGCCGGCTTGAAATCACCATCCTTCGACATCAGTTTCCCGAAGAGCATGGTCTATCGGGCAAAGCTGCTGAAGTTTCTGCCCTATAGCCTGTATTTCAAGGTGCTCAGGTATTTTTTTGGGAACGGGAGCAAGCGCCGGCCGGCGGGGCCGCATATCACGGCGCATCCAGCGGAATAGCGCCTATCCATCATCTTTAAGCGATGCGTGCGCGGCAAGCGCACGCTGCCGCGCCGTAGCATGATCGACGATGGGACGGGGGTAGTGTTTGCCGAGTTCTATTCCTGCACGCTTGAGCACGTCATCAGGCGCCTCGAACGGCCGGTGGATATATTTGTTGTCGAGCTTGGAGAGCTCCGGCACGAAAGTTCGGACATAGCCGCCATCCGGATCGAATTTCTCGCCCTGCAGCACCGGATTGAAGATGCGGAAGAAGGGTGAAGCATCGGCGCCGGAGCCCGCCACCCACTGCCAGTTTGCCGTATTGGCGGCCGGATCGGCATCGACGAGCGTGTCGCGAAACCAGGATTCGCCTTCGCGCCAGTCGATCAGCAGATCCTTGATCAGGAAAGATGCCGCGATCATGCGAACGCGATTGTGCATCCAGCCATGGCGCCACAGCTGCCGCATGCCGGCATCGACGATCGGATAACCTGTTTGGCCACGCTGCCAGCTTGCCAGCAGCTTGGCATCCGATAGCCAGGGAAAATCATCGTAGCGATCGTTCCAGTTGGCTGTCTGGAGCGTTGGGAAATGAAAGAGCTGATGATAGCAGAACTCCCGCCAGACAAGCTCCTTGCGAAAGCGAACGATATCATCGCTCGGGATCTTGCCGGATAGTCCGCGTGTTGCGTGCCACATACGGGCAGGTGAAATCTCTCCGAGCGCCAGATGTGGCGAGAGCAGGGAGGTTGCCGGTTTGTCCGGAAAGTCACGGCTGACCGCATAGTTATTAAGCGCGCCGTTGACGAAGTCTTCCAGCTTATCGAGAGCCGCCGCTTCGCCTGGCGTCCAAATGTCCGCGAACTCGGATGCCCAGTTCGGCTTTGTGGGCAGCAGCGACCAAGCATCAAGAGAGTCCGATTGCGGCCAGCGGCGGGGCGCAAGAAGCCTTCGGGGCGCCTCGATCGGAAACGGCGGCTCGCCGGATTGCTCGAATGCGCGCCAGAACGGCGTGTAAGTCTTGTAATGGTTACCGGTTCCCGTGCGCAGGCGCGTGGGTTCGTGCAGCAGCTGACCAGCAAAGCTGTTGGCCTTGATGCCCTTGCTCCGCAACGCCTTCTTGATTTGGGTGTCCACCTCGATACCGGCCGGATCGTATCGACGGTTCCAGACGACGGCTTCCGCCCCGGTTTCGTCAATGAGTTTTTCAAGCTCCGTCAGGGTATCGCCCTGGCGAAGAATGAGCTTGTTCCCAACTGCATCAAGAGCGGTTTGCAGGGCAGCGAGCGAATGATGCAGCCACCATTCCTGTGCTCCGCCAAGTGGGCCACGCGCCGCTACGCCTGGCTCGCGAATATAGACGGGAATTAGAGGGCGGCTCGATGTTGCCGCCGACTGCAGCGCGTGGTTGTCGTCCAGGCGGAGATCCTTGCGAAACCATAGCAGGATGGGGTTCGGCTCTTTTATCGCTGTGGTCATGGTCCTGGCCGATCGGTCATCCTCTGTTGCTTCTCGCATGCCTTTTGGCGGCGGAAACCCTTATACGACGCAGACCGTCGAATGGTTTCACTACCACGCGTTACATAAGCGAATGCCACACGCAACTCTCGTAGGGAAAACTCGATCTCCTTTGTGGTATAAGGAATGCTTGTCACTCTTCTGTAATGCAAATTCGCTAGCAGTCCACCCGATTGACGTGCCGAGAATGGACAGGCGGGGAAGATTAAAATGGCGGAAATCCGCATCGAACAAGTTCGCAAGGCCTATGGACGCAATCCGGTCGTTCATGGCGTCGACCTGAATTTCCGATCGGGCGAATTTGTCGTCATCCTCGGACCTTCCGGCTGTGGCAAGTCCACCCTGCTGCGCATGATCGCCGGTCTTGAGGATATCACCTCGGGCGAAATCAGCATTGACGGCAAGGTGGTCAACCAGCTCGAGCCGCGCGAGCGCGGCTGCGCCATGGTCTTCCAGAACTATGCGCTCTATCCGCACATGGATGTCGCAGCCAACATGGGCTATGCGCTCAAGGTCGCCGGCGTGCCGCGCGCCGAGCGTGACCGCCGCATCAGGGAAACCGCCAAGATCGTCGGCCTCGAAGATTTCCTGGCGCGCAAGCCGGCCGAGCTTTCCGGCGGTCAGCGCCAGCGCGTCGCCATGGGCCGCGCCATCATACGCGAGCCGAAGGTCTTCCTTTTCGACGAACCGCTTTCCAACCTCGATGCCAAGCTGCGCGTGCAGATGCGCGTCGAAATCCGCCGCCTGCACAAGCGTTTGTCGGCCACCTCGGTCTTCGTGACGCATGATCAGGTCGAGGCCATGACGCTCGCCGACAAGCTCGTCGTCATGTACAAGGGCAATGTCGAGCAGGTCGGCACGCCGCTTGAGGTCTACAACACGCCGCGCACCCGTTTCGTCGGCTCATTCATCGGCTCCCCGGCCATGAATTTCCTGGAAGGCACTTTCGCGGCCAATGGCGAGCAATTCATCTTCGACGGCATTCCGATCGCCATCGACGCCAACATCGGCAAGCGCCATGCCGGCCAGCCGGTCGCCCTCGGCCTCCGGCCGGAACATGCACGCCTCGTTCCTGCCGGCACGCCCGGTGCTATCCCGGCAACGGTCGATTTCGTCGAAGAACTCGGTGCTGGCCGTGTCATCCATTGCGATATCAACGGTTCGAGCTTCGCCGTCGCCGTTGCCGATCATACGACAGGCCAGACCGGTCAGTCGGTTGCGCTGGAACTGCCGCAGCAGCACACGCACCTCTTCGCCCAGGATACCGGGCTGCGGCTCGACGCCGTTGCTTCGGTCACGCCGCTGAAGGTGCTGGCGAGCTGATTTCAAACATAAGTTTTCAGTAGGTATAGCCCGGAAGTTTTCCCGACTTCCGGGCTTTTTATGTGTCGGAGGTCGACAGCGTTTAGGTGAAGGTTGCGTTTGCGCAGGGATATTCCGGCGCGATATCGATGAATACTCGATCGCAGGGGACTGCCGCGCCCGCAAATGCAGCGCGGCAGGAAACGAGATTACTTCTCGGTTGCGATCAGCCCACGAACGAACCAGCGCTGCATCAGCACGACGACGGCCAGCGGCGGGAGCATGACGATCAGCGTGCCGGCCATGGCGATGTGCCATTCCGGAAGGCCGCCGATGTTCGGGATGAGCTGCTTGAGTTCGGTCACGGCGGTTGCATGCGCCGGATCGGTAGTGACGAGCAACGGCCAGAGATACTGATTCCAGGCCCAGAGGAACATGATGGTGCCGAGGGCAGCCATATTGGTGCGCGACAGCGGCATCAGGATATCGATGAAGAAGCGCAGCGAACCGGCGCCGTCCATGCGAGCGGCTTCCGTCAGCTCATCCGGTATCGTCAGAAAGAACTGGCGATAGAGGAACGTACCTGTCGCCGTGGCGATCAGCGGTAGGATCAGGCCGGGATAGGAATTGAGCAGCCCGAGGTTCAGCGAGACTTCGATACCCGTAAGCTTTGCGATGAGCCAGGTGATCCCGGTGAGGTCGAGCAGCCCCTGATAGGGTGACAGGACGTTGGCGGCAACGGCATAGGTCGGCACGATACGCACTTCGAGCGGCAGCATGAGTGTTATGAAGATCAGCCAAAAAATAAAATGGCGCCCAGGGTAGCGGAAATAGACCAGGGAGAAGGCTGTTATCGCCGAAATGAGCACCTTGCCCACCGCAACGCCGGTGGCGAAGATCAGGCTGTTAAGCAGCTTGGGGCCGAGATTGGCGGTCGTCCAGGCTGTCTTCATGTTGACCCAGAAATCCGAGCCGGGGATCAGCGACATCGGCACTTTGTTGACGTCGGCGATGTTATGCGACGCGGCAATGGCGACGATAGCCAGCGGGCCTACGGCGATGATGAAGCCGATGAACAGGATCAGATGAGTGAAGAAATTAAGGATGGGGGTGCGCTCGATCATGTCAGCCTCAACGGTAATGCACGCGCTTCTCGATGAAGCGGAACTGGAAGATGGTCAGCAGGACGATCAGCAGCATGAGAATGATGCTCTGCGCCGCCGCCCCGGAAAAATCGAGACCTTTGAAGCCGTCCGAATAGATCTTGTAGACCATGAGGTTGGTCGAGTTGTGCGGGCCGCCCGATGTCATGATGTCGACGATGCCGAATGAATCCTGGAAGCTTTCGGTGATGTTGATGACGAGCAGGAAGAAGATCGTCGGCGTGATCAACGGGAACTGGATATCCCAGAAGCGGCGGAGCACGCTGGAGCCGTCCATGGCGGCCGCTTCGATCAGCGAGCGTGGAATGGCCTGGAAGGCGGCGAGAAAGAAGATGAAGCTGTAGCCGATATATTTCCAGGAGAAGGCGGCGATGACCGAGGCCATGGCGGCGTTGCCATCGAGACCCGGATCCCAAAATCCCGGCCAATAGTGATTGACGATGGACATGAAGCCGGCTTCAGGCGCCAGGATGAAACGGAAGGCCATGGCCGATGCGGGAGCAGCGATGCCGTAAGGCCAGATGAGCACGACACGGTAGATTCTTGAGCCCCGCAGCTGCCGGTCGGTCAGCGCAGCGAGGATCAGCGCGACCACCATGGAAATCGCGGTGCTGATGGCTGCGAAGGCGATGCTGATCGTGACCGAGTTCCAGTAATCGGAATTGGCAAGGATGGATCTGAAATTATCGAGCCCCACCCAGATATTGCCGCCGCCCCAGGGCTGCTGCAGCGTTAGGGACCAGAAGATCGCCTGACCGGCCGGCCAATAGAAAAAGGTGAAGATTAGGAGCAGCTGCGGCACTGCGAACAGGATGCCGACGCTCCACTTGTTGAAGGTTATTCGCTTTTCCATTGTCTCTTCCGGCTTGGAATTCCGATGGCACTCTTGCCCTCATAACGAACGTCCGCCGGGAAACCCCGACGGACGCTGCGTGGCACGAGTTTTGCTGCTTACGGCAGCTGCTTGCCCTTGTAGGTGGCTTCGAAGCGCGCGAGCACGGCATTGCCGTTCTTGACGAGGTTGTCGATGCCTTCCTGGACGCTGACCTTGTTGGCAAAGATGGCCTGCATCTGGTTGCCGAACTCAGCGCGGATCTGCGTGAAGTTGCCGAGACGGATACCGCGGGTAATCGGGGTCGGCTCGGAAGCGGTCAAGCTGGCGATGGCGACTTCGCGGCCCTTATAGGGAGCCTTGTCGTAGAAGCCGGAGGACTTCATGAATTCAAAACCGGAATTCGTAACCGGGATGTAGCCGGTGTTGGTCGACCAGAAGAGAGCGGTCTTGGGGTCGTGGATGAAGTTCAGGAACGCAGCGGCGCCCTTGTATTCGTCAGCCGACTTGCCGGAGAGAACCCAAAGCGAAGCGCCGCCGACCAGCGAGTTCTTGCGCTCGGTGCCGGCATAGACCGGAAGCTCGGCAACATCCCAGTTCATGCCGGCTTTCTGCGTCTTGCCAACCGTGCCGTGGTCGCCGACTGAGGTCATGATCATCTGGCAATCGCCCGCTGCAAAGGCCTGAACCATGTCTTGGCCGAGGTCCTTGGACTTGATCTTGATGAGGCCCTGATCGTACCAGCTTTTGAGGTCGGTCACATATTTGACGAACTTGGTCTTGTTGACCTCAAGACGGGCATCGAGGCCGTCATAGCCATTGTTCTTCGTGGCGATCGGCTGATTGTGAATGGCGGAGAACTGTTCCATCAGCTGCCAGCTTTCGTTGCCGGAGATGTTGATGGCCATCGGGCAATCATAGCCGGCACTCTTGAGCGCCTTCATGTCTTCGGCGGCTTCTTCCCAGGTCTTCGGAGCGGCGGTCTTGCCGATCTTCGCGAAGGAGTCCTTGTTCCAGTAGAGCAGGGCGGTCGAGGAGTTGAACGGGAAGGAGAGCAGCTCGCCCTTCGAGGTGGCGTAGTAGCGGGCGATACCCGGGAAATAGTCGTTCCAGTCGATCTTGTAACCGTTTTCGGACATCAGTTTGCCGGCCGGATAATAGGCACCGGAGAGCATCATGGTCGCGGTGCCGGCGTCGTACACTTGAACGATTGCGGGCTGCTTGCCGGCGCGGAAGGCGGCGATGGTGTTCTGCAGGGCGGCGTCATAGTTACCCTGGCTGACGCAGGAGACTTCATAATCCTTTTGGGAATCGTTGAAGTTCTTGCAGAGCGTCTGAACGACGCGTTCCAGGTCGCCCGACAGACCGAACCAGAAATCGAACTTGACCGGAGCTGCGGCAGCCGGCATCGCCAGGGCGACGCTCATGACGCCAGCAGCGGCGGCAGAAATGTAATTTTTAAGTTTCGACATATCCCTATTTCCTTTTGAAAGCTCGGAACCGGTGGTCTTGCGCAAGTCCGCGGTAGCGCGGGTTATAGACAAGCTGTGTGACAGTTTGTTGTGGGCAAGAATCCCGCATTGACGGGCTTTTTCACAAGGGCAGCGGCTTTGCGGAGCAGCGTTCATTGCAGGATCGTGCATTTGAGGTTTTGCTAATCAAGAGGTGCGGGCCGCGTGCGTTCACTCATAGATTGCAGTTCGGTCAGGAAGACGCGATGGTCTTCCTTGCCTGTGCCCCTGGCGGTGTTGCAAGATCGCCGCCGGGACGTTCGGAAGGCATTGGAGGAATGAGAATATGGGTCTCAGTGAGCGGCAGAAAATGGCGGCGGGGGAGTGGTACTGTTGTTTCGATCCGGAACTCGACGCCTTACGCTGGCAGGCACGCGAGGCTGTGCATGCACATAATACAATGCCGCCCGCCCAGCGCGGCAATCTTGCGCCGGCTTTGTCTGCGCTTTTTGCCGAGATCGGCGAGAGCGTCTTCATCGAGGCGCCGTTTCATTGCTCCTATGGCATCAATATTTCGCTCGGCCGCCGAGTCTACATGAATGCCGGCTGCACCATCCTCGACAGCGCCAGCGTCCGCATCGGCGACGGCAGCATGCTGGGGCCGGGGGTCCATATCTATTGTGCCGAACATCACAAGGATGCCGAACTGCGCGGAGCGGGCATGGAGGTCGCACGGCCGGTAACGATAGGCAGAAGCGTATGGATCGGCGGTGGAGCGATCTTGGTCGGCGGCATCACGGTGGGCGATGGCGGGATCATCGGCGCCGGCGCGGTCGTCACCAGGGATGTTGCAGCCGGTGCGACTGTTGTCGGCAATCCTGCTCGTCCAGTTCGCGCGGGATAGCAGGAGTGTGCCGCGCTTTAGTTTGCCGGGCGGCGTTTTCGTGTCCACCATACGGCGAAGCGGCGGCGCCAGCGGCGAACCATCGGCATGTCGTGCGAGAGCACGATGAAGCCCAGTGGCAGCATCCAGAAGCCGAGCACCGGCAGGAAGCCGAGCAGTCCGCCGAAAATCAGCGCTATCCCCACGCCGACGCGGGCAAGGCGCGATCGGGGCAGGGGGATTCTCACAGAGCCGAAAACCAGCTCGCGGGTCGCGGGATCAATGCCAAAACGGCGGGTTTTCCGGCCATTCCGATCGGCATTTGCGGTCGTTTCACTTTGATCGGTCATCCACAGGAAATGGTGGCGCGAGGAAATAATGCAAGAGAATTCATTTTTTTTGAAAAAACCGCTTGGCAAATCGGGAAAGCATTTGTATTACCCCGCTCACACCGCGCCAAGCGCATTCCCTGGTAGCTCAGCGGTAGAGCATTCGACTGTTAATCGACAGGTCGCCGGTTCGAATCCGGCCCGGGGAGCCACTTTTTTCCACAGAACTGAAGTAGATAACGGCGCTAGAGCGCCCGGCTGAGTCTAGCTCCGCTTCTGCGGTTCTTAAGGCTGATGAACGCGGCCAACCTTATAGCAGCGCATTTTTGCAGTTTTATTGCACCTGCCTCGCGGTAGTGATTTCCGCGGAGGCTCGTTCGGTTCGATCACCGCATCCTCGTTGACCTGTCTTTCCCACTCATGCCAGATTGCCGCCGCTTGTCAGCCAGGCATCAATGCCGGCGGGCAATTCGGGGATATCGGCCAGATTCGACGGATTGGGGATAAAATGGCTGAGAATACGAGCTTTCGTGGTGGGGTGGCGCTGGGCTGGATTCTGAGCGCGATTGTTATTCTTGCATTGGCGGCCGATGCCGCTGTCGATCTCTTTATGCCGTCATTGATTGGCCCGCAGATGGCGGAGACGGGCTTTCCCGCCAATCTAGGCACGGTGGTGGGTTTGATCATCCTCATCAGCGTTGTTCTTTACGCTATTCCGCGCACCGCGGTTCTTGGAGCGATCCTCACGACCGGGTTCTTCGGCGGTGCCATCTGCACCCATTTGCGTCTCGGAGAAATCGGTTCTCCACCACAACTTATCAGTTTATTGCTCGGCATCATGGCGTGGGGTGGTCTCTATCTTCGTGACGAACGTATTCGGCGCCTGTTGCCCCTTCGTTCGGTGGACGACTGAAAATCGAGCACATGCCTCATTCTGGATTTTTGCGATGCAATAACAATATCTTGCACTGCACTCTTCTTCGCACGGGATGGCGAATGGTAGCGGGCTAATGAGATTGTGCCAAGATGATGCATCCGTGCTTTTCGAGAGCGCGCGGAGGCGGCTCTCGGGTGGATATATGTGGTATTTCTGAAAAAATTAGTTCAAGGTATGGTTGCTCTCGCGAATGTGAGGGCATGTTCATGTGCCGTTAATGCGATGCGGCACATGAACATAATGCGCGATCCGCGCAGCATAGTCCCCCAATGCTTTAGAGGTTCGACATGAAAAATCTGATTCTTGCTTCTGCAGTAGCTGTGGCGTCGGTCTTTGCCTTCAGCGTGCCGTCCGAGGCCGCTCCGATGCATCATCGTCATTATCATCAGCACCATCATCATCACTGCCATGTGAAGAAGGTAAAGCGCAAGGTTCATGGACGCTGGGTTATCCGCCATGTGCGCGTCTGCCGCTGATCGGAAGACGCTTGGAACCGGCGCAGGTTCCTCTTAAAACAATAAGGCCGCCGCCGGAGTTCCGGTGGCGGCCTTATTGTTTATGTTATTCCTCGAAGTGACCCGCTGCCTACCTTGTGTCCGGCGTGAGCTTGGCAGGTATCATTCCGATTAGGCAACCGGCCCCACTAAGGCCGAATCTCGAATATCACGCCGCCATGGCGACGATGATGATAGCGACGGTCGTCCCGCCATCTGTCATCCCAATGGCGGCGGCGATCCCAGCCGCGGTCACCATGCCAGTGACGGCGATCGCGATCACGCCAGCGGGGACGGTCGTCATCGCCCCATCGGCGCGATCCTTGCTCTTGCACAAGGATAAGATCCGACGCGCGCGATATAGATGGACTGCTCGGCGGCGCGGCCATCGCGGGCAGGGCGGCGGGTAGCGCGGAGCCTATAGCCAGCGTCACGCTCAAGGCGAGTGAAGCAAAGTGGTGTTTCAAGTTTCCAACTCCTGTAGTCAGCCATGTCCCTTTCATCGCTAAACGCCAGGGCATCGACTAGGTTCCCCTTTTCGTTGACTGGAGATCCTTGTGACACGCGTATTGATCGCAGGAGGAGCCGCTGATTGCGGATGTTGCATAAAAAAGGGGGCCGGCAGGGAAAGCCGGCCCCCTTCCTTCTCTGATCGGAGGTCAAGTCTGATCAGGTTAGAAGTTGCGTTCGAAGCGCAGGATGCCCGAAACAGTGTCGTCGTGGGCATAGTCATAGTGAACGTAAGTCAGTTCCGGCTCGACCAGGAGGTTCTTGACCGGGTTGAACTTCAGGTTCGTGGTTGCTTCGAAGATCTTCGAGTCGCTGTAAGCAAGCTGCAGGTTCCACTTCAGCTTATCGTTGACCGGAACGCCGACGCCGCCCCAGACAGCCCAGTCACCCCAGCCGCACTTCGATGCATTGACGGTACCGTTCGGTGCCGTGCAAGCGGAGACGTCTTGGTTGGTGCCAGCATACTTGTTGAGCTTGTCGCCGTCCGTGTTCCAGCCGCCCATCAAGAAGGCCGTGAATGCGCCGAAGTCAGCATCGACGCGAGCCTTGATGGCGCCTTCTTCGACGATCGAGTCGTAACCGCCGACGACCTTGAAGCCCCATGCACCGGACTTGAACCCAGCACCGGCAACGACGTCAGGAGCGTAGTGGTTCTGCCTGTCATCCGTCCACCAGCTTGCGCCGTAAGATGCCGAACCGGTTGTGGCGGAGTTGGAATCTTCGAGCGAGATCACGGCCGAGAAGCCGTTGCCGCCGTCATATTCATAGGTCAGCTGGTTCAGTTCGTACGGACCGTCATAGATCACGTCGTCGTTGATGACGTCGCCGGCATAACCAATGTACAGATTGTACTGCGAGTCCTTCTTACCAACCGTAAAGCCGCCGAGGCTGATATAAGACCACAGCAGGTTGGTGGAGGTGGAGCCACCATCGTTCCAGTCCCAGCGAACGATGGTTTCGGTCTTCAGCGGACCGTATTCGGTGTCGGTTGCGGTATCAACGTTCAGTTCGGCGCGGGTATGCCACAGCGTGCCCTGATGGCTGTCACGGTTGTAAGCGTTGTACCACTCACCTTCGGTACGTACCTTACCGCCGATCTTGAGGCAGGTTTCGGTGCCCGGGATGAAGAAGTAGCCAGCACCGTATGCGTCGCAGATGCGGACGTATTCCAGCGGCTCCGGCTCAGCTGCTACGATCGCATCAGCCGCGTGAGCACCGGATACTGCTGCAAGCGCAGCAGCGGAGCCGAGAAGAAGGCTCTTGATGTTCATAATAACTCCAATCTTTCTTGATTGGGCATGAGATATCGCGCCGAAAAACGACGTGCCCAACCCCATCCCGTTCATGTTCCCTATCAGTAGGTGCGAAGTAATAAGCCTCGCGAACTATTTCCTGAACCTGCTTCGGTGATTTGGCAAGATACTAAGGGTATGGAACTATATGCGCCCTACTTGAAAACCAGCGTTGTTGCAAAAATGACGCAATTCGCGGAGCTTCGTCGGTCACAACACTGTCGGATCACACTTGAATAGGCCCTGCCCACGAAACGGAAAGCGTTTACGCCGCCACGCGTTAGAGTCGACGGCGCGCGATGGGGCGAGTGAGGGTAGAGACGGCTGAAGTATGATGTTAACGGCAATCGAGCTCAGCCGTTTGCCGTCCGTGTGCGTCGCGATCTCGAGACACTTTACTGAACTGCGAGTGTGAAACAGTTGTCGGGCGGGGAAACTGAGTATCATTCTGTAGCGGAGAAGACGGCAACTTGTCCGGCTTCCGCCCCGTTGCGATCGCCGCTGTTTGGCTGTGGTGCGTCCGACGACATTACTGGGGGCGTAGTCTCGTCGGACGCGGCACTGTCCGGTCTGTGGGTGGCGTACAAACCGGTAGTACTAATTCTAGCATCTACCTTAGGTCCCTATAACCTACCTGAATGGGCTGGCATCGACCGCGCCTCCGGGCGGGTGGCGATTCCCCGAGCCGGCAATTTTCTTTTGCTCCTGAGACCCGGTTGGTTCGCGATAATTCGGCGCGATTGGCGGAGCATCCGGGTTCGCCCGTTGTCTGCAGCCGCGTCTCATGTTGCAGTCGGTCTTTGCCGATGCCAATGAAGGATCGGGTAGGCGCCTCTGATTGTCTATATCGGGCGTGTCCCGTGGGCCTGAAACCGAGCCGCTCGTTAAGGCCTAGGGGGGCGGCATTTTGCTCGCCCGCATGAGCAAATATCTTTTCGAAATGAAAAAAGGACAGGATTCGGAATGAACCCTCTTGCGGTTTTCTTTGGATCATTCTAAATCCGCGCCACCACAACGCAAATTGCTTTCGGATGGCCTCGTGGCGGAGTGGTTACGCAGAGGACTGCAAATCCTTGCACCCCGGTTCGATTCCGGGCGAGGCCTCCATCTCTTTCAAAACTGATTTATAAGTATCTGATTTCATTTTGTGTTTTCAGCTTTGGCAATCGTTGCCCCTGAGCTTTCCTCGCATTCACCGCCTAATATGATTTCGGCCGTTCCATCCAGCTAATCAAAGCCTCGAGCAAAGGATCGCTACGCCGTGATCACGAGAGATCGCGGCCGGAGCATTAACTCCAGCGGCTGGGAACTGCAGTTTCCTTACGGTGGGATGAACTTGGATTGCGGGTTATGACGAAGCCGCCAGCCTGACGGTGCCGCTGAATTCGCGATCCATCAAAAGCAAAAGCGGTCCAGTCTAGGGAAAAAACTGGGCCGCCTTTTGCTGGACTAGAGGTCAATCAAATTCAGCATGCTAATTATAAGATGGACTTAGTATTTGTCAACGGAGATGCGAGGCTGCGCCTTCGTGCATCGCACGCGATGTTCTCCACTTAATGGCAATCCTATCTCGCCAGAGCGTCTCCGTTGTGCATTCGGTTCGCAATATTGGCGGACAGGGCCGTCATCTGGATTGGTGCTCGAAAATTTGAGACATGTCC
Source organism: Rhizobium sp. BK098 (assembly GCF_014193155.1). Taxonomy (NCBI): domain Bacteria; kingdom Pseudomonadati; phylum Pseudomonadota; class Alphaproteobacteria; order Hyphomicrobiales; family Rhizobiaceae; genus Rhizobium; species Rhizobium sp. BK098. The sequence continues at coordinate 38,922 of NZ_JACHYY010000002.1, read as the reverse complement.
GCACCGGCGTTGCCGCATGGAACATCGGGCCTTGCTGGCGGGCCTATTCCTCAAGGCAGGGAAAGGCGAATTTATAGGCGCGTGCGATCAGCGAACTGGCGGGCCGCTCCAGTTGCCAGGAGTGCTCTGCCATCCATTTGCAGGCTATCGTCGTTGCCTTTGTGTTGCTGAGCTCGGGCGGCAGACAGAAAGCGCCCACGAACTGTTGAAGGTAGCGCTCGTAGCGCGACGAGTTTTTTGGAGTTTGCTTCGTGGCCCGGATCGTCAGGTTCTTCGTTCGCTGGGCCTCATCGAGAATGCCCTGAATATAGACCGAAGCGAGCGTTCGGTCCTCCTCGCACCATTCATCGAGCTGCTTTCCGGTAACGACATGTCCGATGATCGGGGCTGTGTCTTTCGCCTCATCCTCGCTTGATGTTTCCTCGCTCAACGCGACTTGGGGCAGGAGAAGGAGAAGCGCTGCGGCGAAGAGCGAAAGCCTCATTCGGAAAACCTACATCATCGAGGAAAGACTCGCGGCCAGAAAAACCACCAGCGGCAGCGACGTTACGACGAAAAGAACGAGAGAAACAGGCATCCCCAGCCACCTTCTATTCAAATTTAATATCTGGGCCGAATGGCTTCGGGCCGGAAGGTCGATTGGTCACCACACGGGTCCAACGCATCGAAGGGTGGTCGCGCGAAGTTAACATTTTGCTAACAGACGTCCCGGTCCGGAGCATGGCGGATCCGCAAGATGTCGCATATCCCGGATGCAGGGCGCTGACTTGTAGCTGACTTGTATTTGCGGATATCAATTGTTGTTCGTCGGCGACGCCTCGCCATGAATCTCTGCGGCTGTTGCCGCAATGCCTTGAAAGCGCGGCGTCAGGCGATTAAGACACGCGTAACAGAAAGTAGAGCCAGCTCGTTCTGGCACCAAGGGCGCAAGAGGATAAGATGGATTTCGAAGCAGCGCGCGTGAAGATGGTCGAGAACCAGATCCGGACGACGGATGTCACCTCCCATTCCGTGTTGAATGCATTTTTCGCCGTGCCGCGCGAAAATTTCGTAACGGAGAAGTCGAAGCTCCTGGCCTATGTCGATTGCGATATCGAGGTCGCTCCTGGCCGTTTCCTGATGGAAGCCTCGCCGCTAGCAAAGCTGCTGCAGCTCGGCGCCATCACCAAGGATGACAAGGTTCTCGATGTCGGCTGCGGCACGGGGTACGTGTCCGCCGTCTTGTCGCTTCTCGCCGGCAAGGTTATCGCGCTTGAATCCAACGAGGAGCTCGCGGCTCAGGCGAAGGCTAATCTTGCCGCGCTTGGCTACGACAATGTGACCGTCGTTGGCGGTGACCTTGAAAAGGGTCATGCCGCCGATGCACCCTATGATGTGATTTTCCTCAACGGTTCGATCGAACAATTGCCGCAGGGCCTGCTCGACCAGCTCGGCGAAGATGGCCGCCTTATCACCGTTATCGGCTATGGCCATGCCGCGCGCGCGACCGTTTTCATGCGCGAACGCGGTGCGTTTTCGGAAAACGTCTTCTTCAACGCCTCGATCAAGCCGCTGCCGGGCTTTGCCAAGGCCAAGGAATTCGTCTTCTGATTTCGTGAAGGTCCGATGATTGAGCTTGCGACAGGCGCCTTCGGGTGCCTGTTTTTTATTGTCGCGCCCTGTGGCAGAATCACGCTTAGCAGAGCGATTCGTCGTGATCGTAACAAAACTGTGCATCACCGGGTTTAGTGCTTTTCAGGTGATTTTGTTCCCGAAGACAGTCATCTAGGGTGGCCCTGATTCGGGTGCCGCCTGGCGAGTTTATGGTGCGAGTTTCCGGTCGTCGAATATGGGAAAACGGGGATGAATATGGCTCAGCCAAATGTAGTGCGTGAACCGTCCATGGAAGAAATTCTGGCGTCGATCCGCAGGATCATCGAAAGCAACGAACCCGTAGGTGCCAAGCCGACCCCCATGACGCATTTTGCCGCTTCCGGCATGCGTGACGACGACATTCAATTGACTGTGGATGAAGAATTCGCCGCCGCCGATCGCGCACGCGCTGCCGAGCAGGACCCGCGTTTCGTTGCGGCAAATTCGCAGGCGGCTGCTGTCGAGCCGGAAGGTGCCGGCCGCGGTCTGTCGCTGGCCGATGTTGCCGCGCGCGTGCGCGCTGCCTCCGAACGCAATACCGCCGCCTTGCTGAATGCCGGGCGGGAGCCGCAGCCGCGTGAGCTGCCGCCAGCCATAGCCGCACGCCTCGCCGAGGTACACGTCGAGCCGATCGCCGATGTCCCTCTGAGACAGGCCATTGGAGATGTTGCCGCACCGGTTGCTCAGCCTGTTTTGCGGGTGGCCGAGGTTGAACCCGAGGTGGAAGAGCAGAAGCCGATGGCTGCCGCTATGGCGCCTCAGGTCGCAGCACCCGTCGAGGCACCTATTTTTGAGGCGCCGGAACCAGCCGTTGCCATGGAAGTGGAAGCGCCCCTGTCGTCGGCCCAGGCCGTATCCGCATCGCCGCTGATGTCGGAAGCCGCCGGCGCACAGGTTTCCCGCTCGTTCGAGGAATTGGCCGCCATCGTTGACGGCGGTCCGCGTCGCTCCCTTGACGAGCTTGCCCAGGAGATGTTGCGCCCCATGCTGCAGGAATGGCTCGACGATAACTTGCCGACCCTTGTGGAGCGCCTCGTGCGTGAGGAAATCGAAAGGGTGGCTCGCGGTTCGCGCCGCTGACAGGCCTGAGCTTCGGGTAGCCGATCCGCCGCTCCGGGCTCCGGGGCGGCTTTTTTATTGACTTGCCCACAGCCATCCTATTTACAACCCGCATCACCCAGTCCTCTAGATCCGGTCCTAAAATGCTCGACAAAACATATGATTCCGCCACCGTCGAACCGAAGATCGCCCAAAAATGGGATGAGGCCGACGCCTTTCGCGCCGGCGCGAACGCCAAACCGGGCGCGGAAACCTTCACGATCGTCATACCGCCGCCGAACGTGACCGGTTCGCTGCACATGGGCCATGCGCTGAACAACACGCTGCAGGACATCATGGTGCGGTTCGAGCGTATGCGCGGCAAGGACGTTCTCTGGCAGCCGGGCATGGACCATGCCGGCATCGCCACGCAGATGGTCGTCGAACGCCGTCTTGCCGAACGCCAGCAGCCGGATCGCCACAAGATGGGACGCGAAGCCTTCATCCAGAAGGTCTGGGAGTGGAAGGACGAGTCCGGCGGGTTGATCTTCAACCAGCTGAAGCGCCTCGGCGCTTCCTGCGACTGGTCGCGCGAGCGCTTCACAATGGACGAGGGTCTGTCCAAGGCGGTTCTCGAAGTCTTCGTCACACTCTACAAGGAAGGTCTGATCTATCGCGACAAGCGGCTGGTCAACTGGGATCCGAAGATGCTGACCGCAATTTCGGACATCGAAGTCGAGCAGCACGAGGTCAACGGCAATCTCTGGTACCTGCGTTATCCGCTGGAACCCGGCGTCACCTATCAGCATCCGATCGCCTTCGACGAAGAGGGCAAACCGACGGAGTGGGAAACGCGCGATTATCTCGTCGTCGCCACCACGCGGCCGGAAACCATGCTCGGCGATACCGGCGTTGCCGTTAATCCGGAAGACGAACGCTATAAGCCGCTCGTCGGCAAGCATGTTATCCTGCCGATCGTCGGTCGCCGCATCCCGATCGTTGCCGACGAATATCCGGATCCGACGGCCGGAACTGGCGCGGTCAAGATGACGCCTGCGCATGATTTCAACGACTTCGACGTCGGCAAGCGCCGCGGCCTACGCGTTGTCAACATTCTGACGCCGGAAGCGACCATCACCATCAAGGACAACGAGGATTTCCTTGAAGGTCTCGACAACCCTGCAGCCCTGCACGGGGCCTGGGACGAGCTGGAAGGCAAGGACCGCTTCGAGGCGCGCAAGATCATCGTCCGCATTTTCGAAGAATCGGGCCTGCTGGACAAGATCGAGCCACACAAGCACATGGTTCCGCATGGCGACCGTGGCGGCGTGCCGATCGAGCCGCGCCTGACGGAACAGTGGTATGTCGACGCCAAGACGCTCGCCGAACCGGCGATCGCCTCGGTCCGCGAAGGGCGCACGAAGCTCGTTCCGAAAAGCTGGGACAAGACCTATTACGACTGGATGGAAAACATCCAGCCATGGTGCGTTTCCCGTCAACTGTGGTGGGGCCATCAGATTCCGGCCTGGTACGGTCCCGATGGCCAGGTCTTCGTCGAAAAGACCGAGGAAGAGGCACTGCAGGCCGCGATCCAGCATTATCTGTCGCATGAAGGGCCGATGAAGGCCTATGTCGAGGACCTGTTGGAGAACTTCAAGCCGGGCGAAATCCTGACGCGCGACGAAGACGTGCTTGACACCTGGTTCTCGTCGGCACTTTGGCCTTTCTCGACGCTCGGCTGGCCGGATGAGACGCCGGAACTGGCACGCTACTATCCGACGAACGTCCTCGTCACCGGCTTCGATATCATCTTCTTCTGGGTTGCCCGCATGATGATGATGAGCCTTCACTTCATGAAGGACGAGGGTGGTGAGCCTGTCGAGCCGTTCAACACGGTCTATGTCCACGCCCTGGTGCGCGACAAGAACGGGCAGAAGATGTCGAAGTCCAAGGGCAACGTCATCGATCCTCTTGAGCTGATCGATCAGTACGGCGCCGATTCGCTGCGTTTCACGCTGGCGATCATGGCCGCGCAGGGTCGCGACGTGAAGCTCGACCCGGCTCGCATCGCCGGCTATCGCAATTTCGGCACCAAGCTTTGGAACGCGACGCGCTTTGCCGAAATGAACGGCGCCAAGAGCGATCCGCATTTCGTGCCGGAAGCGGCCGAGCTCACCGTCAACCGCTGGATCCTGACGGAGTTGGCGCGCGCAGAGCGTGACGTGACCGAGGCGCTGGAAAGCTTCCGCTTCAATGATGCGGCAGGCGCGCTCTATCGCTTCATCTGGAACCAGTTCTGCGATTGGTATCTCGAGCTGTTGAAGCCGATCTTCAATGGCGAAGATGAAGGTGCCAAGGCGGAGGCGCAGTCCTGTGCAGCCTATGTGCTCGAAGAGACCTACAAGCTGCTGCATCCGTTCATGCCCTTCATGACCGAGGAGCTCTGGGCTCATACGGCGGGCGAGGGGCAGGAGCGTGAGGGCCTGATCTGCCATGCGGATTGGCCGGCACCGTCCTATGCCGATAATGTCGCCGCCGATGAAATCAATTGGCTGATCGATCTGGTCTCCGGCATTCGCTCCGTTCGCTCGGAAATGAACGTGCCGCCGGCCGCGACGGCGCCGCTGGTTGTTGTCGATGCCAATAGCCTGACGCGCGAGCGCCTCTTCCGTCACGATGCCGCCATCAAGCGGCTGGCGCGCGTGGAATCGGTTTCACTGGCAGATACCGCGCCCAAGGGCGCCGCCCAGATCGTCATCGGCGAGGCGACCGTCTGCCTCCCGCTCGGCAACCTCATCGATCTCTCGGCCGAGAAGGCGCGTCTCGAAAAGGCAATTGCCAAGAACGATCAGGAGATCGTCCGCATCGCCGGTAAGCTTTCGAACGAGAAGTTCGTTGCCAATGCCAATCCGGACGTCGTCGCGGCCGAGCGCGAGCGCCTCGGCGAGCTCGAGGGGCAACAGGCGAGCCTCAAGGTGGCGCTGGCCCGGGTGAGTGAAGCCGGCTGAGGCGTCGAAGCCCGGAGATCGCGCTTCGCATTTAGTAAATACAAATTGGAGGGCATGCGGTATTCGCCGCATGCCTTTTTGTTTATCCCCATCGATTCGATGCGTTTGACTGGATATGTGCCGCCACATCGCCGCCAGTTTCGCACAGGCGAAACAGACTACCCCTGAAGCTGTTGGACGCGCTCGAAAAGCAAAACTGTTGTCATATTGTAACAGAATTGTTGCGGTGAAGAATGAGAATCTATCAGGGGCCGAAAATGCTATTTCGAAAGAAAAAATTACCTACACTGATAGATTTTCAGAGGCGGGGTTCGCTTTCTTACGTAAATCAATCACTCTCTTACATGACCTGTGCTCTTATGCGCCACATTGCCAATTCACGCGATCATCGCAACAATCAAGCCACTGAATGCACATGTGGGGGAGATACAATGGCATTTTCTGTTGCGCTGAGGAGCGCACTTGCACTCGTTATTAGCTCGTCTTTTGCCAGTGCTGCCTTTGCGGGCGGCCTTGATCGTGGCGGCTATGATATTGATTTGCTTTTCGACAAAGGCCGTTATGCATTCGAGTCAGGCGTTACTTACGTCATGCCCGACCGTAAACTGAAGAATGCCAAGGACATCAATCCGGCCGACGGCAATCTCAATAACCGTAACCGTTCGACGGATGCGGCGGAAAATTACGCCATTCCCTATGCCGCCTTCAAGATCGGCATCACCGATGATCTCGACTGCATGGCCGACTATTCGCAGCCTTTCGGCGGGCACCTCAACGAAGGTGCAAATTGGGCTGGCGCCAATAACGAAACCGAAGTCAAGGTTCGCACGAACAACTATTCGGCCACCTGCTCGTACAAGTTCGATGCGGGTCCGGGGCAACTGCGTCTGATCGGCGGCGGTTTCTATCAGGAAGTCAGCGGCTACAAGTCGCGCCTCGTCTACGCCACTCCGGCCCCGATTTCTGCCGTTTACAACGGCATGGGTTCGCTTGACATCGACGGTCACGGCTGGGGCTGGCGCGCCGGTATCGCCTACGAAATTCCGGAATATGCCTTCCGCACGAGCCTCGTCTACAATAGCCGGGTCAAATACGACAATCTGAAGGGTAGCGTCGACCTGACCGAAGTACCGCCGCCTGTTGTTCCTGGCTTCGGTGGCAAGGTAACCTCTGTTTTCGGCTCGGCCGATGCTCCCGACTCCCTCGAGTGGAAGGTACAGACTGGCATCGCGCCGGACTGGCTCGCCTTCGGCTCAGTCAAATGGACGAACTGGAGCGTCCTGCAAAGCATCGCGCTGTGCCCGAGCTCCACGCGCAGCATATCCTGCAGGGCCAATGGCCCCACCGAGCTCACCTCGCTTGACTTGCTGTACAAGGATGGCTGGACGATCACAGGCGGTGTGGGGCACAAGTTCAACGACAAGTGGAGCGGTGCCGTCAGCCTGACCTGGGATCGCGGCGCGAGCGACGGCTATGGCATGAATTCCGATACGTGGACCCTCGGCGCAGGTGTGGCCTACAAGCCGACCGAGCATGTTCAGTTCAATTTCGGCGGCGCTCTCGGCCTCATGACATCAGGCAAGTCCGGACCGGTCACGCGTGGCGGTGTCGTCTATGGCAACGATGCGACCTACAGCTTCGGCAATGACTTGGTCGCCGCTCTTCAGACATCGGTGAAAGTCAGCTTCTGATGACAAACCGCTGAATTGAAGGAGCCTAACGACAGTTCCTTCACTTTATTATCGACGTCGCGAGCTCTCACGGGTTTCGCGACGTTTTTTATTGGATCGGGAAAAGTGGAGCGTAAACCGGGTCTTCTGCCTGATTTATGGTTAAAGAAATCTCAAGTCCGATAAAATTTTTGTGACGAATTAGCAACACTCTATTTCAAGACATTGCAGCCACGTGATGAGATTACAATTTGTCCATTTCCCGCCACAAATGGGGAGCAGCGATTACGCAGGCATAGGGGCAAGCCTTATAGAAAGTGCGTAAGCGGTTGATGGGTGAACTTCCACTTTGGCATAAGCAAAAATCGGGGATCGGAGCCATGATGCTTCCGACGCGGGGGAAAAATCGTTGTCTGCCAAGGGAAATCGTCAACCGGACGATCTTTGATTTCCATTATCGGAAGACGATTGCGAACGCTGCTTTAGCGGCGGGACGTGATCGCGACCGGACAAATGCTGGTTTGGACATAATTGCAAGCTATGCTCGCAAATGTGGCAAACAGCATCGGTTGGACGCCACAGGAGCCGCCCTCTCGAAGGGCGATCCAGTCTCGTGCGCCATCAGGGAAAACATTCGTGAAACTGGCGGCGTTTGTGCAAGCGCCGTAACAGGTCCGAATGGAGCGAAAGAAATCGACTGTTATGTTTAAGTCCGAGTTCATATCAGCGAGAGTTATGATGCTCAGCCTGTCTCTTGCCACTGCGGTGGTGCTGGCAGGGCAAGCCAAAGCATTCGACATCAATGCCGGCGTCACCAAGGAATCGGGTCCGTTCGATCTCTTCAAATTCGGCTTCAAGGCCTATAAGAACGGGCAGAAGGAAGAGGCGGTCGAAGCCTATCGGTATGCCGCCGAAAAGGGTCATACCGGCTCCCGCTGGGCTCTGGCCAACATGTATGCCGATGGCGATGGCGTGACGCAGAACGATTTCGAAGCTTTCAAGATCTATAGCGAGATCGCCCAGCAGGGCGTGGAGCCAGGTTCGGAAGACACCGGTTTCTTCATCAACGCGCTGCTGGCGCTTGCGAGCTACTACAAAAGCGGCATTCCCAATAGCCCCGTAAAGGTCGACCTCAATCAGTCCCGCCAGCTTTATTTCCAGGTGGCATCCACCTTCGGCGTGCCGGAGGCGCAGTTCCAGCTGGCGCAGATGATGCTATCAGGCGAGGGCGGCGCCACCAACGTTCAGCAGGCCAAGAAATGGCTGAACCAGGCGCGCAAGAGCGGCCATCCGGGCGCCATGGCCGTTTTTGGCAATCTCCTGTTCCAGGAGGGGCAATCCATTCGCGGTCTGGCCTTCATGACGGCGGCACTCGACAAGTGCAAGCCGAAGGACTGTAGCTGGATGGAAGACATGCAGGAGCAGGCCTTCTCCATCGCCAATGAGAACGACCGCCGCGTGGCCGTTTCCATGGCTCATCAGCTCGATGTCGCAGGCCCCGATTGATTGGCATTGCATCGGGCTTCCATCCGGAAGAGACGGGTAACTTTTCCCGATCGGGATTGAAGCTTAATTGCTGAAATCCAGGTGAGCGACAACGGGGACGTGGTCGGAAGGTTTTTCCCAGGCGCGCACATGCTTCTCGATTGCCGTTCCGGTGAGGCGATCGGCTGCCTCTGGTGACAGCATCAGGTGGTCGATGCGGATACCGTTGTTTTTTGGCCAGGCGCCGGCCTGGTAATCCCAGAATGAGTAAAGCTTGATCGCGTCCGTCGTCGCACGTACGGCATCGGTAAAGCCGAGATGTTCGAGCTGGCGGAAAGCTTGACGCGTCTGCGGCAGGAAGAGTGCATCGCTCTCCCAGACCTTGGGGTCGAAACAATCATGCGGCTCGGGGATGACGTTGTAGTCTCCAGCGAGTATCAGGGGCTCTTCAAGGGCCAGGCGCTCCAGGGCGAATTTGCGCAGGCGCTCCATCCAGGCGAGCTTGTAGGAGTATTTTTCCGTATCGATCGGATTGCCGTTCGGCAAATAGAGGCAGCAGATCCGCAAGGCGCCGTGCCCTTCGACGGAGAAGACCGCCTCGATAAAGCGGGCCTGTTCGTCGCTGTCGTCACCTGGCAAGCCGCGCGTCACCTCATCCGGCTTGGTTTTCGAGAGAATCGCAACGCCGTTGAAGCCCTTTTGCCCATGCGTTTCGACGTGATAGCCAAGCGCTTCGATCTCCAGCCGCGGAAAGCCTTCATCGACGGTCTTGATCTCCTGCAGGCAGACGATGTCCGGGTTCGAGTCCTTCAGCCACTGGCAGAGGTTCTCGATACGCGCTTTGACGCCGTTGATGTTCCAGGTGGCGATTTTCATGGGCGGCTCATTCCTTTGCTTCGCCCTGTTGTATCCGCAGCCGGTCGGCTTGACTACAGCCCATATGAAAGCCGGCCCGAAGCGAAGGCTCCTGGCCGGTCATCAAACTATGGAAAAGCTGAGTGAGGATCAGATGGCAAAACTTGTGCCGCAGCCGCAACTTGCGACCGCATTCGGATTCTTGATCTGAAAGGATTGGCCGAGAAGATTGTCGACGAAATCGATCTCCGAGCCTGCCATATAGACCAGCGACAGCTGATCGATCAGGACGGTCGCATTGTTCTTTTCGACAATGATGTCGTCAGCTTCGGGGCCCTCGACGAGATCGAATTTATAGGAAAAACCCGAACAGCCACCGCCTTCGACAGCGACGCGAAGCGCGCGCTTTCCGGCATCCGCGCCGACGATAGCAGCGATTCGCTTGGCCGCGGCATCCGATAGGGTAACACTTGTCTCAGTCATATCTTCCTCCTGCCGGGGTCAAGATCCGGAGAGAACCATTAAGCCGTCGAACTTTCAAACGGCTGATATTCGTAGCCTTTAACATGAAAGTTAGGCCGGCGACAGCTATGGTTTCCTGGTTGAGCCAGACGCCATTTTGCTGTTTTCTTGTCTATAGGTATGAAGGCCGCAAAGCGGCGTCAATGGCCGGGATGTAGGAAGAGCGGACATATGTCCGCATTGCCGGGCACGGGCAGGGATCGATTGCAGGGAAACCACTGTCGCGCTGATGGCGGTGCGGGAGCCAAATGCCGGAAATGGATTGATAATGACGATTGATACGCATGCACTGGGTTTCGGGTACGGGGAAAAGGCAGCCTATGCAACGAATCCCTGGGAATCGCGCGGACGGCTCTACGAAGAAGGATCGAGCCCGACACGCTCCGAATTCCAGCGCGACCGCGACCGGATCGTCCATGCGACCGCCTTCCGGCGGTTGAAGCATAAGACGCAGGTCTTCATCGCTCAGGATGGCGACCACTACCGCACTCGGCTGACGCATACGATCGAGGTGGCGCAGATCGCCCGCGCCCTGGCGCGAGCCCTGAAGCTGGATGAGGATCTGGCGGAGGGGGTGGCGCTTGTCCACGATTTCGGCCACACGCCTTTCGGTCATACGGGTGAGGATGCACTGCATGAGGTGCTGCTGCCGTATGGCGGCTTCGATCACAACGCCCAATCCCTACGCATCGTCACCAAGCTCGAGCGCCGTTATGCTGATTTTGACGGGCTCAACCTCACCTGGGAAACGCTTGAGGGACTGGTGAAGCACAATGGACCGCTGATGACGCCCGATGGCAAGGGCATCCAAGGTCCGGTGCCGCGGCCGATCCTCGATTATTGCGAGATCCACGATCTCGAAATCGCCTCCTATGCCAGTCTTGAAGCGCAGGTCGCCGCGATCGCTGACGATATCGCCTACAATACGCACGACATCGATGACGGCTTGCGCTCCGGCTATTTGACCTTCGACATGCTGGAGGAGGTGCCGTTTCTTGCCAAGCTGATGACCGAGGTGAGGGCACGTTATCCGCATCTGGAGGCGAGCCGCTTCACGAACGAAATCATGCGCCGGCAGATCACCCGCATGGTGGAGGATGTGATCGCCGTTTCGCAGCAGGCGCTCGCTGAAATCAAGCCCCGCAATGTGGCCGACATTCGGGCTGCCGGGCGGATCATCGCGACCTTCTCGCCGGAGATGGCCGAAACCGACAAGCTGATCAAACAGATGCTGTTCAAGCGCATCTACCGTCATCCCGACATCATGCGCATCCGTGCCGGCGCGGCGCAGATCGTCACGGACCTTTTCCACGCCTATATGGAAAATCCCAGGGAGATGCAAAGCCATTATTGGGTCGATCATATTGCCGGGTTGGCGATCGCCGCCAAGGCAAGGCATGTCGGCGACTACCTCGCCGGCATGACGGACACCTACGCCATCAGCGCCCACAAGCGCCTGTTTGACCAGACTCCCGATTTGCGGTAGGCAGCGGCGGCGTCGGGCCGATAGCGGCTCGCGAAGCTAATGCGTGGACGATATGATGAACCTTTTCACCGACTTCGAACTAAGAATTAAGAACGCTCTCGAACAAATTGATATTGTGCGGGAAAAGCGATCTGAGCTCGACTTCGGACGTATCGGCGTAGAGCCGCCGCGCGATGCCACTCACGGCGATGTCGCCACCAATGCGGCCATGGTTCTGTCCAAGCCGCTCGGCACGAATCCGCGTGCGCTTGCCGAAATCATCGTCGCCAAGCTGAAGGAAGATGCTGATGTCGCCGAGGTTTCGGTGGCCGGCCCCGGCTTCATCAATCTCCGTCTTTCGGTCGGCTATTGGCAGCGGCTGCTGTCCACGATGATCGCGGAAGGCGAAAAGTTCGGCCGTTCCAAGCTCGGCGAGGGGCAGAAGGTCAATGTCGAATATGTTTCGGCCAACCCGACCGGGCCGATGCATGTCGGCCACTGCCGCGGCGCCGTCGTCGGCGATGCGCTGGCAAACCTGCTGGCCTTCTCCGGCTATGAGGTCACCAAGGAATATTACATCAACGATGCCGGCTCGCAGATCGACGTGCTCGCACGCTCCGTCTTTATTCGCTATCGCGAGGCGCTGGGCGAGCAGGTCGGCGAGATACCCCCGGGCCTTTATCCCGGTGATTATCTCGTTCCGGTCGGTGAAGCGCTCGCCAAGGAATTCGGCACCAAGCTGCGCGGCATGCCGGAAGAGCAGTGGCTTCCGATCGTCAAGGATCGCGCTATCGACGCAATGATGGCGATGATCAGGGAAGACCTGGAGGCGCTGAACGTTCATCATGACGTATTCTTCTCCGAGCGCACCCTGCATGCCAATGGTGCGGCGCTGATCCGCACCGCGATCAATGATCTGACGTTCAAGGGCTATGTCTACAAGGGCGCGCTGCCGCCGCCGAAGGGGCAGTTGCCGGAAGACTGGGAAGATCGCGAACAGACGCTCTTCCGCTCGACGGAAGTGGGTGACGATATCGACCGCCCGCTGATCAAGTCTGATGGTTCCTACACTTACTTTGCCGCCGACGTTGCTTACTTCAAGAACAAGTTCGACCGCGGCTTCAACGAGATGATCTACATCCTCGGCGCGGACCATGGCGGCTACGTCAAGCGGCTGGAGGCGGTGGCCCGCGGCATTTCTGATGGTGCTGCGAAGCTGACGGTGCTTCTGTGCCAGCTCGTCAAGCTGTATCGAAATGGCGAACCGGTGAAGATGTCGAAGCGCTCGGGCGATTTCGTCACCCTGCGCGAAGTCGTCGATGAGGTCGGCCGCGATTCGGTGCGCTTCATGATGCTTTACCGGAAGAATTCCGAGCCACTGGACTTCGATTTTGCCAAGGTTACCGAGCAATCGAAGGACAATCCGGTCTTCTACGTGCAGTATGCTCATGCCCGCTGCATGTCGGTCTTCCGTCAGGCCGGGGAAGCCTTCCCGGATCTCGATATAGCCTCGCTGGATCTGTCGAAAGCTGTCGTCGGCGCGATCTCTGATCCTACTGAATTGCAGTTGGTTGCGAAGATTGCGGAATTCCCGCGAATCATCGAAGCTGCAGCTCAGTCTCAAGAGCCGCATCGCATCGCTTTTTATCTTTACGATTTGGCCAGTTCCTTCCACGGACACTGGAATAAAGGTAAAGATTTACCGGAATTACGTTTTGTTAACGATAAGAACCGAGAATTGAGCATTGCCAGACTTGGGCTGGTGTACGCTGTCGCGTCGGTTTTGAAGTCGGGTCTTGGTATAACCGGGACCGCTGCACCGGACGAAATGCGATAAACGTCACCATTTACCCACATTACGCTGGCATCAGTTGAAGCGTTTTCGAGTGGAACGGGTGATGGCAGAAAAACAGTTCGCGTATCGCGCAAGCGGAAACGACAAGTTCTTTGCGGATGATGATCCGCTTGCGGAACTTGCTCGTATCGTAGGTTTCGAGCCGCGCCCCGCTGCTCAGGAGAATGCTCCGGTTCAGCGGCAGGACCCTGCCTTCAACCTCGAAGACGAGCTTCTTCGCGAATTCGAGCGGTACGATACGCCGCGAATGAGTCCGGCAAATGACATTTCGGCTCCGGCGGAGCAGGTGTCGCCGCCGAGCCATGAGCAGGCCGCTCTTCCAGCTGAGCCGGTACAGGCTGAGCCCAAGTTTGAAGAGCCTGTGCCGCAGCCGGTGGCTCCCATCAAGCCGACGATCGGTGCTCGCGATCTAATCGACGAGCTCGAAATGTCGATCGCGCCGGTTTTGCAGCCGGCGCAAAAGCCCGTGTCCGTCGAGCCGCAACCGGCTGCTCCGGTGCTGAAGCCGACGCCGCAATCCGCTGCCGCCACCATAAGGCTGCCGCTTGCCAACTTTACGCTGGCAACCCCGGCTGCCCCGCGTGAGCAATTCACGCCGGCTGCTGTCCCCTCACCGAAGGCCGCTTCCGACGAAGCGCTGTTCGATAGCGCCGTCGATTTCGAGGCGTTCGGCCCTGTGGAGCCTGCGCGCGCGCCGGAACCAGTCGCTCAGCCCGCCATATCCCAGCCGGCTCCGGCCGTCTTTCATGCGCCCGAGCCGCCAAAGGTGGTTAAGGCCGATCCGGCCGCACTTTCGGCTGAGATCGATGCCCTCCTGGCCGATGTGAATCGCTATCCGGTTCCATCCAAGACCGATGCGCCGGTTGGTAAGGAAGAGCCGGATTTCGAAGATTTCAGCGCCTCCCTCTCGGAGCTTGCAGAACTGCCGGTCGCTCCGGCCCCTGTAGCACAGCGCGAAGAGGCAAAGCCTATTACCTTCGGTGCGGAAGATCCCTTCACCGATCAGGACTTCGAATTCGACCTGGCCGATATCGAGATGGAACTTGCTGGTCTCGATTTCGCTGAGGCCGATAAGTCTTCTGCCGCACGGCAGTCGGCTGCCGCCGCTCCGATGGCGGAGCCGGCCCTTTCCCGTGCAACGCCCGTTGCGCCTGCTGCTCCGGTATTTGCCGCCGCAGCGCCCCAGCCTGTGCAGCCTATCCAAACGTCTACCGTAAATGCTGCGCCTGCAGCGACTATGGCCGCGCCGGTATTCGAAGCCGATCAGCCACTGCCGTTTGATCCGACGGAAATCGCCGAGACGGAGGAGCGTGTCGAAACCTTCGAGGGTTCCCATGTTCCGCATCTGCCGGCAATCGAGCCGGAGGAGCCGATCGCGGTGCCGTCGGAATTTGATTTCGATCTCGATTCGGAAATGGCGAGCCTGCTCGGTACTCCGGCCAAGGAAGCAGCACCTGAGCCGATCAAGCCGGCTGTTGCCGCCGCACTTGGTGGCGCCGCTACCGCCGCTTCCTGGTCGAAGAATGCTGCTGCCCAGCCTGCCGTGCCCGTCGCAAAGCAGCCGATCGAAGAGTTCGACGAGTTCGAGCGTGCACTGGAAGAGGACTTCCGCCGCAGCTATCGCGAAGCCGTGACGCCTGTCGAGAATGTCGCCAGGATGACGCTGAACCCCGCGGCCAACCGTCGCCCGGTTCGCTCCGTTCGTGGAATGGTGACGACTGCCGCTGTCATCGTGGTTCTTGGCGTCGGTGCTTATGGCGCCTACAGCTGGATCCGCCACGGAGCGCCGATCTCCAGCTTCTCGGGTGAGCCGCGCGTGATTGCAGCCGACAGCGATCCGGTAAAGGTCGCTCCGGAAAATCCAGGCGGCACCGTCGTTCCGAATCAGGACAAGGCCGTCTACGACCGCGTTGCCGGCGACAGCACAGCGGCGCCGAAGCAGAAGGAGCTTGTCTCCTCCAACGAGCAGCCTGTCGATGTCGTCCAGAAGACGCTGATTCCCGAAGCCGTATCTCCGGATGACGGCAGCGGCGATCAGGTCACGCCGACGCCGGTCGGTGAAACCGAAGATCCACGCCTGCTGCCGAACCAGAATGGCGGCAACACCAATGTCGCCGCCAACAACGACGAACAGGTGCCGTCGGTCTCGCCGCGCAAGGTGCGCACGATGATCGTCAAGGCGGACGGTTCACTGGTGCCGCGCGACGAGCCGGCTGCCGATACAACGACTGCAACCGCCAAGCCGGCGAACAATCCGGTCGCATCCACCAGTTCGCGTCCGTCTCCAGCAAATGCCCCGGCCGCAAACCAGTCGGATGATACCGATGCCGCTAGCGCGGAGAGCACGCCGATCCGCGTCGTCAAGACGAACCCGGTTCCGACGGCACGTCCGGAGCCTGCCGCCAAGGCGAATACGGCTGCTCCGGCCCAGGAAGCCCACGCTCAAGCTCAGCCCAAGGCCCAGCCGAAGCAGGTCGCATCTGCTAGCCCGGCGACTGCAACTCCGGCTGCCACCTCCGCTGCAAGTGGCGGCGCTTACGGTGTGCAGATCGCATCCCTGCCGACCGAGGCCGACGCGCAGAAGTCGCAGGCAAACCTCAAGGTCAAATTCGCCAGCGTCATCGGCAACCATCCTCTGGAGATTCGCAAGGCCGATATCGCCGGCAAGGGCACATATTATCGCGTCCGCGTCGTCGCCGGCTCGAAGGATGATGCCGCTGCCATCTGCACGCGCTATCGCGCCGCCGGCGGCACCTGCCTGATTTCGAAGTAAAATCAGATACGAAACTTGGAAAACGGCGAGCATCGGCTCGCCGTTTTTATTTGGAGCGCGCTGTTCCTGTGCATCTCCGCTTGACGTCACTCGCATTTCCCGGCGCAAGCCTTATGATTCGGATATGACCGAATCGAAATCCATGATCCTCGGCTGTAGCGGCCACACCATCACCCCCGAAGAGCGATCCTTTTATCAGGGGGAGCAGCCCTGGGGCTTTATCCTGTTCGGACGCAATATCTCCGAGCCGGCGCAGATCGCCGATCTCGTTGCGTCCCTGCGCGACAGCGTCGGGCGCGAAGCACCGGTTTTCATCGATCAGGAAGGCGGCAGGGTGCAGCGCATCCGTCCGCCGATCCTCCAACATTATCCCTCGGGGCAGGCACTCGGCGATATCTATCGCCAGGACCGCGAACGAGGCCTGCGTGCCGCATGGCTGATGTCGCGGCTCCACGCCTTCGATTTGCTGAAGTTTGGCATCAATGTCGATTGCTTGCCGGTGCTGGACGTGCCTGTGGAGGGATCGAGCAACGTCATCGGTAATCGCGCCTATGGCTCCGATCCGGTGACGGTGACGGAGATGGGGCGTGCTGCCGCGGAAGGTCTGAAAGCCGGCGGCGTGCTGCCCGTTATGAAGCATATGCCCGGCCATGGCCGCGGCTTTGCCGATTCGCATCATGAATTGCCTGTTGTTTCGGTTCCGCGCGCGGAGCTGGAGGCGCACGATTTCGCGCCTTTCGTGGCTCTCAAGGATGAGCTGATGGCGATGACCTGCCATGTCGTCTTCACCGATATCGATCCGGAGAACCCGGCCACGACATCGCGCAAGGTGAACGAGGAGATTATCCGCGGCTATATCGGTTTCAAGGGGCTACTCCTGTCGGACGATACCTCGATGAATGCGCTGAAGGGCACGATTGGCGAGCGCGCAGCAAATATTGTTGCGGGCGGATGCGATATCGTGCTGCATTGCAATGGTGTCATGGACGAGATGCAGCAGGTGGTTCGCAATGTTCCCGCGCTGGCGGGTGCGTCGCTGGCAAGGGCCAAGGCGGTCGAAGCGGCTTTCGGCAGGAATGATGGTGCCGATGAAGCCTCTATTCGGGCGGAATTCGACGCGATCTTCGCCGTAGCGTAAAACCGGACTTCTAGGAACGGACGGGTGACAGAGTGAGCGGCAGCACGGACAAGCTTCAGCAGGCGGCAACGCCGATGGACAAGCTCTGGCAGGAAGGCGAGGCGCAGCGCGGCTCGCACGAACCGTCGCTTGTTGTCGATCTTGCCGGCTTTGAAGGACCGCTCGATCTTCTGCTGCATCTCGCGCGCACCCAGAAAGTCGACCTTTCCCGAATCTCCGTTCTGGCGCTTGCCGAGCAATATCTTCAGTTCATCGACAGCGCCCGGCGCATCCGTATAGAGCTTGCGGCCGATTATCTCGTCATGGCCGCATGGCTCGCCTATTTGAAATCTAAGCTGCTCATCCCGCAGCAGAGCAAGGAAGACGGGCCGACGGGCGAGGAGATGGCGGCAACGCTTGCCTTCCGCCTGAAGCGCCTTGAGGCCATGCGTGATGCCGCAACCGATCTCGTCAATCGCAACCGCCTCGGCCGCGATATCTTCGCGCGTGGCGCGCCGGAGCATATTCCGGATCGCCGCCAATCAGCCTTCGATGCCAGCCTTTATGATCTCCTGACCGCCTATGCCAGCCTGCGTCAGCGCCAGGCCGTGACCCAGGTGACGATCGAGAAGCGCCGTGTCTGGTCGCTCGCCGATGCCCGCGTCATCCTTGACCGCATGATCGGCGAAATTACCGATTGGACAGCCCTGGAGCATTATCTGCTGAGCTATATGACGACTTCAAGCGAACGGGCGACGGCGATCGCCAGCGCCTTTGCAGCTTCGCTCGAACTGGTGCGCGAGGGGCAGCTCGAAATTCGTCAGGAAGGCGCGTTTCAGCCGCTTTACATGCGGCGCGGGCCGAAGCATTCGTCACTGGAAGCAGCTGAATAGGGCAGGGAACGCGTGACGAAACCGGACGACGAACAGCAGCATGTTGGGCACGAGGCGGAGACGCCCGATGCGGACGATCGTCTGCTGAGCGAGGCCGAGCGCATCGCCGAAGCGTTGGTTTTTGCCTCGGCGCAGCCGGTTTCCGAAGCTTTCATTGCCGAGCGCGTGGCGCGTGGCATCGATATTGCAGCCATTATGCAGAAGCTCAAGGCCGATTACGCGATGCGTGGCGTCAATCTCGTGCAGGTGGATGGCGCCTGGGCCTTCCGTACGGCCGCAGATCTCTCCTTCGTGATCCGGCGCGATGAAAGTGAGGTACGCAAGCTGTCCCGTGCTGCGCTGGAAGTGCTGGCCATTATCGCCTACCACCAGCCCGTCACGCGTGCCGAGATCGAAGATATCAGGGGCGTGCAGACCTCCAAGGGTACGCTCGACGTGCTAATGGAAGCCGGCTGGGTCCGCTTCCGTGGTCGTCGTCGCACGCCCGGACGGCCGGTGACGCTCGGCACGACGCGCGATTTCCTCGATCATTTCGGCCTGGAAGAGCTGCGGGATCTGCCTGGTCTCGAAGAGTTGAGGGGGGCAGGGCTGCTCTCGGGCCGTATCCCGGCCAATTTCAACATTCCCTCGCCATTGATGAGTGATGAGCTCACCGAGGATGAAGATCCGATCACGCAGCTGGATCTGGAGGAACTCGGCATCCTGCCACCGAGCGGCTCAAGCGATTGAACCATCGGCCTGTTCCTGAAAGGCGGCCGCAATCGCATCGGCAGAATTTTCGCGAAACGGAGCGTCAGGTCTCTCTTTCGCCATCAGCGGGTGCGAATATGACAATCATCCTCTCGGCTTGGAGACGTTCGGTCGCCCGCATCGGCGTTCGCTATCCCGATATGCGTGGATGTACTACATTTTCGTGTTTGAAAAACATCCGCAAACGTCTTACATCGAAAAGACACTGTAATTGGGAGTTAAAGCAATGGGTTCTCTAAGCATATGGCACTGGCTGATTGTCCTGGCCATCGCGCTGTTGTTGTTCGGCCGTGGAAAGATTCCGGAGCTGATGGGTGATGTCGCCAAGGGCATCAAGAGCTTCAAGAAGGGCATGAACGACGACGAGGATACGTCGACATCCGCGACGACGACGTCCCGTACGGTCGAGCACAAGGCTGACGAAACGAAGTAATCATGTCGGGCAGGCGCAAGCTGAAAGGCTTGCCGTTAGCCCAGGAGCCTTTGCATGTTCGATATAGGCTGGTCCGAGCTTGTGGTTATTGGCGTCGTGGCTTTGGTGGTGATTGGCCCCAAGGAGTTGCCGTCGACATTGCGGACCATCGGTAAGATGACGGCGCGGGCCAGGAAGGTCGCTGGCGACTTTCGTGCCCAGTTTGATGAAGCCATGCGCGAGGCGGATCTGGACGATGTCCGCCAGACGATTGCCGACGCCCAGAAGCTCAATCCGGTCAACTCACTGCGGGAAGCCATGAACCCGCTGCGTGAAATGGGCAATGAGATAAAGGCCGATCTGCAGCGTGCGGCGACGCCGGACAAAGCAGCTCCGACCGCGACGCCATTGCCGTCTGAGCCGGTTCCTGGTGTCACGTCCGGCCTGCCGGAAGCTCTTGCGGCCTTATCTCCGACGTCTGCCGCTTCGAGCAACCCGTCGCCGGCGGCTGCCGAGACAGTGGCCGCAATCGTTCCGCAGCCGATTGCCGCTGCAAGCGAACCCGCCGAGAAGCCAAAGGCCGTGCGTAAGCCGCGCTCGAAGGCTGTCGCCAAGTTCGACGAGGTCGCAGCCGCTGCCGTTCAGACACCGATCGTGACGGAAAAACCAAAGCGAGCCCCGCGCAAGGTCGCGACCGCTGCTGCCGTAGAGAAAGCGCCTCCAGCTCCCAGGAAGCGTGCGGCTGCCACAGCGAGCAAGGCCACGCCTAAAACGCCCAAGAAGAAGGACCAGGCATGACGGGTGACATCGACGATAAGCCGCAGCCGCTTATCGAACACCTTATGGAATTGCGCACGCGGCTGATCTGGTCGCTCGTTGCGTTCTTCGTTGCCTTCATCGGATGTTTCGCTGTGGCGAAGCATCTCTTCAATTATCTGGTCTATCCATACAAATGGGCCGTCGAATGGGCTCATCTCGATCTCGCGAAGTCCGAGCTGATCTACACCGCGCCGCAGGAATTCTTCTTCACGCAGGTGAAGGTCGCAATGTTTGGCGCCTTGGTGATCTCATTCCCGATCATCGCCGCGCAGATCTACAAGTTCGTGGCGCCGGGTCTCTATAAGAACGAACGTTCCGCCTTCTTGCCGTTCCTGATCGCGTCGCCGATCCTGTTCCTCATGGGCGCTGCACTTGTCTACTTCTTCTTCACGCCCATGGTCATGTGGTTCTTCCTGAAGATGCAGCAGGCGCCAGCCGAAGGTCAGGTAGGCATCGCGCTGTTGCCGAAGGTCTCGGAATATCTGAGCCTCATCATGACGCTGGTCTTTTCGTTCGGCCTCGTCTTCCAGCTTCCCGTCATCACGACGCTGCTTGCGCGCGTCGGCCTGCTGACGTCGGCCTGGCTCGCGGAAAAGCGCAAGTTCGCCATCGTTTTCGCCTTTATCGTCGCCGCCGTGCTGACACCGCCAGATCCGATGTCCCAGATCGGCCTTGCACTGCCGACGATCCTTCTCTACGAGATTTCCATCTATGCGGCGAGACTCGTAGAACGCCAGCGTAGCCGGCAAACGCTTGAAGAGAGTGGCGGGACTTCCGAGATCACCAAGACGGACGACGTCTAGGCGAGGAAGGTTCAGCCTCGTTCCCCAGCTATTGCCGTTTCGACCTCCGACCGAGACCTCGGTCGGAGCTATACTTATGTCAAACGACCTGGAACGAAGATGCTTGATATCAGATGGATTCGTGAGAATGCCGAAGCTTTCGATGCAGCGCTTGCAAAGCGCGGTGCGGAGCCTCAGTCGCAAAGCCTCATAGCGCTCGATGAGAAGCGCCGCTCCGTCGTCCAGTCCGTCCAGGACATGCAGTCCCGCCGCAACGCCGCGTCCAAGGAAATCGGCGCGGCGATGGCGCAGAAGAACAGCGAGCTTGCCGAAAAGCTGAAGGCGGAAGTTGCCGACCTCAAAGTTTCGCTTCCGGCTGCGGAAGAAGAAGAGCGCACGCTGACGGCCGAGCTCAATGATGCGCTGTCGCGCATTCCGAACATCCCGCTCGAGGACGTGCCCGTCGGCAAGGACGAGCACGACAATGTCGTCAAGCATCTCTGGGGCTCCAAGCCCACATGGAACCATCAGCCGAAAGAGCACTTCGAAATCGGTGAAGCGCTCGGCTACATGGATTTCGAGCGTGCAGCAAAACTGTCAGGCTCGCGCTTTACGGTGCTGACCGCGCAGCTTGCTCGTCTTGAGCGCGCGCTTGGCCAGTTCATGCTTGATCTCCACACCAGCGAGCATGGCTATACCGAAGTCAGCGCACCGCTGATGGTACGCGACGAGGCGATGTTCGGAACAGGTCAGCTGCCGAAATTTTCCGAGGATTCCTTCAGGACCACGGACGGTCGTTGGCTGATCCCGACGGCGGAGGTTTCGCTGACCAATCTCGTTTCCGGCGAGATCCTTGATCAAGAGAAGCTGCCACTGCGCTTCACGGCTCTGACGCCATCCTTTCGCTCGGAAGCAGGCTCTGCCGGCCGCGACACGCGCGGCATGCTGCGCCAGCATCAGTTCTGGAAGTGCGAGCTCGTGTCGATCACCGATGCGGAAAGCTCCGTTGCCGAACATGAGCGGATGACGGCTTGCGCGGAAGAGGTGCTAAAGCGCCTCGGTCTGCATTATCGCGTCATGACACTCTCGACCGGCGATATGGGCTTTGGCGCACGCAAGACCTACGATCTTGAGGTCTGGCTGCCGGGGCAGGATACCTATCGCGAGATTTCGTCCTGCTCGGTCTGTGGAGATTTCCAGGCGCGGCGCATGAACGCCCGCTACCGCGGCAAGGACGATAAGAACACCAAATTCGTTCACACGCTGAACGGTTCTGGCACTGCAGTCGGTCGCTGCCTCATCGCGGTGCTTGAGAATTATCTCAACGCCGACGGCTCGGTCACTGTCCCGGACGCACTCCTGCCATATATGGGTGGTCTGAAGAGGATCGAAAAAGCAGCATAATCGGGTGGTGTGGCGATGCGTATTCTTCTGACCAATGATGACGGCATTCATGCCGAAGGTCTGGCGGCGTTGGAGCGTATCGCCCGCACTCTGTCCGACGATGTCTGGGTTGTCGCGCCCGAGACGGATCAGAGCGGACTTGCCCACTCATTGAGCCTTTCCGAGCCGTTGCGCATGCGCAAGGTTTCCGAGAAGCATTATGCACTCAGGGGAACGCCGACCGACTGCGTCATCATGGCAATCCGCCAGGTGATGGACATCAAGCCGGATCTCGTGCTTTCGGGCGTGAATTCCGGCTCCAATGTCGCCGACGACGTCACCTATTCCGGCACCATAGCCGGTGCCATCGAGGGCACCCTGCAAGGCGTTCGTTCCTTTGCGCTGAGCCAAGCCTATCTCTATGAAAATGGCTCCCGCGTTGTGCCCTGGGATGTCGCCGAAACGCATGCGCCTGCTTTGCTCAACAAGCTGATGACTGTCGATTTGCCTGATGGGACGTTCCTCAATCTGAACTTTCCGAACTGTCGCCCCGACGAGGTCCATGGCGTGGAGGTGACCGCACAAGGCAATCTTGCCTTCAACGTGCAGGTCGAGGAGCGGGCCGACGGCCGCGGATTCCCATATTATTGGCTTCGCTTCGGCGAGCGAAACGGTATCTTCCGTCCGGGCACTGATATTCAGGCGTTGAAACAAAATCGTATTTCGGTAACGCCTTTGAAACTCGATTTGACGGATTATTCGGCGCAGGACCGCGTGGCGCGGGCGCTCGGTATGGAGTAGCGGATTGACACCTCGTTTGGTGGAAAAGGAAGGCTTTGCGGCCGTGGTGTTGCGGCTGCGGGCAGAGGGCATATTGGATATCGATCTGATGACGGCGGTCGAGCAGACACCGCGCATGCCTTTCGTGCCGATGCAGTTTGCCGATGATGCCTATTCCGGCCGGACGATTCCAATCGATTGCGGTGCCTTCATGGAAGGCATCGATTTGGTAGTGCGTATTCTTCACAGCCTGAAGATCAAGCCTGGCCACCGCGTGCTCGAAATTGGTACGGGCAGCGGCTTCACCGCTGCCGTCATGGGGCGGATCGTCGAGCGCGTGCTGACGGTCGATCGCTACAAGACGCTGACGACATCGGCGCAGCAGCGCATGGATGCGCTCGGCCTGCGTAATGTCATCATCCGCCAGGCGGACGGCAGCGCCGGTTTGCCGGGCGAGGGCACGTTCGACCGCATTCTGGTCACTGCCGCCTTTACCACGATGCCGCGCTTCTATGCAGAACAGCTGGTGTCCGGCGGCTCGATGATAGCCCCGCTTATCGTCGATGAGCATACGTGTCGTCTGGTGCGCCTGACGAAGACGGGAAGCCGATTCGAGCGCGAAGAATTATTCGACGTTCCCTACCAGCCCATCGTTCCCATGCTCGCCTCCTATCTTTGAGGCTCAAATCGGGCTGACGCCCCTATGGAAGCGGGCGATTGGCGCCGTTTCATTTTCTATGGTTATCAATTCCTCAAAAAAACACATGCTGCACCAGTGCTTTAACCGCATGGTAAGATTAACGCGCTTTAATTGACCCATAATCGGTTGCGTCTTAAGTGGGTCGAGTCATGGGTTTCAGTCTTTCTTCAAACGTCAGCAAATCGGCAGGGAAAGTCCTGGTGGCCGTTCTTCTGGCGAGCACTGCCACAGCTTGCAGTTCGGACACGACCCGCTTCAGCGGTCTTTTCAACAAGACGGACAATGTAACGACCGGCTCGATCAACCGGCGCGGCCTCAATGGTCCGAATGGTGATCCGGTGCCCCGCGCCGACGTTGCTCAGGCTGGCGGTTACGGCCAGCAGGATTATTCGCAGCAGAGCGCGCCGATGTCGCAACCATACCCGAATTCTCCGGCTCGCTATAATCCATCCTATTCCAGCGCACGGGCTTCGACCGCTCCTGTCGCAATTCAGCGCGCCGATCTCGCTCCTCCCGGCGCTTCCGCCAATCCCGGTCGTCCTCGTGCGGTATCGCAGGGACAAGCCGAAGCTCTCGCGCAGCCGTTCCCCTCGTCGCGTGGCAATGGATCCCGTGCCACACCGGCGCTTGCTCCCGACACGATGTCTACCGGCACGATCAAGGCGGCCGCCGCGCAGCAGATGTCTCCCGGCTGGACTACGGTCAATGCCCCGAGCGTGACGCTGCATCAGGGTGAAAACATTGCGCTGCTGTCGCGCCGCTATGGCGTTCCGGAAAAGGAGATCCTGCGCGCGAATGGCCTGCGCAATGGCGCCGCGGCGCAGCCAGGCCAGCAGATCATCATCCCGACGATGAATGGGGCAGGTGTCTCAGGTCCGGCAAAGATGGCCGCTGAAGCGACCGATCTTTCCACGGGCGGCAAGATGCCCGGTCCGGCCAAGGCGCCGCAGCAGGAAGCGCTTGCGCTGCCTTCCGGCAACCAAATGCGCGGCAAGTCCCAGGCTGGCCTTGCCGATCCCAATAAGCTCGCCGCCGGCAATGGCAAGGGGTCAACGCCGAAGGGCACTTACGTCGTCAAGCCAGGTGACTCGCTGGCGAGAATTGCCAAAGAAAGCGGCGTGAGCGTCGCCGAACTGAAGCGTGCGAACAACATGCAGGCCGGCGACAGTATTCGCATCGGTCAGGCACTCGCGTTGCCGCACGGTGGTGTCGCTGCCGCAGATCCGGTCAAGACCGCTTCGATCGAGCCGCAGAAGGCATCGGTCAAGCCGGGCGCACTGCCTGTAGAGCCGAAGCAGGCCGCCGTCGACCCGATCGGCAAGCAGGCGCCCAAGGCGGTTGCCCATGCCGATGCGGCAGCTGATGCCCCTGCCAAGCCGAAGGAAGTTGCCTCCGCTTCGCCGAGCCAGTCCATCAATGATGCCGCAAAGTCGGATGCGCAGGCCGATGCGCCTGAGGCGACCGGTATCGGCAAGTATCGCTGGCCAGTTCGCGGCGCTGTCGTCGCCGGCTATGGCGCCAACGTCAACGGCAGCCGCAACGATGGCATCGACATCTCCGTTCCGGAGGGCACGCCGATCAAGGCTGCCGAAAACGGTGTCGTCATCTACGCCGGCAACGGCCTGAAAGAACTCGGCAACACCGTCCTCGTCCGCCACGACGACGGCACGGTAACGGTCTATGGCCACGCGGACGCGCTTAGCGTCGCTCGCGGCCAGAAGGTCCAGCGCGGTCAGACGCTCGCCACGTCAGGCATGAGCGGCAATGTCAGCCAGCCGCAGCTGCACTTCGAAGTCCGCAAGAATTCGGCCCCGGTCAACCCAATGACGTTCCTTGAATAGGTAGTGCGTCTCAAGGACTCTGCAAAAAGCCCGGTCAATGCCGGGCTTTTTGTCGTTTATGGCGATGTTGATCGCTTGAGGATCAATCACGCTCCAGCACGATGCGCAGCCGGCCGGCCAGATCCTGGATATATTGCCAGGCGACGCGACCGGAACGGGCGCCGCGGGTCGTCGCCCACTCCAGGGCTTCGTGATGCATTTGGGCGCGATCAAGATCGAGCTTGAAGTGATCGGCATAGGCATCGATCATCTGTAGATAGTCTTCCTGGCTGCATTTATGAAAGCCGAGCCAGAGGCCGAAGCGATCGGAGAGCGAAACCTTTTCCTCGACGGCTTCCGAAGGATTGATGGCGGTCGACTGTTCGTTTTCCATCATATGACGCGGCAGCAGGTGGCGGCGGTTGGATGTCGCATAGAACAGCACATTATCAGGCCGTCCCTCGACGCCGCCGTCCAAAGCCGCCTTCAGCGACTTATAGGCAGTGTCGTCATGATCGAAGGAGAGATCGTCGCAGAAGATGATGATGCGATGCGGCGTTGCCTTCAGGATATCGAGCAGCACTGGCAGCGAGGAAATATCCTCGCGATGGACTTCAATCAGCTTCAGTGAAACGCCGGTCGCCCGACGCACGTCTTCATGCACTGCTTTGACGAGCGAGGATTTGCCCATGCCGCGCGCGCCCCAGAGCAGCACGTTGTTGGCCGCGAAACCTTCCGCGAAACGCAGCGTATTTTCGTGCAGAATATCGCGCACGTGATCGACGCCACGGATGAGGGTGAGCGCCACACGGTTCGGCCGTGGTACCGGCTGCAGATAGAGTCGGGCAGGGACCCAGACGAAGCAGTCGGCGGCATTCCAGTCATTGACGGCCGGGGCCGGTCCGGCCAGGCGTTCGACAGCGTCGGCAAGGCGACGCACTTCGGCAAGGATCAGGGCGTTTTGGTCTTCAGTCACCGTTTCCTCCTGAATATTGAACAAGAAAGTCGTAAAATGCGCGCGCTGTCTTGCCGGGTATCATGCTCTTTTGGGGGCTGAAAGGCTAACAGACCGGGAAAACGGTACGGTTGACGGCTGTTTTTGTTGCATTCGCCATGCGCGTAACTATATTCCGGCCACCTGACGCGGGGCCTTGCTCCCGCTAGGAGTTCAAGGGAGTTCTCGATGTTTATCACCAACGCATATGCGCAGAGCGCAACAGATTCGGCCGCGGGCGCCTTCGGCGGTTCCGGCTTTGAAATGATCATCCTGTTTGTGCCGCTGATGGTCGTTTGGTATTTCCTCCTCATCCGTCCGCAGCGCGCGCAGGCGAAGAAGCGTGACGAGGTCCTGAAGAATATTCGTCGCGGTGATCAGATCGTCACCAGCGGCATCGTCGGCAAGGTCACGAAGGTGATCGACGAAAAGGAACTGGAAGTCGAGATCGCCGATGGCGTGCGCATCCGCGTTGTCCGCAGCGCTATTTCCGAGGTTCGCGTCAAGGGTGAGCCCGTCAAGGCGGACGCCGCGTAAGGCTCTTTCCGAGAGGCGGCTCCCGCTGCCGCTGCGCATCTTCCAAATTCGAGATCGACTTTCTTGAAGGATTGTGCACAAATTCAAGGTGTTACTGCGCCCTTTGCATTTTCGTTCGAAAGGGAGGGCGCAGTAGGGAAATCCTAATTCGAGAGAGCGATGCTGCACGTCTCCTGGTGGAAGACCACCCTGATCTGGTTCGTCGTTCTCTTGAGCGTGCTTCTGGCCGCTCCCAATCTTCTTGGCGAGCGCGCGCTTTCATTCCTTCCGACATGGTGGGTACACCGAAAGATCGAGCTTGGTCTTGATCTTCGGGGCGGATCGCATCTGCTGCTGAAGATGGAACGGGGCGATGTCGAGAAGGATCGCCTGGAAAGTATTGTCGGCGATATCTCCACCCGGCTGCGTACCGTCAATGTCGCCTATTCGGGCCTGACCGGCACTGGCCGCAAGATCCAGCTTCGCATCAATGATCCCGCACAGGTCCAGGCGGCCTTGACGGCACTGCAGCCGCTGACATCAGGACCGGATAAGCCGTCCGTGGTTCTATCTCAGGGTGACAACGGTGCGCTGACGCTCGATATCACCGATACCGATATCGACAGCCATGTGTCATCGGCGATCGCACGCGCGATGAAGGTCATCCACGCCCGCATCGCACAACTCGGCGTAGGCGAACCCGTAATCCGCAGGCAAGGGTCTGACCGCATCGTCGTGCAGGTGCCGGATCTTGCCGATGCGCAGCGGCTGAAGAACCTTCTCGGCCAACCCGCCAAACTCAGCTTCCGCCTGATAGATCAGTCGATGTCGGTGCAGGACGCTATGGACAAGCAGCCGCCGGCCGGGTCCGATGTGCTATTTTCCGAAGATGATCCGCCCGTTGGCTATCTCGTGCAGCGGCAGCCGCTACTCTCGAACATCGATTTTTCCGATGCCGTCGCGGTCGTTGACAATCAAAAAGGCGAGGGCACGGTCTCCGTGAAGCTGACGCAGGAGGCGACCCACCGCTTTGCACAATCGACTGCCAACAATCTCGGCAGGGACATCGTTGTCGTGCTTGACGACCAGGTCATCTCCGCGGCCTCGCTGAAGACGGTCATAGCAACAGGCGAGATCGACGTTCCCGGGGATTTCACGGCCCAGGGCGCGCAGGATCTTACCGTCATGGTCAAGAGCGGACCATTGCCCGCGACGCTGACGACGGTCGAAGAGCGGACCATTCAGCCGGGCCTCGGTGGCGAAACGGCACGTTATGGCCTGATTGCGTGCATTGCCGCCGCGGTCTTCGTCGCCGCTTTGATGATCGGTTTCTATCGCCTGCTCGGCATCATCGCGACCAT
The DNA here is from genome assembly GCF_014193155.1 of Rhizobium sp. BK098. Classification (NCBI taxonomy): domain Bacteria; kingdom Pseudomonadati; phylum Pseudomonadota; class Alphaproteobacteria; order Hyphomicrobiales; family Rhizobiaceae; genus Rhizobium; species Rhizobium sp. BK098. The sequence goes on along the minus strand of NZ_JACHYY010000002.1, from coordinate 10,292 downwards.
CTCGCTCGTCATCAACATGATCATGGTCGCGGCGCTCATGGGCTTGCTCGGTATCACCCTGACCTTGCCCGGCGTTGCGGCAATCGTTCTCATCATCGGCATCGGCCTCGATGCGCTGGTGCTGATCTATGAGCGTGTGCGCGAGGAGGAGAAGAAGACCCATCTTCTTGTCGATGCGCTGCGCCACGGCTTCAACCGCGCAGCTGCGACCGTGGCCGATGCCAATCTGACAGTGCTGATCGTTGCCGCCATTCTCTTCTACGCTAGCACGGGCGCGGTGCGCGGCTTTGCCGCGACGCTGATGGTCGGCGTTATCTCGACCTTCTTCACCTCCTGCTTCGTCACGCGGTCGCTGGTGAATATGTGGATTTCACACCGCAAGCCGCGTACTTTGCTGGTTGGCGTCAGCAGCGGCATTTTTGATAATGCCAATATTCGCTTCATGGGCATCCGCCGCTATACATTTACGGTCTCCGCCGCCCTGTCCGTCATCACGCTCATTGCCTTCGCGACGGTCGGCATGCACCTCGGCATCGATTTTGCCGGCGGATCGATCATCGAGGTCCGCGCCAAGCAGGGTGTTGCCGACGTTGTTGATATTCAGACGCGCCTTGAAGCCGTTGTACCTGGCGACGTGCGCGTCGAGCGGCTGGCCGATCGGCTTGGCGCCGTGGTTCGTGTCCATGCGCAGGACGGTGGCGAGAACGCCGAACAGTCGGCCGTTTCCCTGGTGCAGGACGAATTGAGCAAGAACTACAATTTCTCTCGCGTCGAGGTCGTCGGCCCGGCGGTATCGGGAGAAATCACCTTGACGGCCTCCCTTGCCGTCCTCGCGGCGCTGGCAGCAATTCTGATCTACATCTGGCTTCGATTCGAATGGCAGTTCGCAGTCGGCGCGATCATCGCGACACTGCACGATGTCATCCTGACGCTCGGCCTCTTCGTGCTATCAGGCATGGAATTCAACATGACCGGCATTGCCGCGATCCTGACGATTGTCGGCTATTCGCTGAACGACACGGTTGTCGTCTATGACCGCATGCGCGAAAACCTGAAGCGCTATTCGCAGATGCCGTTGCCGATTTTGATCGATGCCTCCATCAATCAGACACTATCTCGTACCATTTTGACATCCGCGACGACGCTTCTGGCGCTGCTCGCGCTCTATATTTTCGGCGGCGAGGTGATCCGTGCCTTCACCTTCGTCCTGCTTTTCGGCGTCGCAGTCGGCACTTTCTCGTCGATTTATATTGCGGCGCCCGTGCTGATCCTGTTCAAGCTGCGGCCGGACAAGTTCCAGACCGGCGGTGAGAGCAATGGACCCGCAGCCGGCAACATCCAGTCAGGCAAACCAGCGGTGTGATACAGTGGCTAAAGGTATAGAAATCCGAAACGCGCATTTCCCCGGACGCGCGCCGATCGACGCTTACGGAAATGGTGGCTTCCGCTTTGCCGACATGTCGCATCGCGGCTCGCTGCTTTGCCTGCCCTCGGGCATCTACGGCTGGGACATGCTGCAGGGCGATGCGCTGACGCCGGATCGCTTCCAGAAGGTTCTCGATGAAGCTGCCGAGATCGAAGTGCTGCTCGTCGGCACCGGCATGGAGCTGCGACCGCTTCCCGCCGAGTTGAAGGCTGCCCTGCGTGGAAGGCAGATTTCGTCCGACCCGATGAGCACCGGCGCTGCCGTGCGCACATTCAACATCATGCTGTCCGAATCGCGCGCCGTGGCTGCGGCGCTGATCGCCGTCTGATATTCGGATCCAGGTATGACGATAACAGCTGCGCCCCGTAGCAACCGGGACATCTGCCTCGCAACGCTTCGCGACACCGATCGCGATCGCTATCTCGCCTGCCTGCTGGCGCCGGAAGAGAAGCGCCCTGCGCTGGCCGCGCTCTATGCCTTCAATGCAGAGCTGGCGCGCGTGCGGGATCTCGTGCACGAGCCGCTGCCCGGCGAGGTGCGCATGCAGTACTGGCGCGATCTCCTGGAGGGGCAATCTCACGGATCGAGCGAAGCCAATCCGCTGGCCTCCGAGCTTCTGACCGCGATCGAAGAATATCGCTTGCCGCGCCGGACGCTGATTAACATGATCGATGCGCGCATCTTCGATCTCTACGACGATCCCATGGAAAGCCGCAGCAGCCTGGAAGGCTATGCCGGCGAGACGGCGTCTGCTCTCATCCAGCTTGCAAGTCTGGTCTTGTCGGCCGATGAGGCGAAACGCTCCGCCGATGCCGCCGGCCATGCGGGCGTTGCTCAGGCAATCGCCGGATTGCTGCTTCTGATGCCGCTTAATCGCCATCGCGGCCAGGTGTACCTTCCGCTGGAGATCCTCTCTGCGACAGGGCTTGACCGCGACAGTTTTCTCGCTGGTGAAGACAAGCCGCGCATTTCGGCAGCGGTCGAAGCCTTCGCCGGTCTTGGTCGCGAGCATCTCGCCAAGGCGAGGGCGGCAGGCGCCATACCGCAGGCCGTATTCCCCGCCTTTCTGCCTGTTACCTTGGCCGAGCCTGTCCTGCAGAAGGCACAGAAGCTTGGCGCGGACATCTTCGATCGATCCCTTGTGCTGCCGCAATGGCGCCGGCAGCTGCGCATGGCGATAGCGTCGATCACAAAGAAAATCTAAAATACACCAAGCTCGCGCAAGTCTCGGCGTCTATGGAGATGGCCAGCACTTGATTTGCATTTCAGGGGGATCTGCGGTGGGTATTGTCGTCTGGTGCATATTGTTCGCGATCGTCATCTTCATTGCCTATTACGCGACGCGCATGGCATCGCAGAACAAGGAAGACGGCCTGCACGATACCGGCCTTGCCATTCTGGAATTCGGCCGTGCCTTTCCGACCGAAGCGATCCGGCAATTGCAGGCAACCGCAGACGGGCAGGCGGTCTTCGTGCGGCTCCACGATGACAAAGCCGGCTTTATGCGCAACGTGCGCAATCATTTCAGCGTCCATCTGATCGAGCCTGGCAAGGCGCGTGCCAAGATTTCAGCAACCGGACGCGGCTTGATCGTCGATTTCCTCGATGTTCCGCATCACAACGGCACGTTCGAGTTCAAGACGCCGGCGGAAGCTGCGGAGGTCTCGCTCTGGCTGCTCGGCAACTATGTCGCCGGCGAAGACGCGAAACTCGAGCACCACGCGCCGCCGGCAACAAGCTGAAAATCAAGAAAGCCGCTGGAGCATTTCCAGGAAAAGTGCGCAGGGGTTTTCCGTCCGGAATGCGTCAGGAAACAAGAAGATAGAGCGTTTTCGCTATTCGAAGAAAAGCGAAAATGCTCCAGGTCAGGCGCTTTCCGCCAACACGGGCGCCGGCACGCCGAGCCAGCTGGCGCAATCGGCAAGCGCACGCTTGGCGATGAGCTGACGTTTCATGATGGTCTTGTCCTTGCCGCGGAAGCGCTTGACGCCCTCCGGCTTGACGATCGAGCCCGGCTCCAGCTCCGGGAAAAGCCCAAAATTGATATTCATCGGCTGGAAGGAGCGTTTGCCCTGTTCTTCATCCGAGACGATATGGCCGCCGGTGATGTGGTTCAGCAACGAGCCGAGCGCCGTGGTGGACGGTGGCAGCGAGGGAGCTTCGCCCTTGCGTTCGGCAGCGGCGAAGCGGCCGGCGAGCAGGCCGATGCTGGCGCTTTCGACATAGCCTTCGCAGCCGGTGATCTGGCCGGCAAAACGCAGGCCCGGCCGGGATTTCAGCACCAGCGAGCGGTCGAGCAGGGTCGGCGAGTTGATGTAGGTATTGCGGTGCAGTCCGCCGAGGCGGGCGAATTCCGCATTTTCAAGGCCGGGAATGAGCCTGAAGATCTCCGCCTGCGCGCCATATTTCAGCTTCGTCTGGAAACCGACCATGTTGTAGAGTGTGCCGAGCGCATTATCCTGACGCAGCTGCACGACGGCATAGGCCTTGACCGTCGGATTATGGGCATTGGTGAGCCCCATCGGCTTCATCGGTCCGTGGCGTAACGTCTCACGCCCGCGCTCCGCCATGACCTCGATCGGCAGGCAGCCGTCGAAATAGGGCGTACCTTCCCATTCCTTGAAGCCAACGGCATCGCCGGCGATCAGCGCATCGAGGAAGGCATTGTACTGGGCCTCGTCCATCGGGCAGTTGATATAATCTTTGCCCGTACCGCCGGGACCGACCTTGTCGTAACGCGACTGATACCAGCAAATGTCCATGTTGATGCTATCGCGATAGACGATTGGCGCAATGGCATCGAAGAAGGCGAGCGCATCGGCGCCGGTTTCAGCCTGGATGGCGCTGGCAAGCCCGGGTGCCGTCAGCGGACCGGTGGCGATGATCGCCTGGTCCCATTCCCTCGGCGGCAGGCCCTGGATTTCCTCGCGGAGAACTGTGATCAGCGGGTGGCTCTGTACCGCCTGCGTCACGGCAGCCGAAAAGCCGTCGCGATCCACAGCAAGCGCGCCGCCGGCCGGCACCTGATGCCTGTCCGCACATGCCATGATGAGCGAACCCGCCATGCGCATTTCCGCATGGATGACGCCGACGGCATTGCTGGTGGCATCGTCGGAGCGGAACGAGTTGGAGCACACCAGCTCGGCAAGATCGTCCGTCTTGTGCGCTTCCGTGCCGCGCACCCCGCGCATTTCATGCAGGATGACCGGAACGCCGGCATTGGCGATCTGCCACGCGGCTTCCGAGCCCGCGAGGCCGCCGCCGATGACGTGAATGGGAGAGTGGGAAGTGATCTGTGTCATGCGCGCGTCATTATCACGGGCAGGCCGGCGATCCAATTGATTTGCTGACAGCCGGAATCAAAAACGGCGCCGAAAGGCGCCGTCTTGAGGCAGTCTGCTCAGTCCGTTCCTATTAACGGAAAGAACGAGCAGCGATGTTGCGGATTTCGTAACGGCTGACGCCGATGTCCGAAAGGGTCTGGCTGGAGAGGTTGCCAAGTTCGTTCAGAGTGCGGCGGTAGCTGATCCAGTTCTTTGCAATGCGAATCGGGTTCATGATCTTTTCCTCAGTATCTTGTTTGCGGGCGGTACGATTACCGCCTCAGCGCTTGCACTCTATATAGGCGCGAAGAGACTGATTGTGCAGTGCAAAGAAGAGGCGTCTGCCATGCATTTGTGCAATATGACGCCCAAAAAGCAGTCGATGCTCAAAATTTGTGTGCTTTGCAAATGGGGAATAGCTCGCAGCGGAATCGATTATGCTGCGCCTGCTCAGTCGATAGGCAAAAAAGAACGCCCGCCGCGGAGGTCCGCAACGGGCGTTGAGAAGGCTTTCGCTATTGGGCGAAGCCTATCCGGCTGTTAACGGCCGGTGGCTTCGCGGGCAACGCGATGGATGTCGGCGCGGTCGATGCCCAGGTCGTGCAGTTCACGCGAGCTCATGCGGCCGAGTTCGTTGACGGTCTGACGATACTTGCGCCAGTTGTTGAAAGAGCGGGTCAGGTTCATTGTAGTCCCTTTCGAGGATCAAGGGATCGAGCAGTTCCGTGATTGGTTCCGTCGTCGATCTAATGGATTTAAATATATGCTGCGCCGCGAAAACTAAAAGCGCGAAAGCTTCATGCCACCTATGCGCCACATGCAAGTCTTATGGTGTTTTGCCTAAGATGATGGCTTCTTTGTGTGCATATCACGACCAACCGGGTTCGCCGCTGGAAGTCAATTTCGAGCAAGTGTCGGACATTCCGAAGCGCTTGCCGGCGGCGGCCCGCTTTTAGCCATCTTTTCGCCGGCCCTGCTATTTTGGAGGGCCCGAATTCCGCTGCGAACTGCCATGCGGCCTTTCGATTGTAGTCCGCTGGTCAACATGCGCATCTGCGCAGCATAAGCCGATTTAGGGAGGTAAAAAATAACGCCCACCGCGGGAGGAGGATGCGATGGGCGTCATTTGTGGTGATTGACGACTGGGAGGAGGAGTGTCGTCAATCGATCGGAGCGCATTGGGAGGAGGAGTATGCGGCTCCGAATATGGTGTCGGGATATCCATCCCCAGGCTTGCTCCGATCTGCATCGGCCCGGCGCGCCACCGCCGTTTTGTTGCCTGATAAATAGTATGACTTTTCGAATTTGTGCAGCGCAATAATTTCATGGGAGGCATGAGCTGCGCGCATATCTGCAGTCGGTATCTCTTTACCGGCCACAAAGATACCGCATGATCCCTTAATTCCGTATTAATATGGCACATATTCCTGTGAGCCGAAGCTTCTGCCAGAACCGCTCGGCTCGCATCGATTGTGCGGCGATTTGTGCTAACTCTGTCGCAAGCAGAATCGCAGCGAGGGGGAGCCGGGCATGTACAGGGGCAGGCTGGAGCGGGATCTGAAGATCTGGACCGACAAGGGCCTTGTCGACGCGGGGACGGCCAAAGCCATCCTCGGCGAGTATGACGGCCGCCAGACGAGTTTCAGCGCCGGCCGGGTACTGACCATCATCGCCGCCGTGCTTCTCGGCCTCGCCATCTTGCTGTTCATATCTGCAAACTGGGAGACCATTCCGAGAATTGCCCGTCTGCTAGGGCTGGTCACGATGATATGGGCCTTCCATCTCGCGGCTGCATATTTGTTAGGCCAGGGTCGCTCCATCATCGCCGCTGCATTGTTGATTCTCGGCACCTTGAGTTTTGGTGGCGCCACGGCACTGGTCGGCCAGATGTACAATCTGTCCGGCGATGAACTGAGAATGATGCTCGTCTGGTTCGCTGCTGCCTGCATCGTGGCGACCTTGTTCCGTTCCTCGGCTCAGGTCGGGCTCGCCGGTTTTCTGGCCTGGGCATTTTGCGGCGTCTATCTCTGGGGGCATTTCGACGAATGGTATGGGATCATGCCCTGGATGCCACCTCTGATGGCTGCGGTCCTGATTGGGCTTGTCCGCTATGCCGACGCGCCCATGGCTCGGCATTTGGCTTATCTCATGCTCGTGGGCTGGCTGACATGGCTGTTCGGCCGCCACGAGGGATTGAATACCGCGATCCTGTTTGCCGCTCTCGGCATGGCGGCGTTTCTCGTCGTCAGTGTTCCCGCTTCGCCGCTCCTGCCCTTCGCCCGCACGGCCGGCGCCGCGCCGGCTTTCTACACCTTTCTGATCGCATCGATCGGCTTCTTTCTTGTCCATGCCGAAATCAGCAACGGTTCCTTTGAAAATAATGTCTGGATCGAGGATAAATTGCCGCTTGTCATCGTGGCGGCGGCGACACTGGCGAGCGCGGTGATCGCAATAGCCCTCAGCGGCCGCGACAATGGCGCGGTGCGCTATCTCGCTTACTTCGTCTTTGCCTGCGAAATTCTCTATCTTGCAGGTGAGACGATAGGCTCGATCATCGGCACTGCGGGGTTCTTCCTCGTTGCCGGCTTGCTTGTGGCCATTGCAGCCTGGCTGGTCATCCAGCTGGAACGGCGCTTTTCCGGCAATAGCGGGCAGGGGACACAGGCATGACCGATATCGCTGAAAAGAGCCCGACCATCGGTTCCCGCCGACTATGGATTGCTGCCATCGTCGTTGCCGCTTTGCAGACGGCAGTTCTCGGCTACATGGTCGGCGAGCGCGCCTGGGGCCTGCGGAGCGGCGTCGAGATTCTCTTGAAGACCGCACCGGTCGATCCGCGCGATCTTCTGCGCGGCGACTACGTGACCTTGAACTACGACATCTCACGGGTTCCGTTCTCGACGATGGTCGAGGGACCGCCGAAAATGAGCCGAAGTGCCGCGATATTGTCCGTTCGCCTGAAGAGGCAGGATGACGGTTACTGGGGCATCGTCGAATCATCCTTTGGAAAGCTCGATCAGAAACCCGATACGGTCGTGCTCAAAAGCCTGCCTGTCGAATATGTTTTCTATGGCCATGCCACCGATCCCCAGCAGGCGATTGTCGGGGTCACCTATGGCATCGAGCGCTACTATGTGCCCGAAGGGCAGGGGCATGATATCGAGAGCGCCCGCAACGCCGATCGCGTCGCCATCGCGGCTCGGGTGTCTTCCGATGGCGTTGCCCATATCAGAAGCCTGCTTCTCGACGGCAAATCGGTCTATGAGGAGCCGCTTTACTGACGATATCTGCACGAAGAGCTCCGATAAGCTTTAAGCGTCGTCGCGGAACCGTCATTTTTCCTTTGCGTGGTTTGAAACGGGTGATATAGAGACGCCGCGCTCCGGAAGGCCCCATGGGCAGGCATCGCCATGCGGTTTTGGGAACGCGGGTATGGTGAAATTGGTAGACACGCCAGATTTAGGTTCTGGTGCCGCAAGGCGTGGGAGTTCAAGTCTCTCTACCCGCACCAACACTGTCTTGTGGATAGGGGGGAGGCTGACCAAGCCTGTCTTCCAAATGCCGCAGGACGCGCCATCTTGCCCGAAGCATCCCGCTTTCGATGAGGAAAGTGGACAAGATGTTTTGGCTCGTGACGGGATAGAGCTGCCTCTTGCGCGTTTGTTTGAATGCGCGGCGCTCTTGCAAGGTGAAAGAGAATTGCATCCAAGCCACGCTCGGGATTTTCCGGCGTCGTGCTCATCGAAACGAACGGCAGGCTGGGCACGGCCGCCATGAATGAAGGTAGGACAATGCAGGTTATCGAAACGCTCGCTGAAGGGCTGAAGCGCGAAATCAAGGTGGTCATCCCGGCCAAGGACATGGAAGTGCGCATGAACGAGCGCCTGGCCGAGGTCAAGGACAAGGTCCGCATCAACGGCTTTCGTCCGGGCAAGGTTCCGGTCTCGCACCTGAAGAAGGTCTACGGCAAGTCGATCATGGCCGATCTCGTCAACGAAATCGTTCGCGACCAGCCGCCGGCGATCCTGACCGAGCGCGGCGAAAAGTCGGCCACCCAGCCGGAAATCGCGATGACGGAAGACCAGGACGAGGCAGAAAAGATCCTCTCCGCTGAGGCCGATTTCGAATTCACGCTGTCTTACGAAGTCATTCCGGCGATCGAACTGAAGCCGGTCAGCGGCATCAAGGTCACCCGCGAAGTCGCCGAGATCGGCGAAGATGAAGTAACCGAACAGATCCTCAAGATCGCTGAGAGTGCCCGCAGCTACGAAACCAAGAAGGGCAAGGCCGCCAACGGCGACCGCGTCACCATCGATTATCTCGGCAAGGTCGATGGCGTTGCCTTCGACGGCGGCAAGGACGAAGACGCACAGCTCGTTCTCGGCTCCAACCGCTTCATCCCGGGCTTCGAAGAGCAGCTCGTCGGCCTCAAGGCTGGCGATGAGAAGGTCATCACCGTAACCTTCCCGGCCGATTATCCGGCCAAGAACCTCGCCGGCAAGGAAGCTACCTTCGACATCAACGTCAAGGAAGTTGCAGCTCCCGGCGAAATCGAAATCAACGACGAACTCGCTTCCAAGCTCGGCCTCGAATCGGCCGACCGCCTGAAGGAGATCGTTCGCGGCCAGATCGAAAGCCAGTACGGTTCGGTCACCCGCCAGAAGGTCAAGCGTCAGATCCTCGACCAGCTCGACGAAATGTACCAGTTCGACACGCCGCAGAAGCTCGTCGACGCTGAATTCGCCAGCATCTGGCGCCAGATCGAAACCGACCTCAGCGAATCCGGCAAGACCTTCGAAGACGAAGACACCACGGAAGAAAAGGCTCGCGAAGAATACCGCAAGCTCGCTGAGCGTCGCGTTCGCCTTGGCCTCGTTCTCTCCGAAATCGGCGAGAAGGCCGGCGTCGAAGTCAGCGAAGACGAACTGCAGCGCGCTCTCTACGCACAGCTCCAGCAGTTCCCGGGCCAGGAAAAGGAAATCCTGGAATTCTTCCGCAAGACGCCGGGCGCTTCCGCTAACCTGCGCGCCCCGATCTTCGAAGAAAAGGTCATCGACCATCTGCTGACCGAGGTTAACGTCACCGACAAGACCGTTTCCAAGGAAGCGCTGCTGGCTGACGACGAAGAAGAAGACAAGCCGGCTGCCAAGAAGGCAGCTCCGAAGAAGAAGGCTGCTGCCAAGGCTGAAGCAACCGAAGCTGCCGCTGAAGGCGAAGAAGCTGCGGCTCCTAAGAAGAAGGCTGCTCCGAAGAAGAAGGCTGCTGAAGACAGCGCCGAGTAATCGGTTCTCTTCCCGACTGAACTTGAGCCCTGCCGTTCGCGGCGGGGCTTTTTTTGTGATGAAGCGGTAAACTTTCTCTCCTCGCGCACGAGGAGAGGGGCTGGGACTTATCGGCTGAATGCGGCCAAAGGAATTGACCCGATATTGGCATTTATCGTTGCTGTCTTAGGCCCTGTTGACAAAGTATGGCAGCCATATTTTGGCTGCGGCCAAAGCGAGGAATGCCGAGAATGATTTTTGGGTCTTATCGTATCTGGTGGC